>NZ_JBVKDS010000002.1:108908-445024 GCF_055633695.1 Kitasatospora sp. NPDC114501 | reverse complement strand
AGCGCGAGACCACCCAGCAGCGCGAGGCCGCCGAGGCCTACGCCGACCGCGTCCGCACCGAGGCCGAACAGCACGCCACCGACCTCACCGAGCGCACCGCGGCCGAGACCGCCGAGGTCCGCGAGGCCGCCGCCCGGTACGACGCCGAGGTCCGCCAGGCCGCCGACGCCTACGACGTCCAGGTCCGCGAGGCCGTCGACGCCTACGCCGCCGAGCAGCGCACCACCGCCGACACCTACGCCGCGGAGACCCGGGCCGAGGCCGAGCAGGCCGCCGGGGAGCTGCGGGCCGTCGCCCAGCGCGAGACCACCCAGCAGCGCGAGGCCGCCGAGGCCTACGCCGACCGCGTCCGCACCGAGGCCGAACAGCACGCCACCGACCTCACCGAGCGCATCGCGGCCGAGACCGCCGAGGTCCGCGAGGCGGCCGCCCGGCACAGCGCCGAGGTCCGCGAGGCCGCCGACGCCTACGCCACCGACGTCCGCGAGCAGGCCGACGCCTACGCCGCCGAGCAGCGCACCGCCGCCGACGAGGTCCTGGAGCGCGCCGAGGCGACCGCCGAGCAGCGCCGCGCCGAGGCCGCCAAGGACGCCAAGGCCACCCGCGAGAAGGCCGCCGCCGAACTGGCCCTGGCCAACGAGCAGGCCGGGACCGTCCGGGCCGAGGCCGGCCGCGAGCTGTCCGAGGCCCGCGCCACCGCCGACGGCATCCGCGCCGAGGCCGCCGCCGAACTGGAGCAGGCCAAGGCCGACCGCGCCGAGCTGGTCGCCGCCGCCAAGGCCGAGGGCGCCGAGCTGGTGGCGGCCGCCGAGGAGGAGGCCGCCGAGGTCCGCCAGTCGGTGGCCGGCATGCACGAGGCCGCCGCCGAGCAGATCGCCGCGCTCAGGTCCGCCGCCGAGCAGGAGGCCGCCGAGGTCCGCGAGGCCGCCGAGCAGCACGCCACCGAGCTGCGCGTCCTCGCCGAGCGCGAGACCACCGAGCAGCGCGAGGCCGCCGACGCGTACGTCGCCGAGCTGCGCGCCCTGGCCGAGCGCGAGACCGCCGAGCAGCGCGAGCTCGTCGAGCGCGAGACCGCCGACCTGCGCGCCCGCACCGAGGCCGAGACCACCGCCCTGCGCGAGCAGACCGAGCTGGAGCTGGCCGCCGAGCGGGAGGCCGTCGAGAACGAGCTCGGCCGCCGGCGCGCCGAGGCCCTGGCCTACGACGAGCAGCTCCGCGCGGACGCCGAGGCCGAGCTGCGCGCCGCCCAGGAGGCCGCCGAGCAGCTGCGCGCCGACGCCGAGGCGCAGGCCGCCCGTACGGTCGCCGAGGCCGAGGCCCAGGGCGCCCGCAGCATCGCCGACGCCGAGGAGCTGTCGGCCGGCCTGCGGGCCGAGGCCGAGGAGTACGCCCTCGCCACCCGCACCCTGGCCGACGATTACGACTCCGCCACCCGCGCGCGCGCCGACGCCTACGACGCGGAGACCCGGGAGGCCGCCGAGCAGTTCGACAAGGCCACCCGCGAGCAGGCCAAGTCCGTTCTGGAGAAGGCCTTCGCGGACGCCGAGGCGCTCGGCGAGGACGCCCAGACCACCGCGCTGGCGACCACCGCCGCCGCCGAGGAACAGGCGGACGCGATGGTCGCCGCAGCCCGCAAGGAGGCCGACCGGCTGGTCGCCGCCGGCGAGGCGGCCGGTCAGGCCGAGGTCGAGAAGGGCCGCTCCGACGCGGACGCCCTGCTCGCCGAGGCCCGCCGGGACGCGACCGCGATCCGCGAGCGCGCCGAGGAGCTGCGCGAGCGCACCGACGCCGAGGTCGAGGCCCTGCACGAGCGCGCCCGCAAGGAGAACGCGGCGGCCATGAAGTCGGCCGGCGAGCGGGTGGACGCGCTGGTGACGGCCGCCCAGGAGCAGCTGACCGAGGCCGAGGAGCAGGCGGTGGCCACCGTCGCCGAGGCCGAGGACCGCGCGGCGGCCCTGGTCGCCGCGGCCGAGGACCGCGCGGCCGAGCTGACGTCGGAGGCGTCCGCGGAGGCGAGCAAGGTCCGGATCTCCGCCGTCCGCAAGGCCGAGGGCCTGCTGAAGGAGGCGGAGACCAAGCTCGCCGACTCCACCAGCCGCGCCGAGGCGCTCATCGTCAAGGCCGAGGCCAAGCTGCGGTCGTCCGAGGCCGAGGCCGAGGAGCGGCTGGACGCCGCCGCCGCCGAGGCGGAGAAGCGGCTGCGGGACGCCGACGAGGCCGCGGACGAGCAGCTCGAGCTGGCGAAGGCGGAGGCCGAGCGGCTGCTCGCCGAGGCGAAGGCCGAGGCGAAGCGGGTCACCGACGAGGGCCGGCGCGAGCTGGACGAACTGGTGCGCCGCCGCAAGGACATCAACACCGAGATCTCCAGGGTGCAGGACGTGCTGTCCGCCCTGGAGGCGTTCGAGGCACCGTCACCGGTCGCCCAGGCCAACGGGGGAAGCAACACCAAGAAGGACGGGGGTGCCAAGGCCGGTGCCGGAGTTGGCTCCCCCCGGTCGGGTGGCAATCGCTCCAAGAGCTCACCACCCGATTGAGCGGACATTGGCGGTCATTGTCCGTGAGAGAACGGCGTACAGCCGTCGACACTCCGGTACCGTGTCAGGATTCCCTCAACCACCTCAGCGGTTTGACGACAGGAAGCCCAGAACCCCATGAGCGACAGTCACTCCCCTCACGGCTTCGACCTGGTGCGCCGTGGGTACGAGCGCGCCCAGGTCGACGAGCGGATCACCAAGCTGGTGGCCGACCGTGACAGTGCCCTGACCCGGATCAGCGCGCTGGAGAAGCGCATCGAGGAACTCCACCTGGAGACCCAGACCGCTCAGGCGGCGGTCGTCGAGGCCGAGCCCTCCTACGCCGGTCTCGGCGCCCGGGTCGAGAAGATCCTGCGGCTCGCCGAGGAGGAGGCCAAGGACCTGCGCGACGAGGCGCACCGCGCCGCCGAGCAGCACCGCGAGCTCGCCGAGGCCGCCGCCCAGCAGGTCCGCACCGAGGCCGAGAACTACGCCAAGGACCGCAAGGCCAAGGCGGAGGACGAGGGGCTGCGGATCGTCGACAAGGCCAAGAGCGACGCCGCCCAGCTGCGCGCCGAGGCCAACAAGGACGCCCAGAACAAGCGCGAGGAGGCGGACGCCCTCTTCGAGGACACCCGCACCAAGGCCGCCCAGGCCGCGCTGGAGTTCGAGACCAACCTGGCCAAGCGCCGCGAGCAGTCCGAGCGCGACCTGGCCGCCCGTCAGGCCAAGGCCGAGAAGCGTCTGGCCGAGATCGAGCACCGGGCCGAGCAGCTGCGCCTGGAGGCCGAGAAGCTGCGCACCGACGCCGAGCGCCGCGCCCGTCAGACCGTCGAGACGGCCCAGCGCCAGTCCGAGGACATCGTGGCCGACGCCAACGCCAAGGCGGACCGCATCCGCAGCGAGTCCGAGCGCGAGCTGGCGGCGCTCACCAACCGCCGCGACAGCATCAACGCCCAGCTGACCAACGTCCGCGAGATGCTGGCGACGCTGACCGGCGCGGCCGTCGCCGCCGCCTCGCTGCCGAACGACGACACCATGGGCGTGCCCGCCCAGCAGTCGCGCTGACCCGGTCAGGACCGGGTGGCACCACAGGCCCTCACCCACCCGGGTGAGGGCCTGTCGGCTGTCGCCCCGTCATCACCTCGGGCACTTCTGCGTCCTGCCGAGGACGGGGCCCTACCGGGGGTAGGCGCCGTCCGGCCGCTGGTGCCCGCTGCTGAGCTGGTTGCCCTCGTCGTCCGAGACGGTGCCGAACCAGGAGGTGCACCAGACCGACACCGAGTCCGGCCAGTACTGCACCTCGAAGGGGTGCCCGGGCCCGTAGTCGCCGTACGAGGTGACGATGAAGGTCTCCCCCGGGCGCATCCAGTAGTCCTCGCCGAGGGGTTCGAGGGTCAGTTCGAGCAGCCCCTCGCCCCGGTTGGTCAACGGCATCCGGCCGGTCACCTCCAGCGCCGAGAAGTCCCAGGCCGCCGCGTCCTGGCTCTCCTGGCTCATCCGGCGGCCACCCGGGCGAGCAGGGTGCGCACGGCGGCGTCGAAGGCCTCGGGCGCCTCCAGGGCGCTCAGGTGGCCCACCCCGGGCAGGACGGTCAGCTCGGCGTCCGGGCGGGCCCGCAGCATCGTCCCGGCCTCCTCCGGCGCCACCAGGGCGTCCTGGGCGCCCGCCACGATCGCGACCGGCACCCGCAGCCCGGCCAGCACGTCCAGGGAGTCCGGGCGGGCCGCCATGGCCCGCTGGGCCCAGGCGACGGCGGCCGGCGGCGCGGCGGCGACCATCGCCTCCACCCGCTCCACCAGGTGCTGCGAGTCCGGTCCGAGCTGTCCGGCCGCGACGTGCTCGTCCAGCAGCAGTCGCACGCTGTCCCGCGCGGTGACGGCGGCGGCGATCCGCTCCCGGTTGGCGCGCGCCGCGTCGGTGTCGGCGGTGGCCCGGGTGTTGGCCAGCAGCAGGCCGGACAGCCGGTCGGGGTGGCGGCGGGCGAAGGCCAGCGCCACGTAGCCGCCCATGGAGAGTCCGCCGACCACCGCGCGCTCGATCCCGGCCGCGTCCAGCAGCAGCGCGAGGTCGTCCGCGACCGGGTCCAGCGAGGGCTCGTCGTCGCCCAGCGCGGTACCGCCGAACCCCCGCTGGTCGGGGGCGAGCACGCGCGCTTCGTCCCCGGTCAGGCCGGGCAGCGCGTCCAGTTGGGACGACCACATCGAGGCGTTCAACGGAAAGGCGTGCAGCAGCACGAGTGGTGTTCCGGTACCGCTCTCGCGGACCGACACTGCGGAGGGGAGCTGGGTCATGCGTCCAACCTATTCCGGCACGCCCGGCGGGCCCACTCAGCGGGCCGCGATACCCCCTTTGTCCCCAAGGGCCGTCCGACAGTTCCCGCCGGGCACGCGACGCCGGGGCGCGCACCTCGCCGCGCGCTGATCCGCCGCCAATTGTCGGACATGTCCTAGCCTGGCAAGGAACTGAGGGAGCGCGAATGATCGAGTTGCACGACCTGACAAAACGTTACGGCAAGACGCTCGCGGTGGACCGGCTCAGCTTCCAGGTACCCCGGGGCGTGGTGACCGGCTTCCTCGGCCCCAACGGCGCCGGCAAGTCCACCACCATGCGCATGATCCTCGACCTCGACCGCCCGACCGCCGGCCGGGTCACCATCGACGGCAAGCGCTACGGGCAGCTCAGCGAGCCCCTCAAGTACATCGGCGCGCTGCTGGAGGCCAAGGCCGTCCACCCCGGCCGCACCGCCCGGGACCACCTGCTCTGGCTCGCCCAGAGCAACCGCATCCCCGAGCGCCGGGTGGACGAGGTGCTCGCCCTGGTCGGCCTCACCCCGGTGGCCCGCAAGCGGGCCCGCGGCTTCTCCCTCGGCATGGGCCAGCGCCTGGGCATCGCCTCCGCCCTGCTCGGCGACCCGGAGATCGTCATGTTCGACGAGCCGGTCAACGGCCTGGACCCGGAGGGCATCCTCTGGATCCGCAACCTGATGAAGCGCCTCGCCGCCGAGGGCCGCACGGTCTTCGTCTCCTCCCACCTGATGAGCGAGATGGCCGTCACCGCCGACCACCTGGTGGTCATCGGCCGGGGCCGGCTGCTCGCCGACCTGTCCATGCCGGACTTCATCCGGCGCAACTCCCGCTCCGCGGTACGGCTGCGCAGCCCGGAGCCCGAGCGGCTGCTGGACGTGCTGGCCGAGGCCGGCCTGCGGCACGAGCCGGGCCCGGACGGCTCCTACGAGGTGGTCGACGGGGACATCGCGCGGCTCGGCGAACTGTTCGCCCGGAACGGCGTGGTGCTGCACGAGCTCAGCCCGCAACAGGCCTCGCTGGAGGAGGCGTTCATGCAGATGACGGCCGACTCGGTGGAGTACCACGCGGGCGACGGACCAGGCCGGGACGCGGCCGGCGCGCCCACCGGGTGGGGCGCCGGCTGGAAGGCGGACGGTGCCCGGCAGTCGGGCACCGCACGGCAGGAGGAGAACTGAGATGACGTCCTTCCCGGCGATCCTGCGCTCCGAGTGGACGAAGATCCGCAGCGTCCGCTCGACGGTCTGGACGCTCGCGCTGACCTTCGTCGTCACGGTCGGCATCGGCGCGCTGCTGTCCCTGCTCACCAACAGCAACTTCACCGAGTTCCGCCGGCACGACGAGTCCCCGTTCGACGCCACCGGGACGTCCTTCTCCGGCATCATGCTCGGCGAGCTGGCGATCATCGTCTTCGGCGTGCTGGCGATCGGCAACGAGTACAGCAGCGGCATGATCCGGGTCACCCTGGCCGCCGTTCCGCAGCGGGCCACCCTGCTCGCCGGCAAGGCGACGGTGCTCGGCGCACTGGCCCTCGCGGTCTCGCTGGTGACGGCCTTCGTCACCTTCTTCGCCGGCCAGGCGCTGCTCGGCTCGCACTCCACCACCATCGGCGAGCCGAACGTGCTGCGGGCGGTGTTCGGGGCCGCGCTGTACCTGACGATGCTCTGCCTGTTCTCGGCGGGCGTCACCACGATGCTGCACAACCAGACGCTCGCGCTCGGCGTGCTGGTGCCGTTCTTCTTCCTGCTCTCGCCGATCCTCTCGGCGGTGCCGAAGGTCAAGACCCTGGCCCACTACTTCCCCGACTACGCGGGCTCGCGGATGCTCCTGGTGTACGAGCAGCACGACCAGCCGTACGGGCCGTGGACCGGCTTCCTGATCTGCCTCGCCTGGACGGCGGCGGCGCTGGTCGGCGGCGCGCTGGTGCTCAGGAAGCGCGACGCGTAGCCGCCCCGGCGGAGGGACCGTCAGTACCGCGGAGCGCCGCGGCCCCGCAGCAGGTTGGAGGCCCGGCGCTCCCGCGCTCCCCAGCAGGCCCGGTGCCAGTGCCGCCGGTCGTCCACCCCCGCGCCGTGCAACGGCCAGGCCACCACGTGGCCCGTCCCCGGCGGGATCTCCTGGTCGCAGCCCGGGCAGCGGTAGAACCGCCCCGCCGTCCCGGCGACCGTCTGGACCACCCAGTCGTCGCCCTGGTAGCTCTCGGTGCGGCGCAGCGAACCGCCGAGCGGAGCGGCCGGCTCCGCGCTCTCGCGGGGGGCGGCGCTCTTGATCCGGTTGCGGCGCGGCGACACGGCGGACTCCCTCTCCTGCTGGGCTCTGGATCGTTCCAGCCTACGGCCGGCCGGGCTACCGCACGGCCACTACCACGGCTCCGTCCAGCACTTCGGGGTTTTTGCCGAGATCCACCCGATCATCGGGGAAATCCGGGGTTCCGCGTGCCATTGGCACATGACATCGGATACCCACGAGGGGAGAAGGCGGGGCCCGCAGACCCTGCGCGCACCCGAGGAGGCCCAACGATGAGCAAGACCAGCGCCCGTGCCGAGAGCGGTCGGCCCGTCGGGGTCCGGCCGCCCACCGCCGGTCCGACGCTTACCGCCGTCCCCCCGGTGACGGCCGTGGCGGGCGGGCCGCTGCCCGCGACCCAGCGGGCGGGCGCGCTGCCCCCGGCCACCGGCCCGCTGCGGGTCGGACTGTTCCAGCTGTCCGCGCAGTTCCCCGGGCAGAGCCACGGCGAGGCGCTGGAGCGCACCGTCCGCTCCGCCGTCGAGGCCGAACGCGCGGGCCTGGACAGCGTCTGGCTGGCCGAGCACCACTTCGTGCCGTACGGGGTGTGCCCGGACGCCGCCACGCTGGCCGCGATGCTGCTCGGCCGCACCCGCCGGATCGGCGTCGGCACGGCGGTCAGCGTGCTCTCCACCCGCCACCCGGTGGGCCTCGGCGAGCAGGCGGCGCTGCTGCACCTCACCTCCGGCGGGCGGTTCACGCTCGGGGTGGGGCGCGGCGGGCCGTGGATCGACCTGGACGTGTTCGGCGGCGGCGTGGACGCCTTCGAGAAGGGCTTCCCGGAGCGGCTGGACCTGCTGCTGCGCTGGCTGCGCGGCTCCCGGGTCGGCGCGGACGGCCCGCAGTTCGCCTTCCCCGAGGTCGCGGTGGTGCCGCGGGCCGCCGAACCGGTGCGGCGGCCGGGCCTGAGCAGCTGGCTCGGCCTCGGCGAGCGGTCCGGGCCGGTGCGCTTCCCGCGCCAGCGCCGGGACGACGAGGGCCTCGGCGAGGAGCTCACCACCGCCGGACTGCCGGTGGCCGGCCCGCCCGTGGTGGTCGCCTGCACCTCGCCGGGCGGGGTGCGGCTGGCCGCCGAGCGCGGCCTGCCGATGCTGCTCGGCATGCACTCCGGGGACGACGACAAGCTGCGGATGCTGGAGCTGTACCGGACCGCCTGGCTGGCCGCCGGGCGCGGCGAGGAGCAACTGCGCCGGATCGGCCGCCAGCACGTCGCGGCCGGGGTGGCCCAGGTCGACGACCGCGCCGCGGCGGCCCGGTCCACGCTGCTGAACGCGATGCCCGGCTGGTTCGAGTACGGGCTCGGCGCCCACCGCACCGTGGACGGCCGCGAGCGCAGGATGCGCGACCCGCGCCAGTACACCGAACTGCTCTGCGACCTGCACGCGGTGGGCACGCCCCGGCAGTGCGCCGACCGGCTGCTGGCCACCGCCGAGCGCACCGGCATCCGGCGCTTCGCCCTGCTCGCCGAGGGCAGCGGCGACCAGGAGGCCACCCTGCACAACATCGCCCGACTCGGCTCCGAGGTGCTGCCGCAGCTGGGCTGAGCGGGCGGGGGGCGGACCCGGGCCGCCGCCCCTCCCCCCGCACCGGGGGACGGGGGCGGCCGGAGCCGCAGCCGGGTCAGCAGTCCCGCAGTTCCTCGGACTGGTTGAGCAGCTGCTCCCGGACCGAGGTGAAGCGGTCGTACCGCGCCTCGTTGGGCTCCGACGGCAGGAACACCGCCACCCGGTGACAGTTCTGGAAGGCCAGCCGGACCCCGAAGTGGCGCTGGAGGGCGCCCCGGATGGCGTCGCTGGCAAGGGCGCGCAGCAGCTGGCCGCGGGCCTGCTCGCTGGGCGGTGGTACCTGGTTGTCGGCGAAGTCGGTGCCGTCGACCTTCGCCTGGGCGACCAGCGAGCTGATCAGGTCCCAGGCGTACGGCAGCGAGACGCGGACGCAGTCGACGAATTCCCGCTCGTCGACCTCGCCCCGCTGGGCCTTCTCCAGCAGAGCCGGTGAGACGTCGAGCGACATGGATTCTCCTCTCGCGGTCCACCCGCGCGGCGCCCGGGTGGTCGTGCGTAGGTCAAGCTCACAGTGAGGGTGGCGAATGCGCGTGAGGCGTCCGGAACACCGAGGGACAGGGGTTTCCGGCGCCTTCGCGACCGCGGTGGCACCACGGGACGTGACGCCCTGGACACCGAACGCGCTCAGAACAGCGTGGCAGTCAACGGCGTGGCAGTCCGGTCATTCCTGCGGATTGCTTCGGAAATATGTTGCGGTGCACCAGATTGGCCGGATCCCGTCGGATCGTTCATCTGAAGTCTCCATCCCCGTTGACAGCGATCCCGCGAGCGTGCCGTCACACAACGTAGCGACTCGTGGGTGGGGGCGCCAGACCTCGACGGGGCGGCAGCGGGACCACAGGTCCTCCATGGTGGCCGGGTTCGCGCTTTCTTCACCCTGCCGTCGCGGAATCGCATCAACTGGCCCCGGTGGGCTAGCGTGGTCGACCGTGCGTCTCGTAATTGCCCGCTGCTCAGTCGACTATGCCGGTCGGCTCTCCGCCCATCTGCCCTCCGCCACCAGGCTGATCCTGGTCAAGGCCGACGGCAGCGTCAGCATCCACGCCGACGACCGCGCCTACAAGCCGCTCAACTGGATGTCCCCGCCGTGCGCCCTCAAGGAGGCCGACGGGGTCTGGACGGTGGAGAACAAGGCCGGCGAGAAGCTCATCATCACGCTGGAGGAGGTGCTGCACGACTCGTCCCACGAGCTCGGGGTCGACCCGGGCCTGATCAAGGACGGCGTGGAGGCACACCTCCAGGAGCTGCTCGCGGACCGGATGGAGGTGCTCGGTGCCGGCTGGTCGCTGATCCGCCGCGAGTACCCCACCGCGATCGGCCCGGTCGACATCCTCTGCCGCGACTCCGACGGCGCCACGGTCGCCGTCGAGATCAAGCGCCGCGGCGAGATCGACGGTGTCGAGCAGCTCACCCGCTACCTCGAACTCCTCAACCGGGACCCACTGCTGGCCCCGGTCAAGGGCGTCTTCGCCGCGCAGGAGATCAAGCCGCAGGCCCGCGTGCTGGCCACCGACCGCGGCATCGGCTGCGTGGTGCTGGACTACGACGAGCTGCGCGGCATCGACGACGACAAGCTCAAGCTGTTCTGACCGCTCAGGACGGCCCCGGGGTGGTCGGACTGCCCGTCCCGCTCGGGGTCGTCGGCGACCCGGACGTGGTCGGTGACGACGGCGAGGTCGCCGGAGACGTCGGGCTGTGGCTCGTCACCGGCGGCTGCGACGGCTGCCCGGTCTGCTGAGGCGGCTGCGGCTGGCCCGGCTGCGGGGCCGGCGGCTGCGGCTGGCCCGGCGCGGGCGGCTGCGGCTGCTGCGGTGCCGTCGATCCGCCGGCCCCCGGCGAGGAGCTCGGCTTCCTCGTCGGCGAGGCGCTCGGCGAGTGCGAGGCGCTGCCGCTCGCGGACGGCTCCGGGCCGCTCCCCTGCCCCGCCGTCGGGCCGGCCTGCCCGGCACCGGCCGTTCCCGGCCCGGCGCTGCCGGAGGACTGCGGGAACGGCGGGTCCTGGGTGCCGCCGCCGTCCAGCCGGCCGCTGTGCGGGTCCCTCCCCTTGACCTCCTCCGGTCCGCTGAAGCTCATCGCCACCGCCGTACCGAGCACCCCGAGGGTGAGCACCACGGTGGAGACCACGGCCGCCCGGCGCCGCCTGCTGGACTTCAGCCGGGCCGGCACCCGGGCCGCGATCTTGCGGATCACCGGCGCGCGGCCGGGCGCCGCCGCGGCGGGCGCGGCGGCCGACAGCTGCCGGCCCTCGGCGCGCAGCAGGTCGAGCATCCGACCGGCGGCGGCCACCCCGCGCTGCTCGCCCGCCGTGCTCCGCAGGGTGAGCGCGGTCTCCAGTTCGGCGACGGCCCGGGACGGCTGCTGGACGCAGATCGCGTGGACGCCCGCCTCGTGGTGGAACCAGGCCTGGTCGACCGCCGAGCCGGTGCGGCGGGCCGCCTCCAGACCGAGCTGGAGCACCCGCTCCCAGGCGCCCCAGCGCAGCGACAGCGCCAGTGCGGGCGCCGCCGCGCGGGCGAGCCGGACCACCGCGTCGTGGCGCCCGGCGGTGCGGTCGGCGAGCAGCACCCCGATCATCACCTCGGCCTCGGCGGCGATCTGCTCCAGCGTCACCGAGCTGTGCCCGACCCACCAGGCGAAGTGCTGGGCGGCGCCGTCGACGCAGCCGCGGGCGGGCCAGTGCGGGAGGAGCAGTTCGAGCGCGCCGGCGGTCAGCCGGTGGTGCCCGCCGATGGACACCGCCAGTCCGGCGTCGGCGAGTTCGGCGAGGGCGGCCTCGCCCTGCCCGACGTCGATCAGCGCCGGCAGGTGCGGCGCGGTGGGGCACTCGCCGCCGAGCGCGACGGCGAGCCGCAGCACGGCCTGCGCGGGCTCGCTCAGCCCCTCGGCGAGCCGGACCGCGGGCGAGGCGGTCTCCGCCACCGAGGGCAGCGGGACGGTGCCGCGCAGCGCGTTCTCCCGGATCGCCGGGTCCGGGTCGTGGCGGGGCTCGGCGACGGCGCCGAAGACGTCCAGCCGGTCGTCCTCGGCGGCGACCAGGGCGTCCACCGAGACGTCCCGCTGGCGCAGCAGCGCGGCGGCCTGGACGAAGCGCAGCGGCAGGCCCTCGGACTCGAACCAGAGGTCCACCGCCCAGGCCTTCTCGTCGACGTCCAGCGGCCGACCGGCCAGCCGGGCGGTGAGGGCGAGGCAGGCGGAGCGGGAGAGCCCGGCCACCAGGTGGTCCTGGAGCCGGGAGCCGGCCGGCAGCGGCGGGCTGTCCGGGGCGACGGAGATCAGGAAGGCGCAGCCGGGGGCGGCGGCGAGCAGTTGCTCCAGCTCGGCGCCCGAGGGCTCGGCGGCGTCGATCACCACGATCGCGCCGACCTCGGCGAGGTGCGCGGCCAGCTGCCCGGGGTCGGGGCGGTAGCCGGGGGCGTGGTGGGTGGCCGCGAAGAGGTCCTGGAGCAGGTCGGGGACGGTCCGGCGATGGCCGCAGAGCTGCACCACGCCGCCGGGGGCGAGGTCGGCGGCGGCCGCGGCGACGGCCGACAGCAGCGTGCTGCGGCCCGAGCCGGCCTGGCCGACCAGGCGTATCGAGCGGCCCTCGGCGAGCAGGCCGAGCAGTTCGGCGATGTCGGCCTCGCGGTCCAGCATCGGCAGGTCGGCGGGCCCGGCGCCGAGCGCCAGCGGGCCGACCGCGCGGCCGACGCCGCCGACCGGGCCGCGGGCGGGCTCGCTGCGTTCGATCCGGCGCGGACGCGGCCGCCACTCCTCGGGACAGGTCCGGGCCTCGGAGCCGTCCGGGGCGCCGACGCCCACCAGCAGGCCGCCGGAGACCAGTTCACCGCCACGGGTGCGGACGGCCTCCTGCCGGAACTCCCCGGATGGCTGTGCCACGTTCTGCTCCGCATCGTGCTCGGCCGGCGGCGCCCCGCGCCGCCCGGCTGACGTCCCGGTAGCGGCCGCGGCCGGGCTGGAGGCAGCCCCGGCGGCCGTCTTCTGACGGGCAGACTCTCGCACATTCGGCCCCGGCCGTGCAGAGGGGGCCGCGGCGGACGGCCGGCCGGTGGCACTGACCAGGGACGTTGCGCGGGCGGGGCGGCGGGTGCTCAGGCGCTCGGTCCGGTGCGCGGCGCGCGGAGCAGAGGTCTAGAGAACGACCCCGTGCGCCTCGGCGACGCCGGTGACTCCGTCGACGGTCAGGATGCGGTGCAGCTTGGTGGCCACCAGCAGCCGCTGGAGCTGGGCCGGGACGGAGCGCAGCACCAGCCGGCGGCCGATCCGGCCGGCCCGCCGGTGGGTGCCCATGATCACGCCGAGGCCGGTGGCGTCCCAGAACTCCAGCCGGGCGAGGTCGAGTACGAGGTCGCCGAGGCCGCCGTCCACGGCCTGGTGCAGGCGGGCCCGCGCGTCGGCGGCGGTGCGCACGTCGAGGCGGCCTTCGATGGCCAGCGCCGTGTGGTCGCCGGTGATGCGCATGCTCTCCTCCTTCGCCTGGACGGCCTGGTGCGGGGCGGGTCCGCCCCGGCCGTGCCGGGTGCGGGAGTGACGGGTGCATCCGGGAGGGCCGCGGCCCCACGTCCGGACCCGGGCGGAATGCCGGGTTCCCTCATCTGACGGTGAACCGGCTCCGCAGGTTGCTGGTTCCGGCCAGATCTGAGGCAACTTCACCCGTCCGAGGGAATATACGCAGGTCGGCCCCATACCTACGCTCGATTACCGCCCAAATCACCCGTCTGCGATACCGGGCGTGAGGAAACTCACCCGACCCGGCGGAGCGGGCCGTACGATGCTCGATCGCACGGCCCACCGGTCGTTCGGCGCCGTCGGCTCACTTGCCTTCGTACGGGTAGAAGCCGCGGCCGCTCTTGCGTCCCAGGTCACCGGCGGTGACCATGCGGGCCATGATCTCCGGGGCGGCGAACTTCTCGTCCTGGGTCTCGGTGTAGATGTTGCGGGCGGCGTGCAGCAGGATGTCCACGCCGGTCAGGTCGGCGGTCTGGAGCGGGCCCATCGCGTGGCCGAAACCGAGCCGGCAGGCGGTGTCGATGTCCTCGGCGGTGGCCACGCCCGACTCGTACAGCCGGGCGGCCTCGACGACCAGCGCGGTGATCAGGCGGGTGGTCACGAAGCCGGCGATGTCGCGGTTGACCACCACGACCTCCTTGCCGACGCCCTCGGCGTAGGCGCGGGCGGCGGCCATCGCCTCGTCGCTGGTCTTGTAGCCGCGGACCAGCTCGACCAGCTTCATCATCGGGACCGGCGAGAAGAAGTGGACGCCGACGACCGACTCCGGGCGCTGGGTGGCGGCGGCGATCCGGGTGATCGGGATGGCGGAGGTGTTGGAGGCCAGCACGGCGCCGTCCTTGGCGAGCTTGTCGAGCTCGCGGAAGACGCCCTCCTTGACCTCCAGCTTCTCGAACACGGCCTCGACCACGATGTCGGCCTCGGCGACGGCGCCCAGGTCGGTGGTGGTGGTGATCCGGCCCAGCGCGGCCTCGGCGTCCTCGGCGCTCAGCTTGCCCTTGGAGACGAACTTCTCGTACGAGGCACGGATGCCCGCGAGGCCGCGCCGCAGCGCCTCCTCGGTGACGTCCCGCAGCACCACCGGGTGCCCGGCCTGCGCGGACACCTGGGCGATGCCGGCGCCCATCAGGCCGGCACCGATCACGGCGATCTGCTTGCTGGACGCATTGCTCATGGCTGGGTCTCCCGATGCCGTCGCCGCCCCGCGGGCGGGCCCTGAAGGCGGCTCAGGGCAGGGGTCACCGCCCGCAGAGCCGCGTCACTCTGGCCGGACTCTAGTGCCCAAATCCCCCGTGCAATAGCAATCGGGAGTGTGATCTGCAACCGACCTGGTCAGACGGCCGGACTAGCGGCCGGACTGCCGGTCGGACGGTCGGATCGCAGGACGGTCGGACGGTCAGATGGTCAGCCCGAGGTCCTGGGCCAGGATCGCCGCCTGCACCCGGCTGCGCAGCCGCAGCTTCGCCAGGATGCGACTGACGTGCGTCTTGGTGGTCGCCTCCGCCATCACCAGCCGGGTCGCGATCTCCCCGTTGGACATCCCGGCCCCGATGCAGGCCAGCACCTCCCGCTCGCGGCCGGTCAGCGCCCCCACCGCGGCCCGGGCCTCCGGTCCGACCGGCCGCTCGGGGCGGGCGAAGGTCCCGATCAGCCGCTTGGTCACCGACGGCGCCAGCATCCCGTCCCCGCGCGCCACCGTGCGGATGCCCTCGATCAGGGTGTCCGCCTCCAGGTCCTTGAGCAGGAACCCGGAGGCGCCGGCCCGCAGCGCGCCGTAGACGTACTCGTCCAGGTCGAAGGTGGTCAGCACGAGCACCTGGCCGGCCCCGGCGGCGACCACCTCGCGGGTCGCCGAGACGCCGTCCAGCCGGGGCATCTGCACGTCCATCAGCACCACGTCCGGCCGCAGCTCCAGCGCCAGCCGGACGGCCTCCTCGCCGTCGGCGGCCTGCCCGACCACCTCGAACTCCGGCTCGGCGCGCAGGATCATCACCAGCGCCGCCCGTACCGCCGCCTGGTCCTCCGCCACCAGCACCCGGATCGTCATGCCCGTTCCTCGCTCCCCTGGGCGCGCGGCAGCACCGCGCGCACGCTCCAGTACCCGTCCTTCGGCCCGGCCTCGAAGCTGCCGCCGAGCAGCCCGGCCCGCTCCGCCATGCCCACCAGTCCGGCCCGGGCGCCGGGCAGTTCGCGGCCCGGCCCGCCCCGGTACGGACTGTCGACGGCGATCCGGAGTTCCCCGGGCGCGAACTCCAGCCGCAGGCTGACCAGTCCGGGCCCGGCGTGCTTCAGCGCGTTGGTCAGCGACTCCTGGACGATCCGGTAGGCGGCCAGCCCGACCGGTACCGGCACCTCGCCGCGCTCGCCGCGCTCCTCCAGCTCGAAGTCCAGCCCGACGTCCCGGCCGGCCGCCCGGGCCTTGGCCAGCAGGGCGTCCACCGCGGCCAGGTCGGGCGCCGCGTAGGACTCGTCCACCTCTCCCCCGCCGCTGTCCCGGAGCAGTCCGATCATGCGACGCATTTCGGCCAATCCCTGGACGCTGTTCTCCCGGATCACCGCCAGCACCTCCACCAGCGGATCGTCCGCGGGCAGCTTCCGGCGTCTGGCCACCGACTGGGCGCCGGTGGCGTGGATCGCGATCGCCGACAGGTGGTTGGCCACCACGTCGTGCAACTCCCTTGCCATCCGGGCCCGTTCGGCGCCGATGGCCTCCCGCCGGTCCATCTCCGAGAGCAGCGCGGTCTGTTCCGCGCGCAGCCGCTCGGCCTCCGCCTGCTCACGGTGCTTGCGCACCACGTCGCCGGTCCACACCGGGCCCAGGAAGACCAGCGCGCTGATCACCACCACCAGCAGCGCGAAGGAGGTGCCGCCGTAGACCGCCGCCAGGGCGGACAGCGCCAGCACGGTCGCCCCGCCGGTCAGGTGCAGCACCCGGGACATCCGCGGGCTGCCGTAGATCACCGCCGCGTACAGCAGGTCGGTGTACATGATCAGCGTGGCCGCCAGGTTGCCGAGGAACACGCTCGCCACGAAGACCAGCCCGCCGACCGACACCGCCAGCACCGTCCTGGTCCGCCGGACCAGCTCCAGCCCCGCCATCACCAGCAGCGGCGGCACCACCGCCCACGGCGGCACCCGGCCGGCCTGGTCGTACGCCTTGAAGACGATCAGCACCGCGCCGCCGAGCAGCCCGCAGAGGGCGATCAGCTGGTCCTGGCGGCGCGGGGAGAGCGCGGGGAACGGGAGGGGCACGCTCCCCATCCCACCATCCCCGGCACCCGCCCGGCTCCGGTCCACGGAGGAGCCCGCTACATCGAAAGGTGCAGCACCGGACGGCACCGCGCGACGACGACACCGGCGCGCCGCCGCACGAGGCTGGAAGCACCACCGAAACGTCCGGGAGCAGAACGTGATCGTCACTCTCATCGTCGCGGCCGAGATCTCCTTCTGGATCCTGCTCGGCCTCGGCCTCGCCACCCGCTACCTGCTCCGGTGGCGCCGCACCAGCACCGCGCTGCTGGTCGGCCTGCCGGTGGTGGACCTCACCCTGTACGCGCTCACCGTCCTCGACCTGCGCGGCGGCGCCGTCCCGAGCTGGACGCACGCCCTGGCCGCGAGCTACGCGGGCTTCTCGATCGGCTACGGCCCCTCGCTGGTCCGCTGGGCCGACCGGCACTTCCTGTACCGCTTCGCCGGCGGCCCCAAGCCGCTGCCCTCGCCCAAGTACGGCCCGGAACGGACCAGGTACGAGTGGCAGATCGCCGGCCGGACCGTCGTGTCGGCTGCCATCACCCTGAGCCTGATCTCCCTGCTCGTCCCGCTCTCCGCGGGCTCCGCGCACTTCGGCACCTTCACCCAGTGGTACGTCAGGCTGGGCATCGTGTCCGTGGTCAACGTGGCCGTGGCGGCCTGCTACTCGCTCTGGCCCAAGGAGCCGCCGGCCGGCGTGCAGGTCGAGAACGGCCGGGTGGTCACCGGGAAGGCCCTCGTCGGCACCGCCCCCGGCCACCCGCCGACCGACCGGCCCTGAGACACCGGAAGGCCCGCCGCCGGACTCCCACGGGGGGAGCCCGGCGGCGGGCCCTTCGACGTCCGGGGACGGATCCCTAGCGGTTCTCGCCCGGGACCCAGAGCACGTCGCCGCGCTCCTTGTTGGCCACCCGGGCCAGGATGAACAGCAGGTCCGACAGCCGGTTGAGGTACTTCGCGGTCAGCGGGTTGACGCTGTCGCCGTGCTCCGCGATCGCCGACCAGGTCGAGCGCTCGGCCCGCCGCACCACCGTGCAGGCCAGGTGCAGCTGGGCCGCCCCGACCGTGCCGCCGGGCAGGATGAAGCTGCGCAGCTTCTCCACCCGCGCCAGGTACTCGTCGCAGTCCGCCTCCAGCCGGTCGATGTAGGACTGCAGCACCCGCAGCGGCGGGTACTTCGGGTCCTCCACCACCGGGGTGGACAGGTCGGCGCCGACGTCGAACAGGTCGTTCTGGACCCGGACGAGCACCGCCGCCATGTCCTCCGGGAGCTCGCCGACGGCCAGGGCCACGCCGATCGCGGCGTTGGCCTCGTTGGCGTCCGCGTAGGCGATCAGTCTCGGGTCGGTCTTGCTGGTCCGGCTCATGTCGCCGAGCGCGGTGGTGCCGTCATCGCCGGTACGGGTGTAGATGCGCGTCAGATTGACCATGCGGCCAGACTAGCCGCCAGGTTAGGCGGCGTTAACCCCGTCTCGGAACACCGCTACGCGACGTTGTCCCCCAGCCTCCGGCCGGGAGGTGCCCCCACCGAGTCCCGTCGCTACGCGACGTTCACTCGCTGCCCGGGCGGAGCCGCCTCCAGCCAGGCCAGGAAGCCGGTCAGCGCGTCCTCGCTCATCGCCAGTTCCAGCGGCGCCCCGTTGTGCAGGCAGCGCAGCACCACCGAGCCGGAGAGCAGCGCCAGCTCCTCCTGGCCCTCCGGGTAGCGCCGGCCGAGCACCTCGATCTCCCGGCGCGGCAGCAGCTTGCGCGGCCGCGGGGCGTACGAGAAGACCCGGAACCACTCGATCGAGTCACCGCTGTACCGGCCGATACCAAAAACCCACCCCTTGCCGTCGGTCGGGGGGACCGGGGCGGAGGTGGGCTTGCCGTTCTCGTCGAGGTCGGGCTGCGTCGAGGCGTCGGCGGGCATTTTCAGCCGGTAACTGCAGTCGAAGGTGCCGCCGACCCGCTGGATCAGGCGGCGCCTGACCGCGAAGGCCATCAGCCCGATCACACCCAGGGCCACGACCGCCGCACACACCACAAGCGCGAGGACCATGCTCACCCACCTCCTCGCTACCCGCGTTCCCCGTAGCGGTCGTATCAAGCGACCGCCCTGACCTACCAACTACGACGACAGTCCCGGGGTCACGCTCACGCGTCCCCGGGACCGTCGGTCGACCCCGCTAAGCCGGGGTCCGGCGCACTCAGGCGTGGGCCTTGAGGCCGCGCGCCGCGAACAGACGGACCTCGGCGCGCCGCTCGGCGTGCTCGTCCAGGTCCGACTTGGCCTTCTCCAGTGCGCGCTCGGCACGCGCGACGTCGATCTCGTCCGCCAGCTCGGCGATCTCCGCGAGCAGAGACAGCTTGTTGTCGGCGAAGGAGATGAAGCCGCCGTGCACCGCGGCGATCACGGTGCCGCCGTCCACCGTGCGGATGGTGACCGGACCGGTCTCCAGCACGCTCAGCACCGGGGTGTGGCCCGGCATGATGCCGGTGTCACCGGAGGCCGTACGGGCGACGACGATGGTGGCCGCACCGGACCACACCTTGCGGTCGGCTGCGACCAGCTCGACGTGCAGCTCAGCCAACGTGGGCTCCTAGGCTCATGCAACGCCCGATTACTCGGGAGTTTCGGTAAGAATAACGGCCCCGCGCCCCCGGCATGAAACCGGCGGCACGGATTTGACCGGAATCACAGCCGATGCGCCGCGAGGGGTGGTCCCCAGGCTCGGGGGCCACCCCTCACGGTCACGCACAGCTGCTACCGGCCGCGATTACTTCTTCGCCAGCTCGGCGGCGTTCTTCTCGAGGTCCTCGATGCCACCGCACATGAAGAAGGCCTGCTCCGGGATGGAGTCGTACTTGCCGTCCGCGATCGCGTTGAAGGCCTCGATGGTCTCCGACAGCGGCACGGTCGAACCCTCGACACCGGTGAACTGCTTCGCCACGTAGGTGTTCTGCGAGAGGAAGCGCTCGATGCGACGGGCGCGGTGCACCGTGATCTTGTCCTCTTCGGACAGCTCGTCGATACCGAGGATCGCGATGATGTCCTGGAGGTCCTTGTACTTCTGCAGGATCCCCTTGATACGGATGGCCGTGTCGTAGTGGGTCTGCGCGATGTACCGCGGGTCGAGGATGCGGGACGTGGAGTCCAGCGGGTCGACGGCCGGGTAGATGCCCTTCTCCGAGATCGGACGCGACAGAACGGTGGTCGCGTCCAGGTGGGCGAAGGTGGTGGCCGGCGCCGGGTCGGTCAGGTCGTCCGCGGGGACGTAGATCGCCTGCATCGAGGTGATCGAGTGACCGCGGGTCGAGGTGATGCGCTCCTGCAGGAGGCCCATCTCGTCGGCCAGGTTCGGCTGGTAGCCCACCGCGGAGGGCATGCGGCCGAGCAGGGTCGACACCTCGGAACCAGCCTGGGTGAACCGGAAGATGTTGTCGATGAAGAGGAGCACGTCCTGCTTCTCGACGTCACGGAAGTACTCCGCCATGGTCAGCGCGGACAGCGCGACGCGCAGACGGGTGCCCGGCGGCTCGTCCATCTGGCCGAAGACCAGCGCGGTCTTGTCCAGAACGCCCGAGTCGACCATCTCGTCGATGAGGTCGTTGCCCTCACGGGTGCGCTCACCGACACCGGCGAACACCGACACACCACCGAAGTTCTCGGCGACGCGGTAGATCATCTCCTGGATCAGAACGGTCTTGCCGACACCGGCACCACCGAACAGACCGATCTTGCCACCGGTGACGTACGGGGTGAGGAGGTCGATGACCTTGATGCCGGTCTCGAACATCTCGGTCTTGGACTCGAGGTCCTTGAACTCCGGGGCCTTGCGGTGGATCGGCCAGCGGACCTGGACCTGCGACTCGAACTCGTCCTTGTCGACGTTCAGCACGTCACCGAGGGCGTTGAAGACCTTGCCCTTGGTGATCTGGCCGACCGGGACGGAGATCGCGGCACCGGTGTCGGTGACCTGCGAACCGCGGACCAGGCCGTCGGTCGGCTGCATCGAGATGCCGCGGACCATGCCGTCGCCGAGGTGCTGGGCGACCTCGAGGGTCAGGGTCTTCCGACCCGTGCCGTCGGGGTTGTCCACCTCGACGTGCAGGGCGTTGTACATCTCCGGAATCGCGTCGACGGGGAACTCCACGTCGACGACCGGGCCGATGACCCGCGCGACGCGGCCCGTCGCCGTGGTCGGCTCAACTGTGGTGGTCATACTCATTCGCTCCCGCGGCTGGCGTCGGCCAGCGCGTTGGCGCCACCGACGATCTCGCTGATTTCCTGGGTGATCTCGGCCTGGCGGGCCGAGTTGGCAAGCCGCGTGAGCGACTTGATGAGCTCGCCGGCGTTGTCCGTCGCGCTCTTCATCGCACGCCGACGAGCGGCGTGCTCGGAAGCGGCCGACTGCAGCATCGCGTTGTAGATCCGGCTCTCGACGTACCGCGGCAGCAGCGCGTCCAGGACGCCCTCCGCCGACGGCTCGAAGTCGTACAGCGGGAAGATCTCCGCCTTGGCCGGCGTCTGGTCGCTGAGCTGGACCTCGTCCAGCTTCAGCGGCAGGAGCCGCGCCTCGACCGCGTTCTGCGTCAGCATGGACACGAACTCGGTCGAGACCAGGTGGAGTTCCTCCACGCCGCCCGTCTCGGCCGTGAAGGCCTCGATCAGGTCGGCCGCCACGGTCTTCGCGTCGCCGTAGGTCGGCTTGTCCGAGAAGCCCGTCCACGAGCCCGCGATCGTCAGACCGCGGAACGTGTAGTACGAGACGCCCTTGCGGCCGACGATGTACGTCACCACGTCCTTGCCCTCGGCCTTCAGGCGCTCGGTGAGCACCTGGGCGGCCTTGATGGCGTTGGTCGAGTAGCCGCCGGCCAGGCCGCGGTCCGCCGTGATCAGCAGGACTGCGGCGCGCTTGGCGTTCGGGTTCTCGGTGGTGAGCGGGTGCTTGGCGTTGGACCGGGTGGCCACCGCCGTCACCGCCCGGGTGAGCTCATCGGCGTACGGAGTGGAGGCGGCCACCGCGCGCTGCGCCTTGACGATGCGCGACGCGGAGATCATCTCCATCGCCTTGGTGATCTTCTTCGTCGCGGTGACAGAGCGGATCCGGCGCTTGTAGACCCGAAGCTGTGCTCCCATGGGTCGTTACGTCCTTTCCCTCGCTACCGGACTCAGGCCTGCTCGGAGAGCAGCTTGCCGTCAGCGGTCTGGTAACCCTGCTTGAAGGCCTCGATCGCGCTGGTCAGCGCGTCGATGGTGCCGTCGGCCAGCAGACCGGTCTCGACGATGCCGGCGAGCAGGTCCTTGTGCTGCAGGCGGACGTGGTCCAGGAACTCGCGCTCGAAGCGGCGGATCTCCGCGACCGGGACGTCGTCCATCTTGCCGTTGGTGCCGGCCCAGATGGAGACGACCTGCTCCTCGACCGGGAACGGCTGGTACTGGCCCTGCTTCAGCAGCTCGACCATGCGCGCACCGCGCTCCAGCTGGGCCTTGGAGGCCGCGTCCAGGTCGGAACCGAAGGCGGCGAAGGCCTCCAGCTCGCGGTACTGGGCGAGGTCCAGACGCAGGCGGCCGGCGACCGAGCGCATGGCCTTGATCTGGGCGGAGCCACCGACGCGGGAGACCGAGATGCCGACGTTCACGGCCGGGCGGATGCCGGCGTTGAACAGGTCGGACTCCAGGAAGATCTGGCCGTCGGTGATGGAGATGACGTTGGTCGGGATGTACGCCGAGACGTCGTTGGCCTTGGTCTCGATGATCGGCAGACCGGTCATCGAGCCGCCGCCCAGGGCGTCGTTCAGCTTGGCGCAGCGCTCCAGCAGGCGGGAGTGCAGGTAGAAGACGTCACCCGGGTAGGCCTCGCGGCCCGGCGGGCGGCGCAGCAGCAGGGAGACGGAGCGGTAGGCCTCGGCCTGCTTCGACAGGTCGTCGAAGATGATCAGGACGTGCTTGCCGGCGTACATCCACTCCTGGCCGATGGCCGAACCGGTGTACGGGGCGAGGTACTTGAAGCCGGCCGGGTCGGAGGCGGGAGCGGCCACGATGGTGGTGTACTCCAGCGCGCCGGCCTCCTCCAGGGCGCCGCGGACGGACGCGATGGTGGAGCCCTTCTGGCCCACGGCGACGTAGATGCAGCGGACCTGCTTCTCCGGGTCGCCCGAGCGCCAGTTGTCACGCTGGTTGATGATCGTGTCGACGGCCACCGCGGTCTTGCCGGTCTGGCGGTCGCCGATGATCAGCTGGCGCTGGCCGCGGCCGATCGGGGTCATCGCGTCGATGGCCTTGATGCCGGTCTGCAGCGGCTGCTTGACCGACTTGCGGGCCATGACGCCGGGGGCCTGCAGCTCCAGGGCGCGACGACCGGTGGCGGCGATGTCGCCCAGGCCGTCGATCGGGTTGCCCAGCGGGTCCACGACGCGGCCGAGGTAGCCGTCGCCGACCGGAACCGAGAGGACCTCGCCGGTGCGGCGCACGGTCTGGCCCTCTTCGATGCCGCCGAACTCACCGAGGACGACGACACCGATCTCGCGGGTGTCGAGGTTCAGCGCGAGGCCGAGCGTGCCGTCCTCGAACTTCAGCAGCTCGTTCGCCATGACCGAGGGCAGGCCCTCGACATGCGCGATGCCGTCCGCCGCGTCAGTGACCGTGCCGACCTCTTCCACAGAAGCGGCGTCCGGCTGGTACGACTGGACAAAGTCGGCCAGCGCGTCCCGGATCTCCTCCGGACGGATCGTAAGCTCCGCCATCAGGCTTCCCTGCTCTCCTAGTTTGCGATCCTCGGCCCGCCATTGAGGGCCGCAAGTATTCGACTCTCGGCCGGGTCTTCCGAACCGGCCGTACGATGTGCCGGCTCCTTGGGGAGCCGGTTTCCCGACCGAGGGTCGGATGTGCTGCTCCGGTGCTCAGCCTTCGAGCGACTGGCGAGCGCCCTCGAGGCGGCTCGACACGGTGCCGTTGATGATCTCGTCGCCGATCTGCACCCGCACGCCGCCGACGACCTCGGGGTCGACGTCGATGTTCAGGTGGACCTGGCGGCCGTACATCCGGGCCAGAGCACCGGACAGGCGCTCCTTCTGGGTGTCCGACAGCGGCACCGCGGTGGTGACCAGGGCCACCACCCGGCCGCGACGCGCGGCGGCGAGCTTCGAGTAGGACTCGAGACCCTGCTCCAGGCTACGGCCACGCGGCACGTTGACGAGGGCGGTGACCAGCCGGACGGTGCCGGCGTGGGCGCGGCCGCCGAGCAGCTTCCTGATCAGCGCGGCCTTCGCGACGGCACCGGCCTTCGGCTCGGTCAGCGCGGCGCGCAGCTCGTGCGAGCCGCTCACCACCCGGCCGAAGCGGAAGAGCTCGTCCTCGACGTCGTCCAGGGCGCCGGTCTTGTCCGCGGCGATGATCTCGGCGTAAGCGGCGAGCTCCTCGGTCGCGTCCACCAGGTCGCGCGAACCCGACCAGCGGGAGCGGACCAGACCGGAGACCAGGTCCACCGCCTCGCCGGAGACCTGGCCGGTCAGCAGCGAGGTGACCAGCTGGGCCTTGTCCTGGCCCGACCGGGAGGGGTCGGTCAGGACGCGGCGCAGCGACACCTCACGGTCCAGCACGGCCGTGACGGCGGTGAGCTCCTCGGCGAGCTTGGCCGCGTCCACCGAGGTGGAGTCGGTCAGGCTCTCCAGGTTCTGCCGGCCGGCGGCGAGGGCCTCACGGCTGGCGCCGATCACTTGGCCGCACCCTGAGCAACGGCGGCCTTGGCCTCCAGCTCGTCCAGGAAGCGGTCGATGACGCCGCTCTGGCGGGTGTGGTCCTCGAGGGACTCACCCACGATGCGGGACGCCAGCTGGGTGGCCAGCGAGCCCACGTCCTGACGCAGGGCGGCAGTCGCCTGCTTCTTGTCCGCCTCGATCTGGGCGTGACCGGCGGCGACGATGGCCTCGCGCTGGCGCTGGCCCTCCTCGCGCATCTCGGCGAGCTGGGCGGCACCCTGCTCGCGAGCCTGCTCGACGATGCGGGCAGCCTCGTGGCGCGCCTCGGCGAGCTCGGCGCGGTACTGCTCAAGCAGGGCCTGGGCCTCCGCCTGGGCGGCCTCGGCGCGCTCCATCCCGCCCTCGATCGCGTCCCGGCGCTCCGACAGCACCTTCTCGATGCTGGGGAGGAGCTTCTTGCCGAGCAGACCGAAGACGATGAAGAAGCAGAGCAGGCCGATGATGATCTCGGGCCACGCGGGGAGGAGAGGGTTCATCTTCTCCTCGGCCGCGAGCTGGACGATCGCCATGCTCATATCTGGACCTTCCTCAGAAAGGGTCTACGGCGGGATTACTTGTTGCCGAAGACGAACGGCATGACGATGCCGATGAGGGCGAGCGCCTCGGTCAGCGCGAAGCCGATGAACATGTTGGAACGGATGAGACCGGCAGCCTCGGGCTGGCGGGCCATGGCCTGGACACCGTTGCCGAAGATCAGACCGACGCCGATGCCGGGGCCGATGGCGGCGAGGCCGTAGCCCAGCGAGGCGACGGAACCGTAGACAGTGCCCTCAGCGAGGATGCTCATTGACGTTGTCCTTTGCAGGGTGGTGAACCGGTGGTGATTGGCCACCGGGCGATCCGGGAGGTGGTTCTCGGCGGGGCCGCGGCCCCGGGGCTCAGTGCGCCTCTTCCAGGGCACCGGCGATGTAGCTGCTGGCCAGCATCACGAAGATGTAGGCCTGCAGGAACTGGACCAGCAGCTCGAAGGCGGTCAGGGCGATGGTCACCACGAAGGAGACCGAGCCGTAGAGCGCACCCAGGGTCGGGCTGAGCAGGTACCAGGAGGCGATGGAGAACATCACGATCAGCAGGTGGCCGGCGAACATGTTCGCGAAGGCTCGGACCGCGAGCGTGAAGGGGCGCACGAGGACGTTCGAGAAGAACTCGATCGGCACCAGGATGAACATGACCCAGCCGGGGATGCCCGAGGGCCAGCAGAGGTTCTTCAGACCGCCGACGAAGCCGTGCTTCTTGAAGGTCAGCGTCATGTAGGTGAGCCAGACGATCGCCGCGAGGCCCGCCGGGAACGCGATCGCCGCCATCACCGGGAACTGGGCGAACGGGATGATCGACATGATGTTCATCAACCAGATGAAGAAGAACATCGAGACGAGCATCGGGACGTACTTCTCGCCCTTCTTGCCGATCGTCTCCAGCACGATGGAGCGCTTGACGAAGTCGTAGCCGATCTCACCGACCAGCTGCAGCTTGCCGGGGACCAGTCGCGGCTTGGCGAAGGCGGCCCAGAAGAAGCCGACCACCAGGAACGCGACGATGAACGACAGCAGCATCGGCTTGTTGAACTCGACGCTGCCGATCGAGAAGATCGGCTTGAACTGGAACTCGTTCAGACCCGGGGCCGGGAAGCCGCAGCCAGCGTCCCCGAAGTGGCAACTGCCTGAGGCGAGGGACGTGAGTTCAGCACTCACCACGGACTCCTTCGTCGTGACGCATGGATACGGCAACCTCGGTGTGTCGGCGTGGCCTGAGGCCACGGAGCGGCACTGGAACTTGATGGGTTTCTCGCCGACCCCGCGCGCCGGTGCGCCGCACCACAGCGGGATCATCGAAGACTGCCCGGATCAGGGGGGCGATCCGTCCGCTGTTCGGACAGACCTGGCCTCTTCCCGTACTCCGTTGTTGCGACGGACGATAGCAGCCCGTCAGCGCGGCATAAACACCGCCCCCCTCGTTGGGAGGACAGTCGGGCCTCGTCACTGTTGACGCCCCTTGTCGGAGGGCTTGTCGCCCTTCTTTTCGGAGGCGTCGGGGTCGACGTAGAAGGTCTTGGCCTTGAGTGCGCCGCGCACCTGGAAGCCCGTCCAGACCAGGGCGCAGCCGAGCAGGGTGAAGGCGAACGCCTGCCGGTTGAAGAGGTCGGTGTCCTTGAAGACCGCGAGCACGATGCCGACCAGCAGGATCTGCGTGGTGTACACGAGCAGCGCCGCGGCCATCATGATCTGGGGGTTCGACCGGGTCAGCCGGTCGAGCGCGACCTGGCCGAAGCTGAAGAAGGCCATCACCAGCAGCGCGCCGAACAGGGCGCCGAGCAGCCCCTTCCCACCGGCGACGGCGAAGGAGATCGCCATGGCGATGATCCCGGCGACCGCAGTGGGAATCGCGGCGCCTCGGAGGATCCGGGCGTCGTTGGACGGCATGTCGGCAGCTCCGGCGGCATGTCGATGTGGCGGGGGACGGGCACAACGGGTGGCGGGTGACACCGGACCGAGGCATCGCCGCGGGCCGCCCATCGGAACGGCGGGCCCGGGGAGGGAGACCGACAGGGACGGAAGTCATCCACCTGTCAGGTCTTTCGGCGTGTTCTCGGTACTCGTGAACGGTATCACAAACTATTTGATGAGAGCTTTACCATGAATATGTGGCACCTGTCACACCAACGGCGCAATGGTTCCGCCGTTCGAGTGAACGCTCTCTGACGGGACACCAACTCCCTTGTCAGTGGCGGCCGGTGGCCTTGTGGTGGGAGCCGGCCGCGGTGGAGCCCAGGTCGGAGTCCCGGCCGGCTTCACCGAGGAGTTGCTTGTCCTTCGCCGACAGTTCGGCCATCGGACCGGTCCGCTGCCGGCGGTAGCGCGGGGGGACGAAGGCCTGCACCGCCCGCGGGGCGCGCGGCCGGAACCGCGGGATGAGCAACACCACCAGGCCGACCAGGCAGAGCCCGGCCAGCGCCAGGACGACGGTGCGGCCGGTGTTGGTCACCGAGAAGGCCACCGAGCCGAAGGCGATCAGCGCGGCCCAGAAGTACATGATCAGTACGGCCCGGCTGTGCGAGTGGCCGACCTGGAGCAGCCGGTGGTGCAGGTGGCGCTTGTCCGCGGCGAACGGGGACTGGCCGGCCCAGGTCCGGCGGACCACCGCGAGCAGCAGGTCCGCCAGCGGCAGCGCGATGACCGTCAGCGGCAGCAGCAGCGGGATGTAGATCGGCACCAGGGCGTGCACGGCGGCGGTCTGCGAGCCGGTCTCGTTGCTGATCAGGTCCGGGTCGACCCGGCCGGTGATGGAGATCGCGGCGACGGCCAGCATCAGGCCCAGCATCATCGAGCCGGAGTCGCCCATGAAGATCCGCGCGGGGTGCATGTTGTGCGCCAGGAAGCCCAGGCACATGCCGATCAGCAGCACGCTGAACAGCACGGCGGGGGCCGCGTCGGAGATCGTGTAGCCGTACCAGAGCCGGTAGCTGTACAGGAAGAAGGCCATCGCGGCGATGCAGACCATGCCGCCGGCCAGGCCGTCCAGGCCGTCGATGAAGTTCACCGCGTTGACCATGACGACGACCAGGACGACCGAGATGACCATGCCCTGGGTCGGGCTCACCGCGACCGGGCCGACACCGGGCACCGGGAGGGTGATCACCGTGACGCCCTGCCAGACCATCACACCGGCGGCGATCATCTGCCCGCCGAGCTTCACCAGCGCGTCCACGCCCCACTTGTCGTCGAGCACCCCGAGCAGGAACATGATCCCGGCGCCGGACAGCAGCGCGCGGATGTCGGTGCCCTGGGAGAACACCTTGCTCAGGTTGTCGAGCTGCGAGGCGACCAGGATGCCCGCGCACAGTCCGCCGAACATCGCGATGCCGCCGAGCCGCGGGGTGGGCTCGCGGTGCACGTCGCGGGCGCGCACCGGCGGCATGGCGCCGGCCGCGATGGCGAACTTCCGGACCGGGCCGGTCAGCAGGTAGGTGACGGCGGCCGTGCAGAACAGCACCAGCAGATACTCACGCACCACTGGCCTCCTGCATCACTGTCGAACGGGAAGGTACCGAAGGTACTCCCCTGCCGTCCCGGGGTTCGAGGTGCGTCGCCACGGCACACACCTTATTGAGTCGGACGCCGGGACCGTGCATCGCGGTTCGCCCTCCCGGGTAGGAGATCCCGATACCCGCGGAGGCCCCCCGTCAGGCCGGGCGGGCGAAGGCCAGCGCCAGCTCCCGGACCCGCGCCGCGGCCGGGGCGACCGCGCCCCCGGCGAGCACCCGGGCGATCAGCCCGGCGATCTCGGCCAGTTCCGGCTCCCCCATCCCCTGGCTGGTCACCGTGCCCGTGCCCAGCCGGATGCCGGAGGCCTCGGCGACCGGCGCCGGGTCGTACGGCAGCGCGCACTTGCCGAGCAGCAGCCCGGCCGCGGCGCAGCGCCGCTCGGCCTCCGCACCGGTGACGCCGAGCGGGCTCACGTCGGCGGTCACCAGATGGGTGTCGGTACCGCCCGTCAGCGGGCGCAGGCCGGCCTCCGCGAGCCCCGCGGCGAGCGCCCGGGCCCCGGACACCGTCCGCTGCGCGTACGTCCGGTAGGCGGGCGCGGAGGCCTCCGCGAGGGCCACCGCCTTGCCGGCGACCTCGTTCATCGCCGCGCCGCCCTGGCTGAACGGGAAGACCGCCCGGTCGATCCGCTCGGCCAGCTCCGCGGTGCACAGCAGCAGTCCGCCGCGCGGACCGCGCAGCAGCTTGTGGGTGGCCGCCACGGTGACGTCCGCGTACGGCACCGGGGAGGGCGCCACCCCGGCCGCGATCAGCCCGGTGGTCTGCGCGACGGAGGCGATCAGGTAGGCGTCCACCTCGTCGGCGACCTCCCGGAACGCCGCCCAGTCCGGGTGCCGGGGGTGCGAGATCGAGCCCGCCACGATGGCCTTGGGGCGGTGCTGCCGGGCCAGGTCGCGGACCTGGTCGAGGTCGATCAGCCCGTCGGCCTCGCGCACGCCGTAACCGGTGAAGTCGAACCAGCGCCCGGAGAAGTTGGCGCGCGAGCCGCAGCTGAGGTGGCCGCCGTGCTCCAGCGACATCGCCAGCACCCCGTCACCGGGCCGCAGCAGCGCCGCGTACGCCGCCAGCATCGCCGAAGTCGCCGACCGGGGCTGGACGTTGGCGTGCGGGGCGGCGAACAGCTCGCGGGCCCGGTCGATCGCCAGCAGCTCGGCGGCGTCCGCCAGCGCGCAGCCGGTGTGGTGCCGGCGGCCCGGGTAGCCCTCGGCGTACTTGTCGATCAGCGGGCCGGTGAGGGCCGCCAGGACCGCGGGGCTGGTGAGGTTCTCCCCCGCCAGCAGCTGGATCGTCTCGGCGCGCCGCTCGGCCTCCGCGGCCAGCAGGTCGGCCAGCTGCGGGTCGGCGCGGTGCAGTGCCTCGGACGCCCAGGGGCGTCCGGTCGTCGCGGTCGGGCCGGTCGCTGCATCGGTGACGGTCATGGCGGGGCTCCCGGGCGCTGCGGGGACTGTGTCACCCAGCGTAGGACCGCTGCCGCCGCCCGGCCCGCCGAACCACGGCCGGACGGCCCCGTTCGGCGCCGGGCGCCTCGGGTCGGTCAGCGCGGCGCGGGGACGCCGGTGAGCGCGGTGACCACCGGGTCGACCGCGTGGAATATCTCCTCGCCGCAGTTGCGGAACATCCCGATCGGCGCCCCGTACGGGTCGTCCACCTCGTCCGACTCCGGGGTGGCGGCCAGCAGCCAGCCGCGCAGCGCGGCGGCCGCCCGGACCAGCGCGCGGGCCCGCTCGGTGACGTCGGCGCCGCGCCGGGGGTCCGGCAGGGTGCCCGGGTCTATCGTCCGCACCAGGCGGGTGAACTCCTTCAGCGTGAAGGTGCGCAGCCCCGCCTCGTGGCCCATCGAGATCACCTGGGCGCGGTGGTCCAGCGTCGCGGTGAGCACCAGGTCGGCCTCGACCACGTGCTCGTCCAGCAGCTCGCGGCCGGTGAAGCCACCGCTGTCGGCGCCGTACTCGTCGAGCACGGTCGCGGCGTGGTCCTCCATCGGCGCGCCCTCGTGGCCCCAGGTGCCGGCGCTCTCGACCAGGATCCGCCCGGCCACCCGGGGGCTCAGCCGGGTGTCCAGCTCACGCCGGGTCAGCCGCTCGGCGATCGGCGAGCGGCAGATGTTCCCGGTGCAGACGAACAGGATCCGGAAGTGGTCCAGCGGCCTGGGGCCCACGCTCAGGTACGGCGCTATGCCCGGCCCGGCGTGGAGCGAGGCGGTGGGCGTCAACTGCCGGCCTCCAGGTCGGGGACGACCTCCCTCAGCTGCTCGACGCTGATCGCACCGGCCCGCAGCAGAACCGGGACCTTGCCGGTGACGTCGACGATCGACGAGGTGGCGGAGTCCTCGGCCGCCCCGCCGTCCAGGTAGACCGAGATCGCGTCGCCGAGCTGGGACTGCGCCTCGTCGCAGGTCAGCGGGGAGGACCCGCCGATCCGGTTGGCGCTGGAGACGGCCAGCGGGCCGGTGGCGTTCAGCAGCTCGATGGCGACCGGGTGCAGCGGCATCCGGACCGCGACGGTGCCGCGGGTGTCGCCGAGGTCCCAGCGCAGCGAGGGCTGGTGCCGGGCGACCAGGGTGAGCCCGCCGGGCCAGAACGCGTCGACCAGCTCCCAGGCCTGCTCGGAGAAGTCGGTGACCAGGCCGTGCAGGGTGGTCGGCGAGCCGACCAGCACCGGGGAGGGGGTGTTGCGGCCGCGGCCCCGGGTGGCCATCAGCTCGCCGACGGCCTCCGCGGAGAAGGCGTCCGCGCCGACCCCGTACAGGGTGTCGGTGGGCAGCACGACGAGTTCGCCGCGGCGGATGGCCGAGGCGGCCTCGCGCAGACCGGTGGTGCGGTCCCCGGCATCGGCACAGTCGTAGCGGCGGCTCATCGGTGCGGTCCCCTTCCGGAGTGGCTCATGGCGGTCACTACGGCCCTCACTGCGGTCACAGCGCGGCCTTGCGCGCTCTGGTACAGCGTTCGGTGTTCACGACCCGACCCTCCGGGCCGTCGTACTGCGCTCGACGGTTCACGACCCGACCCTCCGGGCGGTCGTACTGCGCTCGACGGTTCACGACCCGACCCTCCGGGCGGTCGTGAAGCGGGGCCGGTTGTTGAGGTCGCGGTGGTCGGCGGTGTCCGTCCAGCCGTGTTCCTCGTTGAAGATCCACGGCACCTGGCCGCCCTGCTGGTCGGCGTGCTCGATCACCACCGCGCCGCCCGGGCGCAGCAGTCGGGCCGCGACCCGCTCGATGCCGCGGATGGTGTCCAGGCCGTCCTCGCCGGAGAACAGGGACATCTGCGGGTCGTGGTCGCGGGCCTCCGGCGCCACGTACTCCCACTCGGTGAGCGGGATGTACGGCGGGTTGGAGATGACCAGGTCGAAGCGGCCGTCCCAGGAGCGGTCGTCCTCGAAGGCCCTGGTGGCGTCACCGGCGTGCAGGGTGACCCGGGCGCGGTCGGGGCTGGCCTCGATGTTGCGCCGGGTGTACTCCAGCGCGCCCTCGTCCAGTTCGAAGGCGTGCACGGTCGAGCGCGGCAGCTCCTGGGCCAGGGCGAGGGCGATCGCGCCGGAGCCGGAGCACAGGTCCACCACCAGCGGCTCGGCCACGTCCATGTCGCGCACCGCGTCTATCGCCCACTCGACGACCGTCTCGGTCTCCGGCCGGGGCACGAACACCCCGGGGCCGACCTCCAGTTCGAGGTAGCGGAAGAACGCCCGCCCGGTGATGTGCTGGAGCGGCTCGCGCGCCTCGCGGCGGGAGACCGCCTCCCAGTAGCGGGCGTCGAAGTCGGCGTCCTTCACCGTGTGCAGCTGGCTGCGCTTGACGTTGTGGACGTAGGCGGCGAGCTCCTCCGCGTCGAAGCGCGGCGACGGCACGCCGGCCGCGGCCAACCGCTGGGTGGCCTGGGCCACCTCGGCGAGCAGCAGGTTCATCCGTACGACCTCTTGTTTCTGCGCTCCGGCTTCGGGCGAAGCGCGGGCTGGGGCGCGCCGGTCTCAGTTCTCTTGGGCGGCCGCGGCGAGCTTGGCCGCCGCGTCCTTGTCCACGCAGGACTGGATCACCGCGTTCAGTTCGCCGTCCAGGACCTGGTCCAGGTTGTACGCCTTGAATCCGGTGCGGTGGTCCGAGATGCGGTTCTCGGGGTAGTTGTACGTGCGGATCCGCTCGGAGCGGTCGACCGTACGGACCTGGCTGCGGCGCGCGTCCGAGGCCTCCCGCTCGGCCTCCTCCTGCGCGGCGGCCAGCAGCCGCGACCGCAGGATGCGCATCGCCTGCTCCTTGTTCTGGAGCTGGCTCTTCTCGTTCTGGCAGGACGCCACGATACCGGTCGGCAGGTGGGTGATCCGGACCGCGGAGTCGGTGGTGTTGACCGACTGGCCGCCGGGGCCGGAGGAGCGGTAGACGTCGATGCGGAGGTCGTTGGCGACGATCTCGACCTCGACCTCCTCCGCCTCGGGGGTGACCAGGACGCCCGCCGCGGAGGTGTGGATGCGGCCCTGCGACTCGGTGGCGGGGACGCGCTGCACGCGGTGCACACCGCCCTCGTACTTCAGCCGGGCCCAGACGCCCTGGCCGGGCTCGGTGCCGCCCTTGGTCTTCACGGCCACCGAGACGTCCTTGTAGCCGCCGAGGTCGGACTCGTTGGAGTCGATGATCTCGGTCTTCCAGCCGACCCGCTCCGCGTAGCGCAGGTACATCCGGAGCAGGTCGCCGGCGAACAGCGCAGACTCCTCGCCGCCCTCGCCCGCCTTGATCTCCAGGATGACGTCCTTGTCGTCGCTCGGGTCGCGCGGCACCAGCAGCAGCCGCAGCTCCTCGGTGAGCTCCTCCCGGCGCGCCTCGGAGTCCTTCATCTCGGCGATGAACTCCGGGTCCTCGGCGGCGAGTTCGCGCGCGGCCTCGATGTCCTCGCCGGCCTGTCGCCACTGCCGGTAGACCCGCGTGATCGGGGTCAGCTCGGCGTACCGCTTGGCCAGCTTGCGGGCGTTGGCCTGGTCGGCGTGGACGGACGGGTCGGCCAGCCTCGTCTCGAGGTCGGCGTGCTCGACGAGGAGCTCTTCGACTGCCTCGAACATGGGGGTGGCCTTCTTCCCGGGGACTCGGAAACGTGTGGGGGGTGGGGAACTCGCGGGGGACGCGAACGGCGCCGGCCCCCGACGCCCCCGACAACAGTACGGGGGCGCCGGGAACCGGCGCCGAGTGAGCGCTAGGCCTTCGCGCTGTGCTGCTTGCCGAAGCGGGCCTCGAAGCGGGCCACGCGGCCACCGGTGTCGAGGATCTTCTGCTTGCCGGTGTAGAACGGGTGGCACTGCGAGCAGACCTCGGCGCGGATCTCGCCACTGGTCTCGGTCGAGCGGGTCACGAACTCGGCGCCACAGGTGCAGGTCACACGGGTGACCACGTACTCGGGGTGAACGTTGGACTTCAAGGGGGCTCCTAGGTTTCGGGAGGGCACCGGGTCGGCGGCGTGGAGCGCCGCACGTGAACCGGGACCGACGGACCAGTCTGCCAGGACCGGCCGCATCTTCCCAAACCGGGTCGCGTTCCGGGATATTCCGGGCCCCCTCAGCGCGCCGCGGTGGCCTTCGGGCGAATGGCGACCGCCCCGACCGTCGGCACCGGGTCAGAGCGCCCCGGAGGCGAGCGGGCGAGCCCCCGCCCCGAGCCGAAGGGGCGCGCCGGTGCCGAAAGGGAGAAGCGAGGGAGCGAGGAACGAGCGAGGGAGCGCCGACCGTCGGCGCCGGGTCAGAGCGCCCCGGAGGCGAGCGGGCGAATAGCAGCGGGGTTCTCCGGCTGCGCGGAGACGACCGGCGGGGGGAACGGCCGGTCGGCCTTGAGCGCCGCCCAGACCTGCCCGGCCTGCGGCTGCTGCGGCACCACCCGGTTGGGGTCGCCGGGGGCCGCCGCCACCGGCAGGGTGACCATGCTCAGCTGGTCCGGGCCGATCCCCTTGAGCTCCTGGGCGAGCCCCACCAGCGCGTTCACCGAGCCGAGCGCGGAGTCGGTGGTGATGCTGCTGGTCACGGTGTCGCCGAGCGACCACAGCTTGACCGGGTTGGTGAGCAGCCCGCTCCCCCCGACCTGCTTCAGCAGGGACCGCACCATCTGCTTCTGGAGCTCGATCCGGCCGAGGTCGCTGCCGTCGCCGACACCGTGCCGGGTGCGCACGAAGGCCAGCGCCTGCTGTCCGTCGAGGTGGTGCTCGCCGGGCGGGAGGTCGAGCCCGCTGTCCTTGTCGTGGATGGCCACCGTGGTGGTCACGGTGGCCCCGCCTATCGCGTCCACGACCCGGGCGAAGCCGGCGAAGTCGATCTGCAGGTAGTGGTCCATCCGCAGCCCGGTGAGCTGCTCGGTGGTCCGGACCGCGCAGGCCGCCCCGCCGCTCTCGAAGGCGCTGTTGTACATCGCGCGCTTGGCGCCGGGCACCGTCCGGCCGCTCGCGTCGGTGCAGTCGGGGCGGGCGACCAGGGTGTCGCGCGGGATCGAGACGATCTGGGCGCGGGAGTGGTCCTGGGTGATGTGCACCACCATCGCGGTGTCCGAGCGGGCGGTGTCGCCGGTGTCCCCGCCGGCGATCGAGCCGTTGGCGCCGGCCCGCGAGTCGGAGCCGAGCACCAGGATGTTGAAGGAGCCGTCGGTGGCGGCCGGCGGACGGGCGTCGCCGAGCCGGGCGTCGATGTCGACGCTCCTGATGTTGCCGTTGAACCTGAAGTAGGCGAAGAGGGCCGCACCGGCGCCGAGGACGACGAGCGCGGCGAACGCGCAGGCCGCCGTCCGCAGGAGCCTGCGGCGGCGACTCGGGACCCTCTTGTGTTCGGCCATACGGTCCAGGGTAAATCGGACAAGGCCCTCCAAACGCCCTCAAGTTGTCCCGACTCCGGAACAAACCGGGCCGGACGCACGGAACCCCGGACCGCTCGCGCGATCCGGGGTTCCGTGCTCCGACAGCCGTCCGGCTACGGTCAGTCGCCGGAGCCGGGGGTGGTCTTGGCGATCTGCATCAGGAACTCGGCGTTGCTCTTGGTCTGCTTCATCTTGTCCAGGAGCAGTTCGATCGCCTGCTGCGAGTCGAGCGCGTGCAGCACCCGGCGCAGCTTCCAGACGATGGCCAACTCCTCGCTGCCGAGCAGGATCTCCTCCTTGCGGGTGCTGGAGGCGTCCACGTCGACGGCCGGGAAGATGCGCTTGTCCGAGAGCTTCCGGTCGAGCTTGAGCTCCATGTTGCCGGTGCCCTTGAACTCCTCGAAGATCACCTCGTCCATGCGCGAGCCGGTCTCGACCAGCGCGGTGGCCAGGATGGTCAGCGAGCCGCCGTTCTCGATGTTGCGCGCGGCGCCGAAGAACTTCTTCGGCGGGTACAGCGCGGTCGAGTCGACACCACCGGACAGGATGCGGCCGGAGGCCGGCGCGGCCAGGTTGTAGGCACGGCCGAGTCGGGTGATCGAGTCCAGCAGGATGACCACGTCGTGGCCCAGCTCCACCAGGCGCTTGGCGCGCTCGATGGCCAGCTCGGCGACGGTGGTGTGGTCCTCGGCCGGGCGGTCGAAGGTCGAGGAGATGACCTCGCCCTTCACCGACCGCTGCATGTCGGTGACCTCTTCCGGACGCTCGTCGACCAGGACGACCATCAGGTGGCACTCGGGGTTGTTGTGGGTGATCGCGTTGGCGACCGCCTGGAGCACCATGGTCTTGCCGGTCTTCGGCGGCGCGACGATCAGACCGCGCTGGCCCTTGCCGATCGGCGACACCAGGTCGATGATCCGGGTGGTCAGCACGCCCGGGTCGGTCTCCAGGCGCAGCCGCTCCTGCGGGTACAGCGGGGTGAGCTTGTTGAACTCGGGGCGGCCGCGGCCGCTCTCCGGGTCCATGCCGTTGACGGAGTCCAGCCGCACCATGGCGTTGAACTTCTCGCGGCGCTCGCCGTCGCGGGGCTGGCGCACCGCACCGGTGATGGCGTCACCCTTGCGCAGGCCGTTCTTGCGGACCTGGGCGAGCGAGACGTAGACGTCGTTCTGGCCCGGCAGGTAGCCGGAGGTGCGCACGAACGCGTAGTTGTCGAGGATGTCGAGGATGCCCGCGACCGGGATCAGGACGTCGTCCTCGCCGATCTGCGGCTCGGCGGGGCCGGCCTCGAAGCCCTCGCGGCCACGGCGGCCACGGCGGTCGCGGTAGCGCCCGCGCCGGCCGCGGCGGCCCTCGCCGAACTCGTCGTCGTCGTAGCCGCCCTGCTGGGACTGCGGCTGCTGGGCCTGCTGGGCCTGGCGGCCCTGCTGCTCGGCCTGGCCGCCCTGCTGCTGGCCGCCGCCCTGCGGGGACTGGCGGTCGGTGCGGTCGGTGCGGTCGCGGCGGTTGCGGCGGTCGCGGCGCGACTCGCGGCTGTCGCCGTCCTGGGCCTCGCCGCCCTCCTGGCGCTCGGTGCGCTCGGGGCGCTCGGTGCCGTCGCGGCGCTCACGGCGCTCACGGCGGTCGCGACGGCTCTCGCGGCTGTCCTCGCGGCCCTCGAAGCCGCGGGTCTCGGCCGGGCGGCCCTCGGCCTGCTTCGGCTCGGCGACCGCGACGGTGGTGGCGTCGGCGCCGGCCTCCGCGGCCGGGGCGGTGGGCGCTCCGGCGGCCGAGGTGGCCCGGCGGCGGGTGCGCTCGCTACGGGCGGGCGCGGCGGTCTCGGCGGCGGCCTGGACCGGGATCTCGATCTGGGTCTGCGGCTCGGCGGCGGCCGGGGCCTCGGCCTCCGCCTTGGCGGCGGCGGCCTTGGTGCGGCGGGCCGGCTTCTCGGCCGGGGCCTCGGCGTCCGCCTTGGCGGCGGTGCGCTTGGCGGCCGGGGCGGTGCCACCGGCGGCGAGCAGCGGGTCCCCGCCGCTCTTCTCCTTGATGGTCTCGATCAGCTGGCTCTTGCGCATGCGTCCGGTACCGGTGATGCCAAGGTCCGCGGCGAGCTTCTGGAGCTCGGCCAGGACCATGCCGTCCAGGCCCGCGGCGGCACTGCGGCGGCGCCGCGCCGGGGCAGCGGGGGCGGCGGCTGCGTCCGACGCATCGGCGTCCGGGCGCGCGCCCATCAGATCGGTGGAGTCGCTCACTAAGGGTCCTTCCCTGGAGCGGACGTCGGCCTGTCTGGCTCGGCGACCGGTTGTGCTGTCCTGACCAACGCTCGACTGCGTCGGTCCGAGGCGGTGGTCCCTCGAATGGCGGGAGCCCGTCGAGGGAGAGCTACGTACGAGGTGCGGTGCATGAAGCACGGTGGTGCTGAGTGGCGCGTGGGCCGGTCGTGTGTCGACCTCCCCTGAGGGCGTAACCCCCACGCTCCCTGCGAATCCCGGGCCCCCGTCGCGTGACGGTGGCCCGCGCTCCGCCCGTCCTGTGCCTCCAGGTGGGAGGCCGCGGGTGGGAGTCAGGTGCCGTCACGGCTTCGGGATGCGGCCGCATGTCGCGCAGGCAGGCTGCGTACGCGCTGCGGTGGGCTCCCGGAGAATCGTCGCCCCGTGCATCGCCGGGGCTCCACTGCCGTGGAGCGCTGGGATCGGGACGCGGCGCACCTAGCCCCGGAGGGCACCTGGTGCAGCAATGAGGTTAACACTACCGACCCCCTCAGACATTCCCCGGCCTCGCGCTTGCCAATCGTGTCCGTCCGACCCGGCTCGGCAGGGTGCCGCCGCCGGGCCCGAAACGGTGTGTTCGGGCTGCTCAGACGTCCAGCGGGAGCACGACGGCCCCGGCCCGGTCGACGTCCAGCCGGTGTGCGGCGAACGCCGGGTCGCCGCCGTGACCGTGGTGCCCGGCGAAGGAGAGCACCTTGTCGGTGCCCGCCTCGTCGGTGAGCGCCAGGACGGTCGGGCCGGCCCCGGAGATGACCGCGGGGACGCCCTCGGCGCGCAGCGCGCCGACCAGGGCGGCGCTGTCCGGCATGGCGGAGGCGCGGTAGTCCTGGTGCAGCCGGTCCTCGGTGGCGGCGAGGAGCAGCTCGGGGCGGCGGGTGAGCGCCTCCACCAGCAGTGCGGAGCGGCCGGCGTTGACGGCCGCGTCGGCCAGCGGGACGGTTCTCGGCAGCAGTCCGCGCGCGGTCTCGGTGAGCACCTCGCCGGCCGGCACGAACACCACCGGGACGACCTGCTCGGACGGCTCCAGCGCGACCGCCTTGGCCGACTCCTCGTCGGTCCAGGCGATGGTGAAGTTGCCGCGCAGGCAGGCCGCCACGTTGTCGGGGTGGCCCTCCAGCTCGGAGGCGAGGGCCAGCAGGGCGTCGTCGTCCAGCGCGGACGGGCCGCCGATGGTCACCGCGCGGGCGGCCACGATGCCGGCGCAGATGGCGGCCGAGGAGGAGCCGAGGCCGCGGCCGTGCGGTATCCGGTTGGCGCAGACCACTTCGAGGCCCCGCGGCTGGCCGCCGAGCCGGTCGAAGGCGGCGCGCATCGAGCGGACCAGCAGGTGGCGCTCGTCGCGCGGCAGCGTCTCGGCACCCTCACCGGCGATGTCGACGGAGAGGCCGGAGTCGGCGACCCGGACGACCACGTCGTCGTACAGACCCAGCGCGAGCCCGAAGGCGTCGAAGCCCGGGCCGAGGTTGGCGCTGGTCGCGGGAACCCTGACCCGGACGGCGGCGGCACGGAACGCAGGACCGGCCATGCGGTGGACTCTCCTGGGGAAATCGGGCGGCGCGGAGCGCGTCGTCGGTGCGAGGGTGGGGGAACGGACCGCGGCCCCTCCGGGGCGGGCGGTCGCGACGGTCGGCGCGGCCCGGACCCGCCGGGCCCGGGGCATGTGCCACACGGCCGAAGCCAGAGTATCGAAGAGAGGTTCCCGAGCGGTACACCCCGTGGGCCTTCGATCTGGTGTGTTGCCGGTTCTGGCCGGAATGCACACCCCTCCCGGCCTGGGAGGGGGGCGGAAACGCATCGCCGCGCGCGGCCCCGATTGACACAAAAGTGTCAGTGCGGAATTCCGACGGGCCGACCCCCGAAAGGGTCGGCCCGCCGAGTCGTCAGGCCCCGTTACCGGTCGAGCAGTCCGAGGCTGCGGGCGGCCGCCTCCGGGTCGATCGGGACGACCTGCGGCTGCGGCGCGCCGGCCACCGCCCAGTCGGGGTCCTTCAGGCCGTTGCCGGTCACGGTGCAGACGATCCGCTGGCCCGGGTCGACCAGGCCGGCCTCCGCCTTGGCCAGCAGACCGGCCACCGAGGCGGCCGAGGCGGGCTCCACGAAGACGCCCTCCTGCGAGGCCAACAGCCGGTAGGCGGACAGGATCTGACGGTCCGTCACCTTGTCGATGAGGCCGCCCGACTCGTCCCGCGCGGCGAGCGCGAAGTCCCAGGAGGCCGGGTTGCCGATCCGGATCGCGGTGGCGATGGTCTGCGGCTTGAGCACCGGCGCACCGTCCACGATGGGGGCCGAGCCGGCGGCCTGGAAGCCCCACATCCGCGGGGTGCGGGCGGCCATGCCGTCGGTGGCGTACTCGCGGTAGCCCTTCCAGTACGCGGTGATGTTGCCCGCGTTGCCGACCGGCAGGACGTGGATGTCGGGGGCGTCGCCGAGCATGTCGACGATCTCGAAGGCCGCGGTCTTCTGGCCCTCGATCCGCACCGGGTTCACCGAGTTGACCAGCGCCACCGGGTACTTCTCGGACAGTTCACGCGCCAGGGTGAGGCAGTCGTCGAAGTTCCCGTCGACCTGCAGGATCCTGGCGCCGTGCACCAGCGCCTGGCCCATCTTGCCGAGGGCGATCTTGCCCTGCGGGACGAGCACCGCGGAGACCATCCCGGCCCGCACCGCGTACGCGGCGGCGGAGGCCGAGGTGTTGCCGGTGGAGGCGCAGATGACCGCCTGCGCGCCCTCCTCCTTGGCCTTGGAGATGGCCATCGTCATCCCGCGGTCCTTGAAGGAGCCGGTCGGGTTGGCGCCCTCGACCTTGAGGTAGACATCGCAGCCCGTGCGCTCGGAGAGCACCTGGGCGGGGACCAGGGGCGTGCCGCCCTCCAGCAGGGTGACCACCGGGGTGGCCGCGGTGACCGGCAGGCGGTCCCGGTACTCCTCGATCAGGCCGCGCCACTGGTGGGTGTGCGCGCCTCGGACGACGTTCTCGGCAACGGCGTTCATGGCTGGTTCCTTATTCCCCTTCGACCCGCATGATGCTGGCCACGTCCCGCACGCTGTCCAGCGCGCGGAGCTTGTCGACCGTCGCCGACAGCGCGGCGTCGGTGGCACGGTGGGTGACCACGACGAGCGAGGCGTCGCCGTCGCGGCCCTGCTGGCGCACGGTGTCGATGGAGACGCCGTGCTCGGCGAAGACGGACGCCACCTGGGCGAGCACGCCCGCACGGTCGTCCACGTCCAGGCTGACGTGGTAGCGGGTGACCACCTCGTCCATCGGCTTGGCCGGCAGCTGCGTGTACAGCGAGTCACCGGGACCGGTGGCACCGGCCAGCTTGTTGCGGCAGACCGCGACCAGGTCGCCGAGCACCGCGGAGGCGGTCGGCGAGCCGCCCGCGCCGGGGCCGTAGAACATCAGCCGGCCGGCCGCCTCGGCCTCGACGAACACCGCGTTGTACGCCTCCCGGACGGACGCCAGCGGGTGCGAGAGCGGGATCATCGCCGGGTGGACGCGCGCGGTGACGGACGCGCCGTCGGCGGCCCGCTCGCAGATCGCGAGCAGTTTGACCACGCAGCCCATCTCCTTGGCCGAGGCGATGTCGGCCGCGGTCACCTCGGTGATGCCCTCGCGGTAGACGTCCGCCGCGGTGACCTCGGTGTGGAAGGCGATGCCGGCCAGGATCGCGGCCTTGGCGGCGGCGTCGAAGCCCTCGACGTCGGCCGTCGGGTCGGCCTCGGCGTAGCCCAGCGCGGTGGCCTCCTCCAGCGCCTCCGAGTAGCCGGCGCCGGTGGTGTCCATCTTGTCGAGGATGAAGTTGGTGGTGCCGTTGACGATGCCCAGCACCCGGTTGACCTTGTCGCCGGCGAGGGACTCGCGCAGCGGACGCAGCAGCGGGATCGCGCCCGCCACCGCGGCCTCGTAGTACAGGTCGACTCCGGCCGCGGCGGCCGCGGCGTGCAGCTCGGTGCCGTCCTTGGCGAGCAGCGCCTTGTTGGCGCTGACCACCGACGCACCCTGCCGGAAGGCGGAGAGGATCAGCGATTTGGACGGCTCGATGCCGCCCACCACCTCGACCACCACGTCGATGTCGCCCCGGTTGACCAGGGCTTCGGCGTCGGTGGTGATCAGGTGGTCGGGGACGCCCGGGCGGGTCCGCCCGGCGCGGCGGACCGCGATCCCGGCCAGCTCGACCGGAGCACCGATGCGAGCGGCGAGGTCGTCGGCCGTCGTCGTCATGATGCGCGCCACCTCGGAGCCCACCACACCACAACCCAGCAACGCCACCTTCAGCGGGCGCGTACGCATCATCCGACTCCGCTCTGCATTCATCTGCTTCGGTAATTTCCGGCGGGTTTTCCTGGACCGCCGGAAACTTCGGTCCGTACCAGTCTCCGGGACTTTCCGTACGGATCTACGGTCGTTCCATGATCTGAGACAAGGATTTCGTCATCCGATATCCAGACGCAGGAGATCCTCCTCCGTCTCGCGCCGGACGATCACCCGCGCCGCACCGTCCCTGACGGCGAGCACGGGGGGCTTGAGGGCGTGGTTGTAGTTGCTCGCCATCGAGCGGCAGTAGGCGCCGGTGGCGGGCACCGCGACCAGGTCGCCCGGGGCCAGGTCGGTCGGCAGGAAGGCGTCCCGGACGACGATGTCGCCGGACTCGCAGTGCTTGCCGACCACCCGCACCAGCATCGGCTCCGCGTCGCTGGTGCGGGACACCAGGGCCACCGAGTACTCGGCGTCGTACAGCGCGGTGCGGATGTTGTCGGACATCCCGCCGTCCACGCTGACGTAGGTGCGCAGGCCCTCCAGCGGCTTGACGGTGCCGACCTCGTACAGCGTGAACGCCGTCGGGCCGACGATCGCCCGGCCCGGCTCCACGCTCAGCCGGGGGGTGTCCAGGTTCGCGGCGGCGCATTCGCGGCGCACGATCTCGGCCAGCGCGGCCGCGATCTCGGCCGGCTCGCGCGGGTCGTCCTCGCTGGTGTAGGCGATGCCGAGGCCGCCGCCGAGGTCGATCTCGGGCAGCTCGACGCCGTGCTCGTCGCGGATCCCGGCCAGCAGGCCGACCACCCGGCGGGCGGCCACCTCGAAGCCGGCCATGTCGAAGATCTGCGAGCCGATGTGCGAGTGGATGCCGCGCAGCTCCAGGCTGTCGTGGCGGAGCACCCGGCGCACCGCCTCGGCGGCCGCTCCCCCGTTGAGGGAGAGCCCGAACTTCTGGTCCTCGTGCGCGGTGGCGATGAACTCGTGGGTGTGCGCCTCCACGCCGACGGTGATCCGGATCAGCACCGGCTGGCGCACGCCCTGGCGGGCGGCGATCGAGGCGAGGCGCTCGATCTCCTCGTAGGAGTCGACCACGATGTGCCCGACGCCGGCCTTCACCGCGTGCTCGAGCTCGTCCACCGACTTGTTGTTGCCGTGCAGCGCGATCCGCCGCGGCGGCATCCCGGCGGCCAGCGCGACGGCCAACTCGCCCGCGCTGCACACGTCGAGGTTGAGGCCCTCCTCGTGCAGCCAGCGCACGACGGCCTTGGAGAGGAACGCCTTGCCGGCGTAGTAGACGTCCGCGCCGGTGCCGAAGGCGTCCCGCCAGGCGCGCGCCCGGCTGCGGAAGTCCTCCTCGTCCAGCACGTAGGCGGGGGTGCCGAACTCGTCGGCCAGCCGGCGGACGTCGACGCCGCCGACGGTGGCCACGCCCTCGGCGTTCCGGGCGACGGTGCGCGACCAGACCTTGGGGTCGAGCGCGTTCAGGTCGGCGGGCGGGGCCTGGTAGTGGCCCTCCGGCAGCACGTCCCCGTGCCGGGGTCCTGCGGGGTGTGCGGAACGACTCATGCTTCCCAGTCTCCTTCGAGACCTATGGCGAGGGGCGGCGACGGTCCTCGTTGACCGTCAGCCGCCCCCGCAGTGCGCTTGGGGGTGGTGCCTACATCCGCTCGGGCGCCGTCACGCCCAGGAGCGTGAGGCCGTTGGCGAGCACGGTGCGCGTCGCCTCGACCAGCCAGAGGCGGGCGCGGTGCGTGTCGTTGAGCTCCTCGTCGCCCTTGGGCAGGAACATGCAGTTCTCGTACAGGCGGTGGTATTTGCCCGCGAGCTCCTCCAGGTAGCGCGCGACCCGGTGCGGCTCGCGCAGCTCGCCGGCCGTGGCCAGCACGCGCGGGAACTCCGCGAGGTGGCCGAGCACGTCGGACTCCCACTCGGTGGCGAGCAGCTCGGGCCTGAACTGCTCGACCGTGCCCTTGTCGACGCCCAGCTCGGCGGCCTTGCGCGCCACGCCGCACATCCGGGTGTGCGCGTACTGGACGTAGAAGACCGGGTTCTCGTTGGTCTGGCTGGTCAGCAGGTTGATGTCCAGCGTGATCGTCGAGTCCGTGGAGGAGCGCGCCAGGGTGTAGCGGGCGGCGTCCACGCCGATCCACTCGACCACGTCGTCGATCGTGATGATGTTGCCGGCCCGCTTGGACATGCGGACCTCTTCGCCGTCGCGAAGCATCTTCACGAACTGGCCGATCTTCACCTCGATGTTGTGGTTCATGTCGTCGCCCGCGCAGGCCGAGATGGCCTTGAGGCGGTTGACGTAACCGTGGTGGTCGGCGCCCAGCATGTAGAGCGCGACCTCGGCGCCGCGGTCCCGCTTGGACAGGTAGTACGCGGCGTCGGCGGCGAAGTAGGTCTTGTCGCCGTCGGCCTTGATCAGGACGCGGTCCTTGTCGTCGCCGAAGTCCGTGGTGCGCAGGAAGACCGCGCCCTCGCTCTCGAAGACGTGGCCCTGCTCGCGCAGCCGGTCGATGGCCTTCTCGACCGCGCCGGAGTCGTGCAGCGTCTTCTCCGAGAACCACACGTCGAAGTGGGTGCCGAACTCGTCCATCGAGCGCTTGATCTCCGCGACCATGAGCTTGAGGCCCTCGGTGCGGAAGACCTGGAGCTGCTCGGCCTCGGGCAGGTCGAGCACGCCCGGGATCGCGTCGGTGAGCGACTTGGCGATGTCGACGATGTACTCGCCGACGTACCCGCCCTCGGGCACCTCGCGGCCGTTCGCGGCGGCCTGCAGCGAGGCGGCGAACTTGCCGATCTGCACACCGGCGTCGTTGAGGTAGTACTCGGTGGTGACGTCGGCGCCGGAGGCCCGCAGCACGCGCGCCAGCGAGTCGCCGACGGCCGCCCAGCGGACGCCGCCGATGTGGATCGGGCCGGTCGGGTTGGCGGAGACGAACTCCAGGTTGATCTTCAGGCCCTTGAGGGCCTCGTTGCGGCCGTAGGCCTCGCCCGCCTCGACGACGGTGCGCGCCAGCGCACCGGCGGTGGCGGTGTCCAGGGTGATGTTCAGGAAGCCCGGACCGGCGATGTCGACCCGGGCGACGCCGGTGATCCCTCGCAGACGGCCGGCCAGCACCTCGGCAACGGCTCGCGGCGGCTTGCCGGCCGCCTTGGCGAGCTGGAGGGCCACGTTGGTCGCGTAGTCGCCGTGGTCCCTGTTCTTGGGCCGCTCGACCGTCACGTGCTCGGGCACGGCGACGGCCAGCTCGCCCGCCTCGACGGCGGTGCTCACTGCGGCCTGGATTGCCTGGGAAAGGTCTGCGGGGGTCACGACGCCAAGCGTAGGCGAGACGGGGTGCCCGCCCGCCACCCGGTTTACCGGTTGAGACGTCGGGGCGCCGTCGTTACGGGGTCTCAGCCGCGATCGCTGCGCTCTGTTCGCTCAGGGCGAACTGTGTCGGGCGGTCCGGCGGCCCGGTCGCCGAACGGCTCGCCGGGGTGGCCCTTGAGCCGCATCAGGCGTCGGACCAGCGCCACCAGGTCGGCCGGGTCGAAGGGCTTGCCCAGGTAGCCGTCCACCCCGACGGTCTCCCCCAGGTCGAGGTCCGCCGGGGTGCAGGCGCTCACGATCGCGATCGGCAGCCGGCTGGTGTCCGGGGTCGCGCGCAGCCGGGCCGCCGTCCGCAGGCCGTCCAGCCGCGGCATCATCACGTCCAGCGTCACCACGTCGGGCTGCACCCGGCGGATGACCTCCAGGCACTCGGCGCCGTCGGCGGCGGTCACCACCTCGAAGCCTTCGAGCTCCAGGTTGACCCTGATCAGCTGGCGGATCACCTCGCTGTCGTCCACCACGAGGACCCGCCCGGACACTCCCGACACCTCACCGAGGGTATCGGCGGCCCCGCCGCCCCGTCCGGCCTTTGGGCACTTCCGCCGAGGCCCGCCGGCACCGCCCGGACGCTCTCCGGGAAACCCGTGCACGGACCATGCCCGAAGCCTGATAGTGTTCTCACGTCGGAAGCGCGAGCGGCCGACAGGCCAGTAGGCCCCCGTAGCTCAGGGGATAGAGCACCGCCCTCCGGAGGCGGGTGCGTAGGTTCGAATCCTACCGGGGGCACTCTTTGCGAGAGTGCAACTGAGGCCCAGATCAGTGGAGTTGATCCACGGATCTGGGCCTTCGTCATGTTCCGGGGCCGGTTGCGGCCGACTGGGGCCGGGCTGCTCCGGGCCGGGCCCCGGCCGGTCGGGGCCCGGCTCGGGACCGGGCCCCGCGGGCTCAGGAGGCGGCCGTCTCGGCCTGGGCGTACAGGTCCGCGATGGTGTGGTCGAAGTAGGCGCTGTACGAGACGTCGTCGGTGTCGCCGCCCTGCTGGTAGCCGCCTATCGTGCCGATCACGTCGCCGGTGGCGGTGTTGATCCACGGGCCGCCGCTGGTGCCGGACGGGTAGGCCGGGCACCGGACGACCCGCTGGTACTCGCCCTGCCGGGCGGTGGTGTCGGTGCACAGGAGCGGCGTCTCGGAGGTGGCGGGGTAGCCGTAGAGCCGGACGGTGGCGTCGAACGGCTCGTCCGTGCCCAGCCGGTTGCCGCCGACCACGTCCTCGACGTTGCGGCCGTCGCTCGGAGCCGTCTCCAGGATCGCGAAGTCCTCGTCCACCTCGCCGTTCCGGGACCAGCCGTCGGTGGTGTGGATCGCGGTCACCCGCCAGGTGCCGTACGGGGCGGAGCCGTCGCGGTAGCCGGGCGCGAAGGTGACGCCGTCGGTGCCGCTGAGGCAGTGCGCGGCGGTCAGCAGCAGGTTGCCGGTGGCGCTGTGCAGCACGCTGGCGGTGCAGAAGTGGTCGCCTGCGGCTACGGCGCCGCTGAACAGCGCACCGACGGTCCCGGTCTCGCGGTCGCCGGCCGGGGCCGGGCCGGTGGTGCCGAGGGCGGCGTCCCGGGCGGCGGGGGTGGCCGTCGCGGTGGCCTGGTCGGTCGGCACCGGGTCGGTCGGCGCCGGGTCGGTCGGCACCGGGTCGGTCGGCACCGGGTCGGAGCTCGGGGTGGCGGCCGCGGACGGGGTGGGGGCCGCGGACGGGGTGGGGGCCGCGACCGGGGTGGCCGCCGTCCGGTCGGTGGCCGGGGCGGGCGCGGCGGCGGCCCGGCTGCTGCGGGCCGCCTTCCCGGCGGCCGTGGCGTCGGACAGGTCCAGGCCGTGCGTCCCGGTCAGCACGGCGGCGACCGCCACCGCGGACAGCGCGGTGAGCAGGGACGGGGCCAGCAGTCTGCGGCGGCGCGACCTCTGGCGGCGGTGCTTGCCCATGCCTGTTTCTCCTGCCGGGGCGATCGGGGGCGGCGTTCGGTCAACGACTATGGCGCCTCGGCCTGGAAAGGTCGTGACGGGCGCCTCGGAGTTCGATGAGAAATCCGTCGCCCCCTGCCCCCGGGGTCACCGGGCGGGCAGCACCGCGTCCGGTTCGGCGGCTCCGACGAAGGCGGTGTGCGTCCCGGCGGAGGTGCGGGCGTGGGCCCCGGCCACCGTACCGGCCCGGGCGCGGTCCGGCGGCGGGCGGCCCCGGAACCAGGCGTACAGGATGCCGGTCACGAAGGCGTCCCCGGCGCCGCCGTTGCTGTCCACCACCGGGCGGCCCGGGTCGACGGCCGGCAGGTGGCGCGGCCGGGGGTCGTCCGGGGTGAGCGGGTCTCGTACTCGGACAGCACGGCGGCGCCTCCTTGGCCCCTGGACGGTGGCCAGGAGTCAAGCAGGCGCCGGAGGTTGACCGCAGGACCTTGCTGCCGGTCTTCAGTCGGCCGGCGGCCGCTCCACCCCCGTCTCCGCCCGGACCTCGCTCGCGGGCCGGACGTTGGCCCGGACGTCGGCGGCGGCCGCCGCCCGCAGGTCCGTCGGCCGGCCGTCCACGGCGGGTACGGCCGCCGCCTCGGGCTCCGCCGCACCACCCTCGACACCGGTGGCCTCGCCCGGCGCCGGCCGGTGGTCGATCATCAGCACCGCGACCAGCGCGGCCAGCAGCAGCACGCCCATCGCCACCCAGGTGGCGACGACGTAGCCGTGCACCGCCCCCTGGGCCCGGACCGCCGGGTCGGCGGCGACCCGGGTGGCCAGGAAGCTCGCGGTGGCACTCGCCGCGACCGTGTTCAGCAGCGCGGTGCCGACCGAACCGCCCACCTGCTGGGCCGAGTTGATGGTGGCCGAGGCCGCGCCGGCCTCGTTCGGGGCGACCCCGAGGGTGGCCAGGCTCATCGCCGGCATGAACACCAGGCCCATGCCGAAGCCGATCAGCAGCTCGGCGGGCAGCACCATGGCGGCCCACGGGCTGTCCACCCGCATCTGGGTCAGCCAGGCCATGCCGCCCGCGGCGAGCAGCAGACCCGGGCCGACCAGGTTCCGGGACGGCACCCTGGTCATCAGCCGGGCCGCGAAGCCCGTCGAACTCAGCACGATGGCGACCGTCATGGGCAGGAAGGACAGTCCCGACATGATCGGCGAGAAGTGCTTGATGGCCTGGAGGTAGTAGGTCAGGAACAGGAACGTGCCGAACATCCCGACCATCGCCAGGCCGATCGAGAGCGCGCCGCCGCCGCGGTTGCGGTCGGCGACGATGTGCAGCGGCAGCAGCGGGTGCGCGGTGCGCCGCTCGACCAGGACGAACGCCGCGAGCAGCGCCACGCCCAGGACCAGGGAGCCGAGCACCAGGCCGTCGCCCCAGCCCCGGGTCACGGCCTCGGAGGTGCCGTAGACGATCGCCAGCAGGCCGCCGCAGCCGAGCAGCGCCCCGGGCAGGTCCAGCCGCGTCCGGCGGCCCTTCCCGACGTGGTCGCGGTGCAGCACGGTGAACGCCGCGAAGGCGGTGACGGCGGCGATCGGCACGTTGACGAACAGGCACCAGCGCCAGTCCAGGTACTCGGTCAGCAGACCGCCGGCGATGAAGCCGATCGCGGAGCCGCCGCCGGCGATCGCGCCGAAGATGCCGAAGGCCGTACTGCGTTCCCGTGGATCGGAGAAGGTCGTGGAGAGCAGCCCCAGCGCGGAGGGGGCGAGCAGGGCGCCGAACGCACCCTGGAGGGCACGGGCGCCGAAGAGCATGGCCGGGCCGACCGCCGCGCCGCCGAGGGCGGAGGCGAGGGCGAAGCCCAGCAGGCCGACGGTGAAGACGCGCTTGCGGCCGAAGAGGTCGCCCAGCCGTCCGCCGAGCAGCAGCAGACCGCCGAAGGCGAGCGTGTAGGCGGTGATCACCCACTGCCGGTCGGCGTCCGAGATGCCCAGGTCCCGCTGGGCGGACGGCAGTGCGATGTTCACGATGGTGATGTCGAGCACGATCATGAGCTGGGCGGTGGCGATGACCGCCAGCGCCCACCAGCGGCGAGGGTCCGCGTCCTCATGACCGTGACCGGTTGCGGTGTACGCAGTCACTGGTCGGAGCCTTTCCGGAGTGGGGCGGAGAGGTCACGCAGTCGCCTTCCAGCGAAACTCCGCTCCGGACGGATCGCAAGGAAAAACCTCACCAAATCGGTCCTCCCGGACAAAAGGACCAGGCCCCCGGGACTCCGGACCGAGTCCCGGGGGCCTGGTTCCACGCCCGCCGGCGCGGCTCCGCCGCACGTGTTCCAGAGCGCCGCGTGGATCAGAGCGCCGAGAGCTCCTCGACCAGGTCGTCCAGCCCCAGCGAGCCCTGCGAGAGCGCCGCCATGTGCCAGGCCTTGAGGTCGAACTCCTCGCCGCGCGCCTCGTGCGCCGCCTTCGCCGCCGCCCGTCCGCGCAGCCAGGCGCGCTCGCCGAGCTTGTAGCCGATCGCCTGGCCGGGCAGGCCCAGGTAGCGGACCAGCTCGCTGTCCAGGAAGTCGGCGGACAGTCCGCAGTACAGGCCGAAGAACTCCCGGGCGTGCTCGGGGCTGACCGGCTCGCCCGGCTTGTACGGGGAGTCCGCCGGGAAGTCCATGCCCACGTGCATGCCGATGTCGACGATGACCCGCAGCGCGCGCATCATCTGCGCGTTGAGGTAGCCGAGGCGGTGGCCCGGGTCGGTGAGGTAGCCGAGCTCGTCCATCAGGCGCTCGGCGTACAGCGCCCAGCCCTCCAGGTTGGCGCTCACCCCGCCGAGGCTCACCTGGTAGGTGGAGAGCCGGTCGGCGACGTAGTTCCACTGCGCGAGCTGGAGGTGGTGGCCCGGCACGCCCTCGTGGTACCAGGTGGAGACCAGGTCCCAGACCGGGAAGCGGTCCCGGCCGAGCAGCGGCAGCCAGGTCCGCCCGGGGCGGCTGAAGTCCAGCGAGGGCGCGGTGTAGTACGGCGCGGCGGCGCTGCCGGCCGGGGCGATCTTCGACTCGACCCGGGTGACCGGCTCGGCCAGGTCGAAGTGGGTGCCCTGGAGGTCCCGGACGGCCTGGTCCATCAGGCCCTGGAGGTACTCCCGGGCGGCCTCGGCGCCCTCGATGGCCGGGCCCTCGGTCTCCAGCCACCGCATCGCCTCCAGCGGGCCCGCGCCCGGCAGGACCTTCCCGGCCTCGGTCTCCATCTGCGCCAGCAGGTCGTGGAACTCGCTCCAGGCCCAGGCGTAGGCCTCGTCGAGGTCCAGGTCGGCACCGGTCCAGTAGCGCACCCAGCGGACGTAGCGCTCCCGGCCCGCGGTGTCCGGGGCACCGGCCACGGCCGGGCCGTACACGTCGCGCAGCCAGTCGCGCAGTTCGGCCAGCGCCTCGGCGGCGGCCACCGCGTGCTTCGACAGCTCGGGGTGCAGCGACTCCGGCGCGCCCTGGACGAACCGTCCGAACCAGGCACCGGGGACCCGCTCGTCGGCGGGCGCGTCCTCGCCCAGCCACTCGGCGAACTGCCCGAGCACGGTGGCCACCTGGCGCGGGCCAGACAGCAGACCGCGCTCGACGCCCTCGGCCAGCGTCCGCCGGTACTGCTCGAACGCCACCGGGATCTTCGCCAGGCGGCGGCCGACCACCTGCCACTCGGCCTCGGTGTCGGTGCCCATCAGGGTGAAGGACTCCCGCAGGTCGTGCACCGGGGAGCCGAGGTTGCGCAGCGAGCGGAAGCTCTCCCCCGCCTCGTGGACGGCGAGTTCGGCGGTCAGCCGCTCGCGCAGCAGGCGGGCGCAGCGGCGCTCCGCCTCGTCCTCGGCGGCGCCGGCCCGCTCGGCCTCGTCGAGCTTCGCCAGGGTGCGGCGGGCGAGGTCGGCCACGGCCTCGGGGCCGGCCGGGGAGAGGTCGGGCAGCCGGTCGTCATCGAGGTTGACGCCGAGGTACACCGCGGTCAGCGGGTCGAGCTCGGCCAGTTCGCGGACGTGGTCGTCGGCGATGCGGCGAGGGGTGGCGCCGTCGGCGGTGATCAGTTCTTCACGCATTCGGACATCATTTCGTGGCGCGGCGGCTTTGCAACCCCTTTGCGACCGGGGTTCGCCGGCGAAAATCCGTTCGGCGCGACAGGACCCGATCCGTCCGGCGCCCATTACGCTTGGCCGCCATGGAAGCCAGCCCCACTCCGGCCGCCGGCCAGGGCCCCGGCCCGGCCGCACCCGAGCTGCGTCCGCGCCGCACCGGCTACCGGCGGCTGCCGGTCCAGCAGCGGCGCGAGCAGCTGATCGCGGTCGCCCTGGAGCTGTTCGCCACCCGGCCGCCCGAGGAGGTGGGCCTGGACGACGTCGCCGCGGCCGCCGGGGCGTCCCGCCCGCTGGTGTACCGCTACTTCGCGGGCGGCAAGCAGCAGTTGTACGAGGCCGCGCTGCGCACCGCGGCGGACGAGCTGACCAGCCGCTTCGCGGTACCGGTGCGCGGGACGCCGTCCGAGCAGCTGTCGGCGGTGCTGGACGGCTACTTCGCCTTCGTGGCCGAGCACGACGCGGGCTACTCGGCGCTGCTGCGCGGCGGTTCGGTGGTGGAGACGGCCCGCACCTCGGCGATCGTGGACGACGTCCGGCGGGCGGCGCTGCGGCGGACCCTGCGCCACCTGGGCGTGCGGGAGGCCGGGCCGCGGCTGACGCTGCTGGTGCGCTCGTGGATCGCGGTGGTGGAGGGTGCCTCGCTGAGCTGGCTGGACGAGGGGCGCGCGCTGCCGGTGGCGGAGCTGCGCGACTGGTTGGTGGACCAGTTCACCGCGATGGCGGCGGCAACGGCGCTGCACGACCCGCAGACGGCCGAGGTGCTGGCGGGGGTGCTCGCGCTGGAGGGGCCGCGGCCGGAACGGGCGGCGCGGCTGCGGGCGGTGCTGGGCGGCGCGTCGTAACGGCGCGCTTCGTCGCCGGCGCTTCGTGGCAGCGCGCGCTCCGTCGCGGCGCCGCGCAGGCCCTCCCGACCCCGTGCCAAGGGTCGGGGCGGCCTCGGCCCTCAGGCCTTGCCGAGCACCTGGCGCTGGCGGCCGAGCCCGTCGATCTCGATCTCGACCACGTCGCCCGGGGCGAGGTACGGCGTGCCGGGACGGCCCAGGGTCACACCGGCCGGGGTGCCGGTGATGATCACGTCGCCGGGCTCCAGCACCATGAACCGGCTCGCGTAGCGGACCAGTTCGAGCACCGGGAAGATCATCTCGGCGGTGCTGCCGTGCTGCCGCTGCTCGCCGTTGACCCAGAGCCGCAGGGTCAGCGCCTGCGGGTCCGCCACCTCGTCGGCGGTGACCAGCCAGGGCCCGAGCGGGGTGAAGGTCTCCGCCGACTTGCCCTTGTCCCACTGGCCGCCGCGCTCGAACTGGAAGGCCCGCTCGGTGACGTCGTTGGCGATCGTGTACCCGGCGATCACCGCGGCCGCCTCGGCGTGCGAGTCCAGGTAGCGGGCGGGGCGGCCGATCACGACCGCCAGCTCGGCCTCGTAGTCGGTCTTCTCGCCATCGCGCGGCACCAGCACCTCGTCGTACGGGCCGACCACGGTGGAGCCCGGCTTGAGGAAGACCACCGGCTCGGCCGGGATCGCGGCCCCGGCCTCGGCCGCGTGGTCGCGGTAGTTGAGCCCGATGCCGACCACCTTGCCCGGCCGGGGCACCGGGGCGCCCACCCGCAGGCCGTCGAGGTCCACCACCGGCAGGAGGCCGGCGGCCGCGTCCCGGGCCAGCGCGGCCGGGTCCAGCCCGGCCAGGAAGGCCCCGTCGAGGTCGCGGGCCCGCCCCGAGAGGTCGTACGCGGTGCCGTCCTCGCCCAGGACGACCGGGCGCTCGGCGCCCCGGGGTCCGACGCGCAGCAGCTTCATCGATCCGTCACCAGCCTTTCGTCGCAGCTCACCGGGGCGGCGCGGACGCCGCTCCCGAGTCCGGCAACGAGGTATACCAACGCGCCGGGCCGCAGGACCAGACCGTCCCGATGGGCGAAATCCTCCCGGTTGCCGGGCCGGCCGCGGCGTCGGCTCGGCGGCCCGCACGGTTGACACCGGCGGGCGTCCGGCGTCCGCGAGGCGGCAGCGCAGGGGGCGGCGGCGTGCGGGGCACGGCGACCCGGGGCACCTCAGTCGCCCTGCGCCCCGCCGCCGAGCAGCACCGCCAGGGCCGGCCCCCCGCGGGCCCGCCCCGGCCCGAGCCGGGCGGTCTCCCGCTGCCAGTGCGCGAGGTCGCGCCGCGCGTCCGCCCGGGCCTCCGGGCCGGCGCCGGGCGCCTGGACCAGCTCGTCCAGCAGGGCGACGGCCGCGCCCGGGCTGCCGTCCCGGGCCAGCCAGAGGGCCAGGTCGTGGCAGGTGCGCAGGGTCCGCGGGTCCTCCGGGCCGCAGATCCGGGCGAAGTCGGGGACGAGCGCGGTGAGGATCTCCACCGCCTCGGCCGCCTCCCCGTCCTCCCCGTGCCGCCAGGCCCGGTCGGCCCGCCGGCGCAGCTGCTCCGGGCTGGGGTCGTCCGGGCGCAGCATCCCGGGCCGGACGCCGCGCAGCCGCTCCAGCACCTCGACGGCGCCGGTCGGCCGCTGGTCGGGCCGCTTGGCGAGCAGGTCGGCGATCAGCCCGGCCAGCGCCGGGTCCTTGCTGCGCACCCGGGACGGGACCTCCTCCAGGTGCTTGTACATGTACTCGGCGACCGAGGCGGCGCGGAACGGGCGCGAACCGGTGCAGACCTCGTACAGCATGACGCCGAGCGCGTACAGGTCGGCCCGGCCGTCCACCGCGCCGCCGGACCAGCACTCGGGCGCCAGGTACGGGACGGTGCCGATCACGTTGCCGGTGGAGGTGAGCCGGACGGTCTGGGTGACCAGTCGGGCGATGCCGAAGTCCAGGACCTTGGCCCGCTCCCCCTCGTCCACGATCATCACGTTCTCGGGCTTGATGTCCCGGTGGACGATCCCCGAGCGGTGCGCGGCCTCCAGCGCCTTGCACACGTGCCGCATCCAGCGCAGCGCCTGCTCGGGGTCCGGCCGGGTGTCCTTGAGCACCTCGGACAGCGCCCGGCCGCGGACCAGTTCCATCACCAGGTACGGGATCTTCCCGGAGCCGGTCTCGGTCCAGCCGTAGTCGTACACGGTCACGATGTGCGGGTTGTTGAGGCCGCCGGCCGTCCGGGCCTCGCGGACGAACCGGCTGACGGCCTCCCGGTCGGTGGCGTGCTCCGCGAGCAGCACCTTGACCGCGACCTCCCGGCCGATGGTCGTGTCGGTCGCCCGCCACACCACGCCGAAACCGCCCCTGCCCAGCTTCTGCTCCAACCGGAAGCGACCGCCGAGCACCCCGCCCTTCTCCATGCCGTCCCCCAACCCGCCCGCGCCGGCCCGGCGTTCGCCGCCGGACCGGCCACCATAGCGGCGGGTGGGAACGAACAGGTGAACGGGCCCGGGCGGGCCTGCTCCGGTGCCGTCACGGCTTGGGCAGCCCGGGCGGGTTGATCTCGGAGCCGCGCACGGCCTCGCCGTCCAGGCCCCAGCGCTTGAGCACCTGCCCGTACGTGCCGTTCCGGATCACCTCGTCGATCGCCCCGCTCAGCGCCCTGACCAGCCCGTTGTCCTTCCTGGTGGTCGCCGCGATCTTGCCGAGGACGTCCGCGCCGCCGCCCGAGTAGGTGCCGACGACCTCGGTCTCGCCGGTCTGCACGGCGTGGAAGGCCACGCTGGGGTTGGGGCCGGTGTAGACCTCGATCCGGCCGGAGGCGAGCGCCAGGTAGTACTCGGTGCCCTGGAAGTACTTGAGGTCGATCGGCTTGAGGCCGTTCCTGACGTTCTCCTCGCTCCAGGAGACCAGCAGCTTCTCCTGGTTGGTGCCGGTGGCGACGCCGACCGACCGGCCCGCGAGGTCCCGGGCGCCGGCGACCTTGAGGCCGCTGCCCTTCCTGGCCTCGAAGCCCAGGACGTCCAGCCGGTAGGTGGCGAAGTCGTACTTCTCCTTGCGTGCCTCGGTGACGGTGATGTTGGAGACGCCCACGTCGTACTTGCCGCTGTCCAGGCCGACGAAGATGTTCTCCCAGGAGACCGGGTGGAACTCGACCTCGAGGCCCAGCACGTCGCCGATCAGCGAGGCGAGGTCCGGTTCGACGCCGATGACGGTCCGGTCGTCGTCGGCGTAGAAGTCCAGCGGCGGGGTGGTGCCGATGGAGTCGACCACGCTCAGCGTCCCCTTCTTCCTGATCTCCTCCGGGACCAGCGCGGCGATCGCGGCGACTTCGGGCGTGGTGACCCGGTTCTGGTTCGGCGACAGGTTCACCACCGTGCCGTCCGGCGCGGTGCTGCCCCTGGCCGGGGCGGGTTCCGCCGCCGCGCCCGCACTGCTGCCGCAGCCGGCCAGGGCGAGGGCGGCGGCGAGCGCTCCGGCGGCGGTCACGAGGGCGCGACGGGGTAGGGGCATGGCGGAACTCCTGCTCGGTGAAGGGGGTTTGAGGGGGAGGGGCGGGTCAGAGGACCTTGGCCAGGAAGGCCCGGGTGCGCTCGTGCCGCGGCCGGTCCAGGACCTCGGCGGGCGGGCCCTGCTCGACCACCACGCCGCCGTCCATGAAGACCACGGTGTCGGCGACCTCCCGGGCGAAGCCGATCTCGTGGGTGACCACGATCATCGTGGTGCCGCTGCTCGCCAGGTCCTTGATGACGTCCAGCACCTCGCCGACCAGCTCCGGGTCGAGCGCCGAGGTGGGCTCGTCGAACAGCAGCACCTTGGGCTCCAGCGCCAGCGCCCGGGCGATCGCCACCCGCTGCTGCTGCCCGCCGGACAGCTGCCGGGGGTAGGCGGCGGCCTTGTCGGCCAGCCCGACCCGCTCCAGCAGCGCCAGCGCCGTCGCCCTGGCCTCGGCCCTGGGGCGGCGCAGCGCGGCGACCGGCGCCTCGACCAGGTTCTCCAGCACGGTGAGGTGCGGGAACAGGTTGAAGTTCTGGAACACGAAGCCGATCCCGGTGCGCTGGCGCAGCACCTCGCGCTCCCTGAGTTCGTACAGCTTGTCGCCGGAGCGCCGGTAGCCGATCAGCTCGCCGTCGATGGCGACGTGGCCGCGGTCCAGCTTCTCCAGGTGGTTGATCGCGCGCAGCAGGGTGGACTTGCCGGAGCCGGACGGGCCGAGCACCACGGTCACCGAGCCGGCCGGGACGTCCAGGTCGACGCCGCGCAGGACCTCCAGCCGGCCGAAGCTCTTGTGCAGGCCGCGGACCCGCACCATCGGGGCGGCCGGGGCCGGACCGGCCGGCGCCGGGTCGGGCTTCGTCAGGGTGGTCACGACTGTCCTCCGGAGGTACGGGCGGCGGCGGGCCGGATGCGGTCCGGCAGGCTCCGGGCGATGGCCCGGACGCGCTGCCACGGGGTGGACGGCGGGGTGCGCCGGGCGCCGCGGGCGAAGTGGCGCTCGACGTAGTACTGGCCGATCGAGAGCACGGTGGTCAGCAGCACGTACCAGACGGTGGCGACCATCAGCAGCGGCACCACCCGGCCGGTGCGGCCGTAGATCACCTGCGCCTGGTAGAAGAGCTCGCCGATGGCCATCACGTAGACCACCGAGGTGCCCTTGAGCAGCGAGATCACCTCGTTGGCGGCGGCCGGCAGGATGCCCCGCATGGCCTGCGGCAGCACGATCCGCCAGCCCTGGCGCCAGGGCGGGATGCCGAGCGCGGCGGCGGCCTCCCGCTGGCCGGCGTCCACCGCGATGACGCCGCCGCGGATGATCTCGGCGGCGAACGCGGCCTGGTGCAGCCCGAGGCCGAGCACCGCCGCGCCGAGCGCGCCGAGCACCCCGACGGTCTCGACGTCGCCGAAGGTCGGGCCGAACGGGACGCCGATCCCGAACCGCTTGTACAGGTAGGAGAGGTTGAACCAGAACACCAGCTGGACGATCAGCGGGATCGAGCGGAACACCCACACGTAGGCCCAGGCGATGGACCGCAGGATCGCGCTGCGGGACAGCCGCATCGCGGCCACCACGGTGCCCAGCAGGAAGCCCAGGACCGTGCCGTAGGCGGTGAGTTGGAGGGTCCGTCCGATCGCCCGGAGGATGGTGTCGGCGGTGAAGTAGAGCCGGAAGGTGGCCCAGTCCCAGCCGGGGTTGGTGGCCAGGCCGTGGGCGAACTGGGCGAGCACGACCAGGGCGGCGATCCCGGCGGCCCAGCGCCAGGGGTGCCGGGCGGGGACGGTCCGCAGGCCGTCCAGGGCGTCGAGGTCGAGGGCGGCCGTCGGCCGGTGGGCCGGAGCCGCCGGGGCGGCGGTGGTCTCGGTGGTCTCGGTGGTGACGGTCATCGGGGTCTCCTCGGAGGGGCCGGCGCTCAGCCGTGCTCGGGCGGGCTGATCTGCGACTCCTTGATCGCCGACTCGGCGACCCCCCACTTGCGCAGGATCCGCTCGTACGTCCCGTCCTTGATCAGCTGGTTGACCGCCGCCTGGAGGGCCGGGGCGAGCTTCGATCCCTTCTTCAGGGCGAAGCCGACGTCGAGGCGGTGGAACTCGCCGAGGAAGCGGGTCCCGGAGGCCTCCTGCGCGGCCTGGTGGCGCAGGCCGTTGATGGTGGACATCTCGACGTCCACCCGGCCCTGCTGGAGGCTGGTCAGCAGGGCGCCGCTCTCGCTGAACGCCTTGACCTCGTACGGCTTGCGCCCGGCGTCGGCGCAGGCGTTCCGCCGGCTGTTGAGGGTGGTCTCGAAGGTGGTGCCGGCGCCGGTCCCGATGGTCAGTCCGCACAGCTGGAGCAGGTCGGTGACCGGCTGGATCGCGGTGTTGTCCTTCTTCACGGCGAAGCCCTGGCCGTCGTCGATGTAGGTGACGAAGTCGATGGTCCTCAGCCGCGCCGCGGTGACCCCGAAGTTGCCGGTGCCGACGTCGTACTTCCCGCTGTCCAGGGCGGGCAGGATGGTCTCGAAGGCGGCCTCCTCGCGCTGCACGGTGAGACCGAGCAGCCTGGCGACCGCGTCGGTGAAGTCCACGTCGATCCCGGCCGGCTTCCCGCCGGCCCCGTCGGCGTGGAACGCGGTCGGCGGCGAGCCGAAGGCCGAGCCGAACTTCAGCGTGCCGGCCCGGCGGACCTCCTCGGGCAGCAGCGCGGCGGCGGCCTCCGAGCGGGTGAGGCCGGAGACGAGGTCCTCGGCGGCGGCGGTGGCGGCCGGACCGCCCGGCCCCGCCGCACCCGCGATCTTCGGGTCCGATCCGCAGGCGGCCAGGGCCAGGACCGGCAGCAGGGCGGCGGTCGCGAGCAGGCGGCGGGCGGTGCTGGTTCTCACGGGAGGCCTTTCAGGAGGTCGGGGCCGGAACGGTCGACTGCCGTCCGCTGGTCGCCGGTTGCTTCGCGGGGCGGCGCTCCGCGGACGCCGGCAGCCGCTTCTCGAACGGGAGCGGGCCGATGGTCAGGGGGTCGGCCGAGACGTCGAACAGAGGGGTGTAGCCCGAGGCCAGGTAGAGGCCCCTGGCCTCGGGCTGGCGCGGGCCGGTGGTGAGGTACAACCGCGTGTAGCCGGCCGCGGCCGCCGTCCGCTCCAGTTCGGCCAGCACCCGGCGGGCCAGGCCGCGGCGGCGGTGCGCGGAGTGCGTCCACATCCGCTTCACCTCGGCGGTGAGCCCGTCGTAGCGCTTGTACGCGCCGCCGGCCACCGGTTCGCCGTCCTCCAGCAGGAGCAGCAGCACCCCGTGCGGCTCGGCGAAGGCCTCGGCCGGGTAGCGGGTCATCTCCTGGCGGCCCTCTGGGCCGTACCGGGTGACGTACTCGTGGGTGAGCTCGCGCAGCAGCGGTTCGGCCAGCGGGTCGTCGACGGCCACCGTACGGAACCCGGACCGGGCTGCCGCGCTCACGCCTGCGCCGCGATCAGCTGGTGGCGGTCGCGCTCGGCCCGCTCGGCCCGGGCGGCCGCGGCGGCGTCCCGCTTGGCGACCTCCTCGCGGACGATCGGGATGACGTACCGGCCGAAGTCGATCGCGTCGTCCAGCAGGTGGTAGCCGCGCGCGGAGAGGATGTCCACGCCGAGGTCGTAGTAGTCGAGCAGTGCCTGGGCGACCGTCTCCGGGGTGCCCACCAGCGCGTTGGAGTTGCCCGCCCCGCCGGTGGCCGCGGCGGTCGGGGTCCACAGCGCGCGGTCGTAGCGCTCGCCGGCCTCGGCGATCTCGATCAGCCGCCGGGAGCCGGCGTTCTCGGGCCTCGCGGTCTCCGGCGCTGACCCCGGCGCGGCCCCCGGCCGGCCGGCGCCCCGGCGGGCCCGGATCGCGGCCACCGTCCGGTGCGCCTTCTCCCAGGCCAGTTCCTCGGTCGGCGCGATGATCGGCCGGAACGCCACCTGGATCCGCGGCACGTCGGTGCGCCCGGCGGCCCGGGCCGCCTCCTTCACGCGCTCGATCTGCTCGGCGGTGCGGGCCAGCGGCTCGCCCCAGAGGCAGTAGATGTCCGCCTCGGCGCCGCCGGCCGCGTAGGCCGCCTCCGAGGAGCCGCCGAAGGAGACCGCCGGGCGCGGTTGCTGGACCGGGAAGACGTCCGAGACGAAGTCGTTGAAGCGGTAGTACGGGCCCTCGTGGTCGAAGGGCTCGCGGCTCGTCCAGGCCTTCTTGACGATGCCGATGTACTCGCGGGTGCGCTCGTAGCGCTGGTCCTTGGTCAGGAAGTCGCCCTCGCGCTGCTGCTCGTGGTCGTTGCCGCCGGTGATGAAGTGCACGGTCAGCCGGCCGTCGCTGATCCGGTCGAGGGTCGCGAAGGTCTTGGCCGCGAACGTCGGGTAGGAGACGTTCGGCCGGTGCGCCAGCAGGATCCGCAGGCGGTCCAGGTGCGAGGCGAGGAAGGCCGCCGCGGCCGCCGGCTCCGGGGCGCCGGCCGCGTACGCGAAGAGCACCCGGTCCCAGCCGTGGTCCTCGTGCGCCCGGGCCAGCCGCAGGGTGTAGTCGCGGTCGAAGGCGGCGGTGGTGCGGGCGGTGGTCTCCGAACCGTCGCCGGTGGCGGCGATGCCGAGGAATTCGACGGGCATGGCGGAACCTTTCGGGGTGGGCGGAAGTCCGACGGGCCGCGGGCGGGCAGCCCGGAGGCGGCCGCGGCGGGGCGGCCGTCGAGCGGGTGAGGGCGCGGGGAGTGCGGGAGGGGACTGCCGGAGCGCAGTGCGAAGTCATCGGCGGCGGCCAATGCCTGACAGATCGTCAGTCGGCGACGGGCGGGCCCGGGCCACGACGGGGCGAACCGAGGGAGGCTCCCCGCGGGGAGATCAGGCCGGACGGGCGGCCCGCTGCCGGGTCAGCCGCGACACGCCGCGGACCACACCCGACCGAAGTCGATGTGGTCGCGGGTGACCAGGGGCTGCTCGGCGTACATGGCCCCAAGTTGAGCAGTCGGCCGATCGGTACGTCAACCATCCATCATTGCCGCACTGTTGCGATCTCCTGTCACTTCTCCGAAGGCCGCCGCAGGACCGCTCCCGCCCTCCCGGTCACCCTTGACAGCCGTCGATCGCGCATGCGTACGATCGACGCGGAGTGCAGTGCCTGCGCCGGCCGTGTTGAGGGACACGGGCCGCGCCCCGCGTACGTGACCACCGCCGTACCCCTCCCCGCCCGCACTCCGCCCAGGAGCCGCCGCCATGGCCACCCCGCAGGACGTCCTGCCCGCCCCCTCCGCACTCGACCGGCCCGCCGCGCCACCCGCCCCCGAGGCCCGGATCGTCGCCCGCCGCAAGCCCGGCCAGTGGGCGGCCGCCGCCGTCGCCCTGCTGCTGGCCGCGATGGCGGTCAACTCGGTGATCCGCAACAAGGCCTTCCAGTGGAGCGTGGTCGCCGACTGGTTCACCGCGCGGTCCGTACTCGACGGGCTCGCCCTGACCCTCTGGCTGACCGCCGTCACCCTCGCCCTCGGCTTCCTGTTCGGCACCCTCCTCGCCACCATGCGGCTGTCCGCCAACCCGGTGCTGCGCACCCTCGGCTGGGGCTACGTCTGGGTGTTCCGTTCCACCCCGCCGCTGGTGCAGCTGCTGTTCTTCTTCAACATCGGCGCGCTCTACCCGACCCTCGGCCTGGGCATCCCGTTCGGCCCCGAGTTCGTCACGGTCAGGACCGTCAACCTGATGGGCCCCACCCTGACCGCCGTCATCGGCCTCACCCTGCTGGAGACCGCGTACGCCGCCGAGGTGATCCGCGGCGGCATCCTCTCCGTGGACCGCGGCCAACTGGAGGCGGCGTCCGCGCTCGGGCTCGGCCGGTGGCGGGTGCTGCGCCGGATCGTGGTGCCGCAGGCGATGCGGGCGATCGTGCCGACGGCCGGGAACATGCTGATCGGCGCGCTCAAGGGCACCAGCATCGTCAGCGTGCTGGCCGTCTCCGACCTGCTCTACTCGGTGCAGCTGGTCTACCTCCAGTCGTACCAGGTCATCCCGATGCTGATGGTCGCCACCCTCTGGTACCTGGTGGTCACCACCCTGCTGTCCATCGGCCAGTACTACGTGGAGCGGCACTTCGCCCGGGGCGCCACCCGCGACGGCCTGCCGCCCACCCCGTTGCAGCGGGCCCGCACGGCCGTCGCCCGGGTGGTGCGGGCATGACGCGCCTGGTCATCGTCGGCGCCGGCCCGCGCGGCACCGGACTGCTGGAGCGGATCGCCGCCAACGCCGCCGAACTCCTGCCCGCCGACCGGCCGTTGGCGGTCCACCTGGTCGACCCGTACCCGCCGGGCGCGGGCCGGATCTGGCGCCACGACCAGTCCCCGCTGCTGCGGATGAACTCGATGGCCGAGGACGTCACCATGTTCACCGACGAGCGCTCCACCCTCGAAGGGCCGGTCCGCCCCGGCCCCTCGCTCGCCGAATGGGCGCCGCGGCAGCAGGAGTTCGCGCCCTACCGGGAGGTCGCCGACCCCAGCGTCCGAGCCGAGCTGCGCACCCTCGCGCCCACCGACTTCCCCACCCGCCGGGCCCAGAGCGCCTACCTGGACTGGGTGTTCCGCCGCGCCGTCGCCGAACTGCCCGCGCACGTCACGGTCACCGTCCACCGCGACACCGTCCGGCGGATCGAGGGCCCCGCCGACGGCCCGCAGACCGTCCACCTCACCGACCGGACGCTCACCGCCGACCACGTGGTGCTCGCCCTCGGCCACCTCGGCTCCGCCCCGCACCCGCGCTTCGCCGCCGACGCCGACTTCGCCGCCCGGCACGGCCGCTTCCACCTGCCGCCCGCCTACTCCGCCGACGTGGCCGCCGAGTTGGCCGCCCTCGCCCCCGGCGAGCCGGTGGTGCTGCGCGGCCTCGGCCTCGCCTCGGTGGACCTGGTCACGCTGCTCACCGAGGGCCGCGGCGGCCGCTTCGAGCCCACCGGCGACGGCCCCGCGCTGCGCTACCTCCCGTCCGGCCGCGAACCGGTGCTCCACCTCGGCTCCCGGCGCGGCGTCCCGTACCACTCCAAGACCGGCTACCGCCTCCAGGGGCCGCCCGCGCCGCTCCCCCGGTACTTCGACGCGGCCGCCGTGGACGCCGTGCTCGCCACCGGCGGACCGCTCGAACTGCGGCGCGACTTCTGGCCGTTGATGGCCAAGGAGGTCGGCTTCGGGCACTACCACGAGCTGTTCCACGCCCACCCCGAGCGCACCGCCCTGCCCTGGCCGCAGTTCCTCGCCCGCTACGACCGGCACGGCTGGTACAGCCCCGGACTCGCCGCCCTGGTCGCCGAGGCCGTCCCCGACCCGGCCGACCGGCTGGACTTCGAACGGCTCGACCGCCCGCTGGCCGGCCTCGAACTGGGCACCGACGAGGAGCTCCAGGCGCACCTGCGCACGTACGTCGCCGCCGACGCCGACCGCCGCGCCGACCCCGCGCACAGCGCCGACCTCGGCGCCTTCCTCGCCCTGCTCTCGCTGTTCGGCCAGCTCCCCCGGGTGATGTCGAGCGGCCGGCTCACCGCCCGCTCGACCGCCGAGGAGGTGGACGGGTGGTTCTTCGGCTACTTCGGCTTCCTCGCCTCCGGCCCGCCCGGCTTCCGGCTGCGCCAGCTGCTCGCCCTCTCCGAGGCCGGGGTGGTGCGCTTCCTCGGCGCGGACCTACGGGTCGAACGGGACGAGGCGAGCGGCACCTGGCGGGCCTCCGGCGCCACCGTGCCCGGCCACACCGTCACCGCGACGGCGCTGGTCGAGGCGTACCAGCCCGCCCACGCGCTGGCCCGCACCCTGGACCCGGTGCTGCGCGAGCTGCACCGCACCGGACGGATCGTCGAGGAGGTGGTCACCGACCCGGACTACACCCACCGCTCCGGCCTGGTCGCCGTCGCCCCCGCCGACGGCCGGCTGCTCGACCCGGCCCTCGGCGGCGCCCCGCACCCGCGCCGCACCGCCCTCGGCCCGCACACCAGCCTGCGCGCGGCCGCCGCCTTCGCCCGCCCGCGCACCGACGCCCCGGGCTTCCGGCAGAACGACGCCGCCGCCCGCGCCCTGCTCCGGGCGCTGGCCGCCCTCCCGGCCGCCCCGGCGCTGGCCGCGTGAGCGCCGGGAGCGCCAGGGCCGCCGGAACCACTGGAGCCCCCGGGACCGCCGGGACCGCGGCGGGGGCGCTCAGGCGCCGAAGATCTCCTCCACCAGGTCCTCGTCCGAGACGTGGTCCGGGGCGTCGAACACCACGTCCGCGACGCCCTTCAGACCGATCCCCCGGTCCAGCGCGTCCATGCAGGCCCGGGCCTCCTCGTCGCCGGCGAAGTCCCACACCCGCAGCCGGCGCACCAGCACCAGCGCCTCCATCGGGCTCATCCGCGGCGTCCGGCGGCGCTGTCCCGCCGCCTTGCGGCCGGCCGGGGCCAGCTGCTGCTGCTGGTAGCCGGCCAGGTCCTGCCAGGCCTGCACGGTGCTCGGGTGGTGCTCGCCCAGCACCCGGGCGAGGTCCGGCAGCAGCCCGCGCAGCTGGACCACCGCGCCCTGCGGGTCGCCCCGGTTGGCCTGGTGCAGCGCGAGGTCGTGCCGGGCCTTCAGGACCCGGGGGTCGTACGGGCCCCAGGCGGCGTGCAGGTCGGGCAGCAGTTCGTTCATCAGCCGGATCGTGGTGACCGGGGCACCGCTCTCGCCGACGCACCAGACCAGGTGGTAGCGGGCACCGAGGGTGTCCGGGTCGAGCGGGCCGAGCGCCGAGCGCATGTCGGCCGCCAGGGCGGTCAGCAGCCGGATCGCGCCGTCCAGGTCCCCGGTCCGGCTGAGGTACCAGGCGAAGTCCCGCCAGGTGCACAGGGTGTCCCGGTCGCTCGCGCCGAGCGCGGTCACGCACTCCTGGGCGAGGGCTTGCAGGAGCATCGCCGACTCACCGGCCGTCGTGGCCCGGTAGGCGGCCGACCGGCGCTCGCGCAGCCCGGCCCGGACCGCCTCGGCCGGCGGCGCGGCCGTCACCGGGGGCGTGGTCAGCGGCGGCAGCACCGCCGGGACGGCGGGCGGCGCCACCGGCGCCACGGGCGGCACGGCGGGCACTGGGACGACCGGCGGAACACTCGGCGGGACGCTCGGCGGAGGCGGCACCGCCGAGGCCGGGCGCTCCACCACCGTCGGCACCGGCGCCGGTACGGCCGCCCGGTCGCCCTGCCACCCGGCCGGCTCGGCCAGCTCGGCCAGCCGCCGCTCGACCGTACGGGCGTCGGCCGGCCGGTCCGCCGGGTCCTTCGCCAGCAGCTCGGCGACCAGCCCGGCCACCTGCGGGGGCAGCCCGAACTGCGCCGGGTCCAGCGGCGCGGGCGGCTCGTTGAGGTGCTGGTACATCAGCACCGGCGTCGAGTCCCCGCCGAACGGCCGCGCCCCGGTGAAGAGTTCGACCAGGACGCAGCCCAGCGCGTAGAGGTCGGCCCGCCCGTCCACCCGGCCGCCGGTCCAGCGCTCCGGCGCCATGTACGCCGGGCTGCCGACGATCGTCCCGGTGGTGGTCAGCCCGCCCGCACCGGTGTCCAGCTGGGCGATGCCGAAGTCCAGCACCTTCGGGTGCCCGGCGTCGGTGATCATCACGTTGTCCGGCTTGATGTCCCGGTGCACCATGCCCGCGTCGTGCGCGGCCGCGAGCGCGCCGCTGATCTGCCGCCCCCAGCGCAGGCTGAGCGCGGGCTCGGGCACGCCCGCCCGCAGCACCTCGGTCAGGGTGCGGCCGGTGAGCAGTTCCATCACCAGGTAGGTGACCTCCTCGCCGCCGAGGTCGCACTGCCCGAGGTCGTGCACCGTGACGATGTGCGGGTGCGAGAGGTTGCCGGCCGCACCGGCCTCCCGGACGAACCGCAGCGCGGCCTTCGCCCGGCCCCCGCCGTGGTGCCCGATGACCTTGACCGCCACCGGCCGCCCCATCCGGGTGTCCCGGGCCCGCCACACCACCCCGAACCCGCCCTGCCCGAGCTTGTCCACCAGCTCGTACCGGCCGTCCAGGACGTCCCCGACTCGCACGCGCCCTCCCCTCCCGCCATGACGCCCAGACTCTACCGACGGCCGCCCCTCGTCGCGGAGACGGTCCGCCCCCGTCGCGGAGCCCGCCTTCCCGCCGGTCCGCGGCGCCGGCCCTCCCCCCGTCACGGCGCAGGTGGAAGGATGAGCCGTGGGCCCCGCGACGGTGCGGCGGCCCGGACCAGCAGAGCCCCGAGGAGAGCGGCCATGGCCAAGCAGGCCCCGCAGAGCGACCCGGCCCAGGACGCCCCCGAGGTGTCCGCGCCCCAGCACGCGGCCGCCGGGCTGCCCGCCGTCGGCCACAGCCTGCGGATGGCCGCCGAGCAGATGGGTGCCCGCCGCACCCTGGCCACCCTGCTCAAGGTCAACCAGCAGAACGGCTTCGACTGCCCGGGCTGCGCCTGGCCCGAGCCGGACAAGCCGCACACCGCCGAGTTCTGCGAGAACGGTGCCAAGGCCGTCGCCGAGGAGGCCACCGAGCGCCGCGTCCGCGCCGAGTTCTTCGCCGCCCACCCGGTCGCCGACCTTGCCGAACGCTCCGGCTACTGGCTGGGCCAGCAGGGCCGGCTGACCCAGCCGATGCTGCTCGACGAGGGCGCCACCCACTACACGCCGGTCTCCTGGGACGACGCCTTCGCGCTGATCGCCGAGGAGCTGAAGGCCCTGGACACCCCGGACGGCGCCGCCTTCTACACCTCCGGCCGGACCAGCAACGAGGCCGCCTTCGCGTACCAGCTGTTCGCCCGCCGGCTCGGCACCAACAACCTGCCGGACTGCTCCAACATGTGCCACGAGTCCTCCGGCTCGGCGCTCACCGAGACGCTCGGCGTCGGCAAGGGCAGCGTCAGCCTGAAGGACCTCTACCAGGCCGACCTGATCATCGTGGCCGGCCAGAACCCGGGCACCAACCACCCCCGGATGCTCTCCGCGCTGGAGCGCGCCAAGCGGGCCGGCGCCACCGTCGTCAGCGTCAACCCGCTGCCGGAGGCGGGCCTGGAGCGGTTCAAGAACCCCCAGCACGCCCGCGGCCTGGTCGGCCACGGCACCAAGCTGACCGACCTCTTCCTGCAGATCCGGCTCGGCGGCGACCTCGCGCTGTTCCGCGCGCTGAACCGGATCATTCTGGAGCGGGACGGCGTGGACCACGAGTTCGTCGCCGAACACTGCCACGGCTTCGAGGAGTTCGAGGCCCAGGCGCGCGGGACCGACCGCGACGAGGTGCTCGCCGCGACCGGCCTGCCCTGGGAGCAGATCGAGGAGCTCGGCCGGCTGGTGCTGGACTCCAGGAGGATCATCGTCTGCTGGGCGATGGGCCTCACCCAGCACAAGCACGCCGTGCCGACCATCCGCGAGGTGGTCAACTTCCTGCTGCTGCGCGGCAACGTCGGCCGTCCCGGCGCCGGCGTCTGCCCGGTGCGCGGGCACAGCAACGTCCAGGGCGACCGGACGATGGGCATCTTCGAGCGCCCCACCACGGCCTTCCTGGACGCGCTGGGCAAGGAGTTCGGCTTCGAGCCGCCGCGCGAGCACGGCCTCGACTCGGTGGACACCATCCGCGCGATGCGCGACGGCAGGATCGGGGTGTTCTTCGCGATGGGCGGCAACTTCGTCGCCGCCACCCCGGACACCGAGGTGACCGAGGCCGCGATGCGCCGCTGCCGGCTGACCGTCCACGTCTCCACCAAGCTCAACCGCTCGCACGTGGTCACCGGCGCCCGCGCCCTGATCCTGCCGACGCTGGGCCGCACCGACCGGGACGTCACCGCGCACGGCGCCCAGTTCGTCACCGTCGAGGACTCGATGGGCCAGGTGCACGCCTCGCGCGGCGGCCTGCGCCCGCCCGCGCCCGGCCTGCTCTCCGAGACCGCGATCGTCTGCCGGCTCGCCCGCAGCGTGCTCGGGCCGCAGGACACCGTGCCGTGGGAGGACTTCGCCACCGACTACGACACCCTGCGGGACCGGATCGCCCGCGTCGTCCCGGGCTTCGAGGACTACAACGAGAAGGTCCGCCGCCCCGGCGGCTTCACCCTGCCGCACGGCCCCCGGGACACCCGCACCTTCCCGACCGCGACCGGCAGGGCCAACTTCACCGTCAACCCGCTGACCGCCCCGGAGGTCCCGCCGGGCCGGCTGCTGCTCCAGACCCTGCGCTCGCACGACCAGTACAACACCACCGTCTACGGCCTCGACGACCGCTACCGGGGCATCAGGGGCGGGCGCCGGGTGGTCCTGGTCAACCCCGCGGACGCCGACGAGCTCGGGCTCGCCGACGGCCGGTACGTCGACCTGGTCAGCGAGTGGAGCGACGGCGTGGAGCGCCGCGCCCCGCACTTCCGGGTCGTCCACTACCCCGTCGCCCGCGGCGGCGCGGCGGCCTACTACCCGGAGACCAACGTCCTGGTGCCGCTGGACTCCACCGCCGACATCAGCAACACCCCCACCTCCAAGGCCGTCGTGGTCCGCTTCGCCCCCGACAGCGGCGAATAGGAGCGACGGGCCGCCCCCGGGCAGCACGGAGGCCGCCCCGCGTCACCGGACGCGGGGCGGCCTCCTCATGTTCTCCGCAGGGCCCGGTCAGTGCGTCGGCGTGCCCAGCGGCAGCGTGGCCGTGGCGGTGCCCGGGGCCGAGGCGCTCGCCGAGCCGGTGCCGCTCGGGCTCCCCGTCGGGGTGCCCGTCCCGGTCGGGGTGGGCGTGCCGGTCCCGCTCGGGGTGCCCGGCGTGCCGGTCGGGGTCGGGGTGCCCGTCCCGGTCGGGGTCCCGGTCGGCGTGGTGGTCGGCGTGGTGGTCGGCGTGCCGGTCGGGGTGGAGGTCGGCGTGCCCGGGTCGGTCGGCGTGCCGGTCCCGTCCGGGGTGCCCGGCGTCCCGGTCGGCGTGCCCGGCACGGGCGGCGTCACCGCACCGCCCGGGGCCGGCGCGGCCGGCACCTGGCCGGCCGGGCTCGGCACGATCGGCGTGACGGAGTCCCAGCCCGCCGGGAGGTCGGGCACCTTCCAGGTGCCGCCGGCCTCGTCCGCCGCGCCGGACGGGTCCGGCCGGACGGCGCCGAGGATCGGCATCGAGCCGATCGGCGAGATCTTGATGAAGGCCCCGGGCCGCGGCGCCTGCACGATCAGCCCGCCGCCGATGTACATCCCGATGTGCGAGGCGTCCTGGAAGTACACCACCAGGTCGCCGGGCCGCAGCTGGTCGAGCGCCACGTGCGGCAGCTGCGCCCACTGCTCCTGGCTGGTGCGCGGGATCGGCCTGCCGGCGTGCAGCCAGGCCTGCGAGGTGAGGCCCGAGCAGTCGTAGGCGTCGGGGCCGGTGCCGCCCCAGAGGTACGGCTTGCCCACCTGCGCCAGCGCGAAGGTGATGGCCGCACGCCCCTGGAGGGAGGGCGTGCGCTCCCCCTTGCCGAGCGCCCCGGAGGCGAGGAACGCGAGCTGCGCCTCGTCCGCCTTGGCCTTCTCCAACTGCTCCAGCTCGGCCCGCTGGGCGCCGGTCAGCGAGGAGACCATCTGCTCGACGCCGGCGAGGTCGGCGGCCGCCTTGGCCTTGGCCGCGTCCTGCTGGGCGACCAGCGTCCGGGAGGTCGTCAGCGCCTCCTCGGTCTGCTTCTTCAGCCCGTCCAGCGCGTCCCGGTCGCTCTTCAGCCTGTCCAGGAACTCCGACTGCGAGCGGCTGGCCGAGGCGAGCAGCTCGGCGATGACGACCGCCTCGTACGGGTCCTTGGAGAGCAGCAGCTCGGCGTAGGCCGAGGCGGCCCCGTTGCGGTACTGCGCGGCGGCGAGCTGCGAGGCGATGTCGGTGCCGGCGTCGACCTGCTTCTGCTGGCGCTCCAGCCGGCCCTGGAGGTCGGTGAGCGAGGTCTGCTGCTCCGCCACCTTGGCGACGGCGCCGTTGTACTGCTCGGTGGCGGCCTCGGCGCTCTGGTAGAGCGCGTGCAGCTGGTCCAGCAGCGGGCCGAGGGTGGCCTTGGCGGCGGCGAGCGGGTCCGCGACGACCTGCCCGGTGCCCGGGTCGGGTGCGGCCCAGGCGGCCTGGGCGCCCGTCGGCAGGGCGAGGGACGCGACCGCGAGGACGGCTCCGCAGCGCAGCGCCGCCCGCACCCAGGGCCGTATCCGGGCCGTCTCCGTTCCCTGTACCGCCCCGCCCATGGCTGGTCCTCCCCGCCGCGCACTGCCCCTGTCCCGGCTTCCCGGATCCCGCAGATCCTCCCACGGGTTACTCGCCGGAAACAGGGCGCGGGCGGACCGGGAGGTTAATTCTCGACCGGCCTGTGAGTCAGCTCTCAGCAAACCGGGTCGAACCGCCATCTTCTTCGCTAATCTCCAGTTCAGGGCGCCCGAGGTCACCCTTGTGAAAGCCGACGGTCACCGCGAGTCAACCGACGGAACCACGATTCCCGGCCCAGTTCACCTTCCGTTTACCAAGCGGACCTACGGTCGCGACAGTCATCAACGTCCGGTGCGACAACTACGACGATTGTTTGGGTATGGAACACATCTCGTTCCTGGTGGCCGTTGTGATCATCACGGCGCTCGCCTTCGACTTCACCAACGGGTTCCACGACACCGCCAACGCGGCCGCCACCGCGATCGCGACCGGGGCCCTTCGTCCGAAGGTCGCGGTCACCATCGCGGCCCTGCTCAACTTCGCCGGCGCGTTCCTGTCCGTGAAGGTCGCCACCACCATCTCCGGCGGCATCGTCAACGAGAAGGCCGGCGTCCATCCCGAGATCATCTTCGCCGCACTGGCCGGAGCGATCCTCTGGAACCTGCTGACCTGGCTGCGCGGCCTGCCGTCCAGTTCGTCGCACGCCCTGTACGGCGGCCTGATCGGCGCCACGATCGTCGGCGTCGGCATGAACGGCGTCAACTTCGACACCGTGGTCACCAAGATCCTCATCCCGGCCGTCGCCTCCCCGTTCGTCGCCGGACTGGCCTCCTGGGGGGCCACCAAGCTGGCCTACGCGATCACCCGCAAGGGCAACGCCGCGACCACCGAGAAGGGCTTCAAGACCGGCCAGGTCTTCTCCTCCTCGCTGATCTCGCTCGCCCACGGCACCAACGACGCCCAGAAGACGATGGGCATCATCACCCTGACCCTGGTCTCGGTCGGCGCCCTGCCGCACGGCGCGCTGCCCCCCACCTGGGTGATCGTCTCCGCGGGCGCCGCGATCGCGCTCGGCACCTACATGGGCGGCTGGCGGATCATCCGCTCGATGGGCAAGGGCCTGGCGGACATCCGCCCGCCGCAGGGCTTCGCCTCCGAGTCGGCCGCCGCCACCGTCATCCTGACGTCCTCGCACATGGGCTTCGGCCTCTCCACCACCCAGGTCTGCTCCGGAGGCATCATGGGCGCCGGCCTCGGCGGCCCGAAGGGCGAGCTGCGCTGGAGCCTGGTCCGCCGCATGGTCTACACCTGGGGCCTGACCCTGCCGGCCGCCGCGGTGGTCTCCGGCGGCGCTGCCCTGCTGGCCGAGCAGGGCAGCTGGGGCGTCGCCCTGGTCGGCGTCCTGCTGGTGGCCGGCGCGGCCGCGATGTGGCTGATCTCCCGCCGCCAGCCGGTCGGCGCGGACAACGTCAACGACGTCGACATCACCCCGGTCGAGGTCGCACCGACCGCGGCCGTGAACACCCCCACCCCCGCCTCGACCACGGTCGCGGCCTGAGCGCCTCGGGCTGAGGAGCACTCACCATGCACATCAAGTGGAACGCCCTGGCCCAGACCGCCGGGGCCAGCTTCGGCATCACCGTCGCCGTGGTCGCCGCCTTCGCGCTCGGCATCCTGGCGCTGTCCCGCCGCGAGGCCGCGGTGAGCGCCGCCGCCGAGGGCGGGGCCGCCACCGGGACCGCGGGCGGCGGCAGGCTCGCCCTGGCCGGCGCCTGTGTCTGCTTCGCCCTGTGCGGCGGGGCCGTCCTCTACGGACTGTCGCTGATCGCCGGCAAGTAGCCGCCGCGTCCGCCACCCGCACCGCATCGCGCACCGCGCGCACGGCAACGGGCCGGGGAGTGTCTCCACACTCCCCGGCCCGTTTCGCGTATCCCGGCGGCCGACCGGTCCCGCCGGCCGGTCAGCCCTCCTGGGTGGTGGTCTTCAGCACGGTCTCCCGGATGAAGAGCACGGTGACGAAGGCCAGCGCCGCGAACGGGGCGGCCCACAGGAAGACGGTGCCGACGCCGTGGCCGAAGGCGTCCGTCACCAGCGGCACGATCGGGGCCGGCAGCTTCGACAGGTCCGGGATGCCGCCGCCGGACGCCGCGGGCGACGCCGGGACGTGCGCCGCGGCCAGGTTCTCGGCCAGGTAGTGGCCGACCTTGTTGGTCATCAGCGCGCCGAGCGCGGAGACGCCCATCGCGCCGCCCATGGTGCGGAAGAAGGTGACCACCGAGCTGGCCGCGCCGAGCTCGTGCCGGGGCACCGTGTTCTGCACCGCGAGCACCAGGTTCTGGCTGGTCAGGCCGAGGCCGACGCCGGTGATCGCCATGTAGACGGAGAGCAGCACGTAGTCGGTGTCGGCCCGGGCGGTGCCGAGCAGGCCGAAGCCGACGGCGAGCAGCGCGGTGCCGGAGACCAGGTAGGCCTTCCACCTGCCGTACTTGGTGATCAGCCGGCCGGCCACCGCGGAGGAGACCGCCAGGCCGAGGATCATCGGCAGGGTCATCAGGCCGGCCACGGTCGGGGACTTGGCGCGGGCCAGCTGGAAGTACTGGCTGAGGAAGGTGGTCGCGCCGTACATCCCGACGCCGACCAGCACGCTGGCCAGCGCGGCCAGGGTGACGGTGCGGTACTTGAAGAGGCTCGGCGGGATGATCGGCTCGGCCGCGCGGTGCTCGATCACGACGGCCAGGACGCCCAGCAGCAGGCCGCCGCCGACCATGGCCGCGGTCTGCCAGGACAGCCAGGCGTAGTTCTTGCCGGCCAGGGTGATCCAGATCATCAGCAGGCTGACCGAGGCGGTGATGACCACCGCGCCCAGGTAGTCGATCTTCGCCCGGCGCTTGACCACCGGCAGCTTGAGGGTGCGCTGCACCACCAGGATCGCGATCAGCGCGAACGGGATGCCGACGTAGAAGCACCAGCGCCAGCCCAGCCAGGGGGTGTCCACGATGACGCCGCCGATCAGCGGTCCGCCGATGGTGGCGAGCGCGAAGACGGCGCCGAAGTAGCCGCTGTACCGGCCGCGCTCGCGCGCCGGGACCATCGCGGCCAGGCAGATCTGGCCGAGCGCCACGACGCCGCCGGCGCCGATGCCCTGGAGCGCGCGGCAGGCGATCAGCTCGCCGGTGTTCTGCGAGAGACCGGCCAGTGCCGAGGTGCCGATGTAGATCACCAGGGCGATCTGGAGCAGCAGCTTCTTGCTGACGAGGTCGGAGAGCTTGCCCCAGATCGGGGTGGAGGCGGTGAGGCTGAGCAGGGCGGCGGTGATCACCCAGGTGTACGCGGACTGGCCGCCGTGCAGGTCGGCCAGGATGTGCGGGAGGGCGTTGGAGACGACGGTCGAGGAGAGCACGGCCACGAAGAGGCCGAGCAGCAGGCCGGAGAGGGCCTCCATCACCTGCCGGTGCGTCATCTGTGGACTGTCGGTCGCGGCGGCGGTTCCGCTCGCGGCCTCGGTGGTCACGGTCATCTGGGTCCTTCGGCGAGGCGTGCGGGATACGCGGATCATGAAAGTTCGTTGCCGTAAGCAACCATAAGACGGGATGGTTGAATTAGGCAACTTTCTTCAAGGGAAAGTAAAGCCCGCCCCCGCGGACCGCGGGCACCGCGCCGACGACCCCCGGATCACTCGGCCGGCGGCTCCTCCAGCACGTCGTTGAAGCGGTGCAGCAGCTCGGCGAAGCGGGTCACGTCCTCCGGTGACCAGCCGCCCATCACCTCGCGCACCCGCCGCATCCGGGCGTCGTGGGCGCCCAGGTAGCGCCGTCGGCCGTCCTCGGTGAGCGAGACCAGCGCGGCCCGGCGGTCCAGCGGGTCGGTCTCCCGGGCCACCAGGCCCAGCTCCTCCAGCGTCCGGATCTGCCGGCTCACCGTCGCCTTGCCGACCGAGAAGTGCACGCCGACGTCGGTCACCCGCACCGGCCCGGCCTGCTCGATGTAGCCGAGCAGGCTGTACGCCATCCCCTCCAGCCCGGGGTGCACCCGCCGTGAGAGTTCCGCCACTCTGGCCCGGCCCCGCCGGAACATCAGCGCGACCTCGCGCTCCACCGCCACCAGGGCTTCCTCGTCACTCACCGCGCCAGTATCGCGCAGCGACACGCGCCGCGGTCCGGCGCGGGAGGTGCGACAACCCAACTACTTCATGGTATGAAGTATCGGTTCTGAAGGACCGTTTTTCCCCATTACGCAAGGAGATGTGGATGGCAGCCCCGGAGCAGGGTTTCCTCGCCGAACTGAAGAACGCGGTCACCCCGCGCGCGGCACTGCTCGTGATCGGCGTGCTGCTGCTCCAGCTCGGCTTCATCGCCTCCTACATCGGTGCGCTGCACAAGCCGGCACCGCAGAACCTCTCCATCGCGGTGGTCGCCCCGCCGCAGGTCACCCCCAAGCTGGTCGGCGCGCTGGAGTCGGTGCCGAACGACGCCGTCAGGGCCGTCACCGCGCCGGACGCCGAGACGGCGACCCGGCAGATCAAGGACCAGAAGATCTACGCGGCGCTGGTCGTGGACCCGGCCGGCACCCAGGACACCCTGCTGGTCGGCGGCGCCCGCGGCCCGTCCGCGGCCAAGGCCGCCGAGACCATCACCACCTCGATCGACCAGAGCCAGGGCCGCACTGTGAAGGTCCAGGACGTGCTGCCGCTCGCCGAGGGCGACACCAACGGCCTGTCCGCCTTCTACCTGGTCATCGGCTGGTGCGTCGGCGGCTACCTGGTCGCCTCCATCCTGGGCATCAGCGCGGGCTCCAAGCCGGCCAACGTCCACCGCCTGCTGATCCGCCTCGGCGTGCTCGCGGTGTACTCGATCGGTGCCGGCCTGCTCGGCACGCTGATCGCCGGGCCGGTGCTGGACGCGCTGCCGGGCTCGATCCTCGGCCTGAGCGCCGTCGGCGCGCTGGTGGTGTTCGCGGTCGGCGCCTTCACCATGGCGCTCCAGTGCCTGTTCGACGTCGTCGGCATCGGCCTCGCGGTGCTGGTCTTCGTCGTGCTCGGCAACCCGAGTGCGGGCGGGGTCTACCCGGCGCCGATGATGCCGCCGTTCTGGCGGGCGATCAGCTCCTGGATCCCGAACGGCGCCGGCACCAGCGCGGCCAAGTCGGTCGCCTACTTCGGCTCCTCCAACCTGGGGCTGCCGATCCTGGTCATGGTGGTCTGGGCGCTGATCGGCATCGGTGTCGCGCTGCTGGCCGTCGTGCGGCGCTCCCGGGGCGGCGAGCCGGTCTCCGTCGAGGCCTGAGCCGCCCGCAACCGACCGTCGCCCGAGCCCCCGGCCCCCACGGCCGGGGGCTCGGGCGCGTTCCGGGGCCGTCCGGACGGAGGAGCCCGGGCCGTTCCTGTGCCGCCCGGCCGTTCCTCCCGGGCGGTCCCGGAACGGCCTACCCGGGCGGTCCCGGAACGGCCTACCCGAGCGGCCCCGGGTCGGCCACGATGGCCCGGACGACCCGCACCGCCGCGCCCAGCAGCGGGCCCCGGCGGCCCAGCCGGGAGACCGTCAGCCGGTCCTCGGCCCACGGCCGCACCGCCACCCGGGCGGCCAGCTCGGCCCGCATCGCGGGCAGCAGCCAGGGCGCCAGCCGGGCGTAGCCGCCGCCCAGCACCACCCGGGCCGGATCCAGCAGGTTGACCGCGCCGGCGGCCGCGGTGCCGAGCGCGGCGCCGGCCCCGGCCAGCGCCGCGAGGGCGCCCGCGTCCCCGGCTTCGGCACGGTCGGCGAGCAGCGTCACCCAGTCACCCCGGGCGCCGGTCAGGCCGGCCGCCCGCAGCACCGCCGCCTCGCCCGCGTACTGCTCCAGGCAGCCCCGCGCCCCGCAGGCGCAGCCCGGTCCGTCGGGGTGGACCGGCACGTGGCCGAACTCCCCGGCGAAGCCGCCCGCCCCGCGCAGCAGCCGGCCGCCGACCACGATCGCGGCGCCGACCCCGGCCTCGGCGGAGACGTACAGGAAGTCCTCCGGGCCCTCGCCCAGCCAGCGCTCGGCCAGTCCGCCGAGGTTGGCCTCGTTGTCCGCCTCGATCGGCAGCTCGCCCAGGCCTCCCCCGGCCGCCCGCAGCGCCGGGCGCAGTGCGGCGGCCAGCGGGACGTCCCGCCAGCCCAGGTTGGCGGCCCGCTGGAGCACCCCGCCGGAGCCGCCGACCAGCCCGGGCACGGCCAGGGTGAGTCCGGCCGGGCGCAGCCCCGACTCGGTGACGGCCCCGTGCAGCAGGTCGGCGAGCTCGGCCAGCACGGCGGCGGGCTCGCGGCCGTGGTTGGAGACCTCCCGGCGGCGCCAGGCCCGGACCTCCCCGCGCAGGTCGACCACGCAGGCGCCCAGGTGCCGCACCCCGATCTCGGCGCCGAGGCCGCCGGGCCCGGCCGGGTTGAGGCCGAGCGCGGTGCCGGGACGGCCGACCTTGCCGCTGGGCGCGGCGGGGCCCTCCTCGACCACCAGGCCGGCGGCGATCAGCTGTTCGGCGAGCGAGGAGACGGCGGCCCTGGTCAGCCCGGTCCCGGCGGCGACCTCGGCGCGCGAGCGCGGTCCGTCGGCGATCGTCCCGAGCACCAGGGCCAGGTTGGCCCGGCGCATCCCCTGCTGGCTGGCGGGCCCGGTCCGGACGGGGTCCGGCTCGTGCATAAGGCTCACCTCGCCCCTTTACGGCACATCCCGTGGCATCTCGGGTGCAGCGTAACCGGCTTCCGGGGGCGCCGCCGTCGGCACCGAAACGGGCCCGACCGGGGCGAAGACCCACCGCCGCATCGCCCAGTAGCGGAACAGCATCGCCGTGAAGGTGCCGAGGACCATCCCGCTGAGGAAGTCCGCGACCTCCTGCTGGAAGGCGCCGACGTACGGCTCGCGCAGGTCCAGCAGGTACCGGGAGACCACCAGCGGTACGTCGTTGACGCCCACCGCCACCGCGCTGACCAGGACGAACATCAGCACCTCACGCTGCCGGCCGGCGGCCCGGAAGGCCCACCGCCGGTTCAGCACGTACGAGACGACGGTGCCGAGCACGGTGGCGACGGTCAGCGCGACCACCGGCTTGTGCTCCAGCACGGTGAACTTGAGCTCGAAGTTGACCACCGTGGTGAGCACAAAGCAGCCGCTCCCGACCAGCAGGAACTTCACCAGCCGGCGGTGCCGCACCAGGAAGGGGCGCAGCCGGTCGGGCACCCGCGCCAGGGCGCGCTGCGTGGGGGACGGCATCTCCGCAGTCTCGCACGCGGGGATGCCGCCGGCCCTCCAGGCCGCCGCCGGCGGCCCCGCGGGTCGCCGGCGACCCGCGGGGCGACCGGTCAGGCGGCCACCAGCACCGAGGCCGCGGCCGGCTCCAGCGCCAGCTCCAGCACCTCCCGCACGTCCGCCACCGGGTGGACGGTGAGCCGCTCCAGCACCTCGGCCGGGACGTCGTCCAGGTCGGCCTCGTTGCGCCTGGGGATGATCACCGTGGTGATCCCGGCCCGGTCGGCGGCGAGCAGCTTCTGCTTCACCCCGCCGATCGGCAGCACCCGCCCGGTCAGCGACACCTCGCCGGTCATCGCCACGTCGGTGCGCACCTTGCGGCCGGAGAGCAGCGAGGCCAGCGCGGTGGTCATGGTGATGCCGGCGCTCGGCCCGTCCTTGGGGATGGCCCCGGCCGGGATGTGCAGGTGCACGCCGCGGTCCCGCAGCGAGGTGACCGGCAGCTCCAGCTCGGCCCCGCGCGAGCGCAGGTAGGAGAGCGCGATGTGCGCGGACTCCTTCATCACGTCGCCCAGCTGCCCGGTGAGGGTCAGCCCGGTGCCGCCGGTCTCGGCGTCGGCCAGCGAGGCCTCGATGTAGAGGACGTCGCCGCCGGCACCCGTCACCGCGAGGCCGGTGGCCACGCCGGGGACGGCGGTGCGGCGCTCGGCCGGCTCCTGGGCGGACTCCGGCACGTGGTGCGGCCGGCCGATCAGGGCGCGCAGGTCGTCCGCGCCGACCGCGGCGGGCAGCTCGCGCTCGCCCAGCTCGGCCTGTGCGGCGATCTTGCGCAGCACCCGGGCGATCGAGCGCTCCAGGGTGCGCACGCCCGCCTCCCGGGTGTACTCCCCGGCGAGCCTGCGCAGCGCCGGCTCGTCCACGGTGACCTCTCCACCGGCCAGACCGGCCTTCTCCAGCTGGCGCGGGAGCAGGTGGTCGCGGGCGATGACGACCTTCTCGTCCTCGGTGTAGCCGTCCAGCCGGACCAGCTCCATCCGGTCGAGCAGCGGCTCGGGGATGGCCTCCAGCACGTTGGCGGTGGCGAGGAAGACGACGTCGGAGAGGTCGAGCTCGACCTCCAGGTAGTGGTCCCGGAAGGTGTGGTTCTGCGCCGGGTCCAGCACCTCCAGCAGGGCGGCGGCCGGGTCGCCCCGGTAGTCGGAACCGACCTTGTCGATCTCGTCCAGCAGGACGACCGGGTTCATCGAGCCGGCCTCCTTGATCGCCCGCACCAGCCGGCCGGGCAGCGCGCCGACGTAGGTGCGCCGGTGGCCGCGGATCTCCGCCTCGTCCCGGACTCCGCCGAGCGCGACCCGGACGAACTTCCGGCCCATGGCGCGGGCCACCGACTCGCCGAGCGAGGTCTTGCCGACGCCGGGCGGGCCGACCAGGGCCAGCACCGCGCCGCCCCGGCGGCCGCCGACCAGCCCGAGCCCCTGGTCGGCCCGGCGCTTGCGGACGGCCAGGTACTCGACGATCCGCTCCTTCACGTCGGCCAGCCCGGCGTGGTCGGCGTCCAGCACCGCGCGGGCGCCGGCGATGTCGTACTCGTCCTCGGTGCGCTCGTTCCAGGGCAGCTCCAGGACGGTGTCCAGCCAGGTGCGGATCCAGGAGCCCTCGGGCGACTGGTCGGAGGCGCGCTCCAGCTTGTCGACCTCCTTGAGCGCGGCCTCGCGGACCTTCTCGGGCAGGTCGGCGGCCTCGACCCGGGCGCGGTAGTCGCCCTCCTCGTCGGCCGCCTCGCCGTTCAGCTCGGCCAGCTCCTTGCGGACGGCCTCCAGCTGGCGGCGGAGCAGGAACTCCTTCTGCTGCTTGGCCACGCCCTCCTCGACGTCCTTGCGGATGGTGTCGTTGACCTCCTCCTCGGCGAGGTGGTCGCGCAGCAGGCTGAGCGCGTACTCCAGTCGGGCGACCTGGTCGGCCTCCAGCAGCACCTTGAGCTTCTGCTCGGCGGTGACGAAGGGCGCGTAGCCGATGTTGTCGGCGAGCTCGCCGACGCCCTCGATCTGCGCCACCCGGTCGACGATCTGCCAGGCGCCGCGCCGGCGCAGCCACTGGGTGGACAGCGCCTTGTACTCCTTGACCAGCTCGGCGGCCCGGCCGGCCACCGGGGTGCCCACCGAGGACTCCCGGAACGGCGTGGTCTCCACCCAGAGGGCGGCGCCGGGGCCGGTGGTGCCGACGCCGATCCGGACCCGGCGCACGGCGCGCACCAGCGCGGCCGGGTCGCCGTCGGCCAGTCGGCCGACCTGCTCGACGGTGGCCAGCGTGCCGGCCGCGGCGTACGAGCCGTCCACCCGCGGGACCAGCAGGACCTGCGGCTTGCCGGTGCCGGCGGCGGCCCGGGCGGCCTCGACCGCGGCGCGCACCTCGGTGTCCTTCAGGTCCAGCGGGACCACCATGCCCGGCAGGACGACCTCGTCGTCGAGCGGCAGCACGGGCAGGGTGAGCGGTGTGGACGACGATGCCATGATCTCTCCCTAGTCAGTGAACTTGAGTCGACCTGACTAAGGCCTGACGGCGGCCGGATGTTCCCGGCCCTCAGTTCGCCGTGAGCGAACACGAATCGCCCCGGAAGGTGCCGCGACCGACGCCGTCAAAAAAGTCCTGGAAGCACACCGGGCGCACCTTGAGGAATCCTGGGCGCACGATCCACGAGCCCGGGAGACCCCCGACCGGGCGACGCCGTCAACGCGCCGTCCACACCCGCGCGGGCGCACCGCCGGTGGCCGTCACCGCGGCCGGACGCGGCCGGGGCGGACGCCGCTCGGCCCGGCGCAGCCAGCGCCACAGCGCGACCCCGGTCAGCACCGCGGCCGGGTGTCCCACCCCGGTGATCACGTCCTTGTCGGTGGCGATCTGCTCGGCGATCATCAGCCCGGCGCCGCCCAGCGCGAGCAGCCGCCCCTGCCAGGAGAGCAGCCCGGCCACCGCGCCCAGGCAGGCGAGCACGCCGTAGCTGACCCCGATGTCCAGGTGGTCCATCACCTCGGGCGCCATCCGCCCGGTCTCCACCGCGGTGATCACCACCCCCTGGGAGAGCAGCGTCGCCGCGACGTGCCCGGCCGCGAACACCGCCGCCGCCCGGGCCGGGCCGACCCTGCGCTCCAGCGGGGCGAGGGTGAGGGCGAATCCCCACAGGTACGGCATCCACACCTCGCCGGCCACCCAGAACCCGCTCAGCACAAGGGCGCGCAAAGGATGCTGGAGCAGGTTGTGCCCGTCCGAACTGGAGGCCTCCCGCAACCGCTGGACGAGTTCCGGATCGGCGACCTTCGCGAAGGTCGTGGTGGCTCCCACGACGGCGAGGTACCCGAGGGTGAAGGGTGTCCTGCGGGGTGTCGGCACCCGTTCCAGCAGCCACTCCAGGACACCGGTGCGCAGCCCGAGGCGGAGCATCCCGTACGGCGCCCCCGCGGTCCCGAACCCGTCGGCACCCCGCCCGCGTCCCGCCATGCCGCCTCCGCTCGCGCCGCAGCCACCGGCTCCTCGCCAGGTGCCCAACGTACCGGCGCGCGCCGCGGATTCCGCCCGGTCGGGTGTTGTCGTGGCCACGGTACGTCGAGGTTCTGGGAGCCACCTGGGAAAAGCCCGTGAAGACCGTCGCCGTAGCGGACCGCCGAATTCCCCGAATTGGTCCAGACCTTCTTCCCGACAGGGCCGCAGCAGGGCCTCTGACCGGCGACTTGGCGCCAACTGGACTGCATACGTACCGTTACGCAGTGAAAAATCGCCGGGTAAGGTATCGGCCCGTGCCCACTCGTGCAGTGGGTCCGAGGGCGGCCCGACAGCCGGCCCACGGGCCGGAAACGTCCGGTCCACCTGCCGGGAAGCATCCGCTGTCCGTACGCTGCGAAGTGCGCGGGAGAAGTGGGCGGCCGACCATCCGTCCTCGGCTCCCGATCGCGCGACGGGACGGCGGACCCGGCACAGTCCACGACGGAACAAGACTACGAGCGGAGCCCGCCATCCCCACAGGTGGCCGGCCCGCAGCCCTGGGGGCGGTGGCGTGACCGTGACAGAAATTCAGCAGGACAACCACAACACCGGTGGCACTGTGAGCAGCCAGCGCAGAGTCCTGGTGGTGGAGGACGAGCCCACGATCGCCGAGTCGATCGCCGCCCGGCTGGGCGCCGAGGGCTTCAAGGTCGCCGTGGCCCACGACGGCCCCGGCGCGGTCGACGGCTTCCACACCTGGCAGCCGGACCTGGTGGTCCTCGACATCATGCTGCCCGGCTTCGACGGCCTGGAGGTGTGCCGCCGGATCCAGGCCCAGCGCCCGGTGCCGGTGCTGATGCTGACCGCCCGCGACGACGAGACGGACCTGCTGGTCGGCCTCGGCGTGGGTGCGGACGACTACATGACCAAGCCGTTCTCGATGCGCGAGCTGGCCGCCCGCGTCAACGTCCTGCTGCGCCGGGTCGAGCGCGCCCAGCAGGCCGCCCGCACGCCCGCGCTGGGCAGCCTGCGGTTCGGCGAGCTGGAGATCGACCACGTGCAGCGCCGGGTCCGGCTGGCCTCGGGCGACGTCCACCTGACGCCGACCGAGTTCGACCTGCTCGCCTGCCTGGCCGCCCAGCCGCGCGCCGTGCTCACCCGCGAGCAGCTGCTGGCCGAGGTCTGGGACTGGACCGACGCCTCCGGCACCCGCACCGTGGACAGCCACGTCAAGGCGCTGCGCCGGAAGATCGGTGCCAGCTGGATCCGCACCGTCCACGGCGTCGGCTACGCACTGGAGGCCCCGCTCTCCTAGGGGTCGCGCGGACGACGGGCCACCGGGGGGCCCGTGTCCGGGACGACGCCGTGCCACCACGCGGGGGGACGACGCGGGGACCACAGGGGACAATGACCTTTCCACAGCAACGCAACGGGGAATCCGACGGCGCGCGGCCGCAGAACCTGGCCACCCGCGCCGCCCGCCGGGTGTGGGCCGACATCCGGCCGCTCGACCCGGTCCGGTCGATCAAGGGCAAACTCGCCCTGCTCGTGATCGTCTCCGTGTTCCTGGCCACCGGGATGGTGGTCGTGGCGATCCGGTCCGAGACCCAGATCCGGATCATCATGGTCTTCTCCATGATCGCCTCACTGCTCTTCATGCAGTTCCTCGCGCACGGGCTGACCGCCCCGCTGCGCGAGATGACGGCCGCCGCCCGCGCGATGGCCTCCGGCGACTACAGCCGCCGGGTCGAGGCGGGCTCGCGCGACGAGATCGGCGAGCTGGCCGCCGCCTTCAACGCCATGGCCGCCGACCTCCAGGCCGCCGACCGGCACCGCCGCGAGCTGGTCGCCAACGTCTCGCACGAACTGCGCACGCCGATCGCCGCGCTGCGCGCCGTGCTGGAGAACGTGGTGGACGGCGTCGTCCAGCCCAATCCGGCCACCCTCGGGGCGGCGCTGGAGCAGACCGAGCGGCTCGGCCGCCTGGTCACCCACCTGCTCGACCTCTCCAAGATCGACGACGGCGTGGTCGCCCTGGACGCCCGCCCCTTCGAGGTGCGCGAGTTCCTGGACGGCGTGCTGCGCGGGGTCACCGTGGACGGCGCGACGGCCGGCGGCGCCTTCTCCCGGCGCGGGGACGTACGACTGGCCCTGGAGGTCAGCCCGACCGGCCTGACCGGCGTGGCGGACCCGGAACGGCTCCACCAGGTGGTCGCCAACCTGGTCGACAACGCCTGCAAGCACTCCCCGCCCGGCGGCACCGTGACGGTGCGGGCGAGACCGGAGGGCGAGGAGGGCGGCCTGCTGCTGGAGGTCGAGGACGAGGGCCCCGGCATCCCACCGGCCGACCGCACCCGGGTCTTCGAGCGGTTCAGCCGCAGCGGCACCGCGACCGCCGCCGGGCCGGGCGCCGACGGCGGCACCGGACTGGGCCTGGCCATCGCCCGCTGGGCGGTGGACCTGCACGGCGGACGGATCGCGGTGGCCGAGTCCCCGCGCGGCTGCCGGATCGAGGTCCGGCTGCCCGGGCGGCGCCAGGACGACGGTCAGGACATTTGTCACAGATCCGACACAACGGCCTACGAAGATCGTTAGAGGATTCGGCCGAGTTTTTGTCCGGTTTGGCCCCGGTATGGACCCTGTTCGGCGTCGATCGGTTCCCCTCAGATACGGCTTTCTAACGCACTTTTTCAGCCAAAGTGCAGGTCAGCACTGTGATCTGGGCGACGCCTGGGCCCCGGGGACTGCGCGATCACTGGTCAGGGGCGTAGCCTTAATCCCCGCTGTCCAAACATCCCAAAAGGAAGCGGAAGAGGGCGGTTGCCGCCGTGTCGCCACAGTCCCCTGAAACCCCCAACAGCTCGGCAAGTTCCACTGGCTTCGGCCCCAACGAGTGGCTCGTCGACGAGATCTACCAGCAGTACCTCCAGGACCCGAACTCGGTCGACCGAGCCTGGTGGGACTTTTTCGCCGACTACAAGCCCGGTACCGAGGTGACCCCAGTGACCCAGGCCGCGACCCAGGCCGGCCCCGCGCCGACCCCTGCCGCTGCCCCCGCGCCCGCCGCTGCTGCTCCGGCCGCGCCCGCCACCGCCCCGGCCGCTCCGGCCCCGGCACCGGCTGCCGCTCCGGCTCCGCTCGCCGCCGCGCCCGCCGCACCTCCGGCCCCCAAGGCCGCCGCCCCGGCGCCGGCCGCGCCCGCCGCCGCCGGCCCCGAGCTGGTCCAGCTGCGCGGCCCGGCGAAGGCCGTCGCCACCAACATGGACGCCTCGCTGGAGGTGCCGACCGCCACCTCGGTCCGCGCCGTGCCGGCGAAGCTGTTGATCGACAACCGCATCGTCATCAACAACCACCTGCAGCGCGCCCGCGGTGGCAAGGTCTCCTTCACCCACCTGATCGGCTACGCCCTGGTCCAGGCCATCAAGGCCGCCCCGGGCATGAACTACAGCTACAAGGTGGAGGACGGCAAGGCCTTCCTGGTCAAGCCGGAGCACGTCAACCTCGGCCTGGCCATCGACCTGGTCAAGCCGAACGGCGACCGCCAGCTGGTCGTCGCGGCCATCAAGAAGGCCGAGACGCTCGACTTCTTCGGCTTCTGGCAGGCCTACGAGGACATCGTCCGCCGGGCCCGCGCCAACAAGCTGACCATGGACGACTTCACCGGCGTCACGGTCTCGCTGACCAACCCCGGCGGCATCGGCACCGTGCACTCCGTGCCGCGCCTGATGCAGAACCAGGGCACCATCGTCGGCGTCGGCGCCATGGAGTACCCGGCCGAGTTCCAGGGCTCCGCCCCGGAGACCCTGTCCCGCCTGGGCGTCTCCAAGATCATGACGCTGACCTCGACCTACGACCACCGCGTCATCCAGGGCGCGGCGTCCGGCGAGTTCCTGCGCGAGATCCACCGCCTGCTGCTCGGCGAGAACGGCTTCTACGACGAGATCTTCGAGTCGCTGCGGATCCCGTACGAGCCGGTCCGCTGGGCCACCGACGTCGCCACCACCCACGACGACGAGGTCAACAAGACCGCGCGCGTCATGGAGCTGATCCACTCCTACCGGGTCCGCGGCCACCTGATGGCCGACACCGACCCGCTGGAGTACAAGCAGCGCAAGCACCCCGACCTGGACGTCACCACCCACGGCCTCACCCTGTGGGACCTGGAGCGCGAGTTCGCGGTCGGCGGCTTCGGCGGCCAGAAGATGATGAAGCTCCGCGACATCCTCGGCCTGCTGCGCAACACGTACTGCCGCACCGTCGGCATCGAGTACATGCACATCCAGGACCCGAAGCAGCGCAAGTGGCTGCAGGAGCGCCTGGAGAAGCCGTACTCGAAGCCCGAGCGCGAGGAGCAGCTGCGGATCCTGCGCCGGCTGAACTCGGCCGAGGCGTTCGAGACCTTCCTGCAGACCAAGTACGTCGGGCAGAAGCGCTTCTCGCTGGAGGGCGGTGAGTCGCTGATCGCCCTGCTGGACGCGACCATCGACGCCGCCGCCGAGCACCGCCTCGACGAGGCCGTCATCGGCATGGCCCACCGCGGCCGCCTGAACGTGCTGGCCAACATCGTCGGCAAGCCGTACGGCAAGATCTTCGGCGAGTTCGAGGGCAACCTCGACCCGAAGTCGATGCACGGCTCCGGGGACGTCAAGTACCACCTGGGCGCCGAGGGCACCTTCACCGGCCTGGACGGCGAGACCATCAAGGTCTCGCTCGCCGCGAACCCCTCCCACCTGGAGGCCGTGGACCCGGTCGTCGAGGGCATCGCCCGCGCCAAGCAGGACATCCTGGACCAGGGCGGCACCACCTTCCCGGTGCTGCCGATCCAGATCCACGGCGACGCGGCCTTCGCCGGCCAGGGCGTCGTCGCGGAGACCCTGAACATGTCGCAGCTGCGCGGCTACCGCACCGGCGGCACCGTGCACGTCGTGGTGAACAACCAGGTCGGCTTCACCGCCGCCCCGGCGTCCTCGCGCTCCTCGATGTACTGCACCGACGTGGCCCGCATGATCGAGGCCCCGATCTTCCACGTGAACGGCGACGACCCGGAGGCCGTGGTCCGCGTCGCGCGGCTCGCCTTCGAGTTCCGCCAGGAGTTCCACAAGGACGTGGTGATCGACCTCATCTGCTACCGCCGCCGCGGTCACAACGAGGCCGACAACCCGTCGTTCACCCAGCCGCTGATGTACGACCTGATCGACAAGAAGCGCTCGGTGCGCAAGCTGTACACCGAGGGCCTGATCGGTCGCGGCGACATCACCATGGAAGAGGCGGAGCAGGCGCTCCAGGACTTCCAGGGCCAGCTGGAGAAGGTCTTCGCCGAGGTCCGCGACGCGGCCCAGACGCAGACCGTCGGCACCAACGGCAAGCCGGTCGCCGACTTCCCGGTCAACATCCAGACCGGCATCTCCGAGGAGATGGTCAAGCGGATCGCCGCCTCCCAGGTCAACCACCCGGACTGGCTGACCGTCCACCCGCGCCTGCTGCCGCAGTTGCAGCGCCGCGCCGCCTCCGTCGAGGACAACACCATCGACTGGGCGATGGGCGAGACCCTCGCCATCGGCTCGCTGCTCATGGAGGGCCACCCGGTCCGCCTGGCCGGCCAGGACAGCCGCCGCGGCACCTTCGGGCAGCGGCACGCCGTCCTGATCGACCGCAAGACCGGCGAGGACTACACCCCGCTGCAGTACCTGACCGAGGACCAGGCCCGCTACACCGTCTACGACAGCCTGCTGTCGGAGTACGCGGCCATGGGCTTCGAGTACGGCTACTCGCTGACCCGCCCGAACGCGCTGGTCATGTGGGAGGCGCAGTTCGGCGACTTCGTCAACGGTGCGCAGACCATGGTGGACGAGTACATCGCCTCCGCCGAGCAGAAGTGGGGCCAGCACTCCGGCGTCACCCTGCTGCTGCCGCACGGCTACGAGGGCCAGGGCCCGGACCACTCGTCCGCCCGCCCGGAGCGCTTCCTGCAGATGTGCGCGCAGGACAACATGACGGTCGCCATGCCGACGCTGCCGTCGAACTACTTCCACCTGCTGCGCTGGCAGGCGCACAACCCGCACCACAAGCCGCTGATCGTCTTCACCCCGAAGTCGATGCTGCGCCTGAAGGCCGCGGCGAGTGCGACCGAGGAGTTCCTGTCCGGCTCGTTCCGCCCGGTCATCGGCGACACCACCGTCGACCCGGCGCAGGTCCGCAAGGTGGTCATCACCGCCGGCAAGTTCTACTACGACCTGGACGCGGCCCGCACCGAGCGCGGCGTCACCGACACCGCGATCGTCCGGGTCGAGCGGCTCTACCCGCTGCCGGTGGCCGAGCTCCAGGAGGAGCTGGCCCGCTACGGCGACGACGTCCAGTTCGTCTGGGCGCAGGAGGAGCCGGCCAACCAGGGCGCCTGGCCGTTCATCGCGATGAACCTGGTCGACCACCTCCAGGTCGTCATCGGCCGCAGCGGCGGCGACGCCCGTCTGCGCCGGGTCGCCCGCACGGCGGCCTCGTCCCCGGCGGTCGGCTCGGCCAAGCGGCACGCCGCCGAGCAGCAGGCCCTGGTCGAGGAGGTCTTCGCGCTCTGACGCGCCGAAGCCCCGCGCTCTCGACGCCCGCGGCCCCGCCCTCCCCACCGGGAGGGCGGGGCCGCGGGCGTTCCGCGGTCCACGGCGCCGCCATGCCAAGGTCCCAGCTCTGCAACCAAACCGGAACCGCTGTGCGCGAGCCCCTGACGGGTCGATAGGTTATGCCTCGCCACTCGGCAGCCCGGCGCCCGTCGACGCGTCCGGCCGCCGCGGCCGTACCACCTCACCGCACTCCCAGGGGGATCACCACATGACCGCCGACACGCCTAGGGACGCCGGCAAGCTCCCACCGGTCTTCCAGCCGCTCCTCCCGGACGACCCCCGGGAGGTCGGCGGCTACCGGCTGTTCGCCCGGCTGGGCGCCGGCGGCATGGGCCGGGTCTACCTCTCCTACACCCCGGGCGGGCGCCCGGTCGCGCTCAAGGTGGTGCGCCCGGAGTTCGCCGAGGACGGCGAGTTCCGCCGCCGCTTCGCCCAGGAGGTCAGCAACGCCCAGCGCATCCACGGGCTCTACACCGCGCAGGTGATCGACTCCGGCGGCCTGGACAGCGACGCCCCCTGGCTGGTCACCGCGTACGTCCCGGGCCCGTCCCTGCAACAGGTGGTGCGCGAGAACGGCGCGCTGCCGGTGCGCACCGTGCTGCTGCTGATGGGCGGCATCGCCGAGGCCCTCCAGGCCATCCACAGCGTCGAGGTGGTCCACCGCGACCTCAAGCCCGCCAACGTGCTGGTCGCCGGGGACGGCCCGCGGGTGATCGACTTCGGCATCGCCCGGGCCGCCGACGCCACCGCGCTGACCGGCACCGGCTACCGGATCGGCTCCCCCGCCTTCATGTCCCCCGAGCAGGCCCAGGGCCGCCCGGTCTCCCCGTCCACCGACGTCTTCGCGCTCGGTGCCCTGGCCGCGTACGTGGCCGGCGGCACCGCGCCGTTCGGCGACGGCCCGGACACCGCGGTGCTCTACCGGGTGGTGCACGAGGAGGCGGACCTCACCGCCGTCCCGGCGGACCTGCGCGAGCTGATCCAGCGCTGCCTGGCGAAGTCGCCGGAGGACCGGCCCACGCCCGCCGAGATCATCCGGATCGCCCGCAACCACCCGGAGGTCGGCGGCCAGCTGCGGTTCGGCGACGACTGGCTCCCGCGCGAGGTCAACACCGAGATCACCCGGCGCTCCGACCTGCCCAAGACCCCGCCCACCCCGCTGCCGGCCGCGCCGGCCACCCCGCCGGCCCCGCTGCCCGCGATGCCGGCCACTCCCCCGCCGCCGACCGGCGCGCACCCCCACCCGACCTACCCGACCCACCCGGCCACCGCGGTGCAGCCGCCGGCGCCGCCGCTCGGCTTCACCCCGCCGCCGGTCGGCTCGTACGGCGCCCCGCAGCCGCCCACCGAGTCGCCGACCGCGCCGGTGCTGCCCGCCCCGCCGACCGTGCGGGTCCAGCCGGAGCCGCCGTCCTACGACACCCCGCCGCCCGGCCCGGTGGTGACCGCCGACCCGGCGCCCGCGCCGGAGCCCAAGCGCAAGGGCGGGGTGTCCTGGAAGGTCCTGCTCACCGTCGCCCTGGTGATGGCGGTCGGCGGCACCGCGGGCGGCGTGGTGCTGGTGAAGAAGCTGGACGACGGCGACAAGAAGGGCCACTCCTCCGCGCAGCAGAACACCGCCGCGACCGACGGCCCGGCGGCCCCGACGCCCACCCCGACCCAGACCTCGGCCGGTCCCAGCGCCTCCGCCACCTCGGGTTCGGTGACCGCCGCCACCCCGAAGCCCGGCCAGAGCACCGTCTCGGCCCCGGCCCGGCCGACCGGCTACTCCCCGATGCTGGACAAGAAGTCGCTGGCGATCCCCAGCGCGGAGTACTCCTCCGACGCCTACCGGATCGATCTGGACTCGGGCACCGTGGTGCCCCGCTCCACCGACCTCAAGTGGGGCTTCGGGGTCACCAACAACAGCAGCGGCAGCAAGGCCAACGCCTTCTCCAGCTACGGCGACAACAAGTCGGACTTCGCGGTGATCACCGAGCCGTCCGTCACCGCCGAGCAGTGCACCGCCGCGATCGACTCCCGTCCGGACACCGACCTCTCGTACAACCGGGTCGCGCCCGGCCGCCTGCTGTGCGTCCGCGACCGGGTCACCCGCAACGTCGCCGTCCTGGTGATCGAGCAGGCCGACCCGACCACCGGGGCCGCCAAGGTCACCGTCAGCACCTGGCGGGCCAGCTGACCGGACTATCCTGACCAGGTCAATCCCCACCGGACCGGAGCGAACCGTGTACTTCACCGACCGAGGCATCGAGGAGCTGGAGAGCCGGCGCGGCGAGGAGGAGGTCACCCTGGGGTGGCTGGCCGAGCAGCTGCGCACGTTCGTCGACCTCAACCCGGACTTCGAGGTCCCGGTCGAGCGGCTGGCCACCTGGCTGGCCCGGCTCGACGACGAGGACGACGAGTGACCCGGTGACGGCCGTCGTGAGGCCCGGGAGGCAACCGCCTCCCGGGCCTCGCGCGTGTCCGGGTACGGATCCCCGGGCCCGTAGGGGAGACCTCGGGGACGGATCGGGGTCGGGATCGGGGCCGGGGCGCTTGACTCTGCCAGCACGCGATATATCGTCTTTGGAAGAGAACGCGATACATCGCGATCGGCAATGGGAGGCGGCAGAGATGAGCCAGTGGACGGTCGAGGGCCCCGAGAGGATCACCTTCGACGAGCCGGTGCGCGCGCTGCACGTGCGGACCATCGAGGGCACCGTGAACGTGGTGGCGGCCGAGGGCCCGGCCCGCCTGGAGGTCACCGAGCTGGTCGGCGAACCCCTGCACGTGACGCTGGTGGACGGCGTCCTGACGGTCACCTACAAGGACATCAACAGCTGGGGCGAGTTCGGCGACCGGTTGAAGTCGGTCGGCTCGGTGAAGGACCTCTTCGGCTCCTTCAAGCGCAAGCGGATCGCCGGCGTGACGGTCACCGTCCCGGCCGAGGTCGAGGTCAGGGTCGGCACCGTGTCCGCCGACGCCACCGTCAGCGGGGTCGACGGGCACGTCTCGGTGCAGAGCGCCAACGGCGACACCACCCTCGCCGGGGTGACCGGCCGGATCGAGGCCGCCACCGTCACCGGTGACGTGGACGCCCAGGCCGTCGGCGGCCGGCTCAAGGTCAACACCGTCTCCGGGCAGCTCACCGTGATCGCGGGCACCGCCGACCGGATCCAGGCCAACACCGTCACCGGCGCCGTCACCCTGGACCTCGACGTGGCCGGCGAGACCGACGTCAAGGTCAACACCGTCAGCGGCGCGGTCGTGGTCCGGATCCCCTCCCTGGCCGACGCCACCGTCGAGGCCGGCTCCACCAGCGGCGACGTCTCCAGCACCTTCGAGGAGCTGCAGATGAGCAGCACCTGGGGCGCCAAGAAGATCTCCGGCCGGCTCGGCGAGGGCCGCGGCAGCCTCAACGTCACCACCGTCTCCGGCGCGGTCACCGTGCTGCGGCGCCCCGACTCGGAGGAGGAGGGCCCGGTGGTGGTCAAGGAGCTCCCGGCCGGCCCCGGCACGCCGAACCTCAGCAAGGAGGCCTGAGATGACCCCCGTGTTCGGCCACGGCCGCCTCCGCCTGTACCTGCTGAAGCTGCTGGACGAGGCGCCGCGGCACGGCTACGAGGTGATCCGGCTGCTGGAGGAGCGGTTCCAGGGCCTGTACGCCCCCTCGGCCGGGACGGTCTACCCCCGGCTGGCCAAGCTGGAGCAGGAGGGCCTGGTCACCCACAGCACCGAGGGCGGCCGCAAGGTGTACCGGCTGACCGACGCCGGACGCGCCGAACTCGAAACCCGGCAGAGCGAGTTGGACGAGCTGGAGGTGGAGATCCACGACTCCGTGGCGCAGCTCGCCGGGGCGATCCGCGAGGACGTCCGGGACAGCGCCAAGGACCTGCGCGAGGAGCTGTGGCACGCCGCCCGGCAGGCGCCCCGGCCGGAGCGCGCCGAGGGCGGCGACCCGTGGGCCGGCCCCTGGGGGGACAACGAGTCCTGGCAGCGCGCCAAGGAGGAGTTCGCCCAGTTCAAGCAGCAGGCCAAGGAGCAGGCCAAGCGCGCCCGGGAGCAGGAGAAGGCCGCCAAGGCCAAGGCGAAGGCCGCCGAGGCGGAGGCCCGCCGGCTGCGCGAGCAGGCCAAGGCCTCCCGCACCGCCGCCCAGCAGGAGGCGCTGCGGATCAAGCGCCGGGTCGAGCAGCAGGTCCGCGAGCACGCCGCGAAGGGCGACTGGCCGACCGGCCTCGCCGAGGGCCTGTCCGAGCTGACCAAGGGCCTGGCCGGACTGGCCGACGCGGCCCGCTGGGGCCACGGCGCGCAGGAGCCGTCCGCCGGGGACGCCGAGCGGGTCACCGTGACCCGGATCGACCTGGACGAGGACGGCGCCGGCACCCCGGCCGACCTGCCGTCCTGGGCCCGTACCGACCCGGCCGGGGACCCGGCCCGCGAGCTGGAGCGGCTGCTCGACCGCTTCCGCGACCAGGTCCGCGACGCGGCCCGGGACGGCGGGGTGAGCGCGGACAAGCTGGCCGAGTCCCGTGCGGTGCTCGGTGCCGCGGGCGAGCGGCTGAAGCGGCTGCTCGGCTGAGCCGGCGGTCCGGCGGGTGACGGCCCGGTGCCCCCGTGGGGGAGGCACCGGGCCGCCGCGCGCTGCGGACGCGTCAGCGCGTCGGAGCGTCAGCGCGCCGGGGCGTCAGGGCTGGAGGACGATCTTGCCGAAGACGTCGCCCTCGGCGAGCCGGGCGAAGCCGTCCCGGGCCTCGGCCAGCGGCAGCACCGAGTCGATCACCGGCCGCACGCCGGTGTTGGCGCAGAACGCGAGCAGTCCGGCCAGCTCGTCCTTGGTGCCCATGGTCGAGCCGACCACCTTGAGCTCCAGGAAGAAGATCCGGTTCAGCTCGACGGAGCTCGGGTTGGCCCCGGAGGTGGCCCCGGAGATGACGATGGTGCCGCCCGGGCGCAGCGACTTCACCGAGTGCGACCAGGTCGCGGCGCCGACCGTCTCCAGCACCGCGTCCACCCGCTCGGGCAGCCGGGCTCCGCTCTCGAAGGCCGCGTCGGCGCCGAGCTCCACCGCCCGGGCGCGCTTGGCCTCGTCCCGTCCGGTGACCCAGACCCGCAGGCCGGCCGCCTTGCCGAGGACGATCAGCGCGGTCGCCACCCCGCCGCCCGCGCCCTGCACCAGGACGGTGTCACCGGGCTTGACCCCGGCGTTGGTGAACAGCATCCGGTAGGCCGTCAGCCAGGCGGTGGGCAGGCAGGCGGCCTGCTCGAAGCTCAGCCCGGCGGGCTTGGGCAGCAGGTTCCAGGTGGGCACCGCGACCCGCTGGGCGAAGGTGCCCTGGTAGCGCTCGGTCAGGATGGACCGCGGCTCGTCCGGGCCGACCCCGTGGCCGCTCTGGCCGATCACCGAGTGCAGCACCACCTCGTTGCCGTGCTCGTCGACGCCGGCGGCGTCGCAACCGAGGATCATCGGCAGCTTCTCGGCGGGCAGGCCGACCCCCCGCAGCGACCAGAGGTCGTGGTGGTTGAGGCTGGCGGCCCGGACGGTGACCACGCTCCACCCGGGACGGGCCTGCGGCTCGGGGAGCTCGCCCAGTTCCAGCCCGCTCAGCGGGTCGGCGGCGTCGATACGTGCGGCGTAGGCAGCGAACATGCCCCGGACGATAGCCGCGACGGCCGGGGCCGGGAACCACGCGGAGGTGTGACGCGTGTCCCGGCGGTGAACCCCCCGCTCGCCTCCGGGCGCTCCGGCCCGCTGCCGACGGTCTCCCCCAGCCTGGCGGCCGGGAGGTGCCCCGAGGCTCCGGCAGCGGCGCGCCCTTCGGCTCGGGGTGCGCGGGGGAGCGGCCGTCGTGGCCGGCGCGCTCCCCCGTCGGACCGTCAGATCCGCGCCACGCCCTCGGCCCGGGCGGCCTCGGCGACGGCCTTGGTGACCGCCGGCGCGACCCGCTCGTCGAACGGCGAGGGGATGACCTTCTGCGGCGTCAGCTCGTCGGCCACCACGCCGGCCAGCGCCTTGGCGGCGGCCAGCTTCATGCCCTCGGTGATCCGGGACGCGCGGACCTGGAGGGCGCCCGCGAAGATGCCCGGGAAGGCCAGCACGTTGTTGATCTGGTTCGGGAAGTCGCTGCGGCCGGTGGCGACCACGGCGGCGTACTTGTGCGCGACCTCGGGGTGGATCTCCGGGGTCGGGTTGGCCATCGCGAAGACGAACGCGCCCTCGGCCATGGTCGCGACGACCTCCTCCGGCACGGTGCCGCCGGAGACGCCGATGAAGACGTCGGCGCCGGCCAGCGCGTCGGCCAGCGAGCCCTTGAGGCCGGTGCGGTTGGTCTGCCCGGCGATCTCGGCCTTGACGTCGGTGAGGTCGCCGCGGCCCTCGTACACCACGCCCTTGCGGTCGCAGACGGCCACGTCGCCGATGCCGGCCGCGACCAGCATCTTGGCGATGGCGATGCCGGCCGCGCCGGCGCCGGAGATGACGGCCCGCAGCGAGCCGATCTCACGGCCGGTCACCTTGGCGGCGTTCCACAGGGCGGCGGTGCTGACGATCGCGGTGCCGTGCTGGTCGTCGTGGAAGACCGGGATGTCCAGGGCCTCCTGGAGCCGGCGCTCGATCTCGAAGCAGCGCGGCGCGGAGATGTCCTCCAGGTTGACGCCGCCGAAGGAGGGCGCCAGCCGGACCACGGTCTCGACGATCTCGTCGACCCCGGTGCAGGCGAGCGCGATCGGCACCGCGTCCACGCCGCCGAACTGCTTGAACAGGATGGCCTTGCCCTCCATGACGGGCAGCGAGGCCTGCGGGCCGATGTCGCCGAGGCCCAGCACGGCGGTGCCGTCGGTGACCACCGCGACGGTGTTGGACTTCCAGGTGTAGTCGTTGACCAGCTCCGGCTGCTCGGCGATGGCCGTGCAGACCCGGGCGACACCGGGGGTGTAGGCGAGGGACAGGTCGTCCGCGTCGCGCACCGGGACGGTCGCCCGGATCTCCATCTTGCCGCCGCGGTGCAGCGCGAAGACCGCGTCGACCGGATCGTCGGTGTCCTGGGTGCTGCTGATGATCTCCGCTGCCACGATGACCTCTTCGTCATTGTCTGGCGAGGACGCGCGGCCGACGGACAGGACGACCCGGCCGGAAACCGGAAACCGGGTACGCCGAAGCGGACCCGGGGTCAGGGTCGGGGCGCTGCCGTCGGGCGGCGCCCTCGGATGAGGGTTTTATGGGGTCTTGTGTTGTCCGCGTTGTGCTTCGGGGCCGAGCGTAGGTCGGACAAAGGCATCGCACCTATGCCTTTTCGTCCTCGTCGCGTGCGGTTCATCGCCGCGCTGTCGGGTCACAGCGGCCCGGCGTCGGAAGCACCGGGCTCCGGCGGCGGCAACGGCGTGAGCGCACGCGCACCCACAGGGGTGAACACAGATCGAAGGGGAATCGGTGCCCCGGATACGGAGCCGCGTGAGGACTTCCGTTCCCGAGCACCCCGAGCCTGTCGGGGCTCGTCGGTCTGGTTCGAGCGTTCGGGGGTCACCCGGTAGGGAATTCTGACACACCCGCCGCCGGGCCCGGCAGGCCGGGATGGCAGGATCGCTTGTCCGCCATTCCGCGTACACCCGCGCGACACCATGGCGGCCGCACGCCCGTCCCACAGGAGTCGCCCTCATGCCTCACGTCCGCCACGCCCGTCGTCCGATCCCGGCCGGCGCCGTCCTGGCCACCACCGGAGCCCTGCTGCTGACCGGCTGCGGCGGCGGGCAGGCCGCCTCGGACGACCCGGTCAAGGACCTCCGCGACAAGCTGCCGAAGGCCCAGCGGTCGGCCGGCACGCTGCGGATCGGCATGGACGTCAACTACGCCCCGGTGGAGTTCCGCGGCCCGGACGGTAAGCCGACCGGCCTGGACCCGGACCTCGCCGCCGCCATGGGCCGGATCCTCGACGTGCGGGTCGAGTTCGTCGACACCCCCTTCGACAAGCTGATACCGAACCTCCAGGCCAAGCAGTACGACGTGGCGATGTCGGCGCTCAGCGACACCCGCCAGCGCCGGGACGCCCTGGACGAGGCCGGCAAGAAGACCGGCCCGGGCGTGGACTTCGTCGACTACTTCATCGCCGGCACCTCGATCGTCGTCCCGAAGGGCAACCCCAAGGGGATCAAGACCCTGGACGACCTGTGCGGCAAGACCGTCTCCCTCCAGCAGGGCACCACCCAGGACGAGATCGTCACCCGTCAGGTCGCCGTCTGCGCCCGGGCCGGCCGGCCGCTGACCCCCCGCAAGCTGGACACCGACACCAAGGCGCTGGCCGAGGTCGCCTCCGGCGCGGCCGCGGCCGGGCTGAACGACTTCCCGGTGGCCGCCTACGCGGCGAAGACCACCGACGGCGGCGCCCGCTTCGAGCTGACCGGCGGGCAGTCCACCTCCAACCCGTACGGGATCGCGCTGCGCAAGGACGACGAGCCGCTGCGCGACGTGCTGGCCAAGGCGATCGACCAGCTGATCCGCAGCGGCGAGTACGACAAGATCCTGGCCAAGTGGAACGTCAGCGCCGGCGCGGCGCAGAACGCGGTGGTCAACGGGGGCATCTGAGCAACCGGGCGGCGGGCCTCCGGGAACGGCACAGAGGGATCTGCATACTTATGCGCAGAGTGACAGGGGCACGGGATAAGTCCGAATAGCGGACAGCGCGGCCCCTCGTTATCCGATTTTGATCTGGATGAGGGACATCTGACCGTCATCAGATGGCAGGATTCCCCCCATCTCGGATCGAGCCGGCCACAGGTCGAGGTCGTTCGGTCAACGTCCACCTCGGCGGAGGGTGGCGGAAGCAGTACCTCGTAGAACCCCGGGCGGCTCACCCCCGCGCCCGGGCCACTGCACGACCCGGCCTGCACGTACGACGACGTACGGCGACACGCACCCGTACCGAGCCGCGCGGCTCGCCGTTCCGGTGCGCCGCTCCCGCGGCGCGCTCCGCCCGACCTCTCTCCCCCAGGATGGAGATCCCCCTCATGACCACCCGTACCCGGCGCAACCGGCTCTTCGCAGCCGGTGTGGTCGCCGCCTCCGTCTCCCTCGTGCTGACCGGTTGCAGCAGCAGCGGCAAGAGCGAGAGCGGCGCGCCCAACGCCTCCACGACCGTCAACGAGGTCAAGGCCGACCCCAAGCTGGCCGCGCTCGTCCCGGACGACGTCAAGGCCGCCGGCAAGCTCGTGGTCGGCGCGGACGCCTCCTACGCGCCGGACGAGTTCAAGGACGACAGCGGCAAGATCATCGGCATGGACGTCGACCTGGCCAACGCCATCGCCGCCAAGCTCGGGCTGAAGGCCGAGGTCCAGGACTCCGGCTTCACCGCGATCATCCCGGGCATCCAGGCGAACAAGTTCCAGCTCGGCATGTCGTCCTTCACGGACAACAAGGAGCGCGAGCAGATCGTCGACATGGTCACCTACTTCAACTCCGGCAGCGCCGTCGCGGTGAAGAAGGGCAACCCGGAGAAGATCGACCCGAAGGACCTCTGCGGCAAGAAGGTCGCCGTCCAGACCGGCACCACCCAGGCCGACGAGATCAAGGACACCCGCGACCCGGACTGCGCCAAGGCCGGCAAGCCGGGCGTCCAGAACGGGGGCGACAAGTTCGACCTCCAGACGGACGTCACCAACGCGGTGGTCTCCGGGCGCGACCAGGCGCTGATGGCCGACTCCCAGGTCGTCGACTACGCGATCAAGCAGTCCGGCGGCCAGCTGGAGAAGGTCGGCGAGACCTACGGCACCGCCCCCTACGGTGTCGCCCTGGCCAAGGGCTCCAAGCTCACCCCGGCCGTCCAGGGCGCCGTCCAGTCGCTGATCGACGACGGCACCTACAAGCAGATCCTCACCAAGTGGGGTGTCGAGGCCGGCGCCATCGAAAAGTCGGCCGTCAACGGCGCCGTCAGCTGACCCTCGTACGCTCCATCTTCTCCCCCGAGGCCACACCGTGAACTCTTTGGACAAGGGGACGGCGGAGAAGGGGCGGCCTGAGACCATCAAGGCCGTCCCCGTACGCCACCCCGGACGCTGGGCGGGCGCCGTCGTCATCGCCGTACTCGCGGCGATGCTGCTGAGCGCCCTCTTCACCAATCCCGCTTTCAAGTGGGACATCGTCGGTCAGTACCTGTTCCACGACAGCATCATGCACGGCCTGCTGGTGACGCTGGAGCTGACCGTGCTCGCCATGCTCATGGGTGTGGTCGGCGGCATCATCCTCGCGGTGATGCGCCTGTCCCCGAACCCGCTGCTGGCCGGCGTCGCGTGGGTCTACATCTGGATCTTCCGCGGCACCCCGGTGCTGGTGCAGCTGGTGTTCTGGAACTTCCTCGGCCTGATCTGGGCCAAGCTGTCGATCGGCGTCCCGTGGGGGCCGGAGTTCTGGTCCGAGCAGACCAACGTGCTGATCCCGACCTTCGTCGCCGCGCTGCTGGGCCTCGGCCTCAACGAGGCCGCCTACATGGCGGAGATCGTCCGCGGCGGCATCCAGTCGGTGGACGAGGGCCAGAGCGAGGCCTCGCACGCGCTCGGCATGAGCCGGTTCCAGACGATGCGCCGGATCGTCCTGCCGCAGGCCATGCGGGTGATCATCCCGCCGACCGGCAACGAGACCATCTCGATGCTCAAGACCACCTCGCTGGTCTCCGTGATCTCCCTGGAGGAGATCTTCCGGGCCGGCCAGGTCATCTACTCCCGGAACTACCAGAACATCCCGCTGCTCATCGTGGTGAGCCTCTGGTACCTGTTCTTCACCTCGGTGCTGACCATCGGCCAGTACTACATCGAGCGCCACTACGCCCGAGGCTCCAACCGCACCCTCCCGCCCACCCCGCTGCAACGGCTGCGGGGCCTGTTCGCCGGGAAGCCCGCCCCGAAGACGAACGCCGACGTCGTCCCGGGGCTCGAGGGAGGTGGTCACGTATGACCGATCTGACCAAGTCCCCCGCCGGCGCCACGGCGTCCGCCGAGCCCATGGTGCGCGCCGAGAACGTGCACAAGTCCTACGGCCTGGTGGAGGTGCTCAAGGGCATCGACCTGGAGGTCAAGCAGGGCGAGGTGTTCTGCCTGATCGGCCCCTCCGGCTCCGGCAAGTCGACCTTCCTGCGGTGCATCAACCACCTGGAGAAGATCAACGGCGGCCGCCTCTGGGTGGACGGCGAACTGGTCGGCTACCGCCAGAAGGGCGACCGGCTGCACGAGCTCAGGGACCGCGAGGTCGCCCTCAAGCGGCGCGACATCGGCATGGTCTTCCAGCGCTTCAACCTGTTCCCGCACATGACCGCCATCGAGAACGTCATGGAGGCGCCGGTCCAGGTCAAGGGCGAGAGCAAGGCCGAGGCCCGCGAGCGCGGCATGGCCCTGCTGGAGCGGGTCGGCCTCGCCGACAAGGCGAAGAACTACCCCTCGCAGCTCTCCGGCGGCCAGCAGCAGCGCGTGGCGATCGCCCGCGCGCTGGCCATGAAGCCGAAGCTGATGCTCTTCGACGAGCCCACCTCGGCGCTCGACCCGGAGCTGGTCGGCGACGTCCTCGACGTCATGCGCGGCCTCGCCGAGGAGGGCATGACCATGGTGGTCGTCACCCACGAGATGGGCTTCGCCCGCGAGGTCGGCGACGCGCTGGTGTTCATGGACGGCGGTGTGGTGGTCGAGTCCGGCAACCCCCGCGAGGTGCTCACCAACCCCCGGCACGAGCGCACCAGGGCCTTCCTGTCCAAGGTGCTCTGAGCCCGTACCACCGGCGCCCGGCAGACCCGTCCTGCCGGGCGCCGCCCCTTTCCCCGCCCGGGTAATAGGCTGGAATCCCCACCCGGGTAATAGGCTGGAGGCAGTCAGCCCGTTACCGAATTTCTGGAAGGACCCCTGTGGAGCTCGCCGCCTACGCCGACCTCGCCGTTCGGCTGGTGAACACCGAGGAGCCCGAGCGCGGCACCGACGCGCTGACCTCCGTGGAGGCGGTGCGCGCCCTGTTCTCCGACTCCTCGCGGGCCGCCGCCCTCGCCGACGAGTCCGACCTGCCCCGGCTGCGGGCGGTGCGGACCCGGCTGCGCGGGGTCTTCGAGGCCGCCGCCGACGGGGACGAGATCCGCGGCGTCGACCTGCTGAACAGCCTCCTCATGGAGTACCCGGTCAGCCCGCTGATCTCCGGGCACGACTACCTGGACGACGCCGGGCGGCCGCGCTGGCACCTGCACCTGGCCGACAACTCGCCCACCGCCACCGCGCACTTCAGCGCGGTCGCCTGCATGGGCCTGGCCGTCCACCTGACCGAGCTGGGCGCCGACCGGCTCGGCATCTGCCAGGCCGCGCCCTGCCGCAACGCCTACCTGGACACCTCGACCAACCGCTCCCGCCGCTACTGCTCGGACCGCTGCGCGACCCGCGCCAACGTGGCCGCCTACCGGGCCCGCAAGCGCCAGGAGGCGGAGGCGGCGGCCCGCGAGTAGCCCTGGTCGGCTACACCTCGTCCACCCAGGCGCCCAACCGGCGGGCCAGGCCCGGCACCCGGGCCAGCCGCGGGGTGAGCAGCAGCCGCTCCAGCCGGCGCCCCGGCGCCAGCCAGGCCGGGCTCGGGCGCAGCCGCAGCAGCACCCGGCCGAGCACCAGTTCGTCCGGGACGGCGCCGTAGCTGCGGCTGTCGCTGTCCACCGGACGGTTGTCGGAGAGCAGCCACCAGCCGGCGGCCCGGCGCTCGGCGGCCCGCTTGACCACCAGCAGGTCCTGCTGGAAGGGGTGCCGGAAGAGCACCACCGCCCCCGGCCGGATCGGTGCGCCGTAGCGGACCAGCAGCTGGTCGCCCTCGCGCAGGGTCGGGACCATCGACGGCCCGGCCACGTCGACCAGTCCGAACGGCAGCGCACCACCCCGGTCCCGTTCGCCGGCTCCGGCGCCCTCCGGTCGCGTGCTCCGCGCCACGACTCCTCCTCCCGCTCCGCCCGTCCCCAGTCTGCCGTACGGACCGTCACCGCTTCGATGTCCGGATTACCCCGGTTCCGGGTCCGTCTTTTGCCCTAGGCCCGCCGCCCGACCGCGAAACCGCGAGGACGGAAGGGTAATCTCGGGCGCGGGAAGACGATCTAAGGAAGGACTCCCATGTTCTCTCGTCTGTTTGCACCGCGCGCCACCGCCCACGCCCACTGCGACCTGCCCTGCGGCGTGTACGACCCGGCGCAGGCCAAGCTCGAGGCCGAGTCGGTCAAGGCCACCCAGGAGAAGTACCAGGCCAACGAGGACCCGCACTTCCGCGCCCGCGCCATCATCATCAAGGAGCAGCGCGCCGAGGCCGTCAAGCACCACATCTCGGTGCTGTGGAGCGACTACTTCAAGGCCCCGCACTTCGAGAAGTACCCGCAGCTGCACCAGCTGATCAACGACACCCTGAAGGCCGCCTCGGCCGCCAAGGCGTCCACCGACCCGGCCACCGGCCAGGCCCTGCTGGACCTGATCGCCGAGGTCGACAAGATCTTCTGGGAGACCAAGCAGGCCTGAGCCTGACGCGTCGCCACCCGACCGCCCCCGTCCGCACCGCCGGACGGGGGCGGTCGCGCGTTCACCGCCCACCCCGGGCCGGTAAGGGTTGCCTGCCCTGAGTGGCTGTTATGCTGCCAGGGCGTCCGAGGGGGAAGTCCGGTGCGAATCCGGCGCTGACCCGCAACGGTGAGCGCGGCCCGTACCAGCCCGTACGGCCGCGCCAGCCCGATCGCCCTCGGCCGCTGACCTCCCGACAACTCGCCGCGGACTGCGAGGGGAACGGCGCCCCGGCACACCTGCGGTCCGCGCCCGCCCCGGCGCACCCACGGCCCGAGGCAAGGCGCCCCCGTGAACCGCGCACCCGCAGACCGTGCAGCCGGCCCGCCCGTCCGTCGCACACCCGTCGCCCCGCTCGCCGCAGGCCTCGCCGTCGCCCTGCTGCTGTCGCTGGTCTGCGGGGTCGCCCTGGGCTCCTCCGGCCTCGGCCTGCCCCGGGTGCTGCGGCTGCTGGGCGCCGGGCTGACGGGCGGTCGGCTGGACGCGGGCGAGGCGGCCGCGTACGCGATCGTCTGGGAGATCCGGCTGCCGCGCACCGTGCTGGCCGCCGTGGTCGGCGCCGGGCTGGCCGCCTGCGGGGTCGCCGTCCAGGCGCTGGTGCGCAACGCGCTGGCCGACCCCTTCGTGCTCGGCGTCTCCTCCGGCGCGGCCGTCGGCGCCAACGCCGTCCTGCTGTTCGGGGCCTTCGCCTCGCTCGGGGTGTGGGCGGTCTCCGCCTCCGCCTTCGGCTCCGCCCTGGCCGCCATGACGCTGGTCTACCTCGCCGCCCGCACCGCGTACGGGCTCACCCCGCTGCGCCTGGTGCTCACCGGGACCGCGCTGTCCTACGGCTTCTCCGCCACCACCACCCTGATGGTCTTCGCCGCCGACCGCGGCGAGGCCGCCCGGGACGCCATGATGTGGCTGCTCGGCAGCCTCGGCGGCGCCACCTGGGGCAAGGTGCCGATCGCCGCCGTCACGGTGCTGGCCGGCCTCGCCTACCTGACGTCCGCCGCCGGGCGGCTGGACGCGCTCGCGATGGGCGACGAGACCTCCGCCTCGCTCGGCGTGGACCCGGACCGGCTGCGCCGCGAGCTCTTCGTGGTGACCGCCGCCGTCACCGGCACCGTGGTCGCCGTCAGCGGGGCGATCGGCTTCGTCGGGCTGCTGATGCCGCACCTGTCGCGGATGCTGGTCGGCGCCGGGCACCGCCGGGTGCTGGTGGTCGCGCCGCTCGCCGGGGCGCTGCTGCTGGTCTGGGTGGACATCGCCTCGCGCACCCTGCTGGCGCCCGCCGAACTGCCCGTCGGGGTGTTCACCGCGGTCCTCGGCGTGCCCGCCTTCCTGGTGATGATGCGCCGCCGCGGCCAGGCCTTCGGAGGCAACCGGTGACCGACGTGATCGAGGCGGCGGCCGGGACCGGCCCGACCCGCGCCCAGGACCTCGCCGTCGACGCCGTCTCGGTGGAACTGGCCGGCACCCGGCTGGTCCACGAGGTGAGCCTGGCGGCCGCCGCCGGGCAGGTGGTCGGGCTGATCGGGCCGAACGGCAGCGGCAAGTCGACCCTGCTGCGCTGCGTCTACCGGGTGCTGGAGCCGGCCGGCGGCGTGGTCCGGCTGGCCGGCGACGACCTGCACGCCCTCACCGCCCGCGAGAGCGCCCGCCGGGTGGCCGCGCTGACCCAGGAGCACTCCGCCGAGTTCGACTTCACCGTCGCCGAGGTGGTCGCCATGGGCCGGCTGCCGCACCGCCGCGGCTTCGGCGGCCCCGCCGAGGGGGACGCGGAGCGCTGCGCGGGGGCGCTGCGCAAGGTGCGGGCCGAACACCTCGCCGAGCGGGGCTTCCTGAGCCTGTCCGGGGGCGAGAAGCAGCGGGTGCTGTTCGCCCGCGCGCTGGTCCAGGAGCCGCGCCTGCTGGTGCTGGACGAACCCACCAACCACCTCGACATCGCCCACCAGTTGGAGGTGCTGGCCCTCGCCCGCGAGGCCGGCCCGACGGTGCTCACCGCACTGCACGACCTCAACCTCGCGGCGGGCCACTGCGACCTGCTGTACGTGCTGCGGGCCGGCCGGATCGTCGCCTCCGGTCCGCCCCACGAGGTGCTCCGACCCGCCCTGCTGGCCGAGGTGTTCGGCGTCCGGGGCACCCCGGTGCGGCACCCCGGGACCGGCGCCCTCCAGCTGCTGTTCGACCGCCTCGACCACTCCGCCTGATCCGTCCCCCGGAGGAACCACCGTGCGCACCAAGGCCGTTGCCATCACCACCCTGCTCGCCCTCGGACTCGTCGGCTGCGGCGCCGAGATCGCCCCGAAGGAGGCCGCCACCGCCTCCGCCCACTACCCGGTGACGGTGCGCAACTGCGGCGACGAGCTCACCTTCGACCGGAAGCCCGCCCGGGCGGTGACCAACGACGTCGGCATCACCGAGCTGATGCTCTCGCTCGGCCTCGCCGACCGGATGGCCGGCTACGTGATGCCCGACGACAAGGGGAGGATCGACCAGGTCGCCTGGAAGGACGGCTACCAGCAGGCGAAGTGGCTCTCCAAGCAGCAGATCACCAAGGAGATCGCGCTGGACGCCAAGGCCGACCTGGTCTTCGCCGGCTGGCACTACGGCTTCGACGAGGGCCGGGGCGTCACCCCGCAGGCCTTCCGGACGCTGGGCATCGACTCGTACGTGCTCAGCGAGTCCTGCCGCAGCGGAAAGGGCACCGAACGCGGCGTGATGGACCCGCTGGAGGCGCTCTACACCGACCTGGCCAACCTCGGCGAGATCTTCGACGTCAGGGACCGCGCCGACCGGCTGGTCGCCGACTTCAAGGCGCAGATCGCCGCCGTCCCGCAGCCCGAGCGCCGCCCGTCCGTCTTCCTGTACGACAGCGGGCAGGACAAGCCGTACACCGCCGGGAAGTTCGCCGCCGCGAACGAGATCATCGCCAGGGCGGGCGGGACCAACGTGATGGGCGACCTCACCGACAGCTGGGTCACGGCCGGCTGGGAGAGCGTGGTGCAGCGCGACCCGGAGGTGATCGTGATCAACGACTACGGCGACACCGGCGCCGAGGAGAAGCGGCGGTTCCTCACGTCCTTCCCGCCGCTGGCCGGGGTGGCCGCGATCAGGAACGACCGGATCTTCGTGATGGACTACGTCGACCTGGTGGAGAGCCCGCGCAACCCGGCGGCGATCAGCGCGCTGGCCGGCTACCTGCGCACCGTGCCGGCCCGCTGACCGGCCCGGGTCTCGCTCCTCCGGGCACGGACCGCCGGGCGTACGCTCAAGGTACGAGCCGACGGAACCCGACCGGAGGAGCGAGACCATGACCACCACGGCGGCCTCCGCCGCCTTCGACACCCGTGCACTGCGCGAGGGCATCGAGCGCCGCGACGCCGAGGTCCTCCTGGCGCTCTACGCCGAGGACGCCGAACTGCGCGTGGTCGATCGCAAGACCCAGCCCAGCCACCCCCTGGTGATGCACGGGCGGGAGGAGATCGGCGCCATGCTGGACGACGTCTACAGCCGCGAGATGACCCACAGACTGGAACAGGTGGTGGTCCAGGGCGACCACGTCGCGTTCCTGGAGTCCTGCCGGTACCCGGACGGCGTCCGGGTGCTGATGTCCTCGATGGCCGGTCTGCGGGACGGCCGGATCGTCGACCAGACCTCCGTCCAGGCCTGGGACGAGACCGGTCCCGAGCAGTAGGCTCACAGGCATGATCCGCACCGCCGTCGCCACCGACGTCCCCGTCATCCATGCCATGGTCCGCGAACTCGCGGACTACGAGCAGGCCCTGCACGAGGCGAAGGCCACCGAGGAGCAGCTGCACGAGGCCCTGTTCGGCGCCGACCCGGCCGTGTTCGGGCTGGTCGCCGAGGACGACGCCACCGGCGAACCGGTCGGCTTCGCGCTCTGGTTCCGCAACTTCTCGACCTGGCGCGGCACCCACGGGATCTACCTGGAGGACCTGTACGTCCGTCCCCGGGCGCGCGGCGGCGGCCACGGCAAGGCGCTGCTGCTGGAACTCGCCCGGATCGCCGTCGAACGCGGCTACTCCCGGGTCGAGTGGTCGGTCCTGGACTGGAACCAGCCCTCGATCGACTTCTACAAGTCGATCGGCGCGGTGCCGATGGACGAGTGGACCGTGTACCGGCTCACCGACGGGGCACTGGCCGCCGCCGGACGGCGCTGAACGGCTCTCCGGAGTCCGGAGAAAGGGTCTGCCACCCTGCGTCGCAATGCCTTACCATGAGTAACTCCCGAACCGGGGTGCGGAAGGCAGAGCGATGGCGGATCCGCGACGCCGGACCCCCTCCAGGGGTAGCAAGCGGTAACAAGCGGGGTACCAAGAAAGTACAGCGCGTCACCCAGGAGGCAAGGGTGTCCCAGATCGACGGCGATCTCGGTGTTCAGGACTTCGTGGAGGTCCGGCTGCCCGCAGCGGGGGCCTACCTCTCCGTCCTGCGAACAGCGACGGCCGGGCTGGCCGCCCGGTTGGACTTCACGCTCGACGAGATCGAGGATCTGCGGATCGCGGTCGACGAGGCCTGCGCCATCCTGCTCCAGCAGGCGGTGCCGGGCTCCGTGCTGTCCTGCGAGTTCCGGCTGGTCGGTGACTCGTTGAAGGTCACCGTCTCCGCCCCGACCACCGACGGCAAGGCCCCCGAGCGGGACACCTTCGCCTGGACGGTGCTCTCCGCCCTGGCCGGCGAGGTCGACTCCTCGGTCGCTGAGGACAGGACCGTGTCGATCAGCCTGCACAAGAAGCGCGGCGGGTCCTCCGCCCACTAGCCGGGCGACCGAACCGCACGACCGAGCAGCACCGAGCAGCACCCGCGCAAGGGCCGTCCGCCGCTCCCCCGCCCCGGGGCCCGACGGACGGTTCCCGGTACCGCCACCCACGCGGTACGACCAACGAGACGATTCCGGGGCCAGTCGGCCCCGGTGCTCCCGGAACGGAACGGGGGAATGGCCGTGAGTGATCTGGACCGTACCGGCCTCGCGACGGCGGGACCTGCCGTACCGACCCAGGCGAGCGTTCCCGGCCTCGCCGCCAACGACGAAGCGCACCCGAAGGACGCCCAGCGGATGAGCCACCCCACCGAGCCGACGTCCGAGCCGACGCCTGCCGCCGCGCCCCCGCCGGACCCGGTGGACCCGGCAGCCCCGGCGGCCGGGACGGACGCGGCGGCCGACACCGAGCCCGAGCTGCACGGCGCGGTGCCAGTCCAGGGCTCGCACCGCTCCGGCGCCCCGGACCGGGAGGCCGCCCGCGCGCTGTTCGTCCGGCTGTCCGCGCTGCCCGAGGGCTCCCCGGAGCGGGTCGAGCTGCGCAACCAGCTGGTGCGGATGCACATCCCGCTGGTCGAGCACCTGGCCCGGCGCTTCCGCAACCGGGGCGAGCCGCTGGACGACCTGACCCAGGTCGCCACCATCGGCCTGATCAAGTCGGTGGACCGCTTCGACCACGAGCGCGGGGTCGAGTTCTCCACCTACGCGACGCCGACCATCGTCGGCGAGATCAAGCGGCACTTCCGCGACAAGGGCTGGGCGGTGCGCGTCCCGCGCCGGCTCCAGGAGCTGCGGCTGTCGCTCACCACGGCGACCAGCGAGCTCTCCCAGCGGCACGGCCGCTCCCCCACGGTGCACGAGCTGGCCGAGCACCTGGGGATCTCCGAGGAGGACGTCCTGGAGGGCCTGGAGTCCGCCAACGCGTACTCCACGCTGTCCCTGGACGTGCCGGACAGCGACGACGAGTCGCCGGCCGTCGCGGACACCCTGGGCGCGACCGACGAGGCGCTGGAGGGCGTCGAGTACCGCGAGTCGCTCAAGCCGCTGCTGGCCCAACTGCCGCCCCGGGAGCAGAAGATCCTGGTGCTGCGGTTCTTCCGGAACATGACCCAGTCGCAGATCGCCGCCGAGGTGGGGATCTCCCAGATGCACGTCTCCCGGCTGCTCGCCCGGACCTTGGCCCAGCTGCGGGAGAAGCTCCTGGTGGAGGAGTAGGACTGACGGCCGCTCAGCTCCCGCTGGGCGGCCGCACCGGCGACCGGCGGCCCCGCGCGCTCAGCTCTCCTGCTGGGCGTACAGGGCCGCCGTCGACTTCGGGTTCAGCAGGCAGCAAATGCCCACCAGACCGAGCACGCCGACCAGGACGCCGACCGCGACCATCGCGCCGCCGCTCTGGAACATGTAGTAGGCGACCGGCAGGCAGATCGAGTTGGTCAGCACCGCCGGACTGCGGCCCCAGCGGCGCTCCTTGAGCAGCGCGAGGGCGGCCAGCACCGGCAGCACGCCGAGCAGCACGATGACCGCTCCGCCGAACTCGTTCAGGGCCAGCTGCTTGGCCTCGCCGGACAGCGCGGCCACCATGTCCCAGACGCCGACGACGGCCAGGGCCGCGCCCTCCAGGGCCGTGATGGCGGCGCCCAGGGTCAGGGAGGCCGGGCGGCCGGAGCCGGCCGAGGGTGCGGGTGCGGAGGTTTCTGCGGTCACTCCAGCAGGGTAGCCGCCGGTTGGTCCGTACCGACCCGTAGGCTTTCCCCATGCGCGCTCTCCTGGTCGTGAACCACAAGGCCACCACCACCAGTGGCCGGACCAGGGACGTGCTGATCCACGCCCTGCGCAGCGATCTCAAGCTGGAGGTCGCCGAGACCCAGTACCGGGGCCACGCGCGCGACCTGGCCCGCGAGGCGACGGAGGACGGCACGGTCGACCTGGTGGTGGCGCTGGGCGGGGACGGCACCGTCAACGAGGTGGTGAACGGGCTGCTGGCGCACGGCCCGGGCGAGAAGGTCCCGCGACTGGCCGTGGTGCCGGGCGGTTCGACCAACGTGTTCGCCCGCGCGCTGGGCCTGCCCAACGACCCGGTGGAGGCCACCGGCGCCCTGCTGGACGCGCTGGAGCACGGCCGGGAGCGGCCGATCGGGCTGGGCAAGGCGATGACCGAGGGGCTGCCGGACCGCTGGTTCACCTTCACCGCCGGCCTCGGCTTCGACGCCGGGGTGGTCGGCCGGGTCGAGGAGCAGCGCAGGGCCGGGCGCAAGTCCACCCACGCCCTGTACGTCGGCCAGGCGCTCCGGCACTACTTCACCCAGCGTGAGCAGCGCCGTTCCGGCCCGGTCTCCCTGGAACTGCCGGGCCGCGAGCGGGTTCCGGGCCTGGTCCTGTCGATAGTCAGCAACACCTCGCCCTGGACCTTCCTCGGCAACCGTCCGGTCTACCCCTCGCCGCTCGCCTCCTTCGACACGGACCTGGACGTCTTCGGCATCACTCGGATGACGGCGTTCGGCACAGCTCGAACGGTCCGTCAGATCCTGCGGTCGCACACGCCTTCGAGTGACGACGCCCCTCCGGCAGGCCCCTCCGGGAAGCACGTCGTCTCCTATCACGACGTCAGACACTTCACCTTGGTTTCGGAGGAAGCGGCACCGTTCCAGGTCGACGGGGACCATCTTGGAGACCGGAGTCGCGTCAGTTTCACAGGCGTACGGCGGGCACTGCGTGTGATTGTGTGACCGGAAGGGGGGTTCCTCCTTCTTCTCGAACGCACAAGCCCCCTTCACTCCATAGAAGTACTGGCTGTGAGCTAGGCGACACCGAAGAATCCAAAATTCCTCCCCGAAGGGGGTTGTATCCGAGCCCGAGGTTTGCGAACCTCTACATGGCGATCGGGACACATCGCAGCGACGGCGACTCCGGAACCACAGGAGCACCGACCGCGGGGTGTCCCTCGAATCGCCGAATCCCCCTCAGCACAGACCACCCGGGCCCGGCGGGCCTTTGGTCTCTTTTGCTGTTGCGGGATTCGTGAAAGCGTTCACATTCACAAGCCATTCGATTATGCCGATCGGGCCACCCCCCGCGGCAGGAGGAGTTGGACGACCATGGACTGGCGCCACCGCGCTGTCTGCCGCGAAGAGGACCCGGAGCTGTTCTTCCCGATCGGGAACACCGGTCCTGCTCTGCTGCAGATCGAGGAAGCCAAGGCCGTGTGCCGCCGCTGTCCGGTGATGGAGCAGTGCCTCCAGTGGGCGCTCGAGACCGGTCAGGACGCCGGCGTCTGGGGCGGTATGAGCGAGGACGAGCGTCGCGCGATGAAGCGCCGCGCCGCCCGCAACCGCGCCCGCACCGCCTGATCGCGTCGCGATCACACGCCGTAGCACCCGCAGTAACCGCCGTACCGATCGACACATGATCAAAGGCTTCCCTGCACCTCCTGGTGAAGCCTTCCGCACCAAGGACCTCGCCCGGCCAGGTCCCGCGACACCGACGCGCCCCAGGCACTTGATACTGTTCACTTAGAGCAATATCGTGGAGCTGTGGCGCTCACCGTGTGCAACGCACCGGCGGGGTGTCGCACCACCCAGAGCCCCCGTTCCGGCCGACTCCCCCCGACGGCCGGAACGGGTTGAGAGGCCCTGTCGACCCACCCCCCCGGTCGACAGGGCCTCGTTTCTGTTTCCGCGCTCCGGCTCGCGGAGCGTGCACCCGGCGCTTCCGCCGACCGCACGCCCCCACCGCGCCTTCGTGCGACGGATTCCCAGCGAAATCTCAGCCGCGACCGGGGCCCGTGGACGGGGGCCGTGGGCCGGGGCTCAGCGGACCGGGATCTCCAGGATCACCTTGGTCCCGCCGTTCGGGCCCGCCACCATGTCGAAGGTGCCGCCCAGCTCGCCGGTGGCCAGCGTCCGGACGATCTGCAGCCCGAGGTTGCCCGCCGTCTGGGGGTCGAACCCCTCCGGCATGCCGCGGCCGTCGTCCTGCACCGTGATCAGCAGGTACTCCTCCGGCCGGGCGCCGCCGTTCCAGCTGTCCGACCAGCCCATCCCGGTCGCCGGGGCGCGCCCGCGCAGCGCGCTGACCTCCAGGTTGCCGGAGGCGGTCGGACCGAACGCGTGCTCCAGGGCGTTCTGGAGCAGTTCGGTCAGCACCATCGACAGCGGGGTGGCCACCTCGGCGGACAGGATGCCGAAGCTGCCGGTGCGGCGGGTCGCCACCCGGCCGTCCTGGGACAGCTCCATCGCCATCGCCAGGACCCGGTCGGCGATCTCGTCGAAGGCCACCTGCTCGTCCAGCGCCTGGGAGAGCGTCTCGTGCACGATCGCGATCGAGCCGACCCGGCGCACCGCCTCGTCCAGCGCGGCCCGGCCGGACTCCGAGTCCATCCGGCGGGACTGCAACCGCAGCAGGGCCGCGACGGTCTGCAGGTTGTTCTTCACCCGGTGGTGGATCTCCCGGATGGTGGCGTCCTTGGTCATCAGCTCGCGGTCGCGGCGGCGCAGCTCGGTGACGTCCCGGCAGAGCACCAGCGAACCGGTCAGGGTGCCCTTGGGCTTGAGCGGGATCGCCCGCAGGGTCACCACTCCCCCCTGCGCCTCCACCTCGGTCTGCCGGGGTGCCCAGCCGCTCGCCAGCTTCACCAGCGCCTCGTGGACGGCCGAGCGGGACGGCGGGGCGAGGTCGGCGGTGGCCCGGCCGAGGTGGCTGCCGACCAGGTCGGTGGTGAGGCCGAGGCGGTGGTAGGCGGAGAGCGCGTTGGGGCTGGCGTACGTGACGATGCCGTCCGCGTCCAGCCGGATCAGCCCGTCGCCGACCCGGGGGGCGGCGTCCATGTCGGCCTGCTCGACGCCAGGGAAGGGGAAGGAGCCGGCCGCGATCATCTGCGCCAGGTCGGAGGCGCTCTGCAGGTAGGTGAGCTCCAGCCGGCTCGGGGTGCGGACGGTCAGCAGGTTGGTGTTGCGGGCGATCACCCCCAGCACCTTGCCCTCGCGCCGGACCGGGATCGACTCCACCCGGACCGGGACCTCCTCGCGCCACTCCGGGTCGCCCTCGCGCACGATCCGGCCCTCGTCGAAGGCGGCGTCCAGCAGCGGGCGGCGGCCGCGGGGGACGAGGTGGCCGACCATGTCGTCCTGGTACGAGGTGGGCCCGGTGTTGGGCCGCATCTGCGCCACCGAGACGTAGCGGATGCCGTCCCAGGTGGGGATCCACAGCACCAGGTCGGCGAAGGAGAGGTCGGAGAGCAGCTGCCACTCCGCGACCAGGTGGTGGAGCCATTCCACGTCGGCCCCGGTGAGGGTGGTGTGGCGGCGGACGAGTTCGTTCAGCGAGGGCACATGGCGAGGGTAGCGCCGCCGGTCCGGGCGGGGCGCGGCGGACCGGGGGGCGGGCCTCGCCGGGGGTCCCGGCGGGAGGTTCGCCGGGACTGCCCACCGCCCGGAGTTGTTTAGACCAATGTGCCGAGCGGCCTGGACAACCGAGATTGGTCTAGTCCACAATGAAAGGGCACCAAGGAGAGGCCCCGCGCAACTGCCCTGACCGCGCGCGGCCCCTCCTCGGTCGGACGCCGCCGAACGAGGACCCCGCACAGTTCTCGATCGGTCCCGGTGCCCGACGACAGCTCCGGGCTGCGGTGCCGCATGGGTTGAGGGTCCCGTGTCGGCGCCGTGGCCCGTAGTGTTTTCGGCCCCCGCCGGCTCCTCCGACCTCGGCCCCCTCCGGCCCCCGGGACCATCTCTCCGCCGCTCGGAGACCGGCCCCCGGTCCACAAGCCTGTGGACCGGGGGCCGGCTCGCGTGCGGGACGGGCTACCGCGTCTCGGTGACCTTGGCCAGCGCGCGCGGGGCGTCCGGGTCCTGGCCGCGGGCGATGGTGACCTCGTAGGCCAGCAGCTGCAACGGCAGGATCTCCAGGATCGGCTGCACCTCCTCGGGCACGCCGGCCGGCAGCGCGAAGCCCGCCGAGGCGGCCTCCACCTGCGCCTGCTGGCCGACCACCACCAGGTCCGCGCCGCGCCCGCGCAGGCGGTCCAGCACCGGCTGGAGGGCCTCGCCGCCCTTGCCGTCCGGAACGATCGCGATGACCGGCGAGACGTTGTCCACCATGGCCAGCGGGCCGTGCAGCAGGTCGGCGCCGGAGAACGGGGTGGCCGGGATGTAGGTGGTCTCCATCAGCTTGAGCGCCGCCTCGCGGGCGGTCGGGTAGCCGTAGCCGCGCGAGGTGATGACCAGGCGCTGGGCGAAGCGGTAGCGCTCGGCGAGCGCCTTCACCTCCGCCTTGCGGGCCAGCACTCCGGCGGCCAGCCCGGGCAGTTCCTCGGCGGCCGAGCCGTCTCCCCCGCGCAGCCCCTCGACCAGCAGGTAGAGCGCCAGCAGCTCGGCGGTGTAGGTCTTGGTGGCCGGCAGCGCCTTCTCCGGGCCGGCCAGCACGTCGATGTGGAACTCGGAGACCTCGGCGAGCGGCGAGGCGGCGTTGTTGGTCACCGCGAGGGTGATGGCACCGGCCTCGCGGGCGGCCTTGGTGGAGGCCACCAGGTCCGGCGAGCCGCCGGACTGGCTGACGGTGACGACCAGGACGTCGGTGAGGTCCGGCTTGGCGCCGTACGCGGTGGTGGTGGACATCGAGGTCAGGCCGGCCGGCTTGCCGAGCAGGATCTCGATCAGGTACTTGGCGTACAGCGCGGCGTTGTCGGACGTGCCGCGCGCGGTGAGCAGGACGAAGCGCGGGCGGCGGGCGGCGATCTGCGCGGCGACCTCGCGGATCTTCGGGGCACCCTCGTCGAGGATGCGCTGGAGGACGGCCGGCTGCTCGGCCATCTCCGCCGCCATGATCCGGCCGGGAGCGGTCTGCGGGTCGGACATCTGGGTCTGCCTCCGATGGGACGGTTCGACCCCGCCCGGGCGGCTGCCCGGCGGGGACCTCCACGGCGGCGAGTCCGCACACTCGCTGCGGTTCTGCGTGCCGCAATCCTACGGGTGCGCCTGTCGCCGGGCACCTCCGTCGGCACGCCCTCGCGCCCCTCGGCGCGCCCCGCCGACCCGCCCTCGGCACCGCGCCCGCCGACGCGCCCCTCCTGAGACGGGAGAGGCGCGGCGGAGGGTCAGGACGCCTTGTTGATCAGCTGGTCGATCGCCGCGTCGGCCTCCTTGGTGGCCTGGTCCACCGACTTGCCCTTGAGGATCGAGACCAGCATGTCCGGGATGATCTTCTGCTTCTCGACCGCGCCCCAGCCCGGCGCCAGCGGGGTGAACCAGGCGTCCGGGACGGCGTTGGCCGCGGCGGCGGTGGTCGGCTTGCTCTTCAGCGGGTTCAGCTGGGCCAGGTTGTTCGGCAGGATGTCCTTGTCGGCCAGCGCCTGCTCGGACTTGCTGCTGGTGAACATCCGGATCCAGTCGGTGGCCAGCGCCAGCTGCGGGGACTTGGCGGTGACGGCGAGGTCGGAGCCGCCGATGAAGGTCGGCAGCGGCTTGCCGTCCGGGCCGGGCATGGTGGCCACCTTGACGGCGTCCTTGACGCTCGGGTCGCCGGTGACCGGCGCGGTGACGCTGGCCGCCTCGTAGCCGTTGCCGTAGAAGGACGCGGCGCGCCCGCGGGCCATCGCCTCGAACTGGTTCTGCTCGTTCACCGTCAGGTCGCCCTTGTTGTACTTGCGCACCAGGTCGACGAAGTGGCTGACGCCCTGCTGGGACTTGGGGTCGTGCAGGGTGCCGTGCCAGTTGCCGGAGCTGTCGAACTTGGCGATGCTGCCGCCGTACGCGGCCACGTAGCTCATCGCGGCGTACCAGTACGGGCCGGGCAGGTAGAGCGGGGAGAAGGTCTTGTCGGCCTTGTTCTTGTCCGCGATCTTGTCCAGCGCGGTCAGCAGGTCGGCCTCGGTCTTCGGGAAGTCGGCGCTGCCGGTGGCCTGCTGGAAGGTGGCGGAGTTGTAGATGGCCACCCGGGAGCCCGCGTAGTAGGGCACGCACCAGAGCTTGTCCTGGTAGGTGCAGGTGTTGGCGAGCGCCTTGATCCAGCTGTCGGAGTTGTCGAAGGTGCTGCGGTCCACCGGGGCCAGCGCGCCGGAGAGCACGTACTTCATGGTCTCGGTGTTGCCCAGCTCGACCACGTCGGGGGCGCTGCCGTCGGCGATGGCCTTGTCGAGCCTGCCCACCTTGTCGGCCCAGCCCTGGTAGACCAGCTTGAGGCTGACGTTGGGGTACTTCGCCGCGAACTCGTCGTTGACCCGCTGGACCAGGTCCGGCCAGTTCTTCTGGGCGTCGTCCATCAGCCAGACGGTGACGGTGCCACCGGCCGCCTTCGGGTCCGCGGAGCCACCCGCGCCGCCGTCGCCCGCGGGCTTCGCGGACGAGGAACAGGCCGTCAGACCGACCGCCAGGGCCATGGTCCCGAGCGTCGACACGAGCTGACGCTTCTTCACGCCATCCTCCGAGGGGTGTAGAGCCGTGTTGCCCGCCGGCAGCGTGATTGGCGCCCGCGCGGAGAGTCCGGACAGGGGGCGGCGAAGAGCTTGAGGGAGGGCCGATACCACATCCGGCGAGGTTGAATCTCGAACCGGATGCTTGGACTCTGGCCTAGACCATAGGTGGTGTCAACGATCAACGGCCTTACTCGGGGCCGCCGTTGCAGAGCTGTTGTACCGCGTGGCGGCCAGTCGCCACCCTGTCACCCTCAGTAGATCTTAAGGTGGATTTAAGGCCTACTTGAGGGAACACGGTCACTTGGCGAATCCGCAGGTCAACACCGGGAGAACGCGACGGGCCCGCCATGCGACATGCGCATGACGGGCCCGTGGGCCGACGTCCGCCGGACACGGCCGGTGACGTCTCGCCGGAGGGTTCAGCCGACCGCTCCCGGCTGCCCGGTGAGGACCTCCACGGCCGCCAGCCCGCAGACCCGGGCGGCACCGTGGGTGGCGATGTGGAGTGCGCCGACCGGCTCGGACTGGGGCAGGCCCATCTCGACCACGGCGGCGTCCGGCCGGGCCGCCACCAGGCGGCTCAGCGCGGCGGACATCCACGCGTGCCGGTGGGCGTCCCGGACCACCAGCACCAGGCGGCGGCCCTCGGCGCCGGCCACCAGCTCGCCGACCAGGGCGTCCAGCAGCTCCGGCGCGGCCTCGGCCGCCGACACCTCGCGGGTGCGGGTGCCGGGGAAGCGGTCGGCCAGCATGCCGGCCACGCCCCACGGGGTGACGTCGCCGACGGCGATGTTCGGCTCGTCCGAGAACGAGGCCACGTACGGGCGCTCGCTCACCGGCGGCACCACCAGGCCCGGAGCCCGGACCACCTTGAGCGCCCGGCGCGCGGCCCGCAGGCCGACCGCCAGGTCCGGCTCGATCCGCTCGCCCTGGGCCGCGATCCGGCCCCAGCTGCCCAGCGACCGGACCCGCGCGGCGGCGTCCGCCAGCCGCTCCTCGGCGAGCCGGCCGGAGCGCACGCCCGCCACGATGGCGTCGCGCAGCATCAGCACGGTCTCCTCGTCGGCGAGCCCGCCGCCGACGCAGATCGCGTCCGCGCCGGCCGCCAGGGCCAGCACGGTGCCCTCGCCCATCCCGAAGGTGTCGGCGATGGCGCCCATCTCGATCGCGTCGCTGACGATCAGGCCCTGGTAGCCGAGACCGCCGTCGGCCGGGGCGGCGCGCAGCAGGTCGCGCAGCACGGCCGGGCTCAGGGTGGCGGGCAGCTTCGGGTCCAGCGCCGGGATCATGATGTGGGCGGTCATCACGGCCTTGGTGCCGGCCGCGATCGCCGCCTGGAACGGGATCAGGTCGCGGGCCCGCAGCACGTCCAGGTCGACGTCGATGACCGGCAGGCCGTGGTGCGAGTCCACCGCGGTGTCGCCGTGGCCGGGGAAGTGCTTGGAGCAGGCGGCCACGCCGGCCGACTGGAGGCCCTCCACCCAGGCGGCGGTGTGCCGGGCGCACAGCTCGGGGTCGGCGCCGAAGGAGCGGACCCCGATGACCGGGTTGCGCGGGTTGGAGTTGACGTCCGCGGTGGGCGCCCAGTTGTAGTTGACGCCGGCCGCGGCCAGCGCCCGGCCCAGCTCGCGGGCGACGTCCCGGGTCAGCGCCGGGTCGTCGATCGCGCCGAGCGCGAGGTTGCCGGGCCAGGACGAACCGGAGCCCGCCTCCAGCCGGGTGACGTCGCCGCTCTCCTCGTCGATCGCGATCAGCAGGTCGGGGTTCTCGGCGCGCAGCGCCCGGGTGAGCGCGGACAGCTGGTCGAGGTCGACCACGTTGCGGTCGAACAGCGCGACCGAGCCGAGGCCCGCGGCGAGGTGGCGGCGCAGCCACTCCGGCGGCTCGGTGCCGACGAAGCCGGGCTGGAGGACGGTCAGGGCGTCGCGGTGCAGCTGGTCGCTGTCCGGCACGGTGGGAACGAGGATGCTCACGTGGACTCAGCCCTTCACGGCGCCGTCGGTCAGACCGCCGACCGCCTTGCGCTGGAGGAAGACGAACAGGATCAGCACGGGGATGGCGAACATCGTGGACGCGGCCATGGTGGCGCCCCAGTCGTTGCCGAAAGCCGTCTTGAAGGACGACAGCCACAGCGGCAGGGTCTTGCCCTCGTCCTTGTTGAGGATCAGGACGAGCGGGAACTCGTTCCACGCCGTGATGAAACCGAACAGCGAGGTCGACATCAGGCCCGGGGCCAACAGCGGGAAGATCACCTTCACGAAGGCCTGGGAGCGGGTGCAGCCGTCCACCATGGCCGACTCCTCCAGCTCCTTGGGCACCGCGGCGATGAAGCTGCGCAGCGTCCAGATGGTGAAGGGCAGGACCATCATCATGTAGAAGAGGGTCAGCGGCACCAGGCTGTTCAGCATGTCGTTGTCGCGGGAGATGATGTAGACCGCGATGGTCATGACCTCCCAGGGCGCCATCTGGGCCATCATGATGACCAGCACGAAGGCCTTGCGGCCGCGGAACTTCATCCGGGCGATGGCGAAGGACGCCAGGGTCGCGATCACCAGCGACCCGAGCACCGCGCCGACGGTGACGGTGACGCTGTTGAGGACGTACGTCCAGAAGTTCGGCGCGTTGACCGCGGTGGTGAAGTGCTCGAAGGTCGCGTCGAGCGGGATGAACACCGGCGTCGGGCTGATGATGTCGCTGTTCTGCTTGAACGCGGTCGCGAACATCCAGTAGACGGGGAAGACGAAGAAGACGGCGAGGACGGCCGCGATCGCGTTCAGCCAGGTACGTCCGAAGAGAGAGCGCCTCACAGCTCGTCCTCCTGCTTGATCATGATGCGGAAGTAGTACGCCATCAGCACGCCCAGCATCAGGATGGTGAGCACCGCGATCGCGGAGCCGATGCCGTAGTGCTGGCCGGCCGAGCCCTCCAGGAAGGCGTGCACCGGCAGGGTCCGGGTCAGCTTCTCCGGACCGCCGGCGTTGACCGCGTAGACCTGGGTGAAGGCCTTGAACACCCAGATGACCTCGAGGAAGGTCGTGGCCAGGAAGAACGGCTTCAGGTTGGGGAAGATCACCGCGGTGAAGATCTTGACGGCGCCGGCGCCGTCCATCCGGGCGGCCTCGTAGAGCTCCTTCGGGATCGTGGTCAGACCGGCGTACATGTTGAACGCCACGAACGGGATCGACATCCAGACGATCAGCAGGATGATGATGAAGAACGTCGAGTACGGGTCGCTGAGCCAGTTGTAGTCGCGCATCGAGTGCCAACCCAGCTGGTCCAGGATCCAGTTGACGACACCCCACTGGGAGTCGAACAGCCAGGTGTAGACGGTGGTCGCGGCGACCACCGGCATGGCCCAGGCCAGCAGCAGCGCGATCTGGAGCACCAGCCGCATCTTCTTGCCGAGCTGGTTCAGCAGCAGGCCGATCAGGGTGCCGCCGACCATGATCAGCACCACGTTGATCGCGGTGAAGGCGACGGTCCGGCCGGTGACCGCCCAGAAGTCCGGGTCGGTCAGCTGCTCCTTGTAGTTGTCGAAGCCGGTCCACTCGGTCAGGTGCATGACGAGCTGGCGCCTGTTGAGGTTCTGGAACGACAGCAGGACGGTCTTCAGCAGCGGCCAGCCGAGCAGGGCCAGGGTCGCCACGGTGGCCGGCAGCAGCAGCAGGTACGGCGCGAGGCGTGAGCCCAGGCTGGGGCCGCCCGCCGATCTCGCGCCCTTCGGCGCCGAAGCCTTCGAGCCGCCGCCCGACGCGCTCGTCTCCATACTGGCCACAGCAGCCTCCCCCGGCTCCGGGGACTGTGTCTGCACCCGCTCCGAATGCACAGCCATCGTTCTCACTTCCTCACAACCTGGCCACGACGGACAGGCGTCGCCCACCGGCCCCCCGCCGGGGGTCGGTGAGCGACGCCGCTCAGTGCTTACTGCTTCTGGTTGAGCTTCTTGGCGATCTCGTCGTCGTACTTCTTGGCCGTGGAGGCGAAGTCGCCGCCCTGGAGGGCAGCGGTCAGGAACTCCTTGATCGGGTTCGGGTTGTCCTCGACGCTCGCCCAGTTCGGGGTGTTCGGGGTGATCGCGCCGACCGCGGCGGCCGACTGGGCGGCCTTGGCGAAGTCACCGGTGATCTGGCTGTTCAGCGAGGCCTTGTTCGGGATGTTGCCCGCCGCGGCGACGACGCCCTCGTTCTTGTCGTTGAGGGCGATCTTCAGGAAGTCCTTCGCCATGTCGGTGTTCTTGCTCTGCGAGGCGATCGCGAGGTTCGAGCCACCGAGGAACACGCCGGAGGGCTTGTCGGCGGTCTTGCCCGGGAGCGGGAAGAAGCCGATCTTGTCCTTCGGGATGGCCTTCTCGTCCGGGAGCTCCCAGCCGAGGCCGATCATGGTGCCGACGTTGCCCTGGCCGAAGACGTCCTTCTGCTGCGGGGTGGCCTCGTCCTTGTCCTTCGGACCGGTGGCCGAGTAGCCCTGGAGCTTCTTGTAGGTCTCGAAGGCCTTCTGGCTCTCGGGCGAGCCCAGGCCGCCGACCCACTTGTCGCCGTCCTTCTTGGCGATCTTGCCACCCTCGCTGGTGAGCAGACCGAAGTAGACGTACCACTCCTGGCCGGGCATGTAGATCGGGTCGACGACGCCCGGGGCGGCCTTCAGCTTCTCCAGGTCGGCGTAGAACTCGTCCAGGGTCTTCGGCGTGTCGGTCAGACCGGCCTTGGCCCACAGGTCCTTGTTGTAGGCGACCACGCGGTTGGTGACGTACCACGGGGCGGCGTACTGCTTGCCGTCCAGGATCGTGGACTCGTTCTGGTTGGCGGCCCAGGTCTCGCCGCCCAGCGCGGCCTTGTCCTTGGTGATGTCGAGCAGACCGCCCGAGGAGGCGTAGCCGGCGGTCTGGGTGTTGCCGACCTCCAGGACGTCGACCGAGCCCTCGGACAGCGCGGCGGTGACCTTCGCGCCGATGCCGCCCCACTCCTGGGTCGCGAACTCGACCTTCGAACCCGGGTAGGTGGTCTCGAACTCGGCCTTGACCCCGTCGGTCCAGCCCTTCGGGGCCGAGCCGCTCATGGTCCAGACCTTCAGCGTCTTGCCCTTGTACTTGTCGGCCGCGGAGGCGGAGGACGACTTCGAGTCACCCTCGCTCTTCTTGCCGTCCGAGCTGCAAGCCGCCAGGCCGACGACCATTGCTGCGACGCCGACCGCCGCGATGAGCTGACGCTTCACGCCATCCTCCTGAGGGATGCCTGGGTTGCCCCCGTCGGGCGGCAGCGGCAGACCCACACAAAGCGGGGGGAAAGGTGCCGCGGACCCCTTCGAACGGGTGGGGGGATTCATAGTTACCGGTCTAGTGGTGTAGACCAGATGCCTGGAGCTTGGCCTAGACCAATGGGCCTGTCAACGGCTGTCCGACCGATCTCGACCACCCGTTATCAAGCCGACACCGCACATCGTTCATCGCGTGATGAGGTATTCGTTCCGTAGCCATACATGCAACGATGTGAGCCGTTAACGATGTGGCGGGGTCGCGGAAGGCCTCGCGAGAAGCGGGAGAACAGGTCCGATGAGCAGCGACGGGGGATCCACCGCCCAGGTCGACGACCCCGAGGTGAACAACCTCCCGACGCAGGCCGGCACCGACCCGACCGCGCGCGTCCCCAAGTACTACGGCCTGAAGCGGCACCTGCTGCAGCTCACCGAGACCCAGCCCGCCGGCACCCCGGTGCCGCCCGAGCGCGCCCTGGCCGCCCAGTTCGACACCTCGCGCACCACCGTGCGCCAGGCCCTCCAGGAGCTGGTCGTCGAGGGCCGGCTGGAGCGCATCCAGGGCAAGGGCACCTTCGTCGCCAAGCCCAAGGTCGCCCAGGCCCTCCAACTGACCTCCTACACCGAGGACATGCGGGCCCAGGGCCTGGAGCCCGCCTCCCGGCTGATCGAGATCGGCTACATCACCGCCGACGACCGGCTCGCCCCGCTGCTCGACATCAAGCCCGGCGGCCGGGTGCTGCGGATCGAGCGCCTGCGGCTGGCCAACGGCGACCCGATGGCCATCGAGGTCGCCCACCTGTCCGCCAAGCGCTTCCCGGCCCTGCGCCGCAACCTGGCCAAGCACAACTCGCTGTACGCGGCGCTGCGCGAGGTGTACGGGGTCACCGTGGCCGAGGCCGAGGAGACCATCGAGACCACCCTGGCCAACCCGCGCGAGGCCGGGCTGCTCGGCTCCGACCTCGGCCTGCCGATGCTCCAGCTCTCCCGGCACTCCTTCGACGCCGAGGGCGACCCGGTCGAGTGGGTCCGCTCGATCTACCGGGGCGACCGCTACAAGTTCATCACCCGGCTGAAGCGTCCGGAGTAGCCGCACTCCCCCACCGCACTTCGGGCACCGGCGCGCGCGACCTGCGCGCCGGTGCCCTTTCGCGTTCCGCTCTACGCACTGCCGCGCGTTCGGCTCTGCGCGCTGCGACGACCCGGCGCAGGCCTCCGGCGCAGGCCCGTTTCCGGCCCGTCGGCGGTGGACACCGGTCGGTTCCGTCCGACTGGTGGGAACTTCCGTCAATCCCGGTGACATGGATCACCCCATGCTCTAGATTGCGCAGCCGTAATGATCTGACTGCCGATCACCGATGGTGCTGCTCGGCGGGCCCGTACGGCGCTCGGCGCCGGCCGGGCTGCGGCGCCGACGGGGAACCCCTCCGGAGCGGAGCCGAAGATGCCCTCTGATCGTCCCTTCGTCGAAGATGTCATGCCCGAGCCACCCGGGAAACCCGTCCCGGCCGTGACGCCCGAGCGGGTGCTGGCCGGGCTCGCCCTGCTCGTGCCGATCGTCGCGATGCTCTGGGTGTCCTCGTACGACAAGAACGACCCGGCGGTGGCCGGGATGCCGTTCTTCTACTGGTACCAGCTGCTCTGGGTGCCCGTGTCGGCCGTGTTCACGGTCGCCGCCTACCTGCTGATCACCCGGGACGAGAAGGCCCGCGCGGCGGCCCGGAAGGGCGGTGCCCGATGAAGGACGTCAACGTGCCGGCCCTCGTGGTCTTCGTGCTGTTCTTCGCCCTGGTCACCGTGATGGGCTTCCTCGCCTCGCGCTGGCGCCGCGCGGACGACGCGGCGCACCTGGACGAGTGGGGCCTGGGCGGCCGCAGCTTCGGGACCTGGGTGACCTGGTTCCTGCTCGGCGGCGACCTCTACACCGCGTACACCTTCGTCGCCGTCCCGGCGGCCGTGTACGCGACCGGCGCGGCGGGCTTCTTCGCGGTGCCGTACACGATCATCGCCTACCCGCTGGTCTTCCTCTTCCTGCCCCGGCTCTGGTCGGTCTCCCGGGTGCACGGCTACGTCACCCCGGCCGACTTCGTGCGCGGCCGGTACGGCTCGCGGCCGCTGTCGCTGGTGGTCGCGCTCACCGGCATCCTGGCCACCATGCCGTACATCGCCCTGCAACTCGTCGGCATCCAGGCCGTGCTGGACGTGCTGGGGGTCGGCGGCGGGGAGAACGCCAACTGGTTCGTCAAGGACCTGCCGCTGTTCATCGCCTTCGGCGTGCTGGCCGCCTACACCTACTCCTCCGGCCTGCGCGCCCCGGCGCTGATCGCCTTCGTCAAGGACGCCCTGGTCTACATCGTGATCATCGTCGCGGTGATCTACATCCCGATCCGGCTCGGCGGCTACGGGCACATCTTCGACACGGCCGCGCAGCACTTCAAGGAGGCCAAGGCCGGCTCGCTGACCATCCCCGAGAACAAGCAGTGGACGTACGCCACGCTCGCCCTCGGCTCGGCGATGGCGCTGTTCATGTACCCGCACTCGGTGACCGGCGTGCTGGCCTCCAAGTCCCGCAAGACCGTGCGCCGCAACATGGCGATCATGCCCGCCTACTCGCTGATGCTGGGCCTGCTGGCACTGCTCGGCTTCATGGCGCTGGCGGCGGGCGTCGGCAAGGGCGTCAAGGGCTACAACTCCCAGCTGTCGGTGCCCCAGCTGTTCGCCGACATGTTCCCGGACTGGTTCACCGGCGTGGCCTTCGCCGCGATCGGCATCGGCGCGCTGGTGCCGGCCGCCATCATGTCCATCGCGGCGGCCAACCTGTTCACCCGCAACGTCTACAAGGACTGGCTCAAGCCCGCCGCCACCCCCGCCGACGAGACCCGGGTCGCCAAGCTGGTCTCGCTGCTGGTGAAGGTCGGCGCGCTGGTCTTCGTGCTCGGCATGGACAAGCAGGCCGCCATCAACCTCCAGCTGCTGGGCGGCCTGTGGATCCTGCAGACCTTCGTGGCGATCGTCGGCGGCCTGTTCACCCGCTGGTTCCACCACTGGGCGCTGTTCGCCGGCTGGGCGGCCGGCATGGTCTACGGCACCTGGGAGGCGTACGGGATCTCCAGCAAGGCCACCAAGCACTTCGGCGGCAACGCGGCCGAGATCCCCGGCATCGGCGAGATCGGCTACATCGGGGTGACCGCCTTCGCGCTCAACCTGATCGTCGCGGTGGCGCTCACCCTGGTGCTGCGGGCGGTCAAGGCGCCGGTGCTCCCGGACGAGACCAAGCCGTCCGACTACAGCGCCGAAGCCGGCGACGACGAGCTGAAGAACGCGCCGGAGCCCGTAGCGGCGCACTGATTCGCGCCGTACGCGCCCTGTGATCGCGCCGCCTTCTCCGTGAACACTGGAGAAGGCGGCGCGATCATATGTATGAACAGGCGTGCACGCCGGGCACCACCAGACCGGACCGGCAGACGGCCGGAACCTGATCGACCACGGGGAGCTCGCGGCCATGGCAGAACTCGGCACCACCCTCAACGGCCAGCACCAGTCCACCCAGAGCCAGCACCACCACGTCACCGCACCGGGGCAGCACGGCACCGCCCAGGGCCAGCACCCCGGCACCCAGGGGCAGCACCCCGGTCACGGGCAGCACGGCACCGCCCACCGCCCGGCGGCGGCCGGCCGGCTGCCGTCCGTGCTGATCGCCACCCGGCACGGGGAGTCCACCGCCAACGTCGAGTTCCAGCTGGCCGAGGCCGCCGGAGCGCTCAGCGTCCCGATCAGCTGCCGGGACGCCGACATCCCGCTGTCCCTGCACGGCCGCCGGCAGGCCCAGGCCCTCGGCCACTGGTGGGCCGGCCTGCCCAGCGCCGACCGCCCGCGCAGCGTCTGGTGCTCGCCGTACACGCGCACCGCCGAGACCGCCCGCATCGCGCTCGCCCAGGCCGCCGGACTGGGCGCCGTCCCGGTCACCCTGCCCGTCCGGTACGACGAGCGGCTGCGCGACCGCGAACTCGGCGTCCTGGAGATGCTGCCGAAGGCCGCGATCGAGGCCAAGCACCCGGAGGAGGCGGCCCGGCGGCGCAAGATGGGCGAGCTGTACTACCGCCCGCCCGGCGGCGAGTCCTGGACCGACGTCGCCCTGCGGGTGCGCAGCCTGCTGCGGGACCTCTGCGAGGAGGAGGCCGGACGGCCCGTCCTGCTGGTCGCCCACGACTGCACGGTGCTGATGCTCCGCTACGCGCTGGACCGGCTCACCGAGGACCAGCTCACCGCGCTCGGGCCGGTGGACAACTGCTCCACCAGCCTCTGGCGGGCCCAGGACGGGCGGCTGCGGCCGGACGGCTGGAACGGGGTCGGGCACCTGGCGGTCGAGGCGGACTGACCGCTCCCCGCCTCCCGTACGGCCGCGGCGGCGCCGGGCCCGGGCTTCCCGCGCCGGTCCGTTCGACCCCGGAGCACCGCCCGGCAGGGGGCTCCGGCACACTGGCCCGATGGACTTCCTCATCCGCCAGGCCCTCCCCGAGGACCTCCACGACGCCGGCCGGATCACCGTCGAGGCCTTCGTCGGCGACGGCTACACCAAGCCCACGAGCGGCTACGTCGAGCAGCTGCGCGACGCCGGCCGGCGGGCCCGCGAGGCCGAACTCCTGGTCGCCGTCGACCAGGCCGGAGCCGGCGTCCTCGGCTGCGTGACCTTCGCGGTCGGCGGCACCGAGTGGGCGGACATCGCCTCCCCCCGGGAGGGCGAGATCCGGATGCTCGCCACCGCCGCCGCCTCCCGCGGCCGCGGCGTCGGCGAGGCCCTGGTCCGCGCCACCGTCACCCGCAGCCGCGAACTCGGCCTGGCCGGCATGGCCTTCTCCACCCGCCCGGAGATGACCACCGCCCACCGGGTCTACGAGCGCATCGGCTTCCGGCGCACGCCCGAACGCGACTGGGCCCCGTACCCGGGGATGGACCTGATGGTCTACACCATGGCGTTCTGACGAACGGGCCCGAGCGCCCGTAGGGCGTCGCCGGCCGTCCCACCGGTCGGTGACCGACAGACGATCAACAGACGTCTTTTGATATAAACCACAGATCAAGTCATGCCCTCTGAGCATGTCGCGACAGTCGATCGACCCCGGGGGAACAGACCACATGGACGACGGGCCCGGCCTCGGCGCGCCCTCGAGCGGACCCACGCTCCAGGACATGCGCAGGAGCAGGGGCTACGAAGCCCCCGCCACCAGCCGCTACGCGATCCCCGCACCGACCCCGGAACCCCGCGGTCCGCTGCCGCCCTCCGTCCGCTTCAAGGCGGTCGACGGTCTGCGCGGCCTCGCCATCGCGTCGGTGCTGCTGTACCACACCAACTGGTTCCAGAACGGTCTGTTCGGGGTGGACGTCTTCTTCGTCCTCTCCGGCTTCCTGGTCACCCTGGTGCTGGTCCGCGAGCTGGACCGCACCGACGGCATCCGGCTCGGCGTCTTCTACCGCCGCCGGGCCAAGCGGCTGCTGCCCGGCCTGTTCGCCACCATCATCCTGGTGGTGGGCCTGTCCGCCCTGATCAGTCCGCTACGGGACGTCAGGGACCTCCGTCCGCAGGCGCTGGCCGCGCTCGCCCAGATCGCCAACTGGGCCCAGCTGTCGCGCGGTGACGCCTACTGGCAGCACTTCTCCTCGATCGACCCGCTCGCGGCCATGTGGTCGCTCAGCATCACCGAGCAGTTCTACGCGCTCTGGCCGCTGCTGCTGCTCGTGGTCTACGGGGTCTGCCGACGGTCCGTCCGCGCGGCCGGCCTCGTCACCGCCGGGCTGTTCGTCGTCGCCGCGCTGATCGCCCCGCTGATGTGGAACGGCGACAACAGCGACCGCCTCTACCTCGGCACCGAGACCCGTGCGGTCGGCTTCGCGGCCGGCGCCACCGCCGCCTTCGGGGTCTACCTGTGGCTGCGCCGCAAGGTCCGCGCCGAGTCCTCCGGCGGATCGCGCTCCCGCTCGCGTGTGTCGGCCGGCCCCGTCCTGCCCACCCTGGTGGGCACCGCGGCCCTCGGCGGCCTGGTCTGGGCCAGCCTCTCCGTCGGCAACTACCACGAGCCGTGGCTCTACCAGGGCGGGCTGGCCGTGGTCGCGGCCCTCGCCGCCGTCCTCACCGCCGCGCTCTGCCAGGAGCGGGGTCCGCTGGTGTGGCTGATGTCGCTGCCCCCGCTGCGGCTCACCGGCACCATCTCCTACAGCCTCTACCTGCTCCACCTGCCGGTGTACTGGCTGCTCCAGCACTACGTCGACGACATCTCGCCGAAGCGGCTGCTGCTCATCGGCGCGCCGGTCGCCTGGGTCCTGGCCTGGCTGCTGCACACCGGCACCGAGAAGCTCCGGGTGCTGCGCTGGCGGGCCTTCCCGGCCGTCCCGCTGGTGGCCGTCACCGCCGCGGTGGCCACCGCCGGCGCCTGGTACCTGCCCGCCTGGGTGTCACACGACATGAAGTCCGGGGCGGGCCGGCCGATGGTGCTGCTCCTCGGCGACTCCTTCTCCCAGGACCTCTCCACCGGCCTGTACCGGCACGGCGACCGCTACCGCGTCGTCGACGGCGGGATCAGCGGCTGCGGGGTGTTCGGCTCGGAGAAGGTCCGCACCACCTCCCAGGAGGAGTTCGAGACCAGCCAGGAGTGCCGCGACCGGGCCGCCGCCTGGGACCGGCAGCTCGGCACCGGGCCGCAGGCCGTCGTGGTCCACCTCGGCTGGGACGCCGCCGAGCAGTACCTCGACGGCAGCTGGCTCAACCCGTGCGACGAGGACTACCGGGCCCGGTACGGCACCCGGCTCTCCCAGGCCGTGGACCAGATCCGCCGCCGCGCGCAGGGCGCCCAGGTGCTGCTGATGAACGAGCGGGTCGAGAACGGCGCCATCAACAAGACCTGGGGCACCTGCTACAACCAGCAGGTGGGCGACTTCGTGAAGGCCTCCGGCGGCACCGTCCGGCTGCTCGACCTCAACACCTTCTACTGCCCGTACGAGACCTGCGCCTGGAAGGACAAGGCGGGCCACCTGGTCTCCCCGGCCAACGACGGGGTGCACCTCACCTCGGCCGGCATGCGGTTCGTCACCCCGTGGCTGGAGAAGGAGATCGCGGGCGCGCTGGCCGCACCCGCACCGACCCCCACGCCGACTCCCACCCCGACGGCCGCACCCACACCGACTCCCACGCCGACCCCCACCCCCACCCCCACGCCGACCCCGACGCCGACGCCGACGTCGACCGGCAAGCCGAGCAGCCACCCCCCGGCGAAGCCCACCCGGACCCCGACCGCCAAGGCGACCGCGACCCAGGGCGACGGGCGCTAGCGGGGCGGGACCCCGGGGGGGCGACGCGGCTCAGGAGGGCGGCAGCTCGTAGGTCTGCGCGAAGCAGGTGCGGATCGCCTGCTCGGACGCGGGGCGCCCGGCGAAGTCCATCCGCGGGGTGTCCTGGTTGGTCGGCAGGGTCGGGTCGATGCCGAAGTAGAGCGACCAGAAGTACACCCCGCCCAGCCTGCGCTCCTGCGCCACCTGGCAGACCGCGGTGAACCAGGCGGCCTGGACGGCCTCGTTCAGCTCGCGCTTGGTGTAGAAGTCGCCGGGCGTCTTGTAGGCGCCCTTCTGCGCCGGGATGCCGACCTCGGTGAGCTTGGTGGCCGGCTGCGGCCCCGCGCCCCGCTTGTCGAGCCAGCCCTGCCAGCTGGCCACCAGGTCGGCCACCGGGGCGTCGTCGCCCGCCGACTTGGCGGGGAAGTAGGCGTCCACACCGGTTCCGTCGGTCGGCAGCGGGAGCGGCCCCTTGGACCAGTTGTCCCAGTTGGCGTCGTACACCAGCTGGCCCCGGAAGGTCTTCCGGGCCTGCTCGATCAGGCCGGGCCAGTGCGGGTCGTTCTCCAGCGAGTTGAACTCGGTGCCGATGGTGAACTCGGTCGCGGAGTGCTCCTGGGCGGTCTTCAGGTACGGCGCCAGGAAGGTGGCGTAGCTGGCGAACCAGGCCTCCTTGTCGGCGGGCGCGATGTTGCCGCGCCACACGCCGGTGGCGGAGTAGTTGAACACCTCCTCGTCCAGGATCGGCCGCACGGTGGTGCGCAGACCGGCCCGGTGGGCGGCGTCCAGCAGCAGCGCCAGCCGGTCCGGGGACGGGGTGGTCGGCCGGGCGGCGACGGCGTTCGACTTCGGCCCGGTCGTGTAGTACGGGAACGTCACCGAGAGGGAGTTGGCGTTCAGCCCGACCACGTACTTCACGATGCGGTCGACCTTGCCCTGGACGAAGCTGTCCGGGTCCGCCGGGTCGTCCAGCCAGTACACCTGCACGCCCCACTCGGGGCTGCCCTTGGTCCACGGCCTGGCCACCTTGGGGCCGGTGTCCTCCACCGGCGGCGCGTCCTTGCCGAAGCCCCAGACCCGGCCCTGCTCGGTCGGTGCGCCGGCCCAGCGCACCGTGGTGGGACGCTGGTGGTCGAACTTGATCGGGTGGTCCCCCCAGACCAGCGGGATGCCGACGGTGAGGGCGACCACCACGGTCGGGAGGATGAAGATGACGGGGCGCTTCACTGTCGTGACTTCCGATCAGGCCGGCTTGGCGATGACGACGAACTTGTTCTCCTCGCGCTTCAGGAACTTGATCAGTCCCCTCAGCCCTCCCCAGCCCTCCAGGAAGGAGAACAGCGGAATGCCCGCCACCACCACGATCGGCTCCCACCACTTGCGCCGGTGGTTGGCCGAGGCCACCACGTTCAGCCGCAGGCCCTCCCAGTACGTCCAGATGACGTAGGCGAAGTTGATCGCCCAGACCAGCACCACGGACTGGGTGACCGGCGAGGTGTTCCAGGTGCCGGTGAACCACGCCACCAGCAGCACCAGTCCGACGTGCTGCAACGGGCCCAGCACCCAGCTGACCATGCCCATCCCGATGAACAGCCGGTACCGCAGCGGGATGGTCTTGTTGAAGCAGAGCGCGACCAGGCCCCAGGCCCAGCGCTCGCGCTGCTTGAGGAAGTCCTTGACGCCGGCCGGCGAGGCGCCGTAGCAGCGGCCGTTGAACCAGTCGCTGCGGCCGGGGTAGCGCTGGCAGAAGTTGAGCGCCATCTGCGCGTCCTCGACGATGGTCTTCGGTCCGAAGTCCCAGCCGATGGTGGCCTCCACCGAGGAGCGCACGATCAGCAGCTCGCCGTGCACGCCCGCGATCGGGGTTCCGGTGCCGGTCATCGCGCGGAAGCGGGCGATGTCGTCGGCCGGACGGATCGCGTCGGCGAGCCAGGTGAAGGTGGAGACGGCGTTCTCGCGCGGGTACGTCAGGATGCCCTGCGCCATGTGCTTGGCGTCGTCCCCGGCCCGGCGCTGCCGGTTGACGAACTGGGCGACGGCGGCGGCGGTGTCCGGGCCGACGCCGGTGTCGTCGTCCATGTGCAGCACCCAGACGTCGTCCTCGGCCTCGCCCTCCTCGATCCGCAGCTCGTGCGAGTAGTGGTTGGCGCGGGCCTTGAACTTGGTGCCGTTGGGCGTCTCGTACGCCTTCGGCACGGTCACCACCCGGATCAGCGGGTGGCGCTCGGCCAGCTCGTCGATCTTCTCCGCGGCGGCGCAGCCCTCCTCGGTGAGGATGTCCACCCGCATCCACGGGAAGTACGGTGGCAGGTGCTCGACGTACGAGAGCACGGAGCGCTCCAGCGCCGGGTAGGTGTCGTGGCGGCCGATGGTCGGCACCAGCACGATCAGGAAGTCGTCCTCGACGGGTGCGGCCGGGGTCATCCGGCTGACCTGGCGCAGCCGGCGGCGGACCATCAGCACGCCCTGGAAGCCGATCAGCACGCCGAACACCGGCATGCCCCACAGGATGGTGATCGCCCAGCCGAGCGGGGTGGGGTTGGGCACGTACGCCCACACCGAGAACGCGAAGATGATCACGAAGGAGATGTAGAACGGCGCCACCCGGGGCTTCCACGACATCTGTCGCTCGGCGAGCCGGGCGGCCTCGCGGGACGTGGTCAGCACCGTCCGCTCGGCGGTTGTCGATGACATGGCGAAAGTGGTTCCTCGTCTGGTGTCGGCTCAGCCCCGAGCGGGGCAAGGGTCGTTCGTGAGCGGTCGGTCCGGTGGCGTCAGCCCTGTGGCGTCAGTCAGCCCTGTGGCGGACGGTCCGCGGGCGGCGGCACGACCGGGCCGGGCTGCGGCTGGACGCCGGGCCACGGCTGGGCGGGCTGCTGCTGTTGCTGCGGGTACGGCAGCGGCGCCGACGGCTGGCCCGGACCGGGCTGTCCCCAGCCGGGCTGGGGCTGTCCGGGCAAGGGCTGCGGCCAGCCGGGCTGCGGGTACGGCTGCGGCTGCCCCCAGGCGGCGGGCTGGGGCTGGAACGGCAGCGGCGCCGGGGCCGCGGCCGGCTGCTCCCGCCAGACCGACCGGCCCAGCAGCGCGATCAGCACCGCGGTGACCACCACCCCGACCCCGAAGGTCGCGAGCTTGAGCCAGCCCTCGGTGGTACCGGTGAACCACTCCCGCTGCGGCGCGTCCAGCAGTGCGCCGACCAGGCTGCGTACCCGGTTGTACCCCTCGACCAGCGCGACACCGGCCGCCACCCCGAGCGCCCAGTTGCGCCCGCGCAGCAGCAGGACGCCCGAGACCAGGTAGAGCAGGCCGTAGTTGAGGCTGCCGGTCTCGGCGTACACCGAGGAGCCGCCGTAGTAGAAGACGCCCTTGAGGTACGTGGCGACGCCGACCTGGCCGAAGCAGTTGTACCCGGCCCAGCCGAGCAGCACCGCGCCCCAGCCGACGGCCACGCCGCCGGCCACGCGCATCGGACCCGTCCCTGTCATCCCGTATCCCCCGCCCCTCCGGGCCCGTCCCGGCCGTTCGCCCGCCCTCGGCTTCGCCGCCACAGGATGCCACACGCCGCAACGGAGCCGGAATTCCACCCGTTCAGCGCAGCCCCGCAGTGCGGCCCACCTCACACCGCCGACCACCGGGCCGGCGGCGGCGCCGGCTCAGCGCACGTGCAGACCGCTCCAGTCGACGTTCGCCCCGAAGGTGCCGGAGCCGCCGGTGAGCGCCAGCGGACTGCGGTACGTCGCGGTGACGTCCGCGGCCGAGTTGCGCGGCTGGTCCGGCGTCAGGTTGTTCGCGGTGAGCGACTGCCCCCAGACCGTCCAGATCGTCCAGGGCGTGCGCCGCAGGGTCTCCGGCTGGCGGGAGTTGACCGGGACGGCGAAGGACTCGGCCAGCATCCGCGGCTTGCCGTAGGCGGACAGCCCGTCGTAGTACCGCTTGGTCCACACCTCGCCGGTGCCGATCGGGTGCGCCGGGCTGCCGCTGTAGTCGTCCACCCCGACCACGTCCACGAACTGGGCGCCCGGGTAGTAGTCCCAGGGGTCCATGCCCGGGGCGCCGTCCCAGGACACCGGCGTCCAGACGAACAGCAGGTTGTGCAGCCCCCGGGTCTCCACCAGGTACCGGTAGGTGATCTTCCACAGTGCCTGGTACTCGGCCGGTTTCTGGCCCGCCCACCAGAACCGGCGGGAGCAGTCCAGCACGTTCATCTCGTGGTACGGGCGCAGCAGCACCGGCACGTCGTGGGCGGCCAGGTACTCCAGGTGGTCGGCCAGGTAGGAGAGGTCGGTGATCAGCGCCCGGTACTCGGGGGTGTCGTGGGCGCCGTCCACGACCCGGCCGAACCAGTCGGGGTCCTTGGCCGCCGGCGAGTTCGAACAGAGCACCCGCTCGAAGGACTTGACCTCCGACCCGGGGTAGGGCTGGTGGAAGGACATGCCGACGATCCCGGCCGGAGCGCCGCCGTTGTCGGGCAGTTCGGTGCTGCTGCCGTCGCAGTTCTGCTGCGCGCCCGCCGCGCCGTAGCCGCCGTCCTCGGCCCGCGGGTGGCCGCTCCAGACGGCGGACAGCAGGTCGACGGCGTCGTCGGTGTACTGCCAGCCGGCCCGGCAGGTGGGCCAGCGGCCGGCCGAGTAGGAGCGCGGGTTGCCCACGCCCCAGCCGTTCTGGCCGTAGCCGGGGCCGAGGTCGGTCTCCACGAAGCCGGGCAGCTTGCCGGTGATGTCGGCGGCCTTCTTGTAGTAGTAGCCGACCTGCTTGGTGCCCCGGTAGTCCCCGTACTCGGGGTTGTTGCGCTCGTTGTGCGCCTCGACGTGCTGGCCGATCACCGTGCCGCCGCTCTGCCCGGTACGGGCCTGGGCCTCCAGGTCGGCGAGGAACTGCTGGACCGCGCGGGCGTTCGGCGAGGCCTGCGGGTCCCGGGCGAGCAGGTCCCGGCCGACCTCCGGCGGCAGGGTGCGCCCCGGAAGGCCGACCGACACCGGGACCCTCGGGGGCTGTTCGCCTTCGGCCCTGCCGTCGTGGTCGAGCAGGAAGACCGCTCCCGCGGCGACGACGGCCCCGGCCGCGGCCAGGACGGCGGGCTTGCCGCGCAGGGCTCTGGGCAGGGCCACGGACCGCTCCTCCGGTTGCTCGCCGGCGCCGCCCCCCACGGACGCAACCGGAACACGCATACGAAATGACTGTCCCGAGAGACTGCCACACTCCCCCGGCCCCCGCGAACGATCCACCGGGGCCGGAGTGTCCCGGCGGGCCGACCCGCCGGGGTCACCGGCGGGGGCGTCCCGGCTGGTCAGCCCGCCGGAGCCGGCGGGGTGCCCTGGACGCCGGGCGCGGCCGAGGACGCGGCCTTGGCGCGCTTGAGCAGCTGCCCCTTGACGTGCTCGGCGAACCCGGAGGCCGCCGCGGTCGCCGTGGCGTCCGGGGCGTTGCCGCCCTTGGCCGAGCCCTCGACCGTGAAGTAGGCGTACCGGCCCAGGCTGTTGTGGGTGCCCGTGCAGCCGGCGGCGGCGCAGAACGCCGGCGATCCGGCCGCGGGCGCGCCCTTGAGCTGACCGGCGAAGTTCTTCGTCGCGGTCTCGGCCTGGATCCTGTGGTCGAAGACCGCCACCCCGACCGTGACCGCGCTCTCACCGGACACGTACGTCGCCCGGAGCACCTGCTGGCACCCCTGGTCGCCGAGCACCTTGCCCAGCCCGCCGGTCGTGGAGTTCCCGTCCCAGCAGGGCGAGTCCAGCGCCACCACGGTCCGGTTCCAGGTGGCACCGTTGATCGTCACCTGGAGCGCGGAGAACAGCGCTCCCGCGTCCTGCGGTGCCGGGTCGGTGGCGGCCTCCCAGATCGGCTTCGACGGGTCGTCCGGCTGGCCCGGCGTGCCGGAGGCGCTCGGGACGACCGTCGGCTGGGCGGTGGTGGCCGTCGTGGGGCCGTCGACCTTCTTGCCCTTGAACAGCAGCACGCCACCGGCGGCCAGGCCACCGACCACGGCGACCGCGGCCACCACGCCGATGACCTTCATCCGGCGACGGCGCTTGCCGTCGGCCTCGTTGCGGTCCGCCAGCGCGTCCCAGTCCGGCTCGGCCCGCCGCGGCGGGCCCGGCTGCTGGGGCTGCTGCTGGAGGTGCCACTGCGGCTGGGGGTTCGGCTGCGGCTGCCCGACCGGGTGCGGCTGGGGGTTCGGCTGCGGCTGCCCGACCGGGTGCGGCTGGGGCTGCGGCTGCGCGACCGGCGGAGCCGGCTGCGGCGGAGGCGCCACCGGATGCGGCACCGGGGGGATGGGCTGCGCGACCGGCTGCGCCGACGGCACGACCGGCCCGTACGAGGCGGGCGGCGGCCCGAAACCCCCACTCGGCGGCGGTACCGGACCAGGTACCACCGGCTGCTGACTCTGTGCGCCCCCCGGCCCGGCGGGAGGCGTTCCCTGCGGCCCCTGCCCAGGTACGCCAGTTCCGTCGCTCATGCGCCCAGATCGTAGGGCATCCGCGTGACCACCGATCCTCCCGGTGGCCATTCCGTATCGAAACCAGGACGCCCCGGCCCCGTTCCGGAGTCGCCGACGGCCCCCGTCCGCCATGGTTCCGGTACGACCGGTTATCGCCCCGACACGCGGCGCCGCACTACATCTGGGGTCGCTTCAGGGAGACACCACTACATGTATGCTCACTCCTGCTGTCGATGCAGGGGAACCCGGTGCGAATCCGGGACTGCCCCGCAGCGGTGAGCGGGCGGTTCCAGCAGCCGTACCCGCGAGTCCGATGACCTGCCGACGGCGTGCGCCACGGCCCTCCCGCAGAGGCCGCGCGAGCACGAGCAGTACCCCTCCGGGCCTCGCGGGCGGGCCGGGGAGTCACCGTCGCGCGACGCCGTCTGCGTTCGTGCCGTGCTCCCCTGCCCCGATCGGCCCGGTGGCCCCCGATCACCGCCGCCGATCGCCGCCAGGAGAGAGCGCCTTGACCACCGCTGCCTCAGCCACCCTGCCCGCCCAGGGCTCCGGTACCGCCTTCACCGACCCGACGGTCTCCGACCCCGGCGGCGCCCTGCTGCGGCTTCTCACCGACCGCAGCACCGACCTCACCGAGGTGGACCCCGGCCACGTCGCCGCCGCCGCGCTGCGCGGCCGCCACGCCGGCTCGGACTTCGCCGAACTCCGCGGGCTGGCCGTGGACGCCGCCGCGTCGATGATCGCCGAGGACCCCCAGTACTCGAAGCTGGCCGCCCGCCTGCTCGCCCTGGAGATCGTCGACGAGGCGAACAGCCAGGGCTCGACGTCCTTCTCCGCCTCGATCGCCGTCGGCCACGCCGAGGGCCTGATCGGCGACACCACCGCGGCCTTCGTCACCAAGCACGCCGCCGCCCTGGACGCGCTGGTCGACACCTCGGGCGACGACCGCTTCGAGTACTTCGGCCTGCGCACCGTGCAGTCCCGCTACCTGCTGCGCCACCCGATCACCCGCAAGGTGATCGAGACCCCGCAGCACTTCCTGCTCCGCGTCGCCTGTGGCCTGGCGGTCGGCGACAGCGAGCAGTCGGTGCGCGAGGTGGCCGAGCTGTACGGCCTGATGAGCCGCCTGGAGTACCTGACCTCCTCGCCGACGCTCTTCAACTCCGGCACCCGGCACCCGCAGATGTCGAGCTGCTACCTGCTCGACTCGCCGCTGGACAACCTGGACTCGATCTACAACCGCTACGCGCAGATCGCCCGCCTCTCCAAGCACGCCGGCGGCATCGGCCTGTCCTACTCGCGCATCCGCTCGCGCGGCAGCCTGATCCGCGGCACCAACGGCAAGTCCAACGGCATCGTGCCGTTCCTGCGCACCCTCGACTCCTCGGTCGCCGCCGTCAACCAGGGCGGCCGCCGCAAGGGCGCGGCCTGCGTCTACCTGGAGACCTGGCACGCCGACATCGAGGAGTTCCTGGAGCTCCGCGACAACACCGGCGAAGAGGCCCGCCGCACCCACAACCTCAACCTGGCGCACTGGATCCCGGACGAGTTCATGCGCCGGGTCAACGCCGACGAGGACTGGTCGCTGTTCTCCCCGGCCGACGTGCCCGAGCTGGTCGACCTGTGGGGCGCCGACTTCGACGAGGCGTACCGCAAGGCCGAGCAGGCCGGCAAGGCCGTGCGCACCATCCCGGCGCAGACCCTGTACGCCCGCATGATGCGCACCCTGGCGCAGACCGGCAACGGCTGGATGACCTTCAAGGACGCCTCCAACCGCGCCGCCAACCAGACCGCGCTGCCGGGCCGTACGGTGCACTCCTCCAACCTGTGCACCGAGATCCTGGAGGTCACGGACGACTCCGAGACCGCCGTCTGCAACCTGGGCTCGGTCAACCTGGGCGCCCACGTGGCCCCCAGCGCCTCCGCCGCCGACCTGCTCGGCGCCATGGACTGGGAGCGGCTGGACGCCACCGTGCGCACCGCCGTCACCTTCCTCGACCGCGTGGTGGACATCAACTTCTACCCGACCACCGAGGCCGGGACGTCCAACTCCCGCTGGCGGCCGGTCGGCCTGGGCGTGATGGGCCTCCAAGACGTCTTCTTCAAGCTGCGGATCGACTTCGACTCCGCCGAGGCGAAGCAGTTGTCCACGCTGATCGCCGAGCGCATCATGCTCACCGCCTACGAGCGCTCCGCCGACCTGGCCGAGCAGCTGGGCCGCCACGAGGCGTACGGCGAGACCCGCGCCGCCCGCGGCGAGCTGCACATCGACCACTTCCCGAGCGCCGCCCCGCAGTGGGCCGACCGCTGGACCGCGCTGCGCGCCCGGATCGCCGAGACCGGCCTGCGCAACTCGCTGCTGCTGGCCATCGCGCCGACCGCGACCATCGCGTCCATCGCCGGCGTGTACGAGTGCATCGAGCCGCAGGTGTCCAACCTGTTCAAGCGCGAGACGCTGTCCGGCGAGTTCCTCCAGGTCAACCCGTACCTGGTGCGCGAGCTCAAGGACCTCGGCGTCTGGGACCAGCAGACCCGGGACGCGCTGCGCGACGCCAACGGCTCGGTGCAGGAGCTGAACTGGCTGCCCGCCGAGGTCCGTTCGCTGTACCGGACGGCCTGGGAGCTGCCGCAGCGCGCGCTGATCGACCTGGCGGCGGCCCGCATGCCGTACCTGGACCAGAGCCAGTCCCTGAACCTGTTCATGGCGGCGCCGACCATCGGCAAGCTCAGCTCGATGTACGCCTACGCGTGGAAGGTGGGTCTCAAGACCACCTACTACCTGCGTTCGCGCCCGGCCACCCGCATTGCCCAGGCCGCGTCCGGCACCGCGCGTGCGGCCGCGCCCGCGCCCGTGCCCGTGAACACCCCCTCCCTCACCCCGGAGCAGGAAGCCGCCATCGCCTGCTCCCTGGAGAACCCCGAGTCCTGCGAGGCCTGCCAGTGAGCACCCCCGAAGACCGCAAGATGCTGCTCGACCCCGGCTTCGAGCTGACCCTGCGCCCGATGCGGTACCCGTCGTTCTACGACCGGTACCGGGACGCCATCAAGAACACCTGGACGGTGGAGGAGGTGGACCTGCACTCGGACGTCGCCGACCTGGCGAAGCTGAGCGAGGGCGAGCGGCACCTCATCGGGCGACTGGTCGCGTTCTTCGCGACCGGTGACTCGATCGTCTCCAACAACGTGGTGCTGAGCCTCTACAAGCACATCAACTCCCCGGAGGCGCGGCTGTACCTGTCGCGCCAGCTGTTCGAGGAGGCCGTGCACGTCCAGTTCTACCTGACGCTGCTGGACACCTACCTGCCCGACCCGGAGGACCGCAACGCGGCCTTCGCCGCGGTGGAGAACATCCCCTCCATCCGCCAGAAGGCCCAGTTCTGCTTCAAGTACATGAACGCGGTCGACCACATCGACTCGCTTCGGACGAAGGAGGACAGGCGGGCGTTCCTGCTCAACCTGATCTGCTTCGCGGCGTGCGTGGAAGGTCTGTTCTTCTACGGCGCGTTCGCCTACGTGTACTGGTTCCGGAGCCGGGGCCTGCTGCACGGCCTGGCCACGGGGACGAACTGGGTGTTCCGCGACGAGTCCATGCACATGGACTTCGCCATGTCGGTGGTCGACACCGTCCGCGAGGAGGAGCCCGACCTCTTCGACGACGAGATGGCCAAGCAGGTCACGGAGATGCTGGAGGAGGCCGTCGAGGCCGAGCTCCAGTTCGCCCAGGACCTGTGTGGTGACGGTCTGCCCGGCATGAACACCGCGTCGATGCGGGAGTACCTGCAGGCGGTGGCCGACCAGCGCCTCGCGCGCCTCGGCCTGCCGATCCGGTACGGGTCGACGAACCCGTTCGGCTTCATGGAGCTCCAGAACGTCCAGGAGCTGACCAACTTCTTCGAGCGCCGGGTGTCGGCGTACCAGGTCGCCGTCGAGGGCTCGGTCGCCTTCGACGACGACTTCTAAAACGAGAAGAACGAACGACAGCGGTGCCCCGCACGGCCACAGCCCGTGCGGGGCACCGCTGTGACATCAGTCGGCCCTCCCGATCCTCTGGGAGCGCATCCGCGCCCTCCCCGTCCGCGAGGCGCACCGGGACGTCATCCGGATCCGCATCGGCCCCGGCGGGGGCGAGGGCGTCGCCAACTGCCTCGCCCGCAACGGCACCTGGAGCACCACCCTCCACGTCGGCGACATGACCGACTGGACCGCCCACCCGATCACCGTCACCGCCGCCTCCCGGCCCTGAACTCCCCCGCCCCGCCCGGCGTGAACGCCGGGCGGGGCGGCCGCAGGTCCGCGCGCGCCCGTCCGGATGAACTCCCGGGCCGCACCGGCATTCCACGCTCACGGACGACCGAGCCCCGACTACGGTCCGGCGCACAGCCGAACGAAAGGGGTACACCGTGGCGACGACCGGCATCCTGGACTACGAGAGCGACGCGATCGTCCAGCTCATGAACATCACCGAGGAGGACTGGACCGAGCAGGAGCTCAAGGACGCCCTCCAGCGGGCGATCATGCTGGAGCTCTCCACCATCCCGCCCTACGCCACCGCGCTCTGGTCGATCACCGATCCGGACGACGGCAACCCGGTCCGCCGCACGATCCGCGAGATCGTCTTCGACGAGATGTCGCACTTCGGCCTGGTCTGCAACATGCTCACCAGCATCGGCGGCCGCGTCGTCCTCACCGACCCGCTCACCGTCCCCAAGTACCCCGGCGAGCTGCCCGGCGGAGTCAACCCGGGGCTGGAGGTCTTCCTCAGCGGGCTGACCCGCGAGTCGGCCGCCCTCTTCTCCGACATCGAGAAGCCCGAGAACCCGCTGGCGTTCGCCGCCGACGGGAACACGATCGGCGCCTTCTACCAGCGCATCGCCGATGTGTTCCCGAGGTTCGCGCACCTGCTGACCGGGAACAACCAGGTGACCTTCCCGCTGGGGGCGATCGGCCACGGCGCCGGCAACGACGTCGTCGCGATGAACACCATCGACGACGTCCTGCGGGCGCTCGACGTCATCCGGACCCAGGGCGAGGGCACCGACACCTCCCCGGACAACCCCTTCTTCGGCGAGCCGGGCGAACTCGCCCACTACTACGCCTTCAAGGAGATCGCCGTCGGCAGGAAGCTCGTGAAGGACCCCACGACGGGGAGGTTCGAGTTCACCGGCCCCGACGTCCCGCTCCCGCTCGCCGCGCCCGTCGCCCGCGTCCCGGCCGGCGGCTGGGCCAACGACCCCGCCAACGTGCCCGACCAGGCGACCGCCGCCCGGCTGCACGAGTTCAACACCACGTACAGCACCATGCTGGACAATCTCCAGAAGGCCTGGGACGGCGAGAAGGACCGGCTGTTCGACGCGATCGGGAACATGACCGATCTGGGCGTCACGGCGAGGGAGTTGAACACCGTCGCACTCCCCGGCGACCCCCACCGCACCTACGGCCCGGAGTGGCTCCTCGTCCCGTAGGAATCCAGGACCAGGACCAGGACCAGGGGCCGGTGCGGGCGGTGGGTCCGCCCCGGCCCATTCCCGTCCGCCCGATATTTCACCCGGACGGACGCGGTTCCGCAGGCCTGGAGCGCGGTCGTATTCAAGGGCTGATATATCGAATATATGCTCGAAGAATACGACAAGGTATTGGTGTCGGGCGGATTGGGTTTCGTCGGCAGGCACCTGACCAACGCCCTCCTCTTCCTGGGCAAGGAAGTGGCGATCATCGACAACGCCCGGACCGCTACGAGCATCTCGGCGCCGTCCGGGACCACCCTGCACATGCTGGACATCCGCGAGGTCGACGCCATCGCCGAGGCCGTGGACGACGCCGACCTGGCCTTCCACGTCGCCGCGAACGCCAACGGCACCCTGTCGGTGACCCAGCCCCGCCTGGACTTCGAGATCAACGCGCTCGGCACGCTCTCCTTCGCCGAGGCCCTCCTCAAGGCGTCCGTACGCCGGGTCGTCTACGTCTCGTCCGCGTCCGTCTACGGCATCCCCCGGCGGTTCCCCATGGACGAGGACCACCCCACCCGCCCCTTCGTGCCGTACGGGGCGTCGAAGCTCAGCGGTGAGATCACCTGCCTCGCCCTCCACCGGGCCTGCGGCCTGCCGGTGGTGGTCGGCCGCCCGTTCTGCGTCTACGGGCCCGGGGAGAACCCGCACGAGGCGATGGTCGAGGTCGGACGCTTCCTGCGCTGGCACCTCAACCACCGGCCCATCCAGATCGTGGGCGACATCGACCGCAAGACCCGCGACTTCGTCCACGTCACCGACCTGGTCCAGGGGCTGCTGACGATCGCCGACCGGGGCGACCCGGGCGAGGTGTACAACATCGGCTCCGGCACCGAGGTGTCGATGCGCGACCTCGTCAACGTGATCGGGGAGGCCACCGGCGTCGCACCCGAGGTCAGCGTGATCCCCGAGATCGAGGACGACACCTACCGGCTGGTCGGCGACATCGCCAAGCTCACGGGCCTGGGGTACCGGCCGGCGGTCACCCTGGCCGAGGGGGTGCGCGACCTGGCCGACCACCTCGGCGCGAATCCGGAGCTCCCCGGCAGCCCGACCATCTTCTCCCGCGGCCAGCACGGCGAGTCCTGATCCGCGCACCCGGCTCACGGCAGGACGGAACGCCACCGCCCGTACGGAACCCGGCTGTCCCCGCCCCGCGCGTGGACGCCGGGCGGGGACCAGGCCATCGGCTCACCCCTGCGCGACGGCCTCCAGCGGGCCGAGGGCGGCCGCCCGGCGGGCGGGCAGCGCGGCCGCCACCGCGCCGGTCGCCAGGGAGGCCAGGCACACCAGCGCCAGCGTCCCCCACGGCAGCGCCAGCGCGTACCCGTCCACCGCGCCGCCGGCCAGGGCACCGACCGCCCAGGCGCCGAACAGGCCGCCCGCCAGGCCCAGCAGGGTGCCGAAGGCGGCCACCGTCACCGCTTCCAGGCGGATCATCTGACGGATGCCGGGACGGTCCATGCCGAGGGCGCGCAGCATCCCGATCTCCCGGGTCCGCTCGGTGACCGACACGGCCAGGGTGTTCACGATGCCCAGCGCGGAGATCACCGCGCCGATGCCGAGCAGCCCGTACATCAGCGTGAGCAGCTCGCCCGTCGTCCCCGCCGCCTCGCGCACCAGCTGGGCCCGGTCCTGCACCTTCAGCAGCGGGTTGTCGCCGACCGCCGTCCGCAGGGCGTCCGTGGACGTGCCCTCGCCGCGCACCAGGATCCGCTGGACGGAGCCGGGCTTGTAGCTGTCGCGCTGCACCTCGTCCCGGACGCCGACGACGTCCCGCGCGGTGGGGTTGTCCCGGTAGACGCCCGCCACCGTGTACGTCGCGGGCTGCTCGCTCCGGCCCATCCGGACCGCGATCCGGCCACCCGCGCCCACCCCGCTCTCCTCGGCGGCGGTGCGCGACAGGGCGATCCGGCCGGGCCCGAGGTCCTCGACCGAGCCGCTGACGAAGTCGAGCTTCATGAACCGGGAGACGGCGGCGGGATCGACGCCGGAGACCTCCCGGACCCGGCCCCCGACGACCGCCGTCGAGTCCGCGACCGCGCTCGCCTCCCGCACCCCGGACACCCCGGCCACCCGCCCGACGGCCGCCGGATCGATGCCCCTCATGGTGTTGCCGGTGCTGATCACGTAGTCGGCGCCCAGCCCGGCCGCCGCCTGCCGGTCCAGGGCCCGGGCGGTCGAGTCGCCGATCGTGGCGAGCCCGCTGACCAGCGCGGTGCTGATCAGCAGCGTGGCCGCGGTCGCGGCGGTACGCCGGGGGTCGCGCAGGGCGTTGTCCCGCGCGAGCCGCCCGGGGAGCCCGAACCGCCCGGTCAGCCGCCCGGCCAGCCGGATCGCCGGGACGGCGAGCGAGGGCGCCAGGACGAGCAGGGCGACGACCAGCACCCCGCAGCCGAGCATCGCGCTGCGCAGGTTCTCCTCGGAGGCGTCCTTCGCCGAGCCCGACAGCGAGACCAGCAGACCGGTGCCGAGCAGCAGCAGCGCCGTACCGGCCACCGGGCGCAGCCGGGAGCCCCCGGCGGGGCGGGAGACCGAGCGCAGCGCCTCGACCGGCGCGATCCGCGCCGCCCGCCGCGAGGGCAGCCAGGCCGCCAGGACCGTCACCCCGACCCCGACGAACAGCGCCGCCGCCACCGGCCGGGCCCCGATCACCAGCGGGCCCTCGGGCAGCCGGCTGCCGTCGGTGCTCAGCAGGTCGGGCAGGACGGTCGCGATGCCGAGCCCGAGCGCGAACCCCACCGCCGACGCCGCCAGCCCGACCAGGACGGCCTCGGCCAGCAGGGAGCGCACCACCTGGCGCCGGGTGGCGCCCACCGCCCGCAGCAGCGCGATCTCCCGGCCGCGCCGGGAGACCAGCATGGTGAAGGTGTTGACCACCAGGAACGACCCGATGAACAGCGAGACCGCCGCGAAGACCATCGGCATCTTCTGGTAGCCGCGGGTCAACGTGCGGACGTAGAGCGCCTGTTGCTCGGCCTGCGCCTGCCCGGTGGTGGCCTCCGCCCGGTCCGCGGGGAGCACGGCCGTGACGCGCCGCGCCAGTTCGTACTGGCCGACGCCGGGAGCGGCGACGAGGTCGACGCCGGTGTACTCCCCCGGCGCCGCGAACAGCTTCTGCGCGGTGGCCCGGTCGAACAGGGTGAGCGTGCCGCCGGCCGTGACCCGGGTGTCGGCGGTGGCCACGATCCCGACCAGGCGGGCCGTCATCACCGGGCCGTCCGTGGCCAGCGTGACCGGGTCGCCCAGGCGGTAGCCGCCCGCGGCCGCCGTGCCCCGGTCGACGGCGATCTCGCCCTCGGCGGCCGGGGCCCGGCCCTCCACCAGCGGGTGGCGCCCGGGTTCGTAGGCGGCGGCGAGGTTGGCTCCCCGCTTCACCCGCAGCGGGTGGCCGTCCGACGCGCTGAGGGTGGCGCTCCCGTCCGCGGTCGGCCGGACCGCCGCGACGCCGGGCACCTCCGCGAGCCGACGGGCGAGGCCGTCGGTCAGCACGGCGGGCTCGCTCGCGGTGACGGTGACCGCGACGTCGGCGAAGTTCCGTGTGGCGGAGGCGCGTTGGGCGGCGGCGGTGGAGTCGGCGAAGACGAGGGTGCCGGAGGCGAACGCGACCCCGAGGCAGACCGCGAGCACGGTCATCAGCAGCCGGGCCTTGTTCGCGAGGACGTTGCGCAGGGCTGTGGTCAACATGAGTGGCTTTCGGAAGGAGAAGGGGGGAACGGGCTCAGCCGGCGGAGGCGGGGGTCCCGGGGGCGCCCCCGGAAAGACGCAGCATGACGTCCAGCACCCGCTCCGGCGTCGGGTGCGCCATCTCGTCGACCAGCCGCCCGTCGGCCAGGAACACCACCCGGTCCGCGTACCCGGCGGCCACCGGGTCGTGGGTGACCATGACCACCGTCTGCCCCAACTCCCGTACGGAGTCCCGCAGGAAGCCCAGCACCTCGGCCCCGGCGCGGGAGTCGAGGTTGCCGGTCGGCTCGTCGCCGAACACGATCGCGGGGCGGGCGACCAGCGCCCGGGCGACCGCGACGCGCTGCTGCTGCCCGCCGGACAGCTCGGCCGGGCGGTGGCCGAGCCGCTGGGAGAGCCCGACCGTCGCGACCACCCGCTCCAGCCACTCCCGGTCCGGCCGCCGCCCCGCCAGCGACAGCGGGAGGGTGATGTTCTCCAGCGCGGTCAGCGTGGGCAGCAGGTTGAACGCCTGGAAGACGAACCCGACCCGGTCCCGGCGCAGTCGGGTGAGCTGCCGGTCCCCCAGGGCGCCCAGCTCGGTGGTCCCGATCCGGACCGAACCGGAGGTGGGGGCGTCCAGCCCCGCGGCGCAGTGCACCAGGGTCGACTTGCCGCAGCCGGACGGGCCCATGATCGCCGTGAACTCGCCCTCCCGGAAGGCGATGCTGACCCCGTCCAGGGCGGTGACCCGGGTGTCGCCGCTGCCGTACACCTTGGTCAGGTCGGCGGTGGCGGCGGCGATCCCGGGTGTCACGAACGGGGTGAGGGCGTGGGCGGTCACGGGGAGGACTCCTGTCGAAGGGCGAATCGGTGCACTTCGAAGGGTGTCCGGAGCACGTATCGGGGCCCCGCACCGCCGGGTATCGGTGCCCGCTCCACTTCGCAGCGGTTCTGTAGCAGCCGACCCGCTACTCAGCCGGACCCCCGCTCGGGCCGGGCCGGACGCCCAGCCGGGCCGGCCGCTCAGTCCGGCAGCCGCAGGGTGGCCACCGCGCCGCCGTCCGGCGCGTTGTCGAACCGCAGCTCGGCGCCGAGCAGCCGGGCCTGCCCCGCCGCGATGGTCAGCCCCAGTCCGTGGCCCGAGCCGCGCTCGGCGGCGCCGGTGTGGAAGCGGCGCGGGCCGTGGCGCAGCAGCTCGGCGGGGAAGCCGGGGCCGTGGTCGCGCACCACGACGGTGCGGCCCTCGACGGTGACGCGTACGGGGGCGGCGCCGTGCCGGTGCGCATTGAGGACGAGGTTGCCGACGATCCGTTCCAGCCGCCGCGGGTCGGTCTCCACCGGCAGGGGCTCCCCGACGCGGACCTCGGCGTCGAACCCGGTGCGCGCCACCGCCTCCCGCACGACCTCCCCGAGCGGCACCCGGACGTGCACCGGCCGCTCCGCTCCGGCGTCCAGGCGGGAGACCTCCAGCAGGTCCTCGACCAGCCCCCGCAGGTCCCGCACCCGGGCCCGGATCAGGTCCTCGGTCTCCCCGGCCGGCAGGAGGTCGACGGCGGCGAGCAGCCCGCCGACCGGGGTGCGCAGCTCGTGCGCCACGTCGGCCGTGAACTGCCGTTCCGTGCGCAGCCGCCGGCCGAGGCTGTCGGCCATCGCGTCCACCGTCGCGGCGATCTCGGCCACCTCGTCGCCGCCCCTGGTGGGGCCGGTGCGGGCGTCGACGTCCCCGGCGGAGATCCGGCCCGCGGTCTCGGCGACCCGCCGCAGCCGGCGGGCGAGCAGCCCGGCGCCGTACCCGGCGAGCGGCACCGCCACCGCGAGCGCGAGCAGCGAGGCGACCGCCATCGCCACGTCCAGCCGGGGCAGGTCGGACAGCTCCGACGCCATGTTGGCCTGTACGGCCAGCACCGGGCTGCCCGGCCCCCCGGTGCGCTGGGCGGCCCAGTAGCTCGGGCCGGCGTTGCCCTCGACGCGCCCGTCGTAGGCGGTGTGCCGCTGGTCGTCGGCCGGGTGCCGCAGTCGCGCGGGCAGCTCGGGCGGGTCGAGTTCCGCGCCTTCGGACAGCGAGCCGGTGCGCCGGTAGACGTCCATGGCGGCGTACACGGCGTTGAAGGCCCGCGCCTCGGCCCGGGCGTGGATGTCCTGGGCGGTCCACAGGTGCACCAGCACCCCGACCGCCACCGCGACCAGGCAGGCGGTGGCGGCGGCCAGCGCGGCGATCTTCCGGCGCAGCGAGGCCCGGCGCCGCGGGAACCCGCGCACGGCGCTCAACGCCTGAGCTTGTAACCGAAGCCGCGGACCGTCTCGATCCGCTCCCGGCCGAGCTTGCGGCGCAGCCGCTGCACGCAGAGGTCGACGACCCGGCTGTCGCCGTCCCAGCCGTACTCCCAGACGTTGCGCAGCAGGGTGTGCCGCTCCAGCACCACCCCGGGGTGGGCGGCGAACTCCAGCAGCAGCTTGAGCTCGGTCGGCGTCAGGGCCACCGCCGCCCCGCCGACGGACACCTCCATGCCGGCGGTGTCGACGGTCAGGTCCCCGAAGACCAGCACGTCGCCCGCGGCCTCGTCCGGCGACGGCGAGGAGGCCGGCACGGGCGGGTACGTCGCCCGCCGCAGCAGCGAGCGGATCCGCGCCACCAGCACGTAGGTGTCGACCGGCTTGACCACGTAGTCGTCCGCCCCGGCCTCCAGGCCGGCGACGACGTCGAGGCCGTCGCCGCGCGCGGACATCATCAGCACCGGCACCAGGCTGGTCTCGCGGACCCTGCGGCACAGGCCGATCCCGTCCAGGCCGGGCAGCATCACGTCCAGCACCAGCAGGTCGAACGGCTCGTCCCGGAACAGCTCCAGCGCGGTGAGGCCGTCCGCCGCGGCCCGCAGCTCGTAGCCGTAGCGCTCCAGGGCGACGGTGAAGGAGCGGCGCATCAGCTCGTCGTCCTCGACCAGCAGCACGCGGACGGGGCGCGGGGAGGGTACGGGCGAGGACACGGGGGGAAGGCTCCGGTTCGTGGGGCGGCGGACAAGGGAACGATACGGCAGATACCGGACCCGGCCGCTTCGCCGCCCGTGGTGACGGCCGGTCGAGCGCTCCCCGATACCCGACCGATACGAAGAGGCGGGGGCCGGTCCGGATATCCCCGGACCGGCCCCCGACCGACCTCGGCGGGTTACTCGTTCGGCACGGTCGCGTACTTCGGGGTGCCCTCGGCCATCTGCCGCAGGGCGTCCTTGCGGTCCCGCTTCGACAGCTTGTCGATGTAGAGGGTGCCGTAGAGGTGGTCGGTCTCGTGCTGGAGGCAGCGGGCGAAGAAGCCGGTGCCCTCGACCCGGATCGGCTTGCCGTCCTTGTCGACGCCGGTGACCGCGGCGTAGTCCGGGCGGGGCAGCTCGGCGTAGGCGCCGGGGACGGAGAGGCAGCCCTCGTTGCCGTCGTCCAGGCCGCGGCGGCGGTCCGCCGGGTACTCCTCCAGCTTCGGGTTGATCACGTGGCCGATGTGGCGCACGCCCTCGTCGTCCGGGCAGTCGTAGACGAAGACCTTGAGGTCGACGCCGATCTGGTTGGCGGCGAGGCCGACGCCCTCGGCGGCGTACATGGACTGGAACATGTCGTCGACCAGCGCGGACAGCTCGCCGTCGAAGGCGGTGACGTCCTTGACCTCGCGGTGCAGCACCGGGTTGCCGACGACGGTGATCGGGCGCGCGGTGCCCTTGCCGAGGTCGGGCTCCTCACCGATCACCTTCACGGGCGTCTCGGGCGCCGCCCCCTCCACGTCGTGCTCGTGCTCGTGCTGCTCGGCCTGCTCCGCCATGTCTTCCGCTTCCGTCGGTGTACGCGTTACCTCACCAGGGTACTCAGCACACTTCTTCGAGATCGCGGTAAGCCCGGCTTGCCGGGGCGGCCGCGACCCAGCGGTCCAGCAGGGTGCGCACCAGGTGGGCCGGGGCGGCGATCCCGCACTCGCGCTCGACGAGCCAGGACATCCCGGCCGCGCCGCCCTGGCTGAGGTGGCTGAGGTGGCCGGGGTGGGCGGCGTCGCCGTCGTCGTGCGGGTCGTGGTGGGCGGCGACGCCGTCGTCGGAGGCCATCCGGCTCTCCGAGCAGGCGCGGCACAGCAGCCGCACCGAGGAGGTCCAGTCCTCGGCCGCGTAGCCGGCGTCGGCGACCAGCCGCTCCAGCGCGTCCCGGTCCCCGGCGGTGGCGGCCTGGAGCAGCACCACGTAGGTCGGCACCGGGGACGGCGCCCACAGCTCGATCTCGTCGAACACCGGGTAGGCGACGCCGTCGGTGACCCGCTCGCCGTGCGGGGCGCCGTCGTGCAGCACCACCTCGCCCCAGCGGCGGCCGGAGGACGGCAGCGGGATGGACAGCACCTCGATCCGGGCCGGGTCCAGCCGGCGGCCCCAGACCACCTCGGACTCGCCGTCCGGGGAGAGCCGCACCGGGGTGGTGCCGAGGTCCAGGCTGACCGGGCCGTCCTGCTGCCCGCCGGGGCCGCCGGGCAGCTTCAGCCCGTACGCCTGCCAGGCGCGGCGGGCCAGCGGCCAGTCCTGGAGGGCGGTGGCGGTGATGCCGAGGTTCCACCAGTCCGGGGCGCCGTGCTCGCGGTCCAGCAGGGCCACGGCGCGCAGGCCGGCCGAGCGGGCCTGCTCCCAGTCCCGGCGGAACTTGTGCAGGAGGGCGAGGTTGAACCAGGAGTCGGAGAGCCACGGCTCCAGGTCGGCGGCCATCACCAGCAGCGCGCCGGCGTCCTCGTAGCGGCCGTCGCCGATCAGCGTGAAGGCCCGGTCGGTCGTCTGCCGCCAGGTGGCGGACGGCCGGTGCCGTGCCCGGTGGAAGATCCTCACGTTCGTCCCTGCCGTCGTCGTCCGCTCAAGTCCCGTGCCACCGTGCCCGTACCGCCTCGGGCGGCGTGCGGGCCCGGTGCCCCGGGTCGGTGTTCCACGCTACGACCGCATCCAACCACGCCCGCCCCCGCCCGCGCTCCCCACCGCCGAGGTTGGGGCCCGCCCCTCCCCAGCCTGCCCGTCCGATCCCGCCCGCTCAACCCCTGGGGCCCGGAGCCCGGTTCCCGGGGCGCGCGGCGGCGGTGGACGGCCCGGGCCGCGCGGGCCCCGGGCGCCCCCGGACCGCCTCTCAGCGGCGGGCCTGCCCGCCCACCCGGGCCAGGGCGTCCACCACGCGCGCGTCGTAGACCCGGCCGCGGCCCAGCCGCAGCGCCTCCAGCGCCTCCAGCCGTCCGACCGCCTCGCCGACGCCCCGGCCGCGGGCCGCCGTGAGCAGGTCGTCGTGGGCGTTGGCGACCCGGATGATCCGGGACGCGAGCGGCACCGGGCCCTCGGCGGCGGGCCCGGTGCACGGGTCGGCCAGCCGGGCGACCTGCTCGGCGACCTGCCGGGGCACCCCGGTGCGGCTGATCACCTCGCTGCCGAGCCGGGCGATCCGCTGCTGCTCGGCGCAGGGCAGCAGCGCGGTGGCGCCGTCCGGCACCGGTTCGACCAGGGACAGCTGGCCGACGTCGTGCATCAGCGCGGCGTACTCCAACAGGGCGAGCTCGCGGGTGCCCAGACCCAGCTCGCGGCCCAGCGCGCACGCCGTGTCCGCGACCCTGCGCGCGTGCCCGTGCGGGGTGTAGCCGGCCACCTCGGTGGCCCGGGCGAGGCTGGCGATGGTCTGCCCGGTGGTGGCCCGCACGGCGGCGGCGCGCCGGAAGGACACCTGGGCGAGCAGCAGCGGGCTGCAGAACAGCGGCAGCGCCCAGAGCCCCACCTCCCCTGCCGCGAGGCTGACCAGCATCCCGGTGGCGACGATCGCCGAGCCGATGCCGAACAGCGAGCGCAGCTCGTCCTCCAGCGCCGCCGGGAACCGCGGCCCCCCGCCGGAGCGGCGCAGCAGCGCCGCCAGGGTCGCGTCGCAGAGCGCGGCCAGCGCGGCGACGGTGGTCAGGAACGCCCCGTACGCCGGGCCCTCGGGCGAGAAGCGGTCGACCGCGCCGCCGTTGTAGAGCGGCTGGAAGACGGCGGCGGCGAAGCCCACGGCGAGCAGCCGGCGGGCGGCGCCGTCGCGGCGGGCCGGGTCGGCCCAGGCCGGACGGCGGTCCGGGCGCCCGGGGCCGTCCGGCAGGACGCGGCGCGGCAGGACGAGGCCGGCCAGCCACGCCAGCACCAGGCCGGTCCCGGTCACCGCGACCACCTGGAGCGTCCCGTGCGCGGTCGGCACCCCGCGCAGCGGCCCGAGCAGGGCGTACGCCAGCGCGCCGGCCGCGCCGATGGGCGCCTGCTCCCGATCCCCCGGAAGGGTGATCCGGACGCACTCGCCGAGCGCGATCAGCGTAGTGAACGCCAGTGCGACCCCGGGCTCCGCGACCCCGCGCACCGCGACCGCGCCCAGCGCGAGCGCCAGCAGGGCGGCGGCCGCCGCGTGCACGGCGCGCGCGCTGCGCCCGCAGGGCGCGCGTCCCCGGGCCACACGCCCGGGAGGCCTCACGGCTGCCCGGCCGTGGGGACGCTCCCGCCCTGGGTCGGCACCCGGCCCGGCGCCGCCCGGACCGGCTCCGGCACCCCGAGCGGGATGTCCGGCACCGCCTGGATGCAGTCCTCGGGGTGCACCACCGGCTGCCAGTCGTGCCCGGCCAGCGCGTCGATCAGCGCCCGCACCATCACCGGGTCGAACTGGCTGCCCGAGCAGCGCTCCAGCTCCGCGACCGCCTCGCCGACCGGGCGACCGCGCCGGTAGGAGCGGGTGGAGGTCATCGAGTCGAAGGCGTCGGCGACCGAGATGATCCGGGCGAACTCGGGGATCTGCTCGCCGGCCAGCCCGCTCGGGTAGCCCCGGCCGTCCATCCGCTCGTGGTGGTGCAGGATCCCGGCGTGCGCCTCGCCGAGGAAGTCGATCCCGCGCACCAGCTCGTACCCGTACACGGGGTGGATCTCCACCGCCCGGCGCTCCTCCTCGGTAAGGGGACCGTTTCTGCGCAGCAGCTCGGTGGCCACCCCGAGCTTGCCGACGTCGTGCAGGATGCCGGCGAAGCGCAGGGTCCGCAGCCGCTCGTCCTCCATGCCGAGCTGAGTGGCGATCAGCACCGACGCCCGGCCGACCCGTTCGCTGTGGCCCCGGGTGTAGGAGTCCTTGATCTCCACGGCCTGCACCAGCGACTGCACGGTGGCCTGGTGGGCGTCCCGCTCCCGCTGGCCCTGGGCGAACACCCAGGCCGAGATGGACAGCGGCAGCAGCGTGAGCAGCGCCGCGAACGCGCCGTACGGGCCCTGCCAGAGCACCGCGACCATCAGCCCGCCGGCCGCGTGCACCAGCACCGGCAGCCCGCACGCCGAGTGCGCCCCGCGCAGCAGCACCCGGGGCCGGCGGCCCTCGCTGAACACCAGCATCACGCCCACCACCACCCCGTTGACCAGGCAGAACACCGCGACGGCGGCGAGTCCGGGCAGCAACGCGGCGGGGAAGCGGGAGCCGAGCAGCAGCTGCGGGCCGTGCAGCAGGTGGAAGGCGACCGAGGAGGCGAAGGCGCACAGCGCGAGCTGGGAGCCGTTGAACAGCTGGCGCGGGCGGCAGCCGGGCCCGCTCGGTCCGCCGAGCAGCGCGGCCGGGGCGGCCACCAGGGCGGCGGCGGCGGGCGGGAGCATCAGCACCCCGGCGAACAGCACCGGGAAGAAGGCGTTCGCCCCGGGCCGGGCGGGTGTGCGCTCGGGCAGCGCCGACCGCCGCAGCAACCGGCGCACCAGCACCAGGCAGGGCGTGGGCAGGCCCTGGGCCAGGGACTCCCAGCAGCCGTGCAGGAAGGCCAGCAGCCCGACCTTGGGCCAGTCCACCGGCGCGCCGAGCCAGTGCGGCACCCCGGGGGCGGCCGCGGCGGGCAGCAGCGGCACCAGGCAGCACAGCGCCGCCACCGGGACGGCCACCAGGTAGCGCGCCGCCCCTCGCGGCAGGGTCGGTCCTCCACAGTCGGTAGCGATCTCGACCTCCCCGCCGTACGAACCCCGTGTTGCCTCAACACGTCGGGCGGACCGACGGTGAGTGTCCGTCAGGAGAATAGGCCGCCACCCCCGCGCGGGGACGCATGATGGGGCAACGGCGCAGTTGGCGCACCGCCAACTCACTCGATCGAGTGAGGGCGCATCCGGGCGGAACGGGAGCGGCCCCGGGAGCTCGCACTCCCGGGGCCGCTGCCCTCCTTGCCCGAACCGTCCGGCCCGCCCTCACCGGCGGACCGACGGACTACCGCACCCGGTGGTCGACCGCCCGGCCGACCGCCGTACAGAGGTTCGCCGTACGGGCGTCCGCCCGACGGGCCGTCACTCCACCTGGGCGCCGGCCTCGACCGGAGCGCCGGAGCGCCCGGCCGGCTTCGCCTCGGCGGCCCCGCCCGGCTTGGGCGCCGGCCGGGCCGACTCGGTGTGCAGTTCGACGGTGGTCTCCACCGCGACCACCACCTGCTCGCCCGAACGCTGCCCGGCCCGGATCGAGTCGATCCTGGCCAGCACCTTGCTGCGCAGGTCGGTCGGGGTGTCGTCGCACCCGCAGGAGCGCTTGATCAGCGCCTTGATCGCCTGCTCCAGCCCGTACTGCTTCAGGCAGGGCGAGCACTCCTCGAAGTGCACCCGCAACTTCGCGCAGTCGCCCTCGGGCATCTCGTTGTCGAGGAATTCATAGAGGTGGTCGAGGACCTCGCCACACTCGGTTTCGTGCGGATCGCCGCAGCTCATGAGCCCGAGCCCTTCGCTTCCTGCCCTGCCCCGCTGCCGGCCGGGACCAGCCCGCGCTCACGGGCGTAATCCTCCAGCATGCCGCGCAGCTGACGGCGGCCGCGGTGCAGCCGGGACATCACCGTACCGATGGGAGTACCCATGATGTCCGCGATCTCCTTGTACGCAAAGCCTTCTACGTCCGCGAGATAGACGGCGATCCGGAATTCCTCCGGGATGGCCTGGAGCGCGTCCTTCACATCGCTGTCGGGGAGGTGGTCGAGCGCCTGGGTCTCGGCCGAGCGCAGACCGGTCGACATGTGCGACTCGGCCCGGGCCAGCTGCCAGTCCTCGATCTCCTCCGCCGCGGTGCGCTGGGGCTCCCGCTGCTTCTTGCGGTACGAGTTGATGAACGTGTTGGTGAGGATGCGGTACAGCCAGGCCTTGAGGTTCGTACCCTCACGGAACTGGTGGAAGGACGCGTACGCCTTGGCGAACGCCTCCTGGAGCAGGTCCTCCGCGTCGGCCGGGTTGCGCGTCATGCGCAGCGCCGCCGAGTACATCGGATCCAGGTAGCCCAGGGCGTCGCGCTCGAAGCGCTCCCGCCGGGCCTCCTCGCTCTCCTCCGCCGACACCCGGTAGGTGTCCTCACCGATCGCCTCGGCCAGCTCCTCACCGGTGAGCGCCTCGCCCGCGGGCAGCGCCTCGTCCGGGCCACGGCCCGGCTCGGCCTCGTGCTCGGTCCCGACGACCGGACCCACCTCCTCGGCATGACGGGTACGGCCCACGGCGGGCCGCCCAGAAATGGAGGATATCGGGCTGACGGGCTTCTCGCCCGCGTCGAGCCACTCCGACCAGGAGGGGGCGAACGCCGTGGTGGCCTCGCGCTCCTCAGGTCGTTCGGGGCACGCGATCGAACCCATCTGCCCTGCCTCTCACCGGTGACTCGTGCTGACGGACACGACAACCACCCGGACCCGGCCCGCATTCCCGGCCGCACCAGGCATTCACTCGCACGAGTGATCGAGTGGAGACTCCCCGCTCACGGCCTCACACCAGCCCCAGCACCCAGTCCCCCACCGACGAACAGATCAGGTCCAGCACCTCCTGCTGCCCGATCGGCGCCCGCTTGGGCACCTCGAAGCCGTGGCTGCCGTACGGCACCGCCACCAGCTCGTGCCCGGCCGGCAGCTCCGGGAACTCCGCCGGCCCGCCGAACGGGTCCGCCGCGCTCTGCACCACCAGCGTCGGCAGCCCGGACTCCAGCAGCTCCCCGGCCCGGCTCTTCTCCGGCTTGCCCGGCGGGTGCAGCGGGAACGCCAGCGCCACCACCCCGACCGCCCCGGTCGCCGCGCCCATCCGGCAGGCCACCCGCGCCCCGGCGCTGCGCCCGCCCACCACCAGCGGCAGCCCCTGCCCGGCCAGCCGCTCGGCCACCGGCCGCCAGCCCAGGTCCAGCGTCCTCGGCGCCGGGCCGAGCTTCCGGCCGGCCACCCGCCAGGGCTGCTCGACCAGCGCCACGGTGATCCCCCGGTCCGGCAGCCGCCCGGCCAGCGCCACCAGGTCCCGGGCCTCGATCCCGCCGCCCGCACCGTGGCCGAGCGCCAGCACGGCCCGCGGCCGCGCGGCCCGGTGGTAGCTGATCCGGGCCTCCCCGGCCTCGGTGGGGACGAGTTCGGTGGTGCTCATCGCGGTGACTCCAGGAGTGTTCAGAACAGGGTGGTCTCGTACTCGGCCTCGGCCCACGGCTCCTTGAGCTCCGGGCCGTTGTTGCGGATGCTGCCGACCGCCGGCGACACCGGGGTGGCCAGCAGCGCGCCCGGCGGCGGGGGCGTCAGCAGCCGGCGCACCGCGTCCGGGTCGGTCAGCCGAGGGTCCAGCCACTCGTCCCAGTCCCGCCGGTCCAGGAACAGCGGCATCCGCTCGTGGATCGGCGCCAGCGCCTCCTCGGCGTCCGTGGTGACGACGGTGAACGTCACCAGCCAGGCCTCCGGATGCCCCGGCGGCACCGCCCGGTTGCGCCAGAACTCGTACAGTCCGGCCAGCGCCAGCGGGCTGCCGTCCGCCCGGGAGACGAAGTACGGCTTCTTGCGCGCCCTGCCGCGCTCCCCCGGCACCGTCTGCCACTCGTAGTAGCCGTCCACCGGCAGGATGCACCGGCGCGCGGCGAAGGCCTGCCGGTACGAGGGCTTCTCGTGCACCGTGTCCGACCGGGCGTTGATCATCTTCACCGCCGTCTCGGCGGAGTTCGACCACTGCGGCACCAGCCCCCAGCGCAGCACCCGCAGCTGCCGCACCGGCTCCGGCCGCTCCCTGCCCAGCCGCTCCAGCACCACGAAGGCGCTGTCGGTCGGCGCGACGTTCCAGTTCGGGTCCAGGGTCTCCGCGGGATCCCAGTGCTCGACCCCGAAGAGCTCGACGACGTCCTCGGGCTTGCTGCTGGCTGCGAACCGACCGCACATGCGGGCCAGCTTGCCATGCCACCGGTCCTCCGCACCTGTCCGTCCCCGGACCAGAACCGCCCGCCCCCTCCCGCCCGTCCCCCGCATGGGAGGCTGCCCCGAACGGCCCAACGCGACGGCCCGACGAGACGGCCCAGTGCGGCGGACGGAGGCGGAGAGACACCGATGAACGCGAACCACCAGACCTTCGGCGACCTGTGGAACCAGGTGACCGGCACCCAGACCGCCCCACCCGGCTGGCTGGTCCTGGCCACCGGCGCCGCCGCCCTGCTCACCGTCCTGGCCCGCCCGCTCTGGCACGTCGCCCGCAACGCCGTGACCATCGCCCACGAGGGCGGCCACGGCCTGATCGCCCTGGCCACCGGCCGCAAGCTGGCCGGCATCCGGCTGCACTCGGACACCTCGGGGCTCACCCTCTCCTACGGCCGCCCCACCGGCCCCGGCATGGTCCTCACCGCCGCCGCCGGGTACACCGCCCCCGCCCTGCTCGGCCTCGGCTGCGCCGCCCTGCTCGCCGCCGACCGGATCACCCTGCTGCTCTGGCTGGCGATCGTGCTGCTGCTCGCCCTGCTGCTGCGCATCCGCAACGCCTTCGGCTTCCTCACCGTGCTGGTCGCCGGCGGCGCCTTCTTCCTGGTCTCCTGGTTCGGCAGCGCCGAGGTCCAGGCGGGTTTCGCCTACCTCGGCTGCTGGTTCCTGCTCCTCGGCGCCGTCCGCCCCGTCCTGGAGCTCCAGCACCAGCGCCGGATCGGCTGGGCCCGCGACTCCGACGCCGACCAGCTCGCCCGCCTCACCCACGTCCCCGCCCTCGCCTGGGTCACCGTCTTCCTGCTCGTCGCCCTCGCCTGCCTCGCCCTCGGCGCCGCCTGGCTGCTCCAGCCGCTCTCCTAGCCCGCCCCGCCGCAGGAGTGCCCGGAGGCGAGCGGGCGAGTCCCCGCCCCGAGCCGCGACCGGAGGCGGGCTGGCGAGTCCCCGCCCCGAGCCGAAGGGCGCGCCGGTGCCGAAAGGGAGAAGCGACCAGCGAGGCACGAGCGCCGGAGCGCCGACCGTCGGCACCGGGCCGGAGCGCCCGGAGGCGAGCGGGCGAGTCACGTTCCGTTCCCGTACGGCCCCTAGACTTGCCCCATGACCGAGACCCTGTGGCCCGCCCCCGTCGCGACCAGCCCCGTCGACGCCACCGTCACCATCCCCGGCTCCAAGTCGGTCACCAACCGGGCCCTGGTGCTGGCGGCACTCGCCGACGGGCCGGGCTGGGTGCGCCGCCCGCTGCGCAGCCGCGACTCCCAGCTGATGGCCGACGGCCTGCGCGCCCTCGGGGTCACCATCGAGGAGAAGGTCAACAACGACTCCGGCGGCACCGGCGGCGGCGAGGCCTGGCGGGTCATCCCCGCCCCCGCCCTGCTCGGCCCCGCCTCGGTCGACGTCGGCAACGCCGGCACCGTGATGCGCTTCCTGCCCCCGCTCGCTGTCCTCGCCGACGGCCCGGTGCACTTCGACGGCGACCCGCGCTGCTACGAGCGCCCCCAGCACGGCGTGATCGACGCCCTGCGCGCGCTCGGCGCCCGGATCGAGGACGGCGGCCGCGGCGCCTTCCCGCTCACCGTGCACGGCACCGGCTCGCTGGACGGCGGCCCGGTCGAGCTGGACGCCTCCTCCTCATCCCAGTTCGTCTCCGCCCTGCTGCTCTCCGGCGCCCGCTACCACCACGGCATCGAGGTCCGCCACGTCGGCGGCCCGGTCCCGTCGCTGCCGCACATCCGGATGACCGTGGAGATGCTGCGCCTCGCCGGCGCCCAGGTCGACGCCCCCGAGGACGGCGGCGAGAAGGACGTCTGGCGGGTCACCCCCGGCGCCCTGATCGGCCGCGACCTGGTGGTCGAGCCGGACCTCTCCAACGCCGCGCCGTTCTTCGCCGCCGCCCTGGTGACCGGCGGCCGGGTCACCGTGCGGGACTGGCCCCGGCACACCACCCAGCCCGGTGACCAGCTGCGCGAGATCTACACCCGGATGGGTGGCGCCTGCGAGTTCACCGACGAGGGCCTCCAGTTCACCGGCACCGGCCGGATCCACGGCATCGAGGCGGACCTGCACGACGTCGGCGAGCTCACCCCGGTGATCGCCGCCGTCGCCGCGCTCGCCGACTCCGAGTCCCACCTGTACGGCATCGCCCACCTGCGTCTGCACGAGACCGACCGGCTCGCCGCGCTCGCCAAGGAGATCAACGACCTGGGCGGCGACGTCACCGAGACCGAGGACGGCCTGCGGATCCGCCCGCGCCCGCTGCGGGGCGGCATCTTCCACACCTACGAGGACCACCGCCTCGCCACCGCCGCGGCCGTGCTCGGCCTCGCCGTGCCCGGCGTGGAGGTCGAGAACGTGGCCACCACCGCCAAAACCCTCCCGGACTTCCCCGGGATGTGGGCCGAGCTGCTCGGCGAAGCGCCGGAAGCGGCGGAAGCGGCGGAAGCGGCGGCGGACCTCTGAGCGGAGACTGAGCACATGCGCCGCTACGGCAAGGACGCCGACGAGGACGACATCCGCAACCGCCCGGCCCGCCGGGGCTCCCGGCCGCGGACCAGGATCCGGCCCAAGCACGACGACGCGGCCGAGGCGATGGTGCTGACCATCGACCGCGGCCGGATCACCTGCCTGGTCGACCCGGGGACGAAGCAGGAGCGCGAGGTCGTCGCCATGAAGGCCCGCGAGCTGGGCCGCAAGGGCGTCGTCGTCGGCGACGTGGTCAACCTGGTCGGCGACCTCTCCGGGGACGCCGACACCCTGGCCCGGATCGTCCGGGTCGAGGAGCGCAGCTCCGTGCTGCGGCGCACCGCGGACGACGACGACCCGTACGAGCGGATCGTGGTCGCCAACGCCGACCAGCTGGCCATCGTCACCGCCCTGGCCGACCCGGAACCGCGGCCCCGGCTGATCGACCGCTGCCTGGTGGCGGCCTACGACGCGGGCATGGAGCCGCTGCTGGTGCTCACCAAGTCGGACCTCGCCCCGGCCTCGACGCTGCTGGACTCCTACGCCTCACTGGGCGTCACCTACGTGGTCACCCGCCGCGACGAGCTGGAGACCACCGGCGCCGAGGCCGTCCGCGCGCACCTGCGGGGCCTGTCCACGGTGTTCATCGGCCACTCCGGTGTCGGCAAGACCACCCTGGTCAACGCGCTGGTCCCGGACCGCCAGCGGCAGACCGGGCGGGTCAACGCGGTCACCGGCCGCGGCCGGCACACCACCGTCTCCGCCCTGGCGCTGCGGCTGCCGCCGCCGCCCGGCGCCAAGCCGGGCTCGAAGAAGGCGCTGGATCCCGGCTGGGTGATCGACACCCCCGGCTTCCGGTCCTTCGGCCTCTCGCACATCGACCCGTCCCGGGTCATCCACGCCTTCCCCGACCTGGAGCCCGGTACCGTCGACTGCCCGCGCGCGTGCAGCCACGACGAGCCGGACTGCGCCCTGGACGCCTGGGTCGAGGACGGCCACGCCGATGCCGCCCGGCTCTACTCGCTGCGCCGTCTGCTGGCCAGCAAGGAGGGCGAGGCCGACTGAGCCCGCGGGCGCCGTGCCCCTCCTCGGGGTCGGTGGCCCGTTCGAGGTGTCGGAGCGGCCCCGCCTGGTGATCATAGGAAAGTCGGCCCGTCCTCGGCCCGACCGTCGATCGACAGGGAGGGCACGCGATGGCATGGGCCCTGGTGGTCCTGGCCGGCCTGCTGGAGACCGGCTTCGCGATCAACCTCAAGCTCAGCGAGGGCTTCACCAGGCTCTGGCCCACCATCAGCTTCTGCGTGTTCGCCCTCGGCAGCTTCGGCCTGCTCACCCTCTCCCTGAAGAGCCTGCCGGTCGGCCCCGCCTACGCGGTGTGGACGGGCATCGGCGCGGCCGGCACCGCGATCTACGGCATGGTCTTCCTCAACGAGACCAGCTCGGTGCTCAAGCTGGTCTCGATCTCGCTGGTGATCGCCGGCGTCATCGGCCTCCAGCTCAGCGGCACGGCGCACTGAGCGGCCGCACGCCCGCATCCGGCCCCGGCCCGATCCGTCCCGGTCGGTCCCGCTCCGCGAGCCCGGCTGTGCCGATCGGGGGAGGCTCGCTAGGGTTTCCGGCATGGCCGACTACCACGACGACCTCCGACTCGCCCATGTCCTCGCCGACTCGGCCGACTCGGTCACCCTGGAGCGCTTCCGCGCCCTCGACCTGAAGATCGAGACCAAGCCCGACCTCACCCCGGTGAGCGACGCCGACAAGGCCGCCGAGGAGCTGGTGCGCAGCGTGCTGCAGCGCGCCCGCCCGCGCGACGCCGTCCTCGGCGAGGAGTTCGGTCTCCAGGGGTCGGGCCCGCGCCGCTGGGTGATCGACCCGATCGACGGCACCAAGAACTACATCCGCGGCGTCCCGGTCTGGGCCACCCTGATCGCCCTGCTGGAGGACGGCCCGGACGGCGTCGAGCGCCCGGTGGTCGGGATCGTGTCCGCCCCGGCGCTGCAACGCCGCTGGTGGGCCGCCAAGGGCCTGGGCGCGTTCGGCGGCCGCAGCCTGGCCAAGGCCTCCCGGCTGCACGTCTCCGGCGTCTCCCGGATCGAGGACGCGTCCTTCTCGTACTCCTCGCTCAGCGGCTGGGAGGAGCGCGGGCGCCTCGACCCGTTCCTGGACCTCACCCGCGCCTGCTGGCGCACCCGCGCCTACGGCGACTTCTGGTCCTACATGATGGTCGCCGAGGGCGCCGTCGACATCGCCGCCGAGCCGGAGCTGTCGCTGTGGGACATGGCGGCCAACTGCGTCATCGTGGAGGAGGCCGGCGGCCGCTTCACCGGCCTGGACGGCGTCCCCGGCCCGGGTGGCGCCGACGCCGTCGCCTCCAACGGCCTGCTGCACGAGGAGGCCCTGCGCCGACTCTCGGTCTGAGGCGTGGCGCGGCCCCCGTGACCGGTGGGAACCGGTCACGGGGGCCGCCGCTCTCCGGCCCGGTGCTACCGCTTGCGCAGCTCCCGGACCGCCGCGTCCAGCCGCTGCCCGAAGTCGGCGTCGGCCTTGCGGAAGTTGTCGACCGCCCGCTCCACGATGTCCTCGCGGTCGGCGGAGACCTTGGCGATGAAGCCGGCCAGGTTGGCGACCAGGCGCTGCTTCTCCTCCTCGGTGAACAGCCGGTACAGGTCGCCGGCCTGCACGAAGTCGTCGTCCTCGGCGTGCGAGGGCGTGACGTGGTTGCCGGTGAGGCCGTCGACGGCGGTCGCGGCCCACAGCGGACGGCCGGTCTGCACCGGGCCGCCGAAGCTGTTCGGCTCGTAGTTCTTCTGCCGGCCGTGGCGGCCGTCGTACAGGGCGCCGTCCCGGCCGTTGGTGCGGGCCTCGGTGGCGTGCGGGCGGTTCACCGGCAGGTGGTCGGCGTTGATGCCGACCCGGTAGCGGTGGGCGTCGGCGTACGCGAACAGGCGGCCCTGGAGCATCTTGTCCGGGGACGGGCCGATGCCGGGCACGAAGTGCGCCGGGGAGAAGACCGACTGCTCGACCTCGGCGAAGACGTTGTCGGGGTTGCGGTTGAGCTCCAGCTTCCCGATCTCGATCGGCGGGTAGTCGGCGTGCGGCCAGACCTTGGTCAGGTCGAAGGGGTTGAAGCGGTAGTTCGCCGCGTCGGCCGCCGGCATGATCTGGACCTGCACCGTCCAGCTGGGGAACTCGCCGCGCTCGATCGACTCGCGCAGGTCGCGCTGGTGGCTGTCCGGGTCCTCGCCGGCGAGGGCGTTGGCCTCGGCCTGGGTGAGGTTGCGGATGCCCTGGTCGGTCTTGAAGTGGTACTTGACCCAGAAGTGCTCGCCGGCCTCGTTCTGCCACTGGTAGGTGTGCGAGCCGTAGCCGTTCATGTGCCGGTACGAGGCCGGGATGCCGCGGTCGCCGAACAGCCAGGTCACCTGGTGGGTGGCCTCGGGCGACAGGCCCCAGAAGTCCCAGACGTTGTCCGCCTCCTGGGAGCCGGTGTACGGGTCCCGCTTCTGGGTGTGGATGAAGTCGGGGAACTTGATGGCGTCCCTGATGAAGAACACCGGGGTGTTGTTGCCGACGAGGTCGTAGTTGCCCTCCTCGGTGTAGAACTTCAGCGCGAAGCCGCGCGGGTCGCGCACCGCGTCGGCCGCGCCGAGGTTGCCCGCCACGGTGGAGAAGCGCAGGAAGACCTCGGTCTGCTTGCCGACCCCGGACAGGAACGCCGCCCGGGTCCAGGGCGTCACGTCAGCGGTCACGGTGAAGGTGCCGTACGCGCCGGCCCCGCGGGCGTGCACCACGCGCTCCGGAATGCGCTCGCGGTTGAAGTGCGCGAGCTTCTCGAACAGCAGCTGGTCCTGTATGAGCGCGGGGCCCCCGACGCCTGCCGTCTCGGTGTTCTGGTTGTCGGCGACGGGGGCACCCGCCTCCGTGGTCAGGGTCGGGCGCAGCTCGGCCTGGGTCGTCATGGGAGTGCCTCCGCGGTATCCGGTCTCGATGACACGATCCTAACTTGGACTTTGTCCAAGTCAATACTGGAACCAGTATCGGAGCCTGACCTACTCTGGATGGCATGAGCGACCTGCTGGAGAGACTGCGCGCAAGAGGCTGGCGACTGACCTCGCAACGCCGGGTCGTCGCCGAGGTCCTGGCCGGCGACCACGTCCACCTCACCGCGGACGAGGTACACGCCCGGGCGACGGCCCGACTGCCCGAGATCAGCCGCGCCACCGTCTACAACACGCTCGGCGAACTCGTCGGCCTCGGCGAGGTCCTGGAGGTCACCACCGACGGCCGCGCCAAGCGCTACGACCCCAACGCCCACCGCGCCCACCAGCACCTGATCTGCTCGGGCTGCGGCGCGATCCGCGACGTCCACCCGCACGGCGACCCGCTCGCCGACCTCCCCGCCGCCGAACGCTTCGGCTTCACGGTCACCGCCGCCGAGGTCACCTACCGCGGCCTATGCCCGAACTGCCGCCCCTGACCGAGGAGTCACGCGCTCAGCTCGGCGTTCAGCGCGCCCAGCAGACGCCCGGCCCGCTCGGCCACCTCGGCCGGCCCGGAGTCGATCGCCCGCCGGCACCAGTTCTCCGCGTGCACCGGCTCCCCGCGGCGCAGCGCCAGCAGCGCCAGGCGCAGCGCCGCCCGGCCGTGCCCGGCGTCTGCGGCCCGGGTGTACCAGAGCATCGCCTCGGCCTCGCTGTCCTGCCGGGCCAGCAGCAGCCCCAGGTTGAACGCCGCGCTGCGGCTGCCCGCCTCCGCGGCCCGCCGGTACCAGCTCTCGGCGATCTCCAGCGCCCCCCGCTCGGCCGCCCGCACGCCCATCCGCACCTGCGCCCGGCGGTGCCCGGCGTCCGCCGCCACCGCGTACCAGTGCTCGGCCTCGGCATCCGCGTCCCCGCGCCGGTCCAGCAGCGAGGCCAGCCGGAACGCGCCCTCGGCCGAACCGCCGGCCGCCGCCTGCCGGTAGCGCTCCAGCGCCCCGGCCAGGTTGCCGCGCTGCTCCTGGACGACCGCGAGCTGCAGGGCCGCCTCGCCGTGCCCCTCGGCCGCGGCCCGCGCGTACCACTCGTGGGCCTGCCGCTGCTCGCCGCGCCCGGCGTGCAGCACGCCGAGGTTGAACGCGCCGTCCACGCTGCCGGCCTCGGCCGCCTTGGAGAACCAGGGCTGGGCGCCGGACTCGTCGCCGCGCTGCAACAGCACCACGGCCAGCGCGTTGCAGGCCTCCCGGTGCCCGGCGTACGCGGCCCGCCGGTACCACTGCTCGGCCTGCTGCTCCCGGCCGGTGCCGGCGCAGAGCAGACCGAGGTTGAAGGCGCCGTTCTGGTCGCCCGCGTCCAGCGCCACGCGGTACCAGCGCTCGGCCGCGGCGGCCTCGCCCCGGCTCGCGTGCAGCGCGCCCAGCGCGTTGGCGGCGTTGCCGTCCCCGGCCTCGGCGGCCTCCTGCCACCACTCGGCGGCGGCCGCCTGGTCCCCGGAGTCGCGCAGCAGGAAGCCCAGCGCGCAGGCCGCGCGCGGCTCCCCGTTCTGCGCGGCCTGCCGGTACCAGCGGGCCGCCTCCTCCAGCAGCGACCGGTCGGCGCGGGCGCGCTCCTCCAGCAGCACGCCCAGCCGCAGCGCGGCGCGGGCGTGACTGCGGGCGGCGGCCGTGCGGTACCAGGTCTCGGCGGTCTCCTTGTCCCCGGCGGCCTCGCGCATCCGGGCCAGCCGGTAGGAGGCCTCCCGGTGCCCGGCGTCGGCGGACACCTTGAACCAGCGCTCGGCGCGCACGTCCCGCCGGTGCTCCATCAGGTCGCCCAGGGCGTACGCGCCCAGCGGGTGGCCGTGGTCGGCGGCGAAGTGCAGCCAGTACTCGGCGGCCTCCTCCTCGCCCTGGTCGCGCAGTTGCAGCCCGAGCGCGTGCGCGGCCGGCGCGCTGCCCGCCACGGCCGCCTGGCGCCACCACTGGCCGGCCTCGGCCCGGTGGCCCTGCTGGTGCAGCAGCACGCCGAGGTTGTTCGCGGCGGCGCGCACCCCGGCGGCCGCGGCGGCGCGCAGGTAGGGCTCCGCGTCCTCCAGTTCGCCGCGGCGCAGCAGCAGGGTGCCGAGCCGGCCGGCGGCCTCCGGGTCGCCGTCGTCGGCGGCCTGCCGGTGGCGGGCCTCCAGGGCGGCGGACTCGCGGGCGGCGAGGGCGGTCTCGAAGCTCGTCGAGTCGAGGCCGGCCGGGTCGAGCGCGGCACCGGCGGCCTGCTCCCCGCCGGGCTGCTCCCCGTACGCGCCGACGGCGGCGGCGAACTGACCGGTCGACACGTGGACCAGGCTGTCGGGCCCGTAGCCCGCGGTCGGGGGGCGTTCGGACAGTCCACTGGTGCGCTGGGCGGGCAGGGCTCCGGGGCGGCTGGCGGTGCTCTCCGCCCAGGCGTCGGTGTCCGCCTCGGCGGCCGCCGAGGACCTGGCGCCTGACTTGCCGATCAGCCTCATGCCGACTCCCGCTCCCCCAGAGTGTCGCGGCATCGTGCCCCGGCCCGCGACCGGGGGGACTCCCAGGAGAGGCGCCGGACCCGACGGCCGGTCAGCGGCCGTGCACCGTCCCCCATGTGTCCCATCGTCGCATCACCCAGTACCCGCGTACACCTGCCCCGGCCGAATTCCGGCGGGGCCGACCCGAAGCCGACGAAATTGCTTCGGCGCTTTGTCGATTTCCCGACACTTCAACCTCACAAACCCCGCTGCCGTCCTCCTTGGCGACGGTCGATAGTACCGGAGCGGTTCCCGCCGCTTCGGGACGAGAACGCCGCGGGACGGCGGGCGAACGGAACGGCGGGGAAACACCAGAGGCCCGGAGGAAGGATCCTCCGGGCCTCTGGCCTTTGTAGCGGGGACAGGATTTGAACCTGCGACCTCTGGGTTATGAGCCCAGCGAGCTACCGAGCTGCTCCACCCCGCGTCGGTAGTTGAACCTTAGCACGGACGCGGGGTGGAACGGAAAACGGTTGCCGCAGCTCAGCGGCTACGGCTGCGGGCTGGGCGCTCCGCCGCCCGTGGCACCCGGGGCGGGGGTACCGGACGGGGCGGGCGCCGGGCTGCCGCCGCGGGCCGCCTCGGCGGCCTTCAGGGCGTCGCCGAGCGCCTTCTGGGCGTTGCCGTAGGCCACCCAGTCGCCGTTCTTGAACGCGGTCTGGCTGTCGCTGTACGCCTTCTCCGCGTCCGAGAGCGCCTTCTGGAGCTCCGGCGAGATCGTCCCGCCCGGCGCCGGCGTGGCGGGCGCGGTCGGGGTGGTCGGAGTCGTCCCGGTGCCCGGAGTGGACGGCACGGTCGGGGTGGTCGACGGGGCCGCCCCGCCGAACACCTTCTTCAGCGCGGCCTCCAGGGTGTCCTCGAACGCCACGTTGTCGTCCCCGTACACCGCCAGGACCTTCTGCATCGTCGGGTACTTGGCCCCGCGTCCGCGCACGTACACCGGCTCGATGTTGAGCAGCCCGCCGCCGACCGGCAGGGTCAGCAGGTTGCCGTACTCCAGCTCCGCGTCACCGCCGCTCTTCAGCGCGAAGATCTGGTTGGCCACCTCCTGGCGGGAGTTGAACTTCGACTGCACCAGGCCGGGGCCGGGGGCGCCGCTCTCGCCGGTCATCTTCAGGACGCGGATCTTCCCGTAGTCGTCGCCCGGGTCCGCGTTGACGGCCATGAAGGCCGCCAGGTTGGGCCGCTGGTTGGGCACGAAGGTGCTGGTGAGCGAGAAGCTCGCGGTGTCGGTGTCCGGCATCCGCACCGTCACGTAGTACGGCGGCTGGACCTGCTTGGTGTCGCTGGTCGGGTCCACCGGGACCTGCCAGATGTCACTGCCGTTGAAGAAGGAGTTGGCGTCGGTCACGTGGTACTGGCCGAGCAGGTCGCGCTGCACCTTGAACATGTCCTGCGGGTAGCGCAGGTGCGGCAGCAGAGTCTGCGGGATGTCCGCCTTCGGCTCGACGGTGCCCGGGAAGGCCTTCATCCAGGTCTTCAGGACCGGGTCCTTCTCGTCCCACTGGTAGAGCTTCACCTCGCCGGTGAAGGCGTCCACCGTGGCCTTGACCGAGTTGCGGATGTAGTTGACCTGGTTGGCGACGGTCAGCAGCTCACCGCGCTGGTTGGTCAGCGAGTCCTTGGTGGCGGCGCCCAGCGTCGTCTTCGAGGAGAACGGGAAGCCGTCCGAGGTGGTGTAGCCGTCCAGCACCCACACCACCCGGCCGTCCTGCACCACCGGGTACGGGTCGGCGTCGATCGACAGCCACGGGGCGACCTTCTCCACCCGCTCCTTCGGCGTCCGGTTGTAGATCACCTTGGCGCCGTCGGTGATCGCCCCCGCGTAGAGGATCTGCGGCTCGGCGAAGCGCACCGCGTACGCGGCCCGGGTCAGCGGGTTGTCCAGCGAGACCCCGCTGCCGCCGGAGTAGGTGTACTCGGCGTTCTGGCCAGTCTTGGGATCGGTGTAGTCGATCTCCTTGTTCGCGCCGCCGACGATCGAGTACGTGGTGGTCTTCTCGCCGTAGTAGATCCGCTGCTGGTAGTCGCCCAGCGTGCCGGTGGCCGGCAGGCCCGACTCGGTGAACACCGGCTGGCCCTTGTCGTCGACCTGGTTGCCCTTGGCGGCCACCGCGCCGTAGCCGTGGGTGTACTTGAAGTGGTCGTTGATCCAGTTGCGCTGCACGCCGTTCAGGTCGAGCTCGCGCAGGCCGATCACGCTGTCCTGCTTGCCCTGCCCGGTGCCGTAGCGGTCCACGTCCAGCGTGTTCGGGAAGGCGTAGTAGTTGCGCTGCTGCTCCAGCGACTGGAACGCCGGCGAGACCACGTTCGGGTCCAGCAGCCGGATGTCCGCGACGGTCTGCGCGTCCGGCTTGAGCGCCTCGGCGTTGGTGGTGCCCTGCGGGGTGTACTGGGTGGTCTGCGCGTCCGCGATCCCGTACGCCTGGCGGGTGGCGTCGATGTTCTTCTGGATGTACGGCGTCTCCTTGGCCTGCTCGTTCGGCTTGACCTGGAACTGCTGCACGATCGCCGGGTACAGCCCGCCGATCAGCACCGCCGACAGCACCATCAGCCCCAGGCCGATCAGGGCCGGGGCCCAGGTGCGGCGGATCGGGGTCAGGAAGAACAGCACCGCGCAGATGATCGCGACGAAGAACAGGATGGTCTTGGCCGGCAGGAACGCGTTGGCGTCCACGTAGCGCAGGCCGGTCCAGCCGGAGACGCCCTTGTAGGCACCGGTCTTCACCGCCAGCGCGTACCGGTCCAGCCAGTACGCGACGGCCTTCAGCAGCACGAACACGCCCAGCAGCACCGCCAGGTGCCCCTGCGCGCCCGCGCTCGCCCGGCGCCCCGGGCCCTGGAGCCGCAGCCCGCCGTACAGGTAGTGCACCAGCGCCGAGGTCAGCAGCGAGACGATCACCGCGCTGAACGCGAAGCCCAGCACGAACTCGTAGAACGGCAGGTCGAAGGCGTAGAACGAGACGTCCATGCCGAACTGGGAGTCCTTCTCACCGAAGGAGGTCGAGTTCGTCCACATCAGCCAGGTCCGCCACTGCCCGGAGGCCGCGGCCCCGGCCACCAGGCCGATCACCAGCGAGATCCCGATCAGCGCCCAGCGCTTGAACGGCGCCAGCCCGGCCCGGTAGCGGTCGAGGCTCTGCTGCTCCACCGACATCGCCGACAGCGGCGGCCGCAGCCGGTGCGCCAACCAGATGTTGAAGCCGACGATCACCGCCATCAGCACGCCGAACACCGCGAACAGGCCGACCTTCGTCCACAGCTGGGTGGTGAAGACCGAGGAGAAGTGGACCGACCTGAACCACAGCCAGTCCGTCCAGAAGCCCGCGAACATGACGAACAGCAGGAAGAGCACCGCGAGCACGCCCAGGGTCAGCAGGGCCACCCGCGCCCGCCGGGAGGGCGGGCCTACCCTGCGCCGGAAACCCGGCCCTGAGCGTTCGGGCATCTGGAAGACCACGGTGGCACCTCGGCTGTGTCGTCTGAATGGGTCCGGTCGTCAGAGAAACTTAACCAGGCTTTGGCCGAGTTCCCACCGTTAGCAGACGGTTACGACATCCGCCCGCGGCCGGCCGCCTCCCCGCCGTCCTCCCGACCGCCCTCCCCGCCGCCCTCCGGCGCACCGTCCGGCGAGCGCCGCCCGCCCGGCGTGTGAGGATTGAGGCATGTCCGACGCGTCTGATCTGAACAACTCCCCCGACGACGTCTCCAAGCTCCCGGCCGCCACCCCGCTGACCCGGGCCGCGCTGGAGATCGACGAGTACGCCGCCACCCTCGGCTGGGACCTCCCCGCCCGGCTGTTCGCCCTGGTGGACAGCGCCGCCCTGCGCAAGGCCAACCCGAAGATCGCCAAGCAGCTCGGCCTCGCCGAGGGCGACCAGGCCGGGCTGACCCCGATCGAGCAGGACGAGCTGCCGGCCGGCATGGAGCTCGACAAGTTCCTCGGCACCATCGCCTGGCCCGACTCCGTGGCCGGCTGCGCCCTGGTCGTCGAGCGCCTGATGCTGCCGCCGGGCGCCGAGCAGTCCCGCCCGCGCGGTGCCAGCGACGCCCAGCTCGCCGAGTGGGTGGCCAACCACCCCAAGCGCGAGGAGGTGCGGATCACCGCCGCGGTGCTCCGCGACGGCAAGAAGGAGATCGCCCTGCGGCTGCGTTCCAAGGACGTCGCCCGCGAGGTGCTGACCGGCCCCGACCTGGTGCCCGGCCTGACCGACGCGCTGCTGGCGACCTTCGCCTGACGCCTCCCCCGGCCACCGTCCCTGGTGGCCGCTCTGCGGCTACTCGGCCGCTACTCGGCCGCGCAGGACGGCAGCGCGGAGGTCTGCCCGGAGCGGACCTGCTCCAGTGACTTCAGCGCGCCGTCCAGCGTGTCCGTCTTGATCAGGGTCAGCCCGGACGGGACGTTCTTGCCCGCCTCGGCGCAGTTCGAGGACGGGGTGAAGAAGTACTCGGCGCCGGCGTCCCGGGCGGCGATCAGCTTCATCGAGATGCCGCCGATCGGGCCGACCTTGCCGTCGTCGTCGATGGTCCCGGTGCCGGCCACGAACCTGCCGCCGGTGAGGTCGCCGCCCGGGGTGAGCTTGTCGATGATCCCGAGCGAGAACATCAGGCCGGCGCTCGGGCCGCCGACGTCCTGCAGGCCGATGTCGATCTGGAACGGGTAGGTGTGCCGGATCCCGGTGCCGATGCCCACCACGGCGAGCTCGGCCCGCTCGGCCGGGGCCTTCGGGTCGAGGTCCTTGGCCCGGACGGTCGGGACGGTGACGTCGGTCTTCCCGCCCGCCGCGGCGGCGCCGTTCGCGTCCTTGACCCGCGGCACGACGGTGAAGACCGCCGACTCGCCCGGCTTGTGCTTGGTGACGGCCGCGACGACCTGGTCGACCGAGCCGGCCGGCACGCCGTCCACGGCCACGATCTGGTCGCCCGCGTGCAGCCGGCCCTCGGCCGGGGCGCCCGCGGTGACCGACTTCACGATCAGCTCGCTGCCGACCGGGATGCCCAGCTGCTTGAGCGCCGCGGTGCGGGCGCTGTCCTCGGAGGAGGCGAACTCCTCGGCGTTCTGCTTCTTGGCCTCCGCGTCCGACTGCCCCTTGGGGTAGACGTTGTCGTGCGGCACCACCAGCACGTCGTCCCGCAGCCAGCCGACCACCGCGTTGACCAGGCTGGGCTCGTACTTGGCCCCGGTGACCTGGACGGTGGTCATGTTGAGGTGACCGCTCGTCGGGTACGACTCGTGCCCGCTGATGCTGATCACCGGCTTGCCGCCCTGGCTGCCGAGCGTGTTGTACGTCGGCCCCGGGCTCATCTCCGTGTACGGCACCTTCATCAGCACCGAGACGCAGAGCAGCGCTATGAGCAGCAGGGTGGCAGCGAGCATCGTCGCGGAGCGGCGTGGCATGCCTCGACAGTACGGGACGCGCCCGAAAGGACGCCCGCCGGGCTACCTGCCGGAGCCCTCACCGGGGGCGGCGGTGCCCGCGGTGGTGCGCTCCATGGCGGCCATGAAGCGCCGGTGCTCGGCGAGTGAGGCCGGATCCCCGGTCGCCCGCGGCTCCCGCTGGGCCCACACCGCCCAGAGGCCGGCGGCGATGCCGGCGACACCCGGAATGATCAGCCAGGCGAGCGCACCCATACCAGTACTCCCAGCTCGTCGTGTCTATGAGCAGATTAACCACTCCGGCGGACAACGCGGCCGGCGCCGTCCGGGTTACGGGACGGCCGATCGGCTCACTTCCAGGGAGTATTCGGAGCGCCGCCGCGGACCCGTTGGAGTGAGAGCCCGGCGCGCCTGACCCGACGGACGCGCGAGTCGTGCCTCTCGGTTCCGGCGCACCGCGACCGTTCTCAGCAGCCGCCGGCCCCGACCCACTCCTCCTCGCCGTCGGCGAAGACCTGGTGCTTCCAGATCGGCACCTCGTGCTTGAGGTCGTCGATCAGCCGGCGGGCGGCCGCGAAGGACTCGCCGCGGTGGGCGCAGGAGACGGCGACGATCACGGCCTTGTCGGTGATCCCCAGCCGGCCCACCCGGTGGACCGCGGCGAGCGCCCGGACCGGGAAGTCCGCGACCACCTTCTCGGCGATCCGGCGCATCTCCCGCTCGGCGGTGGGGTGGCAGCTGTACTCCAGCACGGAGACCGACCTGCCGCCGTCGTGGTCCCGGACCGTCCCGACGAAGACGGTGGTGCCGCCGGCCGCGTCGTCGCCGACCGCCTCGTACACCTCGTCCAGCGAGAGCGGCGTGTCGCGGACGGCCAGCAGCCGGATGGGGTCGTGGTTCTCGGACATGACCCCATGATTGCCCATCCGGGACGGTCCGGGGCAAGAGTCTTCCGCATCACGACGAGGGGATTTCGCATCGTGAGAAGCGCCGCCTGCCGACCGACTCCCTCGGCCGGTCAGAACCGCCGCCGCTTGCGGGCCCGGCGCACCAGCGCCGCCGTACCGACCAGCGCCACCGTCGCCCCGGCCGCCCCCAGGCTGGTCGCCGCCTCCTTGCCGCCCAGCCGGCGCCCGGCCACCGCGTGCTTGCCGGACACCTGCTCCAGCAGCTCGGCCAGCACCTGCTCGTTGGTGTGCGCCGGACGCCAGCCCGCCTCGTGCAGCCGGCTGCCGGACACCACCCACGGGTACATCGTGTACGCGAGGTCCCCGGCCGGGGCCGGGGTCAGGCCCAGCCGGTGCAGCCGCGCCGCCGTGCCGAGCGCCAGCGAGGCCGGCAGCTCCATCCGCCGGATTCCGGACAGCCGCTCGACGTCCTCCTGCTCCAGCCAGCCGTCGCAGCCGACCGTCACCTCGCCCTCGACCAGGCCCAGCGCCGCGTACTCCAGCGCCGCCGCCAGGTCGTCCACGTGGCAGAACTGCCAGCACGGCCGGGAACCGGCCACCACCAGCAGCCGGGGCGCCTCGAAGTGCCGGGTCAGCACGGTGTCCACGCCGGGGCCCACCACCACGGCCGGGCGCAGCACCGTCACCTGGAGGCCCGGGTGGGCACGCGGCGCCCGGCGGGCCAGCCGCTCGATCTCCAGCAGGTCCCCGACCAGCGAGGCCTCCTCGGTGGCCCGCAGCTCGGAGTCCTCCGCCAGCGGCACCTCGTTGTCGGCCAGCGCGCCGTAGACCATCGCCGAGGTGCACAGCACCACCCGGTGCACCCCGGCGGCCGCGGCCGCGGTCAGCACCGTCTGGGCGCCGCGCACGTTGTAGGCGCTGCGGGCCCGGGCGTCGGACTCCATGCCGAAGTCCATCGCCAGGTGCACCACCACGTCGACCCCGGCCAGCCGCTCGGCCACCGCCGGGTCGCGCACGTCGAGCACCCGCCACTGGACGCCCGGCACCTCGCCGCGCCGGTCGTCCACCGCGAGGACCTTCCGTACGTGCGGGGACGCCACCAGCCGGGCGGCCACCCGCTCGCCGAGGACACCCGCGGCGCCGGTGACCGCCACGGTCAGCGGCCGTCCGCCGTAGGCTGGAGGCGGCGACGCCGTGGTGTCCGACGCCTCCTCTCCTCCGGTCAGCCCAGAGCGAACGTCCGAGGGCGGGGAACTCACCGGCCATCCTCCACGGTTAGCTTTATGTGCGTACGGACGTGTGTCACGTACGCCCATCCTGCCCGAGGCGAAGGCCCGGCGGTGCACCCGGCGCGGGCCTGCCGCGCGGGAGCCGTCCCCGAGTCCCCCACTCCGCCGCCGCCCCGGGCGCAGACTTTCCCGCCACACCCGCATGACGGCCGACCGGATCGAGGACCCCGTGAGCGACCTTCCCTTCGGATTCGGCGTTCCTCCCGAGGAGCCCGAGGACGGCAAGGCCAAGCCCGACGACGCGCAGAAGAAGAAGGACCAGGAGCAGTCCGGCGACGGTCCCCAGCCGTTCGGCTTCGGCGGCGGCAACCCCTTCGGCGCGATGTTCGGCATGCCCGGCGCCCCGGGCGGCCCCGGCGGCGCAGGGGCCGACAACCCCTTCGCCGCGATGTTCGGCGGCATGAACCCGGGCGACCTCGGCGCCGCCTTCCAGCAGCTCGGCCAGATGCTCTCGTTCGAGGGCGGCCCGGTGAACTGGGACCTCGCCACCAACATCGCCCGCCAGACCGTGGTCGCCGAGCCCGCCGAGGGCAAGAGCAAGGACCGCTCGGTCAGTGCGGCCGAGCGGTCCGCCGTCGTCGAGGCCGTCCGCCTGGCCGACCTGTGGCTCGACGGCTCCACCGAGTTCCCCTCCGGCGCCGGCACCGCCGTCGCCTGGAGCCGCGCCGAGTGGATCGAGGCCACCCTCCCGGTCTGGAAGGACCTGGTGGACCCGGTCGCCGAGCGGGTCGGCAACGCCATGGGCGGCGTCCTGCCCGAGGAGATGCAGGCCATGGCCGGCCCGCTGATGGGCGTGATGCGCTCGATGGGCGGCGCCATGTTCGGCACCCAGATCGGCCAGGCGCTCGGCGCGCTCGCCGGCGAGGTGGTCGGCTCCGCCGACGTCGGCCTGCCGCTCGCCCCGGCCGGCAAGGCCGCGCTGCTGCCGCAGAACGTCGCCGAGTTCGGCGAGGGCCTGAGCGTGCCCGCCGACGAGGTCCGCCTCTACCTCGCCCTGCGCGAGGCCGCCCACCAGCGGCTCTTCGCCCACGTGCCGTGGCTGCGGGCCCACCTGCTGGGCGCCGTCGAGGCCTACGCCCGCGGCATCAAGGTCGACACCTCCCGGATGGAGGAGCTGGCCGGCCAGCTCGACCCGACCAACCCCGAGGCCCTCCAGGAGGCGCTGGCCGGCGGCCTGCTCCAGCCCGAGGACACCCCCGAGCAGAAGGCCGCGCTCGCCCGCCTGGAGACCGCCCTCGCACTGGTCGAGGGCTGGGTCGACGCCGTCGTGCACGCCGCCGCCGCCCCGCACCTGCCGCAGGCCGGCGCGCTGCGCGAGACCGTCCGCCGCCGCCGCGCGGCCGGCGGGCCCGCCGAGCAGACCTTCGCCACCCTCGTCGGCCTGGAACTGCGCCCGCGCCGGCTGCGCGACGCCTCCCGGCTCTGGGCGCTGCTCGCCGACGCCCGCGGCATCGAGGGCCGCGACGCGCTCTGGGAGCACCCGGACATGCTGCCCACCGCCGCCGACCTGGACGACCCGGACGCCTTCGTGCACCGGGGCTCCGCCGACGACCTGGAGGGCGGCATCGACTTCGACGCCTTCGACAAGCTGCTCGGCGAGGCCGCGGCCGGCAAGCCCGACCTCACCAAGAAGGACGAGCGGCCGAAGGACGACGAGGACGGCACCGACGGAAAGGGCGAGCCCACCGCATGACGGCCACCGAGACGTCCGCCACCGGGGCCCCCGGCGCCGCGACCCCCGCCACCGGCCTGCACGCGGACGCCGTCCGCACGCTGACCGGGTGGCGGCCCGCCGACCAGGACCAGGAGCGGCTGCGGCTCGACTACCTGGAGCACCTCGCCGCGCAGCCGGAGGGCCTCTACCGCTCCTGCCTGCCCGCGCACATCACGGCGAGCGCGGCGGTCGTCGACGCGGCCGCCGGGCGGGTGCTGCTCACCCTGCACCCCAAGGTCGGCATGTGGCTCCAGATGGGCGGGCACTGCGAGCCCGGCGACCGTGACCTCGCCTCGGCCGCGCTGCGCGAGGCCGTCGAGGAGTCCGGCATCCCCGACCTGGTGCTGCTGGAGAGCGGCGGCGCCCCGGCGCCGGTCAAGCTGGACCGGCACCTCGTCCGCTGCACCGGCAAGGACCGGCCGGAGAACACCCACCTGGACGTCCAGTACATCGCGCTGGCCCCGGCCGGCGCGCAGGCGCTGATCAGCGAGGAGTCGCTGGACCTGCGCTGGTTCGACTACGACCGGCTGCCGGAGCTCACCGACCACTCGGTGCGCGACCTGGTGGCCCGGGCGCGGCAGCTGACCAGCTGAGGCGGGACACCGGAAGGGGGCGCGGACCGACAGGGTCCGCGCCCCCTTCCGTCGTTCCCCCGATCGAACCGGCCGGCCTCGGCGGGCTCACCCCGCACCGTCCCGGCCCTGAAGCCGCGGCCTCAGCCGCAGGAGGCCGCCGGATCCGGCCCGGTCGGACTCGGGGCGGCGTTCCGCGCGCCGGGGATGTGCGGCAGCCGGGCGGCGGAGACCACGCCCTCCAGGTAGCCGCGGGCCCGCTCCGTCCGCGGGTAGGCCTCCAGCAGGGCCCAGAACGCCGGACCGTGGTCCGGCACCAGCAGGTGCGCCAGTTCGTGCAGCAGCACGTAGTCCAGCACGTACTCCGGCATGCCCTGGAGGCGGTGGGAGAGGCGGATCGTGCCCTCGCTGGGGGTGCAGGAGCCCCAGCGGGAATTCTGGTTGGTGACCCAGCGGACCTGGCTGGGCCGGGCACGGTCGCCCAGGTAGGCGGCCGACAGGTCGCGGGCCCGGGCCATCAGGGCCTCGTCGCCGGGGATCCGCCGGGACTCCTGGGCGGCGAGCTTCTCCAGCATCTGCGCGACCCAGCGCTGCTCCTCGGCGTGCGACATCCGGGCCGGGATCAGCACGACGGTGCGGTCGCCCTCGCGGTAGGCGGAGACGGTACGGCTGCGGCGGGCGCTGCGCCGCACCTCGACCCGGCCGCGGTCGTGCGCCTCGGAGGGCACGGCACCGGTGGGCGGCTGCTGCGGCGGGGCCTGCCTCGGCTGCTGCCGCTGGTCCGGGCGCCCGCGCGTGTTCGGCGCCGCGACCTGTGACCCTGACGCTGCACGGGCACGCCGACGCGACGCCGGTGGATGGGAGTCCCGCTCGGCTGCCATGGCACACGACGTTACCCGGTACCACGGACAGAAGTCCGCTGCCATGGCCGGAATCTTTCATGGAGTGATCGGGAACGAAAAGTCGACGGCGGGTGTCCGGAAACCGACGCCGGGGAGGATGGCCGGTTATCCACAGGGCGTGCGAACGGATGGCCTGACCATATGCACGGCCCTGTGGATAACTTTTCGCACGACACCCCCGCGATGGGGCAAGCTGCGGTCAGCCGTCCGGAAACGATCGGAAGGGAGATCGTCGTGCGCCTCGCCCTCAAGCCCGCGCTGTCCCGCAGCTGGCGGGACTCGGAAACCCTGCAGTTCGGCACCGTCACCCGGTTCGCCGCGGTGCTCGGCAACGCCGACAAGACCCTCTGCGACTTCCTCGCGCTGCTCGACGGGACGCGCGACCGACCGGAGCTCCTGAAGGAGGGCGAACGCCTCGGGCTCGGCCGCGAACCGGCCGACGTCCTGCTCACCGGGCTGGAGGAGACCGGCCTGCTGGACGACGCGGAGGCCGGCGCCCGGGCACTGGCCCGCTTCCCCTCGCAGCAGCGGGCCGTCCTCGAACCGGACCTCGCCTCGCTCTCCCTGGTCCACTCCGGGCCGGGCGCCGCACCGGCGGTCCTGGGCCGCCGGGCCGACACCCGGATCGAGGTGCGCGGCGCGGGCCGGGTCGGCGCCGCCGTGGCGGCGGTGCTCGCCGCCGGCGGCGCCGGGACGGTCACGGTCGCGGACGGCGGCCGGGTGAGGCCCGGCGACTGCTCCCCCGCCGGGCTGTCGCCCGGGGACGTCGGACGGCTGCGCTCGACGGCGGCCCGGGAGGCGGTGCAGCGCGCCGCGGGCCGGCCTTCGGTGCCGGTGCCCCGGCGCCGGCCCGGGGATCCGCCACCGGACTTCGTGGTCCTCGCGCCCCGGGACGGCAGCGCCGCCTTCGCGGGCGGGACGTACGAGGCCCGGCTGCTACTGCGGGCCGGGGTCCCGCACCTCTACGTGGGCGTGGTCGAGGAGTTCGGCGTCATCGGGCCACTGGTGATCCCCGGGATGTCGGCCTGCGGGCACTGCCTGGTGCTGCGGCGGGAGGACGAGGACGCCGCCTGGCCGCGGGTCCTGGCCCAGCTGGCCCACGGAGGCGCCGGCCGGGCCCGTACCCCGGCGTGTGACACGGCGCTGGCGACGGCGGTCGCCGGCTTGGCGGCGCTGCACGTCCAGGTGTTCCTGGACGGCGGCCGGCCACCGAGCGTGGACGGCTGGTGCGAGGTCTCGGCCGGGGACGGCATGCCACGGCGCCTGCGGCTGCGCGGGCACCCGGACTGCGGCTGCCTGTGGCAGCCGCTGCCGCCGGCGTGAGGAGCGGGGAAGGAGGAGCACGAAGAGCAGGAGGAGCAGGACCGAACTGACGGGAGCAGGCCCGGCGGCTGCACGGCTCGGCAGCCACCGGCCTCCCACGGCACCGCGGGCACGTACCCGGCCAGACGAGCCGATGGCCAGGTGAGCCCGCGGTCCCGACCAACCCCGGACCGGGGTCGACGCCCCACGGGGCGGGCACGAGGCCTCCCACGGCCCGCGCCCTGCCCCGGGCAGGGCGCGGGCCGTACCGGGAACGGGGAAGCCACCACTCGGGGCACGAGGCGGGTGGGTGGGCAGGGCGGTGGGTGGGTGCGGTGGGTCGCGGGTGGTGGGTGGTGGGTGGCGAGGGTGGGTGGGGGGAGGGGGGAGGGGGCCCCGGGAAGCAAGCAACATCACAACTCACCTCTGCGCGGGAAGTCGGCCGAGCCGACTTCCCGCGCAGAACCACCAGAAACCCCCACCCGCCCCACCCCGACCAAGCCCCTCAACTCCCCGCAGAGGACGGCCACTCCCGCCCCGCCCCGCGGAATTCCGACGGGCACGTAGCGGGGAGCGGGCACAATGGCGTAGAGATGGTCGGCCGCCCGGAACCGGGGGGCCAGGGAATGGAGGCCCGGGGTGAGCGATCTTCCGCGCAAGGCAGTGACCCGCACGGCACGGCTCGCCGCCCTGCCGCTGGGGATAGCCGGCCGCGCCACGCTCGGCCTGGGCAGGCGGATCGGCGGGCGCTCCGCCGAGGTGGTCACCGCAGAGCTCCAACAGGCCACCGCCGACCAGCTGTTCAAGGTCCTCGGCGAACTCAAGGGCGGGGCGATGAAGTTCGGGCAGGTGCTGTCCGTCTTCGAGGCCGCGCTGCCCGAGGAGGTCGCCGGGCCGTACCGGGCGGCGCTCACCAAGCTCCAGGACGCCGCTCCCCCGATGCCCGCCGCCAAGGTGCACACCGCGCTCGCCCAGCGGCTCGGTGACGACTGGCGCGAGCTGTTCCGGGAGTTCGACGACCGGCCCGCGGCCGCCGCTTCGATCGGCCAGGTGCACAGGGCGGTCTGGCACGACGGCCGCACGGTCGCCGTCAAGGTGCAGTACCCGGGCGCGGGCGACGCGCTGCTCGCGGACCTCTCGCAGCTGAGCCGGGTGGCCTGGCTGCTGGGCCCGCTGATCCCCGGGCTGGACATCAAGCCGCTGATCGCCGAGCTGCGCGAGCGCGTCTCGGAGGAGCTGGACTACGAGCTGGAGGCGCAGGCCCAGCGCCGGCACGCCGAGGAGTTCCTGAACGACCCGGACATCGTGGTGCCGGGCGTGGTGGCCCAGGCGGACCAGGTGCTGGTCACCGAGTGGATGGCCGGCACCCCGCTGGCCGAGGTGATCGCGGGCGGCACCCAGGAGGAGCGGGACCGCGCCGGGCAATTGCTGGCCCGGTTCCTGTTCGCCGGTCCGTCCCGGACCGGTCTGCTGCACGCGGACCCGCACCCGGGCAACTTCCGGCTGCTGAAGGACGACGGCCCGGTGTCGGGTTGGCGGCTGGGCGTGCTGGACTTCGGCACCGTGGACCGGCTGCCCGGCGGGCTGCCGGCGCCGATCGGGGCGTCGCTTCGGATGGCGCTGGCCGGGGACGCGGCGGGGGTGCTCCGGATGCTGCGCGAGGAGGGCTTCGTGAAGCCCTCGGTCCGGCTGGACCCGGACGCGGTGCTGGACTACCTGCTGCCGATCATCGAGCCGGCCGCGGTGGAGAACTTCCACTTCACCCGGGCCTGGATGCGCGCCCAGGCGGCCCGGATCGCCGATCCGCGCTCGCCCGCCTACAACCTGGGCAAGCAGCTGAACCTGCCCCCGGCGTACCTGCTGATCCACCGGGTGACGCTGAGCACCATCGGGGTGCTCTGCCAGCTGGGAGCCAAGGCGCCGTTCCGCGCGGAGATGCTGGAGTGGCTGCCGGAGTTCGCCGACCACCGGCCGGCGAAGCCCACCGAATCCACCGAACCCACCGCGCCCACGAAGCCCACCGAGGCCGCACAGCCGACCCGGCCGGCCGGACCGGCCCGCGAGCGCTCCGGCGGGTCCGCCCGGGTCCGCAAGGACTGACCCCCGGCACCGCGCCAACGGCCGCAGGCCGCTCCCCGACGACGGGGAGCGGCCTGCGGCACGACGGGGGTGGACCGGAGTCCGGCGAGGGCCCTCGGAGGAGGGGCCCACGTAGCGGCGCGCTACATCAGCGCGACGGCGATCGCCTTGCGGGCCCGCATCGAGGCCCGCTCGGCCCGCTGCCGGAGCCTGCGGGCCCGAACGACCCGGGTGACGAGCCGTTGGTTCTCGGCCTCGTGCAGCCTGTCTTGCATATGGGCACGGGCCAGGGATTCGTGGAGGAGTTGCATCTCGAGGATCCTGTTCTGGGTCTGACGTTCGGTGGCCTGCTCGGCGCGGGCGGTGGGATCGACGGCGGCGGGGTTCATGTCGTGGTCCTGCTCGTGGTGCTTGCTCGGGAACGGGATGCGGGCTGCGGCGTCGGCCTTGGCGGCGGCGATCCGCACGGAACGGCGGAGGGCGCTGTCCAGCGGGGGCTGCTCTCCCCGGCGGACGGCCCTGGGCTCGTGGGCGGGGTTCACGCCATGACCTCGGTCTTGCGCGGACGGCCACGGGGACGCTTGCGGGCCACCACGACGCCCTGGACGAAGAGCTCGCCACCCCAGACGCCCCACGGCTCACGCCGCTCCAGGGCGCCGGCCAGGCAGGCGTCCTTCACCGGGCAGGTGCCACAGAGGGACTTCGCGTACTCGACGTCGGCCGGCGTCTCGGCGAAGAAGACCTCGGGGTCGAAGGCGCGGCAGGGGATGGGGAGACCGAGGGACTCGGCCTGCTCGATCGAGCTGAGCTGCATGGAAGGAACCTCCGGGGGGTCGGCCTGGTCGGCCTTGGTGATCTGGCTTGTCGGCGGTACGGACGGGGTGGGCGGTGTGATGACCGTGGACACTGTGGGCGTCTTCCTCGTCTTTTCTCAGTGGTTCCGGCCCAGGGGACTGGTGGTGCTGGGCCGGAGGCCCCGGAGGGCCTGGGTGGTCTTGCGTACCGGACAAAACAGAAGGGCCGCGGATCCCGGTGTGACGGGTTCCGCGGCCCTGGAGGTGCCGACCTGAGGCTGGCTCAGGTTCGTTCTCTCCAGGGTTCAGGGCCGCGGAAGGCCTGCATCCGGATGGCCATGGCGCCCGCGAAGGCGGCCTTGGCCTGGTTGATCTGCTGCTCGTTCTGCTTCTGGGCGTTTTCGGCACCGATGACCTGCGCATAGCCGCCATGCATGGCGGCGGCTACGGCCGCCTTCGGTGCCTGGGTCGGTCGCTCATCGCGCGGGGAGCACGACGTACCGACCGACGCCCAGTCACGGGACAGACCGGTCTCGACAAAGGTGCCGTCGACGCTCCTGCTGCCCGTGAAGCACAGATCAGTGTGTCCAAGACCACTGACAACGGGGGCGACGGAGACACCGGTGGTGTCGAGACCCAGACCGGTTCCACCGAGCTCGGCGAGCGCCCGCAGACGGGCGGCACGCAGGGAGGCAGCGACAACGGTCTGGCCAGTCATTTTGGTGATCATGTTGTTTCCCACTGTCTTCGCCTCCTCTCGGCGTCTCGCGGAGCCTGGTCTCCCTGGCTCCGAATGTTCGGATGTCTGTCTCGGTGAAGCTCTCGGGCGAGGGGCATCGGCACAGGTTTCACCCCGTGCGACCGCGTCCCCTTGACCGCTCCGGCAGGCTATTGCGCTCCCGGTACGCGGCGCAAACTATTTTTCACGCGAGTTCTTCGGCACGTCACACAACGGGTTGCAAAGCCCTCGAAAGCGGCCCCATGGACCGCGCCCGGACCGGCTCACGCCGGATCGACCGAACCGCCGTCCTCGACGTCGTCCGGATCCTCCTCGGGCTCCTCCCCCGCACACAACGAGAGCACGGCCGCCCCGTACTTGTCCAGCTTCATGGCCCCGACCCCGGAGATGGCGGCCAGCTCACCGCGCCCGGCGGGCACGTCCTCGGCGATCGCCATCAGCGTGGCGTCGGTGAACACCACGTAGGCCGGCGCGCCCTGCTTCTTCGCCTGCCGGGCCCGCCACTCGCGCAGCCGCTCGTACAGCCCCTCGTCCATCGTGGACGGGCAGCTCTCGCAGCGGCGCAGCTTGCGCTCGACGGCCTCGGTGAGCACCTTGTCGCAGACCCGGCACTTGACCGGCCCGCGGACCCGCCGCGCGGCGGAGCGTTCGCCGGGCTCGACGCCCCCTCGCCCGCCGCGCGCGCCGGTGCGCGCGCCGGGGGCGGCGGAGCCGGGGCGCAGCCCGTCCAGGAAGCGGCTGGGTTTGCGGCTGGCCCGGCCGCCCGGGGAGCGGGAGAGCGCCCAGGAGAGGGTGAGGTGCTTGCGGGCCCGGGTGACGCCGACGTAGAGGAGGCGGCGCTCCTCCTCGACCTGCTCGTCGGTCTTGGCGTAGATGATCGGCAGGGTGCCCTCGGTGAGGCCGACCAGGAAGACGGCGTCCCATTCGAGGCCCTTGGCGGCGTGCAGCGAGGCGAGGGTGACGCCTTCGACGGCGGGGGCGTGCTGGGCCGCGGCGCGGGCGTCCAGCTCGGCGACGTAGGCGGCGAGGTCGGTGGCCTGGCCGGCCTCGGTGCGGGTGCGTTCGAACTCCTCGGCCAGTCGGACGAGGGCGGCGAGCGACTCCCAGCGGTCCCGGACGGCGCCGGAGCCGGCCGGGGGTTCGGCGGTGAAGCCGCGGGTGGCCAGCACCGCGCGGACCTGTCCGGCCAGGTCGGGGGCGTCGTCGGTGAGCGGGTCGGAGGCGGCCCGGGCGGCGCCGCGCAGCAGTACGCCGGCGTCCCGGACCTCGGGGCGTTCGAAGAACCGTTCCGCGCCCTTGAGCTGGTAGGGGACGCCGAGGTCGGCGAGGGCCTGCTCGTAGACCTCGGACTGGCCGTTGGTGCGGAACAGTACGGCGATCTCGCTGGCGCGCACCCCGGCGGCGAGCAGTTCCCTGATCCGGCGGCCGGTGGTCTCGGCCTCGGTGGGCTCGTCCTCGTACTCGGTGTAGACGGGGTCGGGGCCGGCCTCGCGCTGGGAGACGAGTTCCAGGCGGTGCCGGGCGGCCTCGCCGCGGGCCTGGGCGAGCAGCCCGTTGGCGAGGTGGACGACCTGGGGGGTGGAGCGGTAGTCGCGGACCAGCTTGACCACCGTCGCCCCGGGGTGCCGGTTGCGGAAGTTGAGCAGGTAGTCGGGAGTGGCGCCGGTGAAGGAGTAGATGGTCTGGCTGGCGTCGCCGACGACGCAGAGGCTGGCGCCGCCGTCGGGGCCGGTCCACTGGTCGAGCAGGCGCTGCTGGAGCGGGGAGACGTCCTGGTACTCGTCGACGGTGAAGTGCCGGTACTGGGAGCGGACCTGGTCGGCGATGTCCGGGCGGTCCTCCAGGATGGCGGCGGTGAGCAGCAGGACGTCCTCGAAGTCGATGCTGCCGCGGCGGGTCTTGGTCTCCTCGTAGACGCGGTAGACCTGGGCGGTCTCGGCCGGGTCGCGGGGGGCCTCCCGGCCGGACTTGGCGACGGCGACGGGGTAGTCCTCGGGGGCGATCTGGGTGACCTTGGCCCATTCGATCTCGGCGGTGAGGTCGCGCAGTTCGGTGCGCTGGACGCGCAGGCCGCAGCGGCCGGCCGCCTCGGCGACGAGTTGGACCTTGCGTTCGAGGAGCTGGGGGACGGGGCCGCCGACGGCGCGGGGCCAGAAGTACTGGAGCTGGCGCAGGGCGGCGGCGTGGAAGGTGCGGGCCTGGACGCCGTCGGCGCCGAGTTGGCGCAGTCGGCCGCGCATCTCGCCGGCGGCGCGGGCGGTGAAGGTGACGGCGAGGACCTGTTGGGGGTGGTAGACGCCGCTGCGCACGCCGTAGGCGATCCGGTGGGTGATGGCGCGGGTCTTGCCGGTGCCGGCGCCGGCCAGGACGCAGACGGGGCCCTGCAGGGCGGTGGCGACGGCGCGCTGCTCGGGGTCGAGCCCGGCGAGCACGGCGTCCGGGCCCGTGGCGGTGGCGGGGTCGGCCCAGGGGGAGCCCTGGGGGCCGTCGTAGGGGCTGCCGCTCAAGAGGTCTTCCTGCATGCGTTCCATCCTCTCAGCCCGGTGGGACAACGCGGACGGAGTTGTCCACAGGCCCGGTCGGATCGCAGGATGATCGCTCCGCGGGACGGTCGACGGCGCGCCGGAATGCCCGCCGTCCGGTTGGCGTTGCGTCCGGAGACCGTACGCACCCCTCTTTCGAAGGAGCCCCCTCGATGTCCGGCACCGTGACGATGTACAGCACGACCTGGTGTGGGTACTGCAACCGACTCAAGAGCCAGCTGGACCGTGAAGGCATCGGCTACACCGAGATCAACATCGAGGAGGACCCGGCGTCGGCGTCCTTCGTCGAGTCGGTGAACAACGGCAACCAGACCGTTCCGACGGTGCTGGTGACGCCGGCCGGCGGGGGCGAGCGGGTCGTGATGACGAACCCGAGCCTGTTGCAGGTCAAGAAGGCCCTGGCGGCCTGAGCCCGTAGGACCTGAGCCCGGGAACCCGGGCCCGGGCGGTCCGGGCCGCCGAGCCCGGGCCCGACGGGCTCGGCGGGTCCGGGCCGTCGGGGCCGGCGCGCGTCACGGCGCGTCGGCCCGGGCCGGGTCGACGGGCGTGGCGGGCGCGGGCAGGGTGGTGCGCGCGCCGAGGTCGCCGACGCCGTAGACGAGCCGGCTGCGGTCGGCCGAGTAGCGGGTCTCGATGACCCGTACGGGCCCGCGCCGGTCGTAGGTGACGCGGGTCTGCACCATCAGCGGCACGCCGGGGCCGCCCTGGAACCACTGGGCCTCCTCGGGGCCCGGCATCCGCGCGACCAGGTGGTCCACCGCGCCGATCTCGGTGCGTCCGAGGGTGGCGAGCACCGCCTCGTCGCCGCCCTCGACCGGGTCGGGCTCCATCAGCGGGGTGCCGGCGGCGAGGCCGGCCCGGTAGTGGCTCTCCTCGATGGAGTACGGCTCGCGGTCGAGCAGCCGCAGCTGGCGGCGGACCACGATGGCCTCGCCGGGGCGCAGTCCGAGCCGTTCGGCGATGTCCACCCGGGCCCGGACGATCATCATCTCGAAGTCGGTGCCGAGTTCCCGCCCGGCCTCGGCGGCTTCGCCGAGGTAGACGGCGGAGGGCGCGGCGAGGCAGTCGCGCGGGGCGGGGGTCAGGCCGGGCCCGTAGGCGCGGTGGTCCAGGACGGGGTGCTCGCGCAGGTACGTGCCCTTGCCCTGGAGGCGGACCAGGCGGCCCTCGTTGACCAGGACGTCGACGGCGAGCCGGACGGTGTTGCGGGCGACGCCGTACTGGCGCTCCAGTTCGCTCTCGACCGGCAGGGCGGCGTCGGCGGTGAACTCGCCCTCGGCGATCCGGCGGCGCAGGTCGGCGGCGAGGCGCTGGTATTTGGGGGATTGGGCGGTGCCCCGGGGGATTGTCACCCTCGTGAATGTAGCGAGCGGGGTGAGCCGGTTTCAGCCGTTTCCGGCAATATCGTCCGAGCGGGTTGACTTCGCGCCCGTACCGGCCGCTCCCGGTAGCAGAACTGGCCCGTCCGGACACGAACAGCTGGTCGTGGTGAATTCGGGAAGGGATGGGAAAGAAAACGGGGGGCGCGTGGAATTTGCCACGCGCCCCCTTTCTCGTCTCCGGGACCACCGGTCCCGGGGCCGGGACCGCCGGCCCGCCTCCGGGACTACCAGCGCGCCGCCGAGGGCAGCGGCTCCCCGTACCAGAGCTCGACCAGGTGCCGGGCGATCGAGATGCCGGACGGCGGCAGGATCTCGCCCGCCTCCATCCCGGCCCGCAGCTCCTCGCGGGAGAACCAGCGTGCCTCGGCCAGCTCCTCGCCGTCCACGGTGATCTCGGTGCCGCCGGGCAGCGCCCGGCCCGTGAAGCCGAGCATCAGGCTGGACGGGAACGGCCACGGCTGGCTGGCGACGTAGCGCACCTCGCCGACCCGCACGCCCGCCTCCTCCTGCACCTCGCGGACCACCGCCTGCTCGATCGACTCCCCCGGCTCGACGAAGCCGGCCAGCGTCGACCAGCGGCCCTCCGGCCACAGCGCCTGGCGGCCGAGCAGGCAGCGGTCCTGCTCGTCGGTGATCACCATGATCACCGCCGGGTCGGTGCGCGGGTAGTGCTCGGCCGCGCAGGAGGTGCAGCGCCGCACGTGCCCGGCGCCGCCCTTCTCGGTCGGGTGCCCGCAGCGCGAGCAGAAGCTGTGCAGCCGGTGCCAGTGCTCCAGCGCCACGGCGTGCACCAGCAGCCCGGCGTCCCGGTCGGACAGCAGCCCGCCGACCTCGCGCAGCCCGGCCGGGCGGGCGTCGCCGTCCAGCCGCCCGGGCAGGCTCTCGCCGGCCAGCGCGAAGTACGAGACGCCGTCCTGGTCGGTGCCGAGGAAGTACCGGTCGCCGGTCTGCGGCGCCTCGAAGGAGGGCAGCAGCACGAGTTCGGTGCCCTGCGCGGTGTCGACCACGAACGCCTCGCCGCCGGCGATCGGCAGGACCCGGGTGTTCGGGTGGCTCCAGGCGGCCGCCAGCCAGGGCTCGTCGAAACGGTGCTCGGCCGCCCGGTCCACCCCGGACCGGGCCAGTGCCAGGTGCAGCGGGCGCTCGGTCTCAGGCACGGTGCTCACGTCTGTTCCATCCCCACGTGGTGAATCATCCGGATGAGTGATCTGGCTGCCATGGTGCGCGCAGCGGGGGTCATTCCCCCGGCCGGAAGTTCTCGGCCAGGTCGCCCCAGAGGTACGCGGCGGTCTCCACGCCCTTGGCCAGCAGGTCCAGTTCGACCTTCTCGTTGACCGAGTGCCAGCCGTCCGAGGGCACCGAGATGCCGAGGAACAGCACCGGCGCGTCCAGTGCGTCCTGGAGGTCGGCGGCGGGGCCGGAGCCGCCCTCGCGGGTGAAGAGGATCTTCTGCTCGAAGGCCCGTCCCATCGCGCGGACGGTGGACTGGAGCGCCGGGTGGTCCAGCGGGGTCAGGCAGGGCCGGGTCGCCCCCGGGAAGACCAGCTCGTACCGGACGCCCTCGGGCACCCGCTCGGCCACCCAGGCCCGCACCGCGTCGCGGACCTTCTCCACCTCCTGGCCGGCGACCAGCCGGAAGGACAGCTTGAGGTGCGCCGAGGTGGGGACGATGGTCTTGCCGCCGGGGCCGGTGTAGCCGCCCCGGATGCCGTTGACCTCGGCGGTCGGGCGGGCCCAGATCCGCTCCAGGGTGGAGTAGCCGGCCTCGCCGCGGGTGCCGTACGACCGGGCGACCTTCAGCCACTGCTCCTCGTCGAAGGGCAGCTCGGCGAAGAGTTCGCGCTCGCGCTCGGTCAGCTCGACGACGCCGTCGTAGAAGCCCGGGATCGCGACCCTGCGGTCGGCGTCGTGCAGGGCGGCGGCCAGCTCGGCCGCGACCTGGGCCGGGTTGGGGACGGCGCCGCCGAAGGAGCCGGAGTGGATGTCGGTGTCCGGCCCGTACAGGTCGATCTGGGCGTCGGCCAGGCCGCGCATGCCGGTGCAGACGGTCGGCGTGGTCGCGGACCACATGCCGGTGTCGGAGATGACGACCACGTCGGCGGCCAGCCGCCCGGCCTCGCGCCGGACCAGGGCGGGGAAGTTCGGGGAGCCGGACTCCTCCTCGCCCTCGATCAGCAGCTTGAGGTTGACGGCCGGCGCGGTGCGGCCGGTGGCGGCCAGGTGGGCGCGCACGCCCAGGGTGTGGAAGAACACCTGGCCCTTGTCGTCGGCGGCGCCGCGGGCGAACAGCCGGCCGTCGACCACGGTCGGGGTGAACGGCTCGGTGTCCCAGCCGTCCTCCCGGGCCGCGGGCTGCACGTCGTGGTGCCCGTAGACCAGGACGGTCGGCGCGGACGGGTCCCCGGAGGGCCACTCGGCGAACACCGCCGGCAGTCCGTCGGTCTCCCACACCTCGGCCACCGGGAAGCCGGTCGCGGCCAGCTTGGCGGCCAGCCACTCGGCCGAGCGCCGCACGTCGCCGGCCCGGTCCGGGTCGGCGGAGACCGAGGGGATGGCCAGCCACTCGGAGAGGTCGGCGAGGAAGGCGGCCTGGTGCCGGTCGATGTAGGAGCGGACGGCGCTGTCCGGGGTTCTCGTCATACCGACGACTGTAGTTCGCCCGTGCGGGTGCCCGCCCCGGCCGTCCGGCTGGCGGGCCCCGTCGGGGCTGTAACCTCCGTCACCCCCGCCGCGACGGTGCCGCGGACGGGGGCGACGGAGACTGTTCCGGCCTCAGCCGGAACGGCGCAGCAGGGTGATCCGCGAGCGGGTCATCAGGGCCGCGAGGACGGCCGCGAGCAGCGGCAGCAGCACCACGGTGGCGGCGACGGTGGGCCACGGGAAGACCAGGGTCGCCTTGTTGGCGATCTCGTCGGCGCTCATGCCCGGGTACCTGCTCGCCGCGGCTTCGACCTTGCGCAGGGCCACGCCCGGCACGACGCCGCAGACCACGCCGAGCAGGGCGCCCATGGCGGCGATCACCCCGCACTGGAAGCCGGACAGCGTGCGCCGGATGCGGGGCTCGGCGCCGACCGCCGCGAGGGTGGTCAGGTCGCGCTGGGAGTCGGCGGCGGCCAGTCCGGTGGCGATGCCGGCCGCGCCGAGGGCGACGATGGCGGCGAAGACGTTCAGGCCGAGCCGGACCAGGTCGGCCTGGGACTCGTAGCCGCGTTCGATCTTCATCACGTCGTGGTCGCTGAGCTTGGCCAGCGCGGCGTCGGTCCTCTGCTGGGCGCTGTCGGAGGGCGCCGAGGAGGGCAGCCAGACCGATCCGCCCGGGGCGGTGGTGAAGCCGAGCCGGGCGGCGGTGGCCGGGCTGATCACGGCCTGGCCCGGGGAGCGCAGCACGGGTTCGGCGAGCACGGCGTCCACGGCGATCTCGACGATCTCGGGCTTGTCGTGGGAGGAGCCGCCGGTGCTTCCGGTGACCGGGACGGTGTACTCGAGGGCGAGCTTGCCGTCCTTGAGGTAGCGCGCGTCGAAGACCACGGCCTTGCCGTCGGCGAGGGCCTGGACGGCCTTCTGGTCGGTGACGCCGTAGAGGTTGCGCAGCAGGTTGGCGTCACCGGCGGACAGCGGGGTGAAGGCGACGCCGCGGCGGTCGTTGGTGTGGCAGCGCTCGTCGGCCTCCAGGATCCGCTCGCGCTCGGCGAAGGGGAGGTCGACGCCCCGCAGGAGGGCGGGGCAGCGGTCCTCCTTGGGCACCTCGACGCCGATGTAGCCGCAGTAGCCGTCCTCGGGGCAGTCGCCCTTGGGGTGGACGCGCTGGACGTCGGCCCGCGGGCCGAGGTCGGGGATGCCGCGTTCGATGGCCTCGCGCATCTGCGGGAGCAGCTTGACGTCAGAGGAGTCCAGCCAGCCGGTGCCGAGCATGACGGCCCCGGACGGGCCGGAGGCGACGTAGTCGCGCCGGTACTCCTCGTCGAGGCTGGCCATGTAGACGCTGACCGCGACCGAGCCGGCGACGGCGGCCATCACGGCGGCCACGGCGGGCGCGGTGCGGCCGCGGTGGCGCACGGAGTCGCGCAGGGCGAGCCGGGGGCCGAGCGGGAGCCAGCGGCCGAGCCGGCCGAACAGGCCGACCAGGTAGGGCACCAGGACGACCATGCCGAGCTCGGCGAGGGCCGAGCCGCCGAGGACGGCGAAGCTGCTGTTGCCGATGCCGTTGGTGGCGCCGTACAGGGCGAGGGCCGCGCCGCCACCGAGCATCAGCAGGCCGAGGGCGGCGAGCCTGCGGCTGGGGGGCTTGAGGTTGTCGCGGCCGGTGAGCGCGGCGACGACGTCCTGGCGGGAGGCCTGGACGGCGGGCACGACGGCGGCCAGCAGCCCGGTGGCGAGTCCGACCAGGAGGATGCCGAGCAGGTCCAGCGGCGGCACCTCGAAGTGGCCGAAGCGCTGGCCTGCGTAGTCCTCGGCCTGGGTGCGCAGCGCGGCGACGAGGCCGATGCCGAGGCCCAGGCCGGTCAGGGCGCCGGTGATGCCGAGGACGATGCCGCCGCCGAGGACGACCCCGCGGACGTTGGCGCGTTCACCGCCGGCGGCGGCGAGCAGGCCGAGCTGCCGCCGGGAGCGCCGGGCGCCGACGGCGAAGGCGGGGCCCGCGAGGAGGACGATCTCCAGCAGGGCCATGCCGACGACGGTGGCGAGGATGACGACGCCGCTGCGGTTGAAGTAGCTGGTCTGGTCGCCTCCGCGCGCCCTCGTCTCGGTGTAGTAGGGGACGTCGGCGCGGGGCGGCGGGTCGGTCAGGACGGCGCGGGAGGTCAGCAGGTAGCCGTACTGGTTGACCTCGGTGACCTTGTGCCAGTCGAGTTCGGCTCCGGCCGGGAGCTTGACCAGCCAGCGGGTGGGTCCCTCGGGGCCGGCCGAGCCCTTGGAGCCGCTCGACGGCGTGGGGAGCCGGTCGATCAGGGTGCCGGGGCGGGTGGTGAGTTCGGTGGTGCGCAGTTCGCCGGGGTACTCGTAGACGCCGGTGATGGTGAAGGGGTTGGCCTCCAGGCCGCGGACGCTGGTCCGGTCGCCGATCCTGAGCCCGGAGCGCTTGAGGAAGTCCGAGGTGACGGCGGCCTCGGTGTCGGCGGTGGGGGCGCGGCCGTCGGTCAGGTCGAGCCGGCCCCGCCAGACGGGGTCGGTCAGGTCGGCTTCGGCGACCCTGGTGCTGACCAGGCCGGCGGAGCTGCTCGCCGCGGTGTACGGGCCCTGGCGTTCGGGCACCAGGGTGGCGCCGGGGAGCAGTTGGCGGGCGAGGTCGGCGGGGGCGGTGTCGAGGGCGCGCTGCTGGGCGGCGGTGTAGGTGGGGGGCTGGCCGTCCTTGGCGTCGTCCGTGGGGCTCTGCACGCTGAAGCCCTTGTCGGGGTCGGGCGCCTGCTTGACGGAGGAGCCGCGTTCGACTATCTCGAGTTCGCCGGCGGCCTGGCCCATGACCCGTACCGCGTGTTCGGCGGGGGACAGTTCGGCGCTGCGGAAGACCACGTCGGCGCCGGTGACGCCGAGGACGGGCAGGGCGACCATGGCGACGACGAGGGCGCTGCGGCCCTTGGCGCGCAGGGCGTCACGGCGGGCTATGCGCAGGGCCACCCGCCAGGCGCTGAGCTTCACTCGTCCACCTTCCGGCTGTTGGTGGCGGCGGTGACTAGCAGGCTGGCGGCGTCCTGGCTGACGGACTCGTCGACCATCCGGCCGTCGCGCAGGAAGACGACGCGGTCGGCCCAGGCGGCGTGCCGGGCCTCGTGGGTGACCATCATGGCGGCGGCGCCGGCGTCGCAGCGGGCGCGCAGGACGGCGAGCACGGCCTCGCCGGTGGTGGAGTCGAGGGCGCCGGTGGGTTCGTCGGCGAGGACCAGGCGGCGGTCGCCGATCAGGGCGCGGGCGATGGCGACGCGCTGCTGCTGGCCGCCGGACATGTCGTCGGGGAAGCGGTCGGCGAGTTCGGGGATGCCGAGTTCCTCCAGGGCGGTGAGGGCCTCGCGGCGGGCGGCGCGGGTGGACAGTCCGTCGAGTTCGCGCGGCAGCGAGATGTTCTCGGCGGCGGTGAGCGCCGGGATCAGGTTGTAGTCCTGGAAGACGTAGCCGACGGAGCGTCGGCGGACCTGGGCGAGCTTCTTGCGGTTGAGCTCGCCGAGGGCGACGCCCTCGACCAGGACCCGGCCGCCGCTCGGGGTGTCCAGGCCGCCGGCCAGGGTGAGCAGGGTCGACTTGCCGGACCCGGAGGGGCCCATGACGGCGACGAACTCGCCGGGGTGGACCTTGAGGTCGACGCCGCGCAGGGCCTGGACCTCGGCGGCGCCCTGGCCGTGGACGCGGGTGACGTTCTCCAGGTGGAGCACCGGCGTCTGCCGGGCCTCTTCGGTGTGGGACACGAATTCCCCCCTTGTGCTGGGTGTGCGCTCGGAGTCGGGGCCGAGCGTGGTGGTTCGGGTGGCGCGGGGGCTCAGGTGCGCAGGCGGCGGCCGCGTTTGGCGGGCGCGGCACCGTCGCTGGTGGCCTCGGCGGTTCGGTTCTGCAGGAGTTCGGCCTGCTGGGCGAGGCGGGTCTCGCAGTGGTCGAGCCAGCGGATCTCCGCTTCGGTCTGGAAGATGAGCTGGTCGAGGACGAGCAGCCAGGCCAGGTCGTTGCTGGCGGAGGGCGTCACGCCGGGGCGCTTCTCCCCCGCGAGGGCCCGGCCCTTGAGCCGGGTGTAGTCCTGGAGCGCCTTGATGCTGTGCCGGCGCTGGCCCTGGACGACGGCGGAGACGTCCACCCCCGGGACGGTCACCGCCATGGCGAGCTTGATCGCGAGTTCGTCGCGCGGGGGGTTGGTCCGGGGCACGGGGGTGTCGAACCAGGCCCGCAGTTCCTCGCGGCCGGCGTCGGTGGCGGCGTAGAACTGGTGGCCCTCGTCGTCCTCCCCGGCGGGCTCGACCAGCCCGTCGCGTTCCAGCCGGGACAGTGTGGTGTAGACCTGTCCGACGTTGAGCGGCCAGGTGGCGCCGGTGCGCGCCTCGAACTCGGTGCGCAGCTGGTAGCCGTAGCGCGGGCCCTGGTCGAGCAGGGCGAGCAGACCGTGACGGATGGACATACCGAGTATGTATACCCGGTATGCCCTGCCGCCTCAAGCCGGGCCCGCCCGCCGCGGGGAGCGGGTACCGTCGTGCGGTGTGAGCCAGTTGCGTATCGCCACCTTCAACCTCCTGCACGGTCAGCCGCTCGCCCCGGACGGCGCGCCGCGGCCCTTCCCGTCCGACGCCGGCGCGCCGTTGGCCGAGGCGGTGGCCGCGCTGGACGCCGACGTGCTGGCGCTCCAGGAGGTGGACCGGTACCAGTCGCGCTCCGGCGGCACCGACCAGGCGGCGGTGGCGGCCGCAGCGATGGGCGCCAAGGACTGGCGCTTCGCCGCCGCGCTGCACGGCCGCCCCGCGCCGGTGGCGGGGTGGGTGCGGGAGCCGGCCGGCCCGAACGGGCTGCGGGTGTACGGGCCGGACGAGGTGGGCGACGGCGCCCTGCCCTCGTACGGGACGGCGCTGCTGACGAGGCTTCCGGTGCGGCACTGGCGGGCCCGGCGGTTCGCCCCGGCGCCGTTCGGGCTGCCACTGCGGGTGGCCGGGCGGCGCGGGCTGACCCCGGTGCCGGACGAGCCGCGGGCGGCGCTGGCGGCCGTCCTGGAGGGCGAGCGCGGGCCGTTCACCGTGGTGGCGGCGCACCTGTCCTTCGTCCCCGGCTGGAACATGGCGCAGCTGACCGGCATCCGCCGCTGGATCGCCGACCTGCCGCAGCCGTACCTGGTGCTGGGCGACTTCAACCTGGTCGGCGCCGTGCCGCGGACGGTGCTCGGCGGGGCGACGGCGCTGGAGCGCACCGCGCCGCGGGCGCGGGTGCGCGAACTGCGGGCGGCCCGGCGGGCCCGGCCGGCCCTGGCCGAGCCGCGCCGGCGCCGGGTTCGCGAGCCGCGCCCCCGTCTGCAGGGCTGGTACGACCTGGTGCGCACGCCGACCTACCCCTCGCACCGGCCCGCGGTGCAGTTCGACCACGTGCTGGCGATCGGCGTGCCGCGCACGGCGGTCGGCCCGGCCGCGGCGCCGCGCGCCGCGGTGTCGGACCACCGGCCGCTGCTGGTCCAGGTGTCCCTGTAGCGAGGCGCTACTGGTGCGTCAGGACCCCGGCCTGCTGCGGGAGGTGGATGGTGGCCGCGGCCGGCGCCCCCTCCGGCGCGAGCACGGCCGGGGGGTCGAACTGGAGCAGCAGCATGGCCGCGTCGTCGCCGAGCTGGCGCCCGACGTGGCGCACCACGTCCTCGTGCAGGCGCTGCAGGACGTCGGCCGGGCGGCCGTCGGCGCAGTGCGGGAGGCGTTCGGCGAGCGGGTAGAAGACGCCCGCGCGGTCGCGGGCCTCGATCACCCCGTCGGTGAACAGCAGCACCCGGTCGTCGTCCTGGAGCAGCAGCCGGTGCACCGGCGGGCGGACGTCGGCCGGGTCGAGGACGCCCAGCGGCGGTACGGTCTCGGCGAGTTCGAGCGCGCTGACCTCTCCGTCGCGCAGCAGCAGCGGGGCGGGGTGGCCGCAGTTGACGATCTCCGCGGCGCCGTCGGGTCCGACGCCGATCAGCACCAGGGTGACGAACTCCTCCTCCACGCCCGGGTGGTCGTTCTCGTGCAGGGCGCGGTCGAGGCTGACGGCGAGCCAGCCGGCCACCCGGTCCAGCGCGGCCTCCTGGTGGGCGGCCTCGCGGAAGGCGCCGAGCACGGCGGCGGCGGTCTCCACCGCGCCGAGGCCCTTGCCGCGCACGTCCCCGACCACGGCCCGCACCCCGTGCCGGGTGTTGACCAGCTCGTAGAGGTCGCCGCCGATCCGGGCGTGGGCGGCGGCGGCCTCGTAGTGGACGGCCGCCCGGACGGTGCCGACCCGTTCGGGGACGGGCCGCAGCAGGACCCGGCGGGCGATCGAGGCGACCAGCTGGGCGTCGGCCAGCGCCCGTTCCTGGCGCAGCCTCAGGGTGGCGCTGACCCAGCCGATCGCGGCGACGAGCAGGATCGCGAAGACGCTGGCGGCGTGCACGGACTCGCCGAGCGTGTCGCCTCGGAAGGCCATCAGGAAGGCCGCCGCCTCGGTGCCCAGACCGATGGCGAGCGGGTACCAGGTTCGGCGGCTGACCACGGCGGCCAGCGCGGGTACGGCGGTGAGGGCCGGTTCGACCGTCACCTCGGTGCCGCTGAGGTAGTCGAGGGCCACGATCAGCACCATGCCGATGAACGGCAGCGCCAGCGCCGTCCTCGGCCAGGTGCCGGTCGCGCGCGGCGCGGGCCCCTGTGTCGGCCCGGTGAACCGCTCTCTGATCCATCCGGTCGCGCTCAACTTCGGTCTCTCCAGCAGAAGACGCCGATGCCCGGGGGCACCTGCGGTGATGACTGAGGGTTAGGGAATGCGGGCCTCGCTGGCGGCCGGAGCTCGGGGGTTGACCGGTTACCGACCCCACAATAGGCGCGAAACGTGCGCGACGCACAGGTTTCGGGCACTGGCGTGATGACTTGGATGCTCTGCGTGACTCAATAGTCACTGTTCCCGATCAGGAGCCGTTCCAACTCTTTTCGGTCGGGAAGTCCTGTCGGACGGACGATCCGGCCACTGCGGACGTACAGGAACGAAGCCGTGACCTGCTCGGGATCGACGCCCGCTTGCTCGGCCCAGGCCAGCCGGTAGACCGCGAGCTGCAACGGGTCGGCGGTCTCCTCCCGGTGGGTCTTCCAGTCCACCACTTCGTAGCGTGACGCACCACCGGATTCCGACAACGCGTCATCCTCCCGGTAGACCGCGTCGATCCGGCCCCGCACCACCCGGCCCGCCAGCACCAGTTGGAACGGCGCCTCCACCCGGTGGGGCCTGCGCTGCGCGTACGGGGTGCGCAGGAACGCCTCCTTGAGCCGCTCCAGGTCCTGCTCGTCCTCGATGCCGTCGTCGTCGGCGCCGGGCAGCGCACCGGGCTCGACCAGCAGCAGCGGCTCGATCCGGGACTGCACCCAGGCGTGGAAGCGGGTGCCGCGCCGGGCCGCCGGCTGCGGGGGCCGCGGCATCGGGCGGGCCAGCTCGTGCGCGAAGCCGTCCGGGTCGGCGGCCAGCCGCAGCAGCTGGGTGGCGGACAGCGCGGCGGGCAGCGGCACGTCCCGCGCGGTGCGCCGGGAGCGCTCCAACTCGCCCAGCAGCGCGGTCAGATCACGGTCCCAGGAGGCCACCTGGCGCCGCTCCTCGGGGGCCAGCTCCTCGGCGTCGGGCCCGCCCGGGGCCGAAGGGCCCGCCGGCGCCGGGTCCGCGGGCCCGGAGGCGGACGGACGGGCCGCGGCCCCGGCCAGCCGCGCGCGCACCACCTCGGCGACCCGGCGGCGGGCGTGCTGGGCGGCCGGGTCCAGCGGCAGCGGCCAGGGTCGCTCGACGGGAGCGGCCAGCACCGGGTTCTCGGCGCCCTTCTCCGGCTGCTCGGCCCAGTGCTCGACCTCGCCGGCGCCGGGCCGCTCGCAGTGCTCGCGCAACTGTTCCAGGAAGGCGGACGGGCCGCGGACGGTCTTCTGGCTCGGCCCCCACCAGTGCCCGGAGGCCAGCAGCAGCGAGCGGGGCCGGGTGAACGCCACGTATCCCAGGCGCAGTTCCTCGACGCCGGAGTGCTCGGCCAGCTCCTTCTTGAACGCCGTCATCGACTTCCCGTTCCACCCGCCGCGCACGTCGGGCAGAGTTCCGGCGTCGCCGCGCAGGGCGTGCGGGAGCACCCGCTTGGTGCTCGTCCAGCGTTCGCGCGGGCTCGATGACGGGAATGCGCCCCGTACCAGGCCGGGGACGGCCACCACGTCCCACTCCAGGCCCTTGGACTTGTGTGCGGTGAGCACCTTCACGGTGTCCTCGCCGCCGGGCAGGCTGCTGTCCAGGCCGCGGTCGTACTCCTGGGCGGCGCGCAGGAAGCCGAGGAAGGCGGCGAGGCCCGGGTCGCCGTCGAGGTCGGCGAAGGACGCGGCGACGTCCAGGAAGGCGTGCAGGGTCTCCCGCCGGCGGGCGGCCAGGGCCTGCGGGGAGGCGGCGAGTTCGACCTCCAGCCCGGTGACGGACAGTACCCGGTGCAGCACGTCCATCAGCGGGTCGGCGAGCGAGCGGCGCAGGTCGCGCAGCTCGGCGGCGAGCCGGGCGAAGCGCACCCGCGCCTCGGCGGAGAACGGCAGGTCGTCGGGCTGGTCCGGGTCGAGGAAGGTCTCCACCGCGTCGGCCAGCGAGACCACCTCGGTCGGGTCGGTCTCGGCGACGGCCGCGGCCAGCGCCTCGACGCCGTCGGGCCGGTCGGTCCGGACCAGGTCGGCGGCCCGGCGGCCGAGCAGCGCGAGGTCGCGCGGGCCGATCCGCCAGCGCGGGCCGATCAGCAGGCGCACCAGCGCGGCGTTGGCCGTCGGGTCCTGCAGCACCTCGCAGACCGCCACCAGGTCGGCCACCTCGGGCAGCTGCAACAGCCCGCCGAGGCCCACCACCTCGACCGGCACCTCCCGGGCGACCAGCGCGGCGTGGATGTCCGGGAAGGCCGCGCCGCCGCGGCACAGCACGGCGATCCGGCCGGGCGCGGTGCCGGTGCGCACCAGGTGGGCGACCGAGTCGGCCAGCCAGTCGATCTCCTCGGCGTGGGTGGGCAGCAGCGCCGCGCGGACGTAGCCGTCCTGCTCGGCGCCGGGGGCCGGGCGCAGCGCCTCCACGCCCTCGTGCATCTGCCGCAGCGGGGCGGCGAGTTCGTTGGCGAAGGCGAGCAGCCGGCCGCCGCTGCGGCGGTTCTCGCTGAGCGCGTAGCGGTCGGCGGGGCGGCCGTCGGCCTTCGGGAAGTGCCGGGGGAACTCGTCGAGGTTGGCCACCGAGGCGCCGCGCCAGCCGTAGATCGCCTGGCAGGGGTCGCCGACGGCGGTCACCGGGTGCCCGCCGCCGGTGCCGGTGCCGGTGCCGCCGGGGGCGGCGGCCTGCGGCCCGGCGCCGAACAGGCCGGCGAGCATCAGCCGCTGGGCGACCGAGGTGTCCTGGTACTCGTCCAGCAGCACCACCCGGAACTGGCCGCGCAGCAGCTCGCCGACCTCCGGGCGCTGCTGGGCCAGGCGTGCGGCGGCGGCGATCTGGTCGCCGAAGTCCATCAGCCCGGCGGAGCGCTTGCGGCGCCGGTAGTCCTCGACGAGGCGCAGCAGCTCCAGCCGGGCCCGGGCGGTGGCCGGGACGGCCCGCAGGTCGTCGTTGGTCAGCTTGACGGTGGCGAGGGTGTCCAGCAGCCGCTCGTCGAACTCGCGCAGGGTCTGCGGCTCGACCAGGTGCTCGGCGAGTTCACCGTCCAGCGCGGTCAGGTCGGCGACCAGGTTGGCGAAGGTGCCGGTGAGCGCGGGGAACGGGCCGCGGGCGGTGCGCAGCACCTTGGCGGCGAGCTGGAAGCGGGTGGCGTCGGCGAGCAGCCGGACGTCCGGTTCGATGCCGATCCGCAGGCCGTGCTCCTTGAGCAGGCGGCCGGCGAAGGCGTGGTAGGTGGAGATCTCCGGGTCGCCGAGCGGTTCGGCGGCGTCCCGGTCGGCCACGCCGGCCCGCAGGAGGGCGGCGCGCACCCGTTCGGAGAGCTCACCGGCGGCCTTGTTGGTGAAGGTGAGGCCGAGCACCTCCTCGGGCCGTACGGCGCCGGAGCCGACCAGCCAGACCACCCGGGCGGCCATCACGGTGGTCTTGCCGGAGCCGGCGCCGGCCACGATCACGGCCGGTTCCAGGGGGGCGCCGATGGCCGCCATCTGCTCCCGGTTGAACGGGATCCCCAGCAGCTCCTTGAGCTGGTCGGGATGGCTGAGCACGGCGGTCACCCCGCAACCGTAACCGGAGCGGCGGACAATCCCGACCCGCCGGGTCGGCCGCCCTCCCCGGCCCGAGGGGACGGCCGCCGTCCGCTACTCGACGAGCTGGGTGCCGTCGCGCTGGGCGGAGCAGCTGCGGCGGAAGGCGCAGCGGTCGCAGCCGCCGCCGGTCTGCGGGACGAAGCGCTCGGCGAGGACCTTCCCGGCCGCCTCGGCGAGCAGGTTCTCGATCCAGGGCTCGCCCTGCGGCGGCTCCTGCCGCTGCACCTTGGGGGCGTCCTGGGCGGCCTTGGCCGCGGGCTCGCGCAGGTGGACCAGTTCGGCGCCGCCGGTCTCCGGCGGGTGCCCGGTGAAGCCGGGCAGCTCGTTGAGGGCGCCGGCCCGGACGGCGAGCTGGTAGACGGCGAGCTGCTTGTGCTCGGGCAGCGACTTGTCGGTGGGTATCTGCTTGCCGGTCTTGAAGTCGACCACGTAGGCGCGCCCGGCCGCGTCCTTCTCGACCCGGTCCATCGAGCCGCGGATGCGCACCGAGACGCCGCCGACGTCGAGGGTGACGTCGAAGCCGTGCTCGGTGGCGACGAGGTCCCGGCCGCGCTCCAGGACGTGCCAGTTGAGGAAGCGCTCCAGGGCGGAGCGGGCCTCGGTCTTCTCCTGCTGGGACTTCCAGGGCGCGTCGAAGGCCAGCGCGTCCCAGACGGTGTCCAGCCGTTCCATGAGCACGGCGAGGTCCGCGGGACTGCGGCCGGAGCCGACCTCGTCGGCGAGGGCGTGCACCACGTTGCCGAAGCCCTGGGCGGCCGAGCCCGCGCCGCGCGCCTTGACCTCCTTGTCCAGGAACCACTGGAGGGAGCAGTTCTCCAGCTGCTCCAGCCCGCTGCCGGACAGCCGGACCGGCGCGTCGGCGCTGCGCAGCGGCTTGGGGGCGGAGGTCGGGTCGTCCAGGCCCCACCAGCGCTCGGGGCGGGCGGCGGGCACCAGCGGCACCCCGTCCTCGTCGGTGGCGGCGGCGAGGGTGGCGAGCCGTTCGGCGGCGGCGCGGCGCAGTTCGGGCGAGCGGGCGGGGTCGACGGTGACGGCGCGCAGTTCGGCGACCAGCGCGGCGACGGACAGCGGGCGGCGCGGGCGGTGGGTGACGTCCTCGACGGTGACCGGCGGGGTGCGGCGGACCACCCTGCCGGTCCTGGGGTCGACGTCCTCGCGGTACAGCTCGCGCAGGAAGCGGGACGGCTCGTCGCCGTCGTCGGCGGGGGCCTTGACGGCGGTGACGATCAGCCGCTCCTTGGCGCGGGTCGCGGCGACGTAGAAGAGCCGGCGCTCCTCGCCGAGCAGGGCGCCGGGGGAGAGCGGTTCGGCGAGGCCGTCGCGGCCGATCCGGTCGGCCTCCAGCAGGGAGCCGCGGCGGCGCAGGTCGGGCCAGAGGCCGTCCTGGACGCCGGCCACCACGACCAGGCGCCACTCCAGGCCCTTGGAGCGGTGGGCGGTCATCAGCCGCACCGCCTCGGGGCGTACCGCCCGGACGGTGAGGGTGTCGGCGGCGATGTCCTGGGCTTCGAGTTCGGCGAGCAGGTCCAGGGCGCTGCGGTGGCCGGTGACCTGCTCCTCGGCGCGGGCGGCGGTCTCGAACAGGGCGCACAGCGCGTCCAGGTCGCGGTCGGCGTTGCGGCCGGCCGCGCCGCCGCGCAGGGCGGCCCGTTCCAGGCGCTCGCGCCAGCGGCGGCTGCCGTCCCACAGCTCCCAGAGCGCCTCCTCGGCGGTGCTGCCGCCGGCCAGCTGCTCGCGGACCTTGCGCAGCAGGGTGCCGAGGTCGCGGGCGCGGCGGGCGTACGAGGGGTCGAGGGCGACGAGGCGCTCGGGTTCGGCGAGGGCCTCGCGGATCAGTTCGCCGGCCGGGCGCGGGACGGTGGCGGGGTGGCCTGCGGCGCGCAGCGCGGCGCGTTCCTCCTCGCGCAGGGCGCGGCCGAGGCGGCGCAGGTCGGAGCCGTCGAGGCCGCCGAGCGGGCCGGTGAGCAGGGCGTGCGCCAGGTCGGTGGTGAGCGGGTCGGGGGCGTCCGGGTCGCCGTTGCGGTCCCGGGCGGCCTGCTCGGCGCAGACCCGCAGGGCCAGCAGCAGCTGGGCGACGGCCGGCTCCTCGCGCAGCGGCAGGTCGTCGCCGTCGATCTCCAGCGGGACGCCGGCCGCGCCGAGCGCCCGCCGGACGCCGGGGATGGAGCGGGCGCCGGCCCGGACGAGGACGGCCATCTCGCCCCAGGGCACGCCGTCCTCCAGGTGGGCGCGGCGCAGCAGGTCGGCGATCGAGTCCAGCTCGGCGCCGGGGGTCGGGTAGGTGTAGACCTCGACCCGGCCGCCCTCGCGGGACGGCAGCAGGGCGCGGTGCTGGGCGAGCTTGTCGGCGGGCAGCCGGCCCATCGGCATCCGGCGGGCGATCTCCCGGGAGGCGGCGAGCAGCACGGCGCCGGAGCGGCGGGAGACCCGCAGCACCTTGACCTCGGCGGGGCTGCCGTCGGCCTGCCGGAAGGTCTGCGGGAAGTCGAGGATGCCGTTGATGTCGGCGCCGCGGAAGGCGTAGATCGACTGGTCCGGGTCGCCGACCGCGACCAGGTCGCGCCCGCCGCCGGCCAGCTGGCGCAGCAGCCGGACCTGGGAGGGGTCGGTGTCCTGGTACTCGTCGACGAAGACGACCTCGTAGCGCCGCCGCAGCTGCTCGCCGACCTCGGGGCGTTCGGCGAGGAGCACGGCGCGGTGGACGAGTTCGGCGTAGTCGAGGACTCCGCGCAGGTCGAGCACGTCGAGGTAGTCGGCCAGGAAGTGCGCGGCGGCGGCCCAGTCGGGGCGCTGGACGCCCTGGGCGAAGCGCTCCAGCTGGGCCTCGCCGAGGCCGAGTTCGCGGCTTCGGGCGAGGACGGCGCGGACCTCGTCGGCGAAGCCGCGGGTGGTCAGGCAGGCCCGCAGGTCCAGCGGCCAGGCGATGCGGCCCAGGCCGGCCTTGGCGTCCTCGGCGCCGCCGGCCAGCAGTTCGCGGACCATGACGTCCTGCTCGGGGCCGGAGAGCAGCCGCAGCGGCTCGGCGTAGTCCTCCGGGTCCTGGTGGGCGCGCAGCAGGGCGTAGCAGAAGGAGTGGAAGGTGGTGGCCTGCGGGGCGGCGGCCGAGGAGCCGAGCCGGCCGGACATCCGGTCGCGCAGTTCCGTCGCGGCCTTGCGGCTGAAGGTGAGGACGAGGATCCGCTCGGGGTCGGTGCCGTCCTCGATCCGCCGGGCGACGGCCTCGACGAGGGTGGTGGTCTTGCCGGTGCCCGGGCCGGCCAGCACCAGCAGCGGCCCGCCGGCGTGCTCGACCACGGCGCGCTGGTAGGCGTCCAGCACGGGGGGGTCGGGCTGGACGAGCGGGCTGCGCACGAGCCGGTAGGGGGAGCTCACGAAGTCGGTCCTGGGGTCGAACGGTGGGGCACGGCGGGGGCGGGCCCGTCGGGCCCGCCCGCATCGAGCCTACGATCCTGCCCCGTCAATCCCGTCCGTGCGGCGGTTTCCTACGAAATCGGTTCGCCGTCCCAGCGGGCCCGCCGGAGGTCGATCCGGGGCGGGTCGGCGAGTTCCCGCAGCGGGGTGCCCTCCTCGCCGTAGTGGGCGAGGGCGCGCTGCTCGTGCCCGGGCAGCAGGCGGCCGTCCGCGCGGATCACCCGCCACCAGGGCACCGAGCCGCCGTACAGGGCCATCACCCGGCCGACCTGTCGGGGGCCGCCCTGGCCGAGGTACTCGGCGACGTCGCCGTAGGTCATCACCCGGCCGGGTGGAATCCGCTCGGTCAGGTCGAGCACCAGTTCGGCGAACGGCGGCAGGGTGCCCGGGGGACCGTCGTGTGTTGCGTCCGTCACCTGCGGCATTCTTCCCTACGGGGGCGTGTCCGCGGCCCCGTACGAACGATCCGCCGCGCCCGATCCGCCCCCTGTCCCGCACGGGAGGCCGGGGCATGCCACCATCTTCCGGGGCGGTGAGTGGTGATACGAGGACAAGACCAGATGACCGGGACGGCTGACGTGGGCGTGGACAAGGACTCCGACGAGTCCGCTGCCGCCGTGCCGTCGACGCCCGGGAGCGGGAGCGAAGGCCGGCCCGAACCGGGGCCGACGCCGGAAGTCTCCCTGATCAAGGACCGGACGATCAAGACCCCCGCACCCGCGAAGACACCCGAACGGCCCGGCCCGACCGCGGAGCCGGCGGCCCCCGCCGCCCCGTCCGACGACCAGGACGCACTGGACGACGCCCCGCACCTGGACGTCGACGAGCCGCTGCTCGCCGCCCGCGCGCACCGCCCGTCCGACCTGATCCGCTTCCTGGCCGGCGTCTTCGGGATAGTCGCCGTCTTCGTGCTGGCCGGCATCGCCACCTCGACCACCACCGGCATCGAGCAGGACATCGCCTCCAACGCACCGCACTTCTCCGCGGTGTTCTCCACCCTCACCGGCCTGATCTCCAGCGTCGCGGTGCTCGCCGTGCCGCTGGCCTTCGCCGTCGAGCGGCTGATCAAACGCGACGGCCTGCGGGTCGCCGACGGCGTGCTCGCCTCGGTGCTGGCGTACGGCGTCTCGCTCGGCATCGACTGGTGGGTGGCCGAAGGCGCCTCCGAGCACATCCGGGACGCGCTGACCCGGCTGCCGATGGACAGCAACGGCACCCTCACCGACCCGGTGCACGGCTACCTCGCCCCGGTGATCGCCTACATGACCGCCGTCGGCATGTCGAGCAGACCGCGCTGGCGGGTCGCCCTGTGGGTGGTGGTGGTCTTCAGCGGGGTCACCGAGCTGCTCGGCGGCTACACCACCCCGCTGTCGCTGATGCTCACCGTGCTGATCGGCTGGTCCGTCGCCTACGGCACGCTGTACGCGATCGGCTCCCCCAACATCCGGCCCACCGGCCAGCACCTGATGATCGGCCTGCGCAAGGTCGGCTTCACCCCGGCCGGCGCCGTACGCGCCCCCGACGCCCCCGGCGGCACCCGCCGCTACCACGTCACCCAGCAGGGCGGCCCCCCGCTGGACGTGCACATCATCGACCGCGAGCAGCAGGCGTCCGGCTTCTTCTACCGCGCCTGGCGGCGGCTGCGGCTGCGCTCGGTCGCGGTGCGCCGCAGCCCCCAGTCGCTGCGCCAGGCGCTGGAGCAGGAGGCCCTGATCGCGTACGCGGCGGCCGCCTCGGGCGCCCGCGCACCGCAGCTGGTCGCCACCTCCGAGCTCGGCCCGGACGCCGCGATCCTGGTGTACGAGAACGTCGAGGGCCGCACCCTGGACGAGCTGGCCGACGAGGAGGTCACCGACCTGGTGATGGCCTCGATCTGGCAGTCGGTGGCCGCCCTGCACGAGCGCCGGATCGCCCACCGCCGGCTCACCGGCGAGTCGCTGCTGGTGGTGGACGAGCGGACCGGCTGCCTGGTCAACCTGTCCGGCGGCGACATCGCCGCCACCGACCTGACCCTGCGGATCGACGTCGCCCAGCTGCTCACCACCTTCGCGCTGCGGATCGGCCCGGAGCGCGCCGTCGCCACCGCCAACGCGGTGCTCGGCGCCGAGCGGGTGGCCCAGGCGCTGCCGCTGCTCCAGCCGGTCGGGATGAGCCGCTCCACCCGGGTCGACCTCGCCAAGCTCACCAAGGAGCGCAAGGCCGCCGCCCGGGCCCGGGCGCTGGAGCAGGTCGCGGCCGGCGAGCGCACCCAGCAGCAGGCCGAGGAGGACATCGCGGCGGCCGGTGAGGACCTGCTGAGCCGCATCCGCGGCCAGATCCTCCAGATCGCCCCCGAGGCCCCGATGGCCCCGGTCAAGCTGGAACGGCTGAAGCCGAAGAGCCTGATCATGGTGATCGCGCTCACCTTCGCCGCCTACCTGGCCCTGACCACCATCAAGCCGGCCCAGCTGAAGCTCTCCCAGATGAACTGGGCGTGGGCCGCGGCCGCCCTGCTCGCCGCCGCCTTCAGCTACGTCGCCGCCGCGATGAGCCTGACCGGCTTCGTCCCGGAGCGGCTGCCGTTCCGGCGCACCGTCGCCGCCCAGCTGGCCGGCTCGTTCGTCAAGCTGGTCGCCCCCGCCGCGATCGGCGGCATCGCGCTCAACACCCGCTACCTGCAGAAGGCCGGCATCCGTTCCGGCCAGGCGGTGGCCTCGGTCGGCGCCTCCCAGCTGGCGGGCCTGGCCGGGCACCTGCTGCTGCTGTTCAGCTTCGGCCTGATCACCGGCAGCCAGACCAACGGGGACCTCTCCGCCTCCCGCGCGGTGATCATCGGCGTGCTGTCCGCCGCCGTGCTCGCCCTGGTGGTGGCCGCCGTCGCGCCGCTGCGCCGGTTCGTGCTGGGCCGGCTGCGCTCGCTGTTCTTCGGCGTGGTGCCGCGGATGCTCGACCTGATGCAGACGCCCAGCAAGCTGGTCACCGGCTTCGGCGGCATCCTGCTGCTGACCCTCTCCTTCACCGCCTGCCTGGACTTCTCGGTGCAGGCCTTCGGCGGCGACGTCAGCTTCTCGGCCGTCGCGGTGGTCTTCCTGACCGCCAACGCGGCCGGCTCGGCGATCCCCACCCCCGGCGGCATCGGCCCGGTCGAGGTCGCCCTGATCGGCGCCCTGACCGTCGCGGACGTCTCCCCCACGATCGCCACCCCGGCGGTCTTCCTCTACCGGGCGCTGACCTTCTGGCTGCCGGTGCTGCCGGGCTGGATCTCGTACAACGTGCTCCAGCGCAGGAACGCCCTCTGAGCCGGCCCCGGCTCTCCTGAGCCCCCGCGCTTCCCACGCTTCCCACGCGAACGGAAAGGGCCCGCCGGTCGGCGGGCCCTTCCACGTGGAGCGTCGGTCAGTAGACCGGCTTGTGCGGCTCGATCTGGTTCACCCAGCCGAGCACGCCGCCGCCCAGGTGCACGGCGTTGGCGAAGCCGGCGGCCTTCACCACGGCCAGCACCTCGGCCGAGCGCACGCCCGACTTGCAGTGCAGCACGATCTTCCGGTCCTGCGGCAGCTTCTCCAGCGCGTCGCCCATCAGGAACTCGTTCTTCGGGATCAGCACCGCGCCGGGGATGTTGACGATCTCGTACTCGCCGGGCTCGCGGACGTCGATGAGGTAGATGTCCTCCTTGTCGTCCTGCCACTGCTTGAGCTGCTGCGAGGTGACGGTCGAACCGGCGGCGGCGGCCTGCGCCTCCTCCGACACGACGCCGCAGAAGGCCTCGTAGTCGATCAGCTCGGTGACCGTCGGGTTCTCACCGCAGACGGCGCAGTTCGGGTCCTTGCGGACCTTCACCTGGCGGTAGTTCATCTCCAGGGCGTCGTAGATCATCAGCCGGCCGACCAGCGGGTCGCCGATGCCGGCCAGCAGCTTGATCGCCTCGTTGACCTGGATCGAGCCGATGGACGCGCACAGCACGCCCAGCACGCCGCCCTCGGCGCAGGAGGGGACCATGCCCGGCGGCGGCGCCTCCGGGTAGAGGCAGCGGTAGCAGGGGCCGTGCTCGGCCCAGAACACGCTGGCCTGGCCGTCGAAGCGGTAGATCGAGCCCCACACGTACGGCTTGCCGAGCAGCACCGCGGCGTCGTTCACCAGGTAGCGGGTGGCGAAGTTGTCGGTGCCGTCCACGATCAGGTCGTAGCCGGAGAAGATCTCCATGACGTTGGAGTTGTCGAGGCGCTCCTCGTGCAGCACCACGTCGACGTACGGGTTGATCTCCTTGACCGAGTCGCGGGCCGACTCCGCCTTGGAGCGGCCGATGTCCGACTGGCCGTGGATCACCTGGCGCTGGAGGTTCGACTCGTCGACCACGTCGAACTCGACGATGCCCAGCGTGCCGACACCGGCGGCGGCCAGGTAGAGCAGGGCCGGCGAGCCGAGGCCCCCGGCGCCGACGCACAGCACCTTGGCGTTCTTCAGCCGCTTCTGCCCCGCCATCCCCACGTCCGGGATGATCAGGTGGCGGGAGTACCGGCGGACCTCGTCAACGGTGAGCTCGTCGGCCGGCTCGACCAGGGGTGGCAACGACACGGGGACTCCGATGGGTCTTGTTCGGATGGCCAGGGCCACCTCGGTGCGGGGTGGTTGCTCCGCCACGCGGGTGGCTGTCTAGGCCAACAGTGTCACGCCCCCTCGCTATTCCGAGACAGCTCGTCCGATGGGCGAGACGGGCCGCGCCGGATCGTGGAACCGGCGACGGGTGCCGGGAAGGCGCCCCGAGCCCGTGGTTGACGGGCCCGGGGCACTCCGCGGGACGCTCACACCCGGCAGGCCGTCTCCAGCCAGACGTCGCCCAGCGACTCCTCCAGCGGCACCTGCGTCCGCCATCCGAGACGGTCCCGGGCGGTGCGCACGTCCGCCTGCCGCCACGGCACCGGCTCGCCCGGCACCGGCCGGCCCTCCGGCCGGTGCCCCTCCGGACGGTGCCCGGGCAGGTGGTGGCCGGGCGGGTGGTCGCCGCCCGCCCCGGCGGCCTGCGCGGGCAGCAGGACCTGCCGGTTCTCCTCGACGATCTGCCCCTCGAAGCCCGAGGCCCGCACCAGTAGCTGGGCCGCGTCCCGGGCCCGGACGGCGTGCCCGCTGCCGATGTTGACCACCCCGGTGGCGGCCGACACGGCGGCCGCCTGGATGGCCCGCGCGACGTCCCGCACGTCCACGAAATCCCGGTATCCGGACAGGTCCGGCATCCGCACCTGGTGCTCGTCCCGCTCCAGCGCCCGCCGCAGGCCCTCGGCCAGCCGCCCGAACAGCGAGGCAGTCGGCGCCCCCGGGCCCACCACGTCGAACACCCGCAGCACCGCCGCGTCCAGTCCGGAGGCCAGCACCAGCTCAGTCCCGGCCAGCTTGGACACCCCGTACGGGCCGACCGGTCGCGGCTCGGCCTGCTCGGACACCGGCACCCCGCCGGGCACCGGCCCGTACTCGGCGGCCGAGCCGACGTGCACCAGCCGGGCCGGCTCCCGGCTGCGCCGGATGCCCTCGCAGACGGTCGCGACGGCCAGCGTGTTCGACCGGATCAGGGTCCGCGAGCTGCCGTAGGTGGCGCCCGCGCAGTTGATCACCACCTGCGGCGCGACCGCGTCCAGGAACCGGGCCAGCGCGCCCGGGCTCCCGGTGGTCAGGTCGAAGCGGATGTCGGCCGAGTCGCGCCGGCCGAGCACCGTCACCTGCAACTCCTGGTCCATCAGCAGACGATCGGTGACCCGGCGGCCGATGAAGCCGTCGGCGCCCAGCAGCAGCACCCTCATCGGGGGTGTCCTTCCACGAAGCCAGTTCGGGACGACCTGGCGGACTGAGTTCAACGAACGGGACGAAAACGGGGATCACACGGCGGATCCCGGGGTGGTTCGACAGGGTGGATCGGAGGGGTCGGCTCGGCGGGCGGCGCTCAGCGGTGCGAGCCGGCCCGGCCGAGCACCGCCCCGGCGTACGCCAGCAGCGCCACCGCGACGGTGCCGCCGCCGAGCAGCCAGGCCTCCGGGGCGGAGCGCCCCAGGGCGAGCGGTCCGAGCACCGCGGCGGCCGCGGCCGACGCCCCCGCCGCGGCGGCCGCCGTCCGGCCGCACCGCGCCAGCAGCACCGGCAGCACCAGCAGCAGGCCCAGCACGCCCTGCGCCGCCCACTGGGCGGGGCCGGCCCGCTCGGCCGCCAGGTGCAGCAGCCCGCCGCCGTGGCCCGGCCCCGGGCGCGGCGCGACCACGGCCAGGACGGCCAGCGCGGCGAAGCTCAGCGCCCCGAGCACCGCCAGGTGCAGGGCCAGCGCGACCGGGAGAACCGGCCGCATCCGGGCCCGGAACTCGGCCAGGGTGCCCGCCACGCCCAGGTGGCCGCGGCCGACCTGCCGGTACCAGCGGGCCGCCCGCTCGGCCGACCCGGCCGACACCGCCGCCGCCAGCACCAGCGCGACGCCCGCCGGGCGGTCCCCGCCCGGCGCGGCCGACGGGAGCAGCAGCAGCGCGGCCAGGCCCAGCCCGTGGCCCAGCGCCGCCGGCCGCAGCCGGGAGCCCGGGCGCGGCGCGGGCGCGGCCGGCGGCCCCAGGGCGGGCCCCGGCGCGTCCGGCGGGCGGACCGCCCCGGCGCTCGGCGGAGTCACGGACGGCACGGTCAGCGCGGGCAGCAGCACCAGCGGGACGGCGGCGGACAGCAGCACCGGCCAGCGGGGGCCGAGCGCGGCCACCCCCGTGCAGGGCAGCACGGCCAGCGCGGCGGCGGTCAGGGCGGCCCGGACGGCGGACCCGCCCGGCCGCGGCTCCGCGGGCCCGGGCGGCGGCGGGCGGCGGGGCACCCGGGCGTACAGCTCCTCGGCCAGCGCGAACAGGTCGGCGTGCCGGCAGCGGGCGGCGGCGTCCGGGCCGAGGCCGGCCTCCTCCAGTCCGGCGGCGATCTCCAGCGGGTCGACGGCGCGCTCGCACAGCTCGCGGTGCTCCGCCATCACCTCGCGCACCGGGTCCGCGCTGGCGCCGAGCAGGGTGTCGCCGGACATCAGACGGCCTCCGCGAGTTCGGTCGGGCGCCCGGTCGGCGCCCGCACACCGTCGGCCCCCGGGGTCACGTCCTGCGGGGTGCCGCTCCCGCCACCACGCGGACCGTCGGCCAGCCAGTACTCGGCGGGGCGGGCGAACGGGCGCGGCGCGGGCCCGTCCTCGGCACCGGGGAAGGCCGGGTAGTGCGAGACCAGCTCCAGGTAGATCTCCCGGAAGGTGCCGATCACCGGCTCCACGGCGAAGCGTTCCTGCGCGCGCAGCCGGCCGGCCAGCCCGAGCCGGCCCCGCCGTTCCTCGTCGCGCAGCAGCGCCAGACAGGCGCCGGCCAGGGCGCGCGGATCGCGGGCGGGCACCAGCAGTCCGGTCGGCCCGACCGCCTCGCGGGCCACCCCGACGTCGGTGGAGACCACCGCCCGGCCGCTGAGCATGGCGTCCACGAGCAGCCGGGGGCTGCGCTGGGAGCGCCCCGAGAAGACCGCCACCGTGCCCGACTCCCAGGCCTCGGCGAGCGAGCCGGGCCGTCCGGCGAACTCCACCGCCGGGGCCACCCCCAGCCGCGCGGCCACCGCCGTGCAGTGCGCCCGGTGGCCGGGCGCCGTCTCCTCGCCGTACACCACCAGCCGGGCGTCGGGCAGGCCGGCGCGGACCAGGGCGAAGGCGTGCAGCGCGAGTTCCGGGTCCCGGCCCGGCTCCAGCGCGCCCGCCCACACCAGGGTCGGCGCCGCGGGCTCGGGTCCGGCGGCCGGGCGGTCCACCGCCGGCGTGCCCTCGTACACCACCCGGGTGCGCGCCGGGTCGGCGCCGCAGCGGTGCTGCCACTGCTGGTCGTGGGCGCTGCCGGGGGTGAGTGTCGCGGCCTGCCGGTAGGTCTCCGCGGTGAGCGCCCGGAAGAAGGACAGCAGCAGGGCGCGGACCGGCCAGCGGTACGGGGCCGCGTGACTCGCCCACTCGCCTCCGGGCGCTCGGACCCGGCGCCGACGGTCTCCCCCGGCCTGGCGGCCGGGAGGCGCCCCCAGGCTCCGGCGCTCGTCCCTCACTTGTCGCTCGCCCTCCTTGCCCACCCCCGGGCAGGAGGGGCCCACGCTTTCGGCACCGGCGCGCCCTTCGGCCCGGGGCGGGTGGCACAGGTACTGCTCGCGCAGGTGCAGGCCGTGCTCGGTGACCACGAACGGCACCCCGTGCAGGTGCCGGGCCACCAGGGCGGGCAGCGCGGCCGGGCCGCCGCCGACCACGTGGCACAGGTCGGCCGCGCCGAGGCCGCCGGGGCCGGTGCCGTACCAGGGCGCGGACAGCGGGCGCAGGCACTGCTCCAGCAGGTCCGCCGCGACCAGCACGTCGCAGACCAGCGGCTGCCCGGCGGAGGTGTCCGCGCCGGGCAGCCGCCAGGTCCGTTCCAGCAGTCGGCGGGCATGCCCGGAGGCCAGGAAGGCGGGCAGCGCGCCGTCCTCCCGGGCGAGCGCCGCCAGCCGGTACAGCCCGGGTCCGAAGCCGGCTCTCTCCCCGGGCAGCACCAGCGCCCGCACCAGTTGTTCGTACGCGCCGGCGTACCGGCGTCTGCGCACCGCGCCCGGGGCCCGGCCGCCCGGCCGGCGCCCCCGCAGCGCCAGCTCGTGGGTGGCGCGCCAGGTGGGCGACGGCCGCTGCACCGCGCCGTCCGGGGCTTCCCGGCCGGTCAGCAGGTACAGCTCGAACGCGTGCTCGGGCAGGCCCTCGGCCAGCCGGTCGCACCAGTCTCCGGCACCACGCCGGGGATGCGGACGGGCACCCTCGGTGAGCAGGGCAACGCGCACGGGAGACCTCCAGGGCAGAGCGGATCGGCTGGGCGGGATCGCGGACGGGATCGACGGGTTTCCTGGCGGCCCGGGCAGTCGCCCGGGGCGGCCCCGCACGGCGGCGGGGACGGACGGTCGGGGAAGAGGGGTCCGGTCGGCCGGGCCGGCGCCGCGGTGCCTGCGGGCGGCCCGCCGGCGGCCCGGCCGCGGACGCTCCGCGCTCCGTTCCCCCGGGCACCCGCCCGCTCCGGCGGTCGGGCCCGACCCGCCGGGACCCTTCTGCCGCGGCCGCCCTCCGGTACCTCCGGCGGCCGCGACTCCCCCCACACCTGTTCGGTCCGACAGCAGAAAGGTAGGACCGGCCCGGGCCGATCCATCGGTCACGTGCCTGCCTGCCACCTGATCGAGTGAACCGCCGTGACCTCGGCCCCGGCCGGGGCGTTACCGGGCGGTATGCGCGGCCGCCCGCGCGGGCGCGGTCGGCCCGGCCCCGGCGTACCTACAGCCCGGGCGGCATCCCTTCAGCCCGGCGGCGCACGTCCGGCCCGCGGCGCGTGCTCAGCCGGTGGTGCGCACTCAGCCGGTGGTGCGCGCGATCAGCTCCCGCACCGCCCGGGCGACCTGGTCGGGGTGCTCCATCATCGCCACGTGCCCGGACTCCGGCAGCACCAGCAGCCGGGCGTCCGCGAAGGCCGCGCAGGCGCGGCGGGCCGAGCGGTAGGAGACCAGCTTGTCGCGCAGCCCGTACACCAGCAGCACCGGCGCCGCGACCTGCTCGGCCTGCCGCCACAGCGCCTGGTCGCCGCGCTCGGTGTACGCGGAGACGATGCCGCGGGCCGAGCCGACCAGCGCCTGCATCGCGTGCGGAACCTCCAGCCGGCGCCGGTAGTCGGCCACCGCCTGGGCCCGGGCCGCCGGGCTCAGGGCGCCCGGGTCGCCGTAGACCAGTCGCAGCAGGTCCTCGGTGGCCGCCTCGGCGTCGCGCCCGCCCGCCGACAGCCGGCGCAGCACCGCGGGCACTCCCGGCACCGCGAGCAGGCCGGTCGGCCAGGCCGAGCGCTGCGGGGGCAGCTCGGGCAGGGCCGGGGAGACCAGGGTGAGGCTGCGCACCAGGTCCGGGCGCAGGGCCGCCAGCCGGACGGCGACGGCGCCGCCCAGGGAGTTGCCGACCAGGTGGACCGGGCCGCGGCCGGTCGCCTCCAGGTAGCCGATCACCGCGCGGACGTGGCCGGAGACGGTGAGGTTGCCGTCGGTGGGCGGGTGGGAGCGGCCGAAGCCCGGCAGGTCCACGGCCTCGCCGTCGATCTGTCCGGAGAGCCGGTCCATCAGGACCTGCCAGTTGGCGGCCGAGCCGCCGAGGCCGTGTACGAAGAGCCCGGGCTCGCGCCCGTCGGGGGCGCCGCCGGCGGCGGGGCGGTGCACCGCGAGCACCGCGCCGGGGACCTCGACCGTACGTACCTGCTGCTCAGCGCTGCTCATGGTGGACGATGGTAGTGAGCCCCGGCCGGAGACCCCCGGGGTGGTCCGGCCGTCGGCCGCCTCCGTCGCACCACTGCCGAGGCCGAGGTCAGCGCCGTATTGTGGGCTCCTGACAACCAGGCCGATCGTCTTTTCTCGCCTCCGCCGAACGCGGGCGCGGTTACCGAAAAGTAGAATCGGCCCTCTTGCCAGCAGCGAACAGACCCCGAAGTGAGGAGCGCCGTGACGGCCATCCAGGAGGCGCAGGAGCGCCCGCGCGGTGCCCGCCTGCCGCGAAGCGCCCGCCGTGAACAACTGCTCGGTGCCGCCCAGGAGGTGTTCGTCGCGCAGGGCTACCACGCGGCCGCCATGGACGACATCGCCGACCGCGCCGGGGTGAGCAAGCCGGTGCTCTACCAGCACTTCCCCGGGAAGCTGGAGCTCTACCTGGCGCTGTTGGACAAGCACTGCGACGCCCTGGTCGAGTCGACCCGCGAGGCGCTGTCGACGACCAACGACAACAAGCAGCGGGTGGCCAACACCATGGAGGCGTACTTCAACTACGTCTCCAGCGAGTCCGGCGCCTTCCGACTGGTCTTCGAGTCGGACCTGACCAACGAGCCGGCCGTGCGCGAGCGGGTCGAGCGCGCCTCCGAGGCGAGCGCGACGCTGGTCAGCAAGGTGATCCAGGAGGACACCGACCTGCCCGAGGCGGAGTCCAAGCTGCTCGCCGCCGGGGTCTGCGGCCTGGCCCAGATCACCGCCCGGTACTGGCTCTCGCAGGGCCTGGAGATCCCCCGCGACGAGGCGGTGCGGCTGGTCGCCAGCCTGTCCTGGCGCGGCTTGAAGGGCTTCCCGATGCACCCGGGCGAGCAGTCCGGCGAGGGCGCCGCCCACCAGGGCTGATCCGCCGACCTTCGCCTGGCCGGGGATCCCGTGCTCTATGGTGAAGCCGTACGGCACGGTCGCCGCGAACGCTTGTCCCAGGCGGTCCGGTGTCCGTGCATGGAGGCTGCAACCCCGGAGGGACGGAAGCCGTGGAGGTCAAGATCGGCGTGCAGAACGCGCCTCGCGAGATCGTGATCGAGAGCTCGCAGACTGCCGATGAGGTCCAGAGCGCGGTCGCCAAGGCGCTGGAGGGCTCGGAGAAGATCTTCGCGCTGTCCGACGAGCACGGCCGTCGCATCATCGTCCCGGCAGAGCGCCTGGCGTACGTGGAGATCGGCGAGCAGGCCGTCCGCAAGGTCGGCTTCGGCACCACCTGAGGCGCCCGCCGCACAGGATCGTCCGGTGCCCCGTTCCCGCGAGGGAGCGGGGCACCGTCGCGTGTGGGGCCCGGTGCGGCGGGGTACGGCGAGGGTGCGGCGCCGGTGCCGCACGCCCGTCACCCCCGGGAGGCAGTCTTGCTGGTCGAGTCGATCGCCTTCGCCCTCGTCGGCCTGGTCACGGGCGGCGCCGCCCTGCTGGCCCTGCCCGCGTACTTCCGGGCCGCCCGGGCCCTGACGCTGGGCACCGCGCTGGCGGCGGCCATGGTCGGCGGGTTGGTCGCGCACTTCAGCGTGGACGGGCGCCAGCCGGCGCTGTCCGTCGCGGCCGCGGCGGTGGCCGCGGGCGTGCTCACCTCGCTGCTGGCCCGGCCGGACCTCGCCGCCGGGCGCGCCCCGGCGCACCGGCACCACCCGCACCGGTCCGGCGCCCACCGCGCCCGGCGGCACCGGGCGGCCTGAGGCCCTCCCCGAAGCCGGGCAGAAAGCCGGGCAGAAAGCCGGGCCGAAGGCTAGGAGGCCAGGCCGAGGGCGGCCATCCGCCGGGTGTGCGCCTCGGTGATCCGGTTGAACATCTTGCCGACCTCGACCAGGTCGAAGCCCTGTACCTGGACGCCGCCGACCAGCAGGTTGGACAGCGCGTCGCGCTCGGCGACCACCCGCTGGGCCTGGCTGAGCGCCTCACCCATCAGGCGCCGGCCCCACAGGGCGAGCCGGCCGCCGGCCCGGGGGTCGGCCTCGATGGCCTGGCGGACCTTGTCGACGGCGAACTGGGCGTGGCCGGTGTCGGACATCACGCTCAGCACCAGGTCGCGGGTGTCGTCGTCCAGCCGGACGGCCACCTCGCGGTAGAAGTCGGTCGCGATGGCGTCGCCGACGTAGGCCTTGACCAGGCCCTCCAGCCAGTCGGAGGGCGCCGTCATCCGGTGGAACAGCTCCAGCGGCTCGACGAACGGCCGCATCGCCTCCTGCGGGTCGGCGCCGATCTCGGCGAGCCGGTCGTGCAGCCGCTGGTAGTGCTGGAACTCGGCGGAGGCCATCCGGGCCAGCGCCGCCTTGTCGGCGAGGTCGGGCGCCAGCTTGGCGTCCTCGGCGAGCCGCTCGAAGGCGCTCAGCTCGCCGTACGCGAGCGCGCCGAGCAGGTCCAGCACCGCCGCCCGGTACCCGGGGTCGGCCGAGCACGCGGCCCAGTCCCCGATCGAGCCGGCCGCTCCGTCCTGCGTCTCACCATGGGTCTCCATGACCCGCCACCTTAGTCCCGCCGGCCTCGCCACCCCACCACCAGGCACGCCCGGTGACCGGCCGGAGCGGCCGGTCCGGTGGCGGTTGCCGGGGGCAATGTCAGACGCGTCACGTGTTCGAGTCGTCGCCTGACTGTATGGTGGTACGGAGCCCGTCGTGTTCGCATGGTGTCACCGCCGTCTCGGTACCCCGCGCGAACCCCCGTAGCGTCACCGTCCAGCCGGACGTGTCCGCGCCGGAGGCACGGGTACTCACGTACGCGGATGCCCGGTCGGAGAGCCGATCGGCTCCGACCATGGCTTGGACTTCAAGCCTTGGCACCGCATCAGTGGCCGAGCGAGGGCCGCCGAGACCACGCCCCGAGGCGGAGGTCCCGCGCAGGTCCCTCACGGGAACTCTCCCCGACGCCGCCGGCGACGCGCCCCGCACAGGGCAGCGCGCACCGGCCGGCCGCAGGGACCGGCGCGGTTGTGCGTCCGCGCAGCTGTATCAGGGCCGCCCAGGCCCGTAGGCAGCCGCGCGGTTGCCCGCCCGCCGCTCGCTCTCGGCCCCTCCACACGGAAGAGGCAGCACCCTGTCCACCACCGCTGAACCCATCAAGACGACCTTCCGCGACCTGGGGATCCTCCCGGAGACCGCCGAGGCACTCGAGGCCGTCGGCATCGTCCACCCCTTCCCCATCCAGGAGATGACCCTCCCGGTCGCGCTGACCGGCCACGACGTCATCGGCCAGGCCAAGACCGGCACCGGCAAGACCCTCGGCTTCGGCCTCCCGCTGATCGAGCGGGTCGTCGTGCGCGCCGACGTGGACGCCGGCCGCGCCACCGAGGAGCAGCTCTCCGAGGCCCCGCAGGCGCTGATCGTCGTCCCGACCCGCGAGCTCTGCACCCAGGTCACCAACGACCTCCAGACCGCGGGCAAGGTCCGCGACGTGCGCGTCCTCGCCGTCTACGGCGGCCGGGCGTACGAGCCGCAGGTGGAGGCGCTCACCAAGGGCGTCGACATCGTGGTCGGCACCCCGGGCCGCCTGCTCGACCTGGCCGGGCAGAAGAAGCTGAACCTGTCCAAGGTCCGCGCGCTGGTCCTGGACGAGGCCGACGAGATGCTCGACCTGGGCTTCCTGCCCGACGTCGAGAAGATCATCACCATGCTGCCCGCCAAGCGGCAGACCCTGCTGTTCTCGGCCACCATGCCGGGCCAGGTCATCAACCTCGCCCGCCGGTACATGAGCCAGCCGACCCACATCCGGGCCACCGCCCCGGACGACACCGGCACGACCGTCGCCAACACCGAGCAGCACATCTTCCGTGCGCACTCGCTGGACAAGGTCGAGATGGTCTCGCGCATCCTCCAGGCCGACGGCCGCGGGCTGGCGATGATCTTCTGCCGCACCAAGCGCACCGCCGCCGACGTCTCCGACCAGCTGACCCAGCGCGGCTTCGCGGCCGGCGCGGTCCACGGCGACCTCGGCCAGGGCGCCCGCGAGCAGGCCCTGCGGGCCTTCCGCAACGGCAAGGTCGACGTGCTGGTCTGCACCGACGTGGCCGCCCGCGGCATCGACGTCGAGGGCGTCACCCACGTCATCAACTACCAGTGCCCCGAGGACGAGAAGACCTACCTGCACCGGATCGGCCGCACCGGCCGGGCCGGCGCCTCGGGCACCGCCGTCACGCTGGTCGACTGGGACGACATCCCGCGCTGGCAGCTGATCAACAAGGCGCTGGACCTGACGTTCAACGACCCGGAGGAGACCTACTCCACCTCGGCGCACCTGTACGAGCTGCTGAAGATCGCGCCGGGCACCAAGGGCATCCTGCCGCGCTCGGAGCGGACCCGCGCGGGGCTCAACGCGGAGGAGGTCGAGGACCTCGGCGAGACCGGTGGACGCGGCGCCCGTGCGGCCCGCACCGGCGGTCGCGGTGGGCGCGGCGGTCAGGGCGGCTCCGGCCGTCCGGGCGCCGGTGCCCCGGCGGCCGAGACCGAGGAGAAGCCGCGCCGCACCCGTGAGCGCCGTCGCACCCGTCGGGGCTCGGCGGTCGGCGCCGAGGGCGAGGCCGCTGCCGCCGCAACCGAGGCCGCCGCGGCCGCTCCGGCCGTCGAGGGCGCCGAGGGCGAGGCCGCGCCGCGCCGCCGCCGTCGCCGCTCGCGCGGCGGTGCCGCCGGTGCCGAGGCCGTGGTGGCGGTCGAGGCGGCTGCGGTCGCCGAGGCCGTCGTGGCCGAGGCCGTGGCGGTCGTCGAGGCCGCCGTCGAGGCGGGCGCCGCCCCGGTCGCCGAGGCGGTCACCGAGGCTCCGGCCCCGGCGAAGAAGGCCACCCGCACCCGGACCCGCAAGCCCAAGGCGGAGGCCGTCGAGGCCGACGCCCCGGCCGCCGAGGCCGCTGCCGAGGCCGTCGAGGCGGCCACCGAGGCTCCGGCCACCGAGGCTCCGGCTCCGGCGAAGAAGGCCGCCCGCACCCGGACCCGCAAGCCCAAGGCGGAGGCCGTCGAGGCCGACGCCCCGGCCGCCGAGGCCGCTGTCGAGGCGGTCACCGAGGCGGTCACCGAGGCTCCGGCCCCGGCGAAGAAGGCCACCCGGGCCCGCAAGCCGAAGGCCGAGACCGTCGAGGCGGCCGCGGCCACCGAGACCGCCGAAGCCCCCGCCCCGGCCAAGAAGGCCACCCGGGCCCGCAAGCCCAAGGCCGTCGCCGAGACCGCCCCGGAGGCCCCGGCCGCCGAGGCCACCGAGGCCGCCGCCGAGGTCCCGGCCCCCCGCAAGCGCACCCGCACCCGCAAGGTCGCCGCGCCCGCGGAGGCCACCCCGGAGAGCTGACACCCCCGTGTCTCCCCCCGAGGGGGCGAGCCAGGCCGCACCCGGCCCGGCCCGCCCCCTCGGGCGTTCCGCCCCTAAGCTCGGGGGCGTCGGAGCGTCGGGGAGCCGACGACAGGACAGCAGGTCACCGGCAGGACAGCAGGGAGAGCAGCCCATGAGCACGCCGCCGTTTCTGACGCTTCCCGGCTGTGCACGGGCCGAGCGCGTGGTGACCGGGCGCGGCGAGTTCGCGGCGCTGCGGGCGGAGCCGGCCGGGCCGGTGCGCGGCTCGGCGCTGCTGGTGCCGGGGTTCACCGGCAGCAAGGAGGACTTCATCGCGCTGCTGGAGCCGCTGGCGGCCGCCGGGTACCGGGTGACGGCCGTGGACCAGCGCGGGCAGTACCAGACCGGTGGCCCGGACGACCCGGCGGCGTACGGCGTCGGGGCGCTCGGTGCGGACGTCCGGGCGCTCACCGAGGTGCTGGCGGCCGACGGCGCCCCTCTGCACCTGCTGGGGCACTCCTTCGGCGGCCACGTGGTGCGCGAGGCGGTGCTCGCCGCGGCCGCCGAGGGCCCGCTGCCCTGGCGCTCGCTGACCCTGGTGTCCACCGGCCCGGGCGCGATCGACCCGGCGGAGGCGGCCCGCACCGGGCTGCTGCTGGACGCCCTGCGGGGGATGGACCTGGAGCAGATCTGGCAGGTCATGCGGCAGCTGGAGGCGGAGAGCGGGCGGCCGCGGCCGAGCCTGGATCCGGCCGTCGCGGAGTTCCTGCACCGGCGCTGGCTGGCCAACGTGCCGCGGGCGCTGTCCGTCACCGGCGCCCACCTGGTGGCCGCGCCGGACCGGGTGGCGGAGCTGGCCGCCGTCACCGCCGGAATGCCGCTGCTGGTGCTGTCCGGGGTGCGGGACTACGCCTGGCCGGTCCCCGAGCAGACCGCCATGGCCGAGCGCCTGGGCGCCCGCCGGGTGGTGGTCGCGGACGCCGGCCACTCCCCCAACGCCGAGCAGCCGGCCGCCACGGCCGAGGCGCTGGCCGCGTTCTGGGCCTGACCGGACCGCGCCGGAACGGCCGGCCCGGTCAGGTTCCGTCGATCGACCGAAAGTGGTCTGTACCACTTCTGCAACTTCGATCGGCTTCAACACAGGACAAAAGTCGTTAGTTACGGTAATCTTTGATTCTGTCCGGGAATCATCGCCGGCCTCCGCTCCGGCGCCGATCACCCGAAACCTGGACTTCACGGGCGGGCAACGGCCCGGTAGCACCGCCACCTCACCGTGGTACCCGAGGCAGTGGACGCACCCGGCGAGCAGGGGTAGCCCCTGCCGCAGCAGACCGCCGTACGCGCGACCACGAACCGCCCGGTCCGGCCGCACCGCCGGATCCGCACGATCCCGAAAGGGCTGATACCGACTCAGCCGCGACCGCCCCGCCCCGCGGGGCCAGGAAAGGAGACGCCCATGACGAAGACCATGCGCTTCGAGATCGTCCGACTCGACGACACCAACGGCTCCGCCACCGACCGCCAGATCGCCGACGCCGCCACCGTGCGCGAGGTCGTCCAGGCCGCCGCCCGCACCGGCGAACGCCTGCTCATCCGTCCGTGCCCGACCGTCTGACCCGGTGCGGCGCCTCCGATCCGGAGTCCTCACCCGCCGCCGATGAGCCGGGAGCGTCCGATCCGGACGTCCCGATACCCGACTGACGCCCCGTCACCGCATTCGCCGTCGACGGGGCGTCAGTGTGTCCGGGGACGGACCCCGGGACGTTTGCCGCCGCCCGTGACGGGACATCCCCCAACGGGAACCGCCCGCGCCGCACCCACCCGGCGACGGCCGGGCATCCGCCACCGACAGGTTCCGCCGAGCCCTCCGTACGGGTGATCGTCCTTGACGCGGCGGTCCGGAGGGAGGAGCGTTGACGGCTATGAGGGGCGAGCCAAGCTGCCCGAGGTGCGCCGGTCGGGTCCGCGCCCCCGGTCTGTTCTCAGACACCTGGCAGTGCGACCGGCACGGAGCCGTGCACCCGATGCAGCCGGTGCTGCCACCGAGCGTGGAGGCCCTCGACGTCGCCGTCGCCCGCTCCCAGGTCCCGGTCTGGCTGCCCTGGCCGCTCCCGGTCGGCTGGCTCTACACCGGCATCGCCCACGTCGGCGACGACGTCTCGGGCGCCCGGGCCACCGCAGTCGCCTGCTCCGGGCCGGCGCCGCTCGGCGGCTTCGGCGAACTGGTGCTGGTCGCCGAGGAGCTGGGCGTCGGCCTCGGCGCCCGCTACGCCGGCATGCCCGGGCCGGACCCGGGCGACTCCGTCGGCCTCTACAAGCCCGCCGACGCCAAGCTGATGGCGGCCGGGCGGCCCACCCCCATGTTCCACGTCCCGGACGCCCCGGCCGACCGCGCGGTGTTCGTCGGCGAGGCCCGCGGCCTGTGGCTCTGGGCGGTCGCCTGGCCCGAGCAGTCCGCGCTGGTGATGTACGACGAGCTGGTGCTGACCGACCTGCGCGAGGCCGGCGCCGAACTGGACCTGCTGCCCTGCGGGGCGCTCTCCCCCCGGCTGCTCGGCTGAGGGGTGTCCTGCAGGTATTCGCCGGGTCCGGCAGGACCCCCAGGACGCCCCCGGCCGCCGGCCGCTGACCTATCCTGGGCGGCACCCACGAGCCCCCAGGAGCCCGATCCGTGCGCATCGACCTGCACGCCCACAGCAACGCCTCCGACGGCACCGACACCCCGGCCGAGCTGGTCGCGGCGGCCGTCGCCGCGGACCTCGACGTGGTGGCGCTGACCGACCACGACACCGTGGCCGGCCACGCCGAGGCAGCCGCGGCGGTGCGCGCGCTGCCCGCGGGCAGCCGGCTGACCGTCGTCCCGGGCGCCGAACTGTCCTGCGTCGTGGACGACATCAGCATGCACCTGCTGGCGTACCTGTTCGACCCCGAGGAGCCGGAGTTCGCGCGCGAGCGGGACCTGGTGCGCAACGACCGGTTCCGGCGCGGGCGGGCCGTCGTCGAGCGCTGCCGGGAGCTCGGCGCGGAGATCAGCTGGGAGCAGGTGCAGCGGATCGCCGGGATGGGCTCGGTCGGGCGGCCGCACATCGCCAGCGCGCTGGTCGAGGCGGGCGTGGTGGCCACCGTCTCGGACGCCTTCACCGCCGACTGGCTGGCCAATGGCGGGCGGGCGGACGTCCGCAAGCACGAGACCGACCCGGTCGCGGCGGTCCGGCTGGTCCGGGCGGCCGGCGGGGTGCCGGTGTTCGCCCACCCGGGCGCGGTCAAGCGCGGCCGGACGGTCTCCGACCAGGTGATCGCCGACCTCGCGGAGGCCGGGCTGGCCGCGCTGGAGGTCGACCACACCGACCACGACGAGGAGACCAGGGCCCGGCTGCGCGGCCTGGCCGGTGAACTCGGCCTGCTGGTCACCGGCTCCAGCGACTACCACGGCAGCCGCAAGACCGTCCGGCTGGGCGAGCACACCACCGACCCGGAGGTGTACGAGGCACTGCTGGCGCAGGCCACCGGGGCGAAGCCGATCGAGCGCTGAGCCGACGCGGACCCGGGAACCGGCCCCCGGACGCCGGACCAGGGGATGATGAGTCCCCTGGTCCGGCGGACGGTGCCGCCGCCGCTGCCATGCCCCGGCGTACCGGAGCGCCCGGCGGGCGTGCGGACCATCCCGCCCGCCCGGCCTGACCGGGCGTCGGTCAGTCCAGCCGGACGCCGCGCCGGTCCGGGTCGCGCAGGTCGGCGCCCTGGTCGAGCCAGCGCTCCTGGAGCGCGGCCGCGCCGTGCACCCGCTTCCAGCCCGCCTCGTTGGGCGTCATCGGCAGCAGCGGCAGGAAGCGGACCGGGTCGGCCGGCTCGGCCAGCTCCAGGTCCTCGACCAGGCCGCCGGGTTCGGCCGCGAGCACCGAGGTGAAGGGCGCGCCGTCCCAGAGCGGGGAGCCGAGGTCCAGCGAGCCGCCGGGGGCCACCACCAGGCCCTCGACCTGCGGGGTGGCGGCGAAGGTGGCCAGGGTGCGCAGCACGCTGTCGCGCCCGCCCCGGACGGTGAGCACCAGTTCGACGCGCGGGCCGCGCACCTGGTCGGCGACGGGTGAGGTCGGGTCGGCCATCGGCGCGGCGGACATGCCGAGCGTCGCGTACCGCACCAGGCCCTCGGCGTCCGGGCCGAAGCGCAGCACCTCGATCCGGTCGGCCCCGAGGAAGGTGACCGCGGCTCGGCCGCCCGGTTCGCCGAAGGTGGAGATCAGCCGGGCCTCGACGGCGGCCAGCACCGCCTCCCGGGAGAGCTCCGAGGGGTTGCCGCCGTGGGGGTCGCCGAAGAGCGGGAAGTCGTGCGCCATGCCGGTGAGCGTAACCCCCGGGGGTTCGGCGGGCCGCGTGCGGGCGGGCCGGAGGCTGCCCGCGCGAGGGAGGGGGCGGGGCGGGGCGGTGCCCCCGGTCCCGTAAAGGCTTCGAAAACCTCCGGGAAACCCGTCGGCTTCGACGCCCGGTCAGATGTTAGGGTGAGCGACTGGCCACCGGAACCGTTTCGTTCCGGGGCGGCGGCGCGAAGGAGGTGGTTGCGGTGGATACCGGCCGACCATGCAGTACCGGCAGCTCTGCCCGGCCCCGCCTTCCCCGTACCCAGCGCCCCGCGGGCCCAACCGGCTGAATCAGCCGCGGTAGCCCCGGGCGTCGGCCCCACGGCGGACGGACCGGCCGGGAGAGCACTTTCATTCCCCGTTTCACCGGTGTTCTCCGCCGTCGTACCGCGGCCGAACGTTTTTCCTTCCGTGCCGCCGCGCGACGGTTCCTGCCTCTGGGAGCCTGCCATGTCGATGATCAACAGCCTGCGCGCCGCCGTCCGCACCAACCGCCGCCGCGTCGCGGCCGGCGTCTACGCCGTCCTGCCCGAGGACGCCGCCTCGGCGGTCGTGGACTGCGCCGTCTACCAGCACGGCAGGCGCAGGGGCGAGACCTGCAGCCCGCGCGAGGCCGCCCGCCGGGTCAAGGCCGCGCACCAACTCCCCGAGGGGGAAGGATCGTTCAGCTGGATCGGGCTGCACGAGCCGACCGAGGCCGAGTTCGAGGGGATCGCCCAGCGCTTCGGCCTGCACCCGCTCGCGGTCGAGGACGCGGTGCACGCGCACCAGCGGCCCAAGGTCGAGCGCTACGACGACGTGCTGTTCGCCGTCTTCAAGACCATCCGCTACGTCGAGCACGACCAACTGACGCCCACCAGCGAGGTGGTGGAGACCGGCGAGCTGATGGTCTTCGCCGGCCCGGACTTCGTGATCACCGTCCGGCACGGCGGCCACGGTTCGCTGCAGGAGCTGCGCCACCGGCTGGAGGCCGACGCGGACGAGGCCGGGCTGCTCGCCAAGGGGCCGTCGGCGGTGCTGCACGCGATCGCCGACCACGTCGTGGACAACTACCTGCTGGTCGCCGAGCGGCTCCAGAACGACGTGGACGAGATCGAGTACGGCGTCTTCTCCGCCAAGGGCGGGCGCAGCGCCGACGTCGGCCGGGTCTACCAACTCAAGCGCGAGGTCCTGGAGTTCAAGCGCGCCGTGGTGCCGCTGCTGCGCCCGATGCAGCAGTTGTCCGAGCCGCTCCAGCGGCTGGTCGACCCGGACATCCAGAAGTACTTCCGGGACGTCGCCGACCACCTGGCCCGGGTCGCCGAGCAGGTGCACGGCTTCGACGAGCTGCTGAACTCGCTGCTCCAGGCGAACCTGGCGCAGGTCTCGGTGGCGCAGAACGAGGACATGCGCAAGATCACCGCCTGGGCGGCGATCTTCGCGGTGCCCACGATGATCACCGGCGTCTACGGCATGAACTTCGACTACATGCCCGAGCTGCACCAGGAGTACGGCTACCCGACGGTGCTCGGCGCGATCGCGGTGATCTGCTTCGGGATGTACCGGGGCTTCCGCCGCAACGGCTGGCTCTGAGCGCCGGCGCCGCCCGCGCCTACCTGCGTCCGCCGCGGGCGACCAGGACCAGGCCGAGCAGGATCAGCACCACCGCCGGGTAGGCGGCCGCCGGCGGCCACTGGCCCAGCCAGAGGGCGGCGATCAGGGTCGCGCCCGGGGTCTCCAGCAGGATCGCGGTGGAGGTGATCGACGGCCCGAGGCTGCGTACCACGCGGTTGCTCAGCGAGTGGCCGAGCAGTTGGGCGGCGACCATCAGCAGCACGATCTGCCACCACACCCCGGCCGGCCATCCGGCCAGCGGCGTCCCGGCGACCAGGCAGATCCCCAGCAGCACCGCCGCCGTGGTGGCGTAGCAGACCAGGGTGTACGCGGTGGTGCTGACGGTCCTGCGGACCTCGGCGCCCAGCAGCATGTACCCGGCCGCGGCCAGGCCGGCGGCGAGCGCGAGCGCGTCGCCGAGCAGCGCGCGCGGGGAGAGCGAGAGGTCGACCCCGGTCAGCACCAGCACGCCGGCGAAGGCGACGGTCGTGCCGAGCCAGACCAGCCGCGGCGCCCGGACGCCCATCAGCCGCATCAGCAGGATGGTCCACAGCGGGGTGGTGGTGACCAGGGCGGTGGCCGAGGCCACCGAGGTCATCCGCAGGCTGGGCATCCAGAGCGCGAAGTGCACGGCGAGCAGCGCCCCGGCGGCCACCGCGAGCAGCAACGCCCGCCGGCCGATCCCGCGCAGTTCGGCGCGGTGGCGCAGCAGCGCGTACGGGCCGAGGACGCCGACCGACATGACGTTGCGCCAGAAGGCGATCGCCAGCGCGGGCGCGGCGGTGGCGCTGATCAGCGGGCCGGACAGCGAGATGCCGCCGATCGAGACGGCGAGCAGCAGCAGGTCGAGGGTGGGCAGCGGCGGGTGCGCCGGGGCCGGGCCGGCGGTCGCGGGGGCGGCGGAGGGGGCGGTCGCGGGCCGGGCGGCGGGCACGGCGCTCCTTGCTGGTCGCTGAGGTGGGCGGTCATACGGTAAGGCCCGTGGCGACGTAATGGAACTGTCGCCCGGAGGCTGAGACTCCCGGCAGGCCCGGACGCCCCACCCGACGGGCCCCGGTGGCCGTACGCTGTCCGCCATGGACCGTACGCCCGCCGCCGCGACCGCCGACGACTTCCTCGACCAGGCCCTGCTGGAGGAGGCCGCGAAGAAGTCCGGCCTGCTCTGGGTGCGCGCGGACGGGCAGGAGCACGCCCGGCCGCTGTGGCACGCCTGGCACGACGGTGCGGTCGTGGTGGTCGGCGGCGGCGGCGAGCAGCCGCTGCACGGCCTGGAGCCCGGCGCCGGGGCCGTGGTCACCGTCCGCAGCAAGGACAAGGGCGGCCGGCTGACCGGCTGGAGCGCCCGGGTGGTCGAGCTCGCCCCGGACGGCGAGGCCTGGCTGGGAGCCGTCGAGGAGCTCAAGGGCAAGCGGCTGAACGCGCCCGACACCGACGCCATCACCGCCCGCTGGGCCCGCGAGTGCCGGGTGCTGCGGCTGGAGCCGGCCGGCCCGCTCACCGAGCGCCCCGGCGCGATGCCGGACGGCTCGCACGCCGCACAGCCGGTGCCCACCCCGGCCACCACCCGCCGCCCGATCCCGGCCGGCCTGCCCAAACTGCTGTTCAAGCGCCGCTAAAGCTTCACGCCCAGGACGTCTCCCACGGCTACCGTGCCTCCGGGCCGGGCTCCCGCCGCGCGGGTAGCCTTGGCCGCGAGTGCGCCCCCGGGCGCTTCCGGTACGGCGTCGAGGGAGTCGAGGGTTTATGGCAGGGCCAGGCACCCGGGTCTTCATCTCCCATCTGTCCGCCATCGCGGTCTTCGACCCGAACGGCGACCAGGTCGGCCGGGTCCGGGACGTGGTCGTCTCGCTGCGGCTCGGCGGCCGTCCGCCACGCGTGCTCGGCCTGGTGGTCGAGGTGGTCGGCCGGCGCCGGATCTTCCTGCCGATGACCCGGGTGACCAGCCTGGAGTCCGGCCAGGTGCTCACCACGGGCGTGATCAACCTGCGCCGCTTCGAGCAGCGCCCGGCCGAGACCCTGGTGCTCGCCGAGCTGCTGGACCGCACCGTCACCTGGTCCAAGACCGGCGAGGAGGTCACCGTGCTGGACGTCGGCATGGTGCAGAGCCGGCTGCGCGAGTGGGAGATCAGCAAGGTCTTCGTCCAGGTCGGCCGGGCCGGCCGGCTGCGCAAGGGCAAGGGCGAGCGGCTCACCCTGGACTGGCAGGACGTCACCGGCTTCTCGGTGCCCGAGCAGGACCAGGGCGCGGCCAACCTGCTCGCCACCTTCGAGCAGCTTCGCCCCGCCGACCTCGCCAGCGTGCTGCACCACCTGTCCGCCAAGCGCCGCGCCGAGGTGGCCGCCGCCCTCGACGACGAGCGGCTGGCCGACGTCCTGGAGGAGCTGCCCGAGGACGACCAGGTCGAGATCATCGGCAAGCTCCAGGAGGAGCGCGCCGCCGACGTCCTGGAGGCGATGGACCCGGACGACGCCGCCGACCTGCTCTCCGAGCTGCCCGGCGACGAGGCCGAGCGGCTGCTCCAGCTGATGGAGCCGGAGGAGGCCGCGCCGGTGCGCCGTCTGCTGACGTACGAGGAGGACACCGCCGGCGGTCTGATGACCACCGAGCCGGTCGTGCTGGAGCCGGACGCGACGGTCGCCGAGGCGCTGGCCCGGATCCGGATCAGCGACCACAAGCCCGCGCTGGCCGCACAGGTCTTCGTCTGCCGCCCGCCGAACGAGACCCCGACCGGCCGCTACCTGGGCACCGTGCACTTCCAGCGGCTGCTGCGCGAGCCCCCGTACGTCCTGGTCGGCTCGCTGGTGGACGACGACCTCGACCCGCTGCCGCCGGACACCCCGCTGTCGCTGATCACCAGCTACCTGGCGACCTACAACTTGGTGGCCGCGCCGGTCGTGGACGAGGCGGACCACCTGCTCGGCGCGGTGACCGTCGACGACGTGCTCGACCACCTGCTGCCGGACGACTGGCGCGACGCCGCGCCGCACGCCCACGACGAGGACCACGACGACGACAGGGAAGGGGTGACCGGTGGACGGTGACCGCAGCGGACGGCCGGACGACTCCGCGCGCCGGCGCCTCCAGGGCGAACTGCGCCAACTGCGTCAGCTGCGCGAGCTGCGCACCCGCGAGGGCGGCCGGGACCGGCGCGCGGAGACCGCGCCGATCACCGGCACCGGCCGCGCCCGGCTCGACCAGCCGCGCACCGCGCGGCCCGGCCTGCTCACACTCCCCTCCTACGACCCGGAGGCCTTCGGCGTCCTGTCCGAGCGGATCGCCCGCTTCCTCGGCACCGGGCGGTTCATCGTCTGGATGACGGTGGTGGTCGTCGTCTGGATAGCGTGGAACACCCTGCTGCCGGCGAGCGCGCGCTTCGACGAGTACCCGTTCATCTTCCTCACCCTGGCGCTGTCCCTCCAGGCCTCGTACGCGGCCCCGCTGATCCTGCTGGCGCAGAACCGCCAGGACAACCGGGACCGCGTCAACATGGAGCAGGACCGCGCCCGCAGCGACCGCAACATCGCCGACACCGAGTACCTGACCCGCGAGGTCGCCGCCCTGCGGCACGGGCTCGGCGAGGTCGCCACCCGCGACTTCATCCGGTCCGAACTCCAGTCGCTGCTCAAGGAGATCGACGAGCGCCGGGAAGCCCCCGAGGCGCTGTGACCGGCGGCACGCTACCGACGGGTTAAGGGGATCCGTCGGCGCCGTACCATCAAGGCATGGCCAACGAGACAGAGGTCGCGGCCGGCGTCACGGAGGAGTCCGTACGCCAGGCGCTGGCGACCGTCAACGACCCGGAGATCAACCGCCCGATCACCGAGATCGGCATGGTGAAATCGGTCGGGATCGCCGAGGGCGGCGCGGTGCGCGTCGCGGTCTACCTGACGGTCTCCGGCTGTCCGATGCGCGACACCATCGTCACCCGGGTGCGCGAGGCGGTCGGGAAGGTCCCCGGCGTGACCGGCGTCGAGGTCGAGCTCGACGTGATGAGCGACGAGCAGCGCAAGGAGCTGTCCCAGCTGCTGCGCGGCGGCGCCCCCGAGCGGGAGATCCCGTTCGCCAAGCCGGGCACCCTGACCCGGGTCTACGCCGTCGCCTCCGGCAAGGGCGGCGTCGGCAAGTCCTCGGTGACCGTCAACCTGGCGGCCGCGATGGCCGCCGACGGCCTGAAGGTCGCCGTGGTGGACGCCGACATCTACGGCCACAGCGTGCCGCGCATGCTGGGCGTCGAGGGCCGGCCGACCCAGGTCCAGGACATGATCATGCCGCCGCAGGCGAACGGCGTGAAGGTCATCTCGATCGGCATGTTCACCCCGGGCAACGCCCCGGTCGTGTGGCGCGGCCCGATGCTGCACCGCGCGCTCCAGCAGTTCCTCGCCGACGTGTACTGGGGCGACCTGGACGTGCTGCTGCTGGACCTGCCGCCCGGCACCGGCGACATCGCGATCTCGGTGGCCCAGCTGGTCCCCAACGCGGAGATCCTGATCGTCACCACCCCGCAGATGGCCGCCGCCGAGGTGGCCGAGCGGGCCGGCACCATCGCGGTGCAGACCCACCAGAAGATCGTCGGCGTGATCGAGAACATGTCCGGCATGCCGTGCCCGCACTGCGACGAGATGATCGACGTCTTCGGCACCGGCGGCGGCCAGACCGTCGCGGACGCGCTCACCCGCACCGTCGGCGCGACCGTCCCGGTCCTCGGCTCGATCCCGATCGACGTGCGGCTGCGCGAGGGCGGCGACGACGGCCGCCCGGTCGTGCTCGCCGCGCCCGACTCCCCGGCCGGCGCCGCCCTGCGAGCGGTGGCCGGCAAGCTCGGAGGCCGCCAGCGCGGACTGTCCGGGATGTCGCTGGGCCTGACGCCCAGGAACAAGTTCTGAGGCCGTGACCTGTCGGAGGGCCGGGTGGGCGACCACCCGGCCCTCCGCCGTACCGTCACGGCCCGTACCGCCGCGGGCCGTCCGCCTCGGGCGCTACGGCCGGGTGTAGGCGGCCAGGTCGGGGACGGTGGAGAAGCCGATGCCGTAGGCGCTGACGCCGCGGCCGTAGGCGCCGAGCAGGACGCCGGGGGCCTCGCCGGCCAGCACCCAGCCGTACTCGGACTCGCGGTAGCGGAAGGGCTGCGGCAGGCCGTTGACCGGCAGGCTGAGCGTGGACCAGCCGGGGCCCGCCAGGTCGTCGGCGAGGTCCCAGGCGAGGCTGCTCTGCTGGTCCAGCCAGTCCTGGCGCAGCGCCCGGTCCAGCTGACCGGGCCAGGTCCCGGCGAGCAGGCCGGAACCGGCCAGCCAGGCGGCGGAGGAGGCGGAGGTCGCCTCCAGGGTGCCGGTGTTGTCGGCGCTGCGGCGGCTGTCCCGGCGGGCCACGGTGACCACGACGGCGAACTTCCGCACGTCGCGCGGCTCGTACCGCTGGGCCGGCTCCTCGCCGTGGCCGAGCGAGCCGTAGTCGACGCTGCCCGCGGTGCGGGGGCCGGCGCCGGCCTGCACCAGGTAGCGACGGCCGGTCCAGCCCTCGTCCAGCCCGTACCAGGGGAAGTCGGCGGACAGGTAGGGCACCAGCGGGTCCGCCGGGCCGGCCTGTCCGCCGACCACCGGGCCGCCGGCCGTGGCCGTCGCCCCTCCCGTCTGACTCGTCGCGTCCATCCCCGGGCCTCCTCAAACACACGTTTGCCTGCCGTGGCGCGCTCCCATGGTGGCGCACCGCGGCGCTCCCCGGGGCCGTTCCCGGTCCGCGACGGGCGCGGAGTGACGGACGGCTCAGCGGGAGCAATCAGCACAATAGCGGCGCACACGCCGCCGCCCCGCTCAGCCGGGTGGCCGGGCGGGGCGGTGGCGCGGCGCCGGGACGCCGAACGCGGTACGGACCGGACGCGGATCAGGTGGCGTCGGGGTCGAACGGGGGACGCTCGCCGGGCGCCAGCGGGGCGCCGGTGGAGGCGGGGGCCGGGTCGGACTTCTCGAAGCTGACGCTGCCGCTGCGGCCGTTGACCGGCCCCGTCGGCTTGTCGTCCAGGACGGAGCGGAGGTCCAGCGAGTCCTTCATCTCCTTGAGGCCCAGCGGGTCCTCCTGGCCGCCCATCAGCTGCTTGCGGACGAAGGTCTTGGGGTTGAGGTCCTCGAACTCGAAGTCCTGGAACTCGGGGCCCAGCTCGCTGCGGATGTCCTCCTTCGCGTTGTCGGCGAAGGAGCGGATCTTCCTGATGAAGCCCATGGTGTCCTGGATCAGCTTCGGCAGCTTGTCCGGACCGAAGATGATGATCGCCATGATGACGAGGGTCAGGAGCTCCAGCCCACCTACGTCGCTGAACACCTTTGCTCCCTAGCTCGTCGGACGACGGTTCCTACAGGGTAATGGCCACCGGCGAGTCCCTGGTCCACGCTGGGATGAAGCCGTGGTAAAGACCTGCCGGTGGCCGAGGACCGTCGAGGGCGGCTCTAGCGGATCTGCTGGCGCAGTGCGGCGACGCCCCCGGGGAAGCGCTCCGGGGAGCCCGACGGGGCCGCGTCACGGGTCACGGCGACCGGGCGGCCCGGGAAGTCCACCGGGACCTGCGCGTTCATCGGGACGAGGCCGCCGCGGCCGGTGCCGGGACCGGTGCCGGGGCCGGGCGGGCTGACGGTGGTGCCGTGGCGCTCCTCGCCCTGCGTGCTGAGCCCGCCGACGCCGCCGAGCGTCACCGCGGCGACGGAGAAGGCGCCCGCGGCGGCGAACACCAGCCGGCGGCCCCGCGCGGCGGGGCGGAGGGCGGCCGCGGACGGCTGCGGCCGGGCCGGGACGGCGGGCTCGGGGCGGGCGGTGCGCCGGCCCATCAGCGGCCGCAGCACCGCGCCGCGCCCGAAGGCGCGCGGGTCGACCCCGGGCAGCGGGGCGCCGGCGCCGAGCGCGCCCGCGCCGAAGGAGGCCCCGGCGCCGCGGCCGAAGGAGCCGCCGTCGAGCCGGCTGCCGCCGAGCGTGCCGGCGGCCGCGACCCCGCCGCCGGGCAGGTCGTCGTCGTCATCGCGGCGCCCGCGACCGGCCGGCCGGTCGCGGTCCGCCGGGGCGTCGTCGGGGAGGTTGCCGACGGCCATCAGGCGGGCCATCAGCGCGGAGGACGGGCCGGGGGTGCCGGTGCCGCTCAGCAGGTGCTTGACGGCGCGGCCCTCGTCGGCCTCGGCGAGGCACTGCGGACAGGTCGCCAGGTGGGCCTGGACGCGGTCGCGCGAGTCGTGGCCGAGTTCGCCGTCCAGGAAGGCGGAGAGGCGCTCGCCGAGGTGGTGCTCCTCGGCGGCGGGCGCGGCGGGACGGACGGGAAGCGCGTGCAGCGCCGTGTCCGCGGGCAGTGCCACCGCGGAAAGCACGGGCTCACCGGGTTCGTCGCCTCCGCGACGGCCCGGCAGGGCCCAGCCCCGTCGGCTCGGAGGCCGGTCGGACGCGTCCGACCGGTCCGAACCGGACCGGCTGGTTCCGCTCACGATCGCCTCCGTCCGCGCCCACCGGGCGCGACCGCGGCCTCGACCGCGCCGACGCCCACCGGCACCGGCTCCTCCGAGCCGCCGCGGCGCTCACGGCCGGGGGCCGAGCCGGGGGCGCGGTGCTTGAGCGCGGCGCGCAGGTGCGAGCGGCCGCGGTGGATGCGGCTGCGGACGGTGCCGAGCTTGACGCCCAGCGTGGCGGCGATCTCCTCGTAGGACAGGCCCTCGATGTCGCAGAGCACCACGGCGGCACGGAACTCCGGCGCGAGGGTGTCCAGGGCCTGCTGCACGTCGGCGTCGAAGTGGGTGTCGCTGAAGTGCTGGGCCGGGCTGGGCTCGCGGGAGGCGAGCCGCTCGGCCGCGTCCTCGCCGAGCGCGTCGAAGCGGATGCGCTGGCGGCGGCGGACCATGTCCAGGAAGAGGTTGGTGGTGATCCGGTGCAGCCAGCCCTCGAACGTGCCGGGGGTGTAGGTGGACAGCGAGCGGAACACCCGGACGAAGACCTCCTGGGTGAGGTCCTCGGCGTCGTGCTGGTTGCCCGTCAGGCGGTAGGCCAGCCGGTAGACCCGGGCGCTGTGCGCCTCGACGATCTCCTCCCAGGTGGGCGGAGTCCAGGTCTGCGCGTCGGGACCCTCGGTGAAGGTCGCGAGGGCGGGGGCCTCGGTGGCACCGGCGGCCGGCGTGGCGGCCCCGGGCTGGTCCAGGTCGGAGTGCGCAGGCTGGTTCATCACGGGCTTCGGCGTACGGGCCGACGAGGTGCCGCGGAAGTGCCGCCGCACGGGGACGTCGCCCTCGGCCACACCTCCTCGGTCGGCTCTTCTGCCCAGCAGGGCCACCACCATATCCACCTCACCCGTCAAGCCCGGATAAAAGTGCCCGGGAGGTCTTCCGTACCCGGTCCGACATGACAACGGCCCGCCGCCGTACGCGGTTCCCGGTCGGCCAGTAATCTGTGCCAGGAAATATCGACATCCCTCGGCACCGGGCCGTCGCCCGGGGCTCCGAAAGAGGCAGCCATCAGCGAGTTCGGGCCCGCACGCGCGGCCCTCGCCGACACCTACGTGGGCGAGGACGCCGTGCTGACCTACGCCCGGGCACAGTCCGCGCGGACCGGGATACGGGCGATCGGGCCCAGCGGCGGGGCCTGCCTGCGCCTGCTGGCGGCCGCGCTGGACGCCAAGGCGGTGGCCGAGATCGGCACCGGCACCGGGGTGTCCGGGGTCTACCTGCTGCGCGGGATGCGGCCGGACGGCGTGCTCACCACGGTGGACTCGGAGCCGGTGCGCCAGCAACTGGCCCGCGAGGCGTACCAGGCGGCCGGGTTCGCGGCCAACCGCTCCCGGTTCATACCGGGCCGGGCACTGGAGGTGCTGCCCCGGCTCGCCGACGGCCAGTACGACCTGGTGTTCTGCGACGGCGACCCGGCCGAGTCCCGCGAGTACCTGCTGGAGTCGCTGCGACTGCTGCGGCCCGGCGGGATGGTCTGCTTCGAGGGGGTCTTCCAGGAGGGCCGACTGGCCGAGCCGGAGCTCCAGGACCCGCAGACCGGAGCGGTCCGGGACCTGGTCAGGGACGTGCGGGAGAGCGAGGCTCTGCTGCCGGCGCTGCTGCCGGTGTCGGACGGGCTGCTCTGCGCCGTCAAGCGCTGAACCCGGCGCCCCTCGGGGCCCCGGGCCGCCGGCCCGCGGACCCGGGCCGGGAAAACGTGCGGACCCGGGCCGACAGGACGTCGTACCCGGGCCCGGCAGCGCATCTCCAGGAGATGGCGCGAGCACCTGCTGCGGTCAGCCGCAGGCCTTCTTCAGGGCCTCGCCGAGGGCGTCGGCCTCGTCAGGCGTGAGCTCCACCACAAGGCGTCCGCCGCCTTCGAGCGGAACGCGCATGATGATGCCCCGCCCCTCTTTGGTGACTTCGAGCGGGCCGTCACCCGTCCGCGGCTTCATGGCCGCCATGCTCGTTCCCCTTCCTGCAACCGCTCAGCTACGCACCGGCAGTCCGTCCACCGCCGGTATCGAACGCATTGATCGGAAGCCATTATCCCGCATGCCACGGGCTGATGACCAACATCACTCTCGGTGCAACCACGACCGGACCGCCCCCAACCGCCGCAATTCATGTCATAAGCCCCGGCGTGGCGGCAGCGCGGAGACCACCGGAAGGTGCGATACCTCACACTCCCCAGGTCCCCGTGTGCTCCGGCATCCTGACACACACGACCGACACCGCCTCGACCCCGGGAGCCCTCACCCATGTCCGATTCCGTGCTGTACGACCTGGACGGCGGCCTCGCCGTCATCACCATCAACCGCCCGGAGGCGATGAACGCCCTCGACGTGGCCACCAAGGTCGCGCTGCGCGACACCGTGGCCGCCGCGGCCGAGGACCCGGCGGTGCGGGCCGTACTGCTGACCGGGGCGGGCGAGCGGGCGTTCTGCGTCGGGCAGGACCTGAACGAGCACCTGGCCATGCTGAAGCGGGCCGAGGAGACCGGCGAGGGCGCGCTGCGCACCGTCGCCGAGCACTACAACCCGCTGGTGCGGGCGCTGGCCGGGATGCGCAAGCCGACCGTCGCCGCGGTCGGCGGGGTGGCGGCCGGCGCCGGCGCCTCGCTCGCCCTCGCCTGCGACTTCCGCATCCTGTCCGACCGGGCCGGCTTCAACACCGCCTTCGCCGGGATCGGGCTGACCGCCGACTCGGGCGCCTCCTGGACGCTGCCCCGACTGGTCGGGCACGCCAAGGCGACCGAGCTGCTGATGCTGCCGCGGACGGTGAAGGCCGCCGAGGCGATGGAGCTGGGCCTGGCCACCAAGGTGGTGCCGGCCGGGGAACTCGCCGCCACCGCACGGGTCTTCGCCCGCGAGCTGGCCGAGGGCCCGACCGTCGCCTACGGCGCGATCAAGGAGTCGCTGGCGTACGGCGCCTCCCACTCGCTGGACGAACTCCTCGACAAGGAGGACGAGTTGCAGACGCTGGCGGGCGAGAGCGAGGACCACCGGATCGCGGTGCGCGCCTTCATCGCCAAGGAGAAGCCGAAGTACCTGGGCCGCTAGGGCAGTTGCCCGGCGGCGGAGCGGACGTGGCAGTCCGCCAGGTGGTCGTCGACCAGTCCGCAGGCCTGCATCAGGGCGTAGGCGGTGGTCGGGCCGACGAAGCGGAAGCCCGCCTTCTTCAGCGCCTGAGCCAGCGCCGTCGACTCCGGCGTGACGGCCGGCACCTCGCTCAGCGCGCGGGGGGCCGGCCGGCCCGGCTCGGCGGCGAAGCGCCAGATCAGCGCGTCCAGGCCGCCCTCCAGATCGCGGGCGACCCGGGCGTTGGCGATCGCCGCGTCGATCTTGGCCCGGTTGCGGATGATGCCGGTGTCGGCGAGCAGGCGCTCCCGGTCCGCCTCGCCGAACTCGGCGACCCTGGCGATCTCGAAGCCCGCGAAAGCGGCCCGGAAGCCCTCGCGGCGGCGCAGGATGGTCAGCCAGGACAGGCCGGACTGGAAGGCCTCCAGGCAGACCCGCTCGAACAGCGCGTCGTCGCCGTGCACCGGGCGGCCCCACTCGGTGTCGTGGTAGACCCGGTAGTCGGCGGTGGAGTCGCCCCAGCCGCAGCGGCGCAGGCCGTCCGCGCCGAGCACGGCGCCCTCGACGGCGTCCGTCACTTCTCCGTCCCCGGCTTCGCGTCCTCGGGGGCCCGGTCCGCGGCCGGCTGGGCGGCGGGCACCACGGCCGGCTCGACCACCTGGGCGAACTCCTCCAGGCCGGGCAGCGGTTCGGCCGCCGGGTCGGGGGCGCTGGTCGCCTCGACCGCGCCGCGCAGGTGGGCGGCGGCCTCCAGCTCGGCGATCCGCGCGTCCCGGTAGGCGAGTTCGGCGCCGAGGCGGTCCAGGACGTCGTCCACCTCGTCCATCCGGTAGCCGCGCAGCGCCATCGGCAGGCGCAGTTCGTCCACGTCCGCCTTGCCCAGCGGGCGGTCCTGCGGCAGTCGCGCGGAGATGCGGTCCGGTGCCGCCTCCGGCATCGAGCCGCCCCCGCCGAGCGCCACCAGGGCGGCACCGCCGACCACCACGGCCATGGCGACCACGATCACCCAGAACACGAGCTGTCCTCCCGAACTCCCGGCCGGTCCGCTATGTGGTGGCAGGTAACCACACTGATCATGACAGCATGGTCCCTTAGTGAGGCCGGGGGCCATCATCGCACCCGTAGGAGCTGTGGAGGAGACATCGGTGGCACTGCGCCTGGGACCGCGGGAATTCGGTGACGACGAGCTGGTGATCATGGCGATCGTCAACCGGACGCCGGACTCGTTCTTCGACAGGGGCGCGACCTTCGCCGACGAGGCCGCCTTCGCCGCCGCGGACCGGGCGATGGCCGAGGGCGCGGCGATCCTGGACATCGGCGGGGTGAAGGCCGGGCCGGGCGACGAGGTCACGGTCGAGGAGGAGCTGCGGCGCACCGTGCCCTTCGTGGCCGAGCTGCGCAAGCGCCACCCCGGGGCGGTGATCAGCGTGGACACCTGGCGGCACGAGGTCGGCGAGGCGGTCTGCGAGGTGGGCGCGGACCTGCTGAACGACGCCTGGGGCGGGGTGGACCCGAAGCTCGCCGAGGTGGCCGCCCGGTACGACGCCGGGCTGGTCTGCACCCACGCGGGCGGCGCCGAGCCCCGTACCCGGCCGCACCGGGTCGGGTACGAGGACGTGATGGCGGACATCCTGCGGGTGACGGTCGGCCTGGCCGAGCGCGCGGTGGAGCTGGGCGTGCGGCGGGACGCGGTGGTCATCGACCCGGGGCACGACTTCGGCAAGAACACCCGGCACTCGCTGGAGGCCACCCGGCGGCTGCCGGAGATGACCGCGACCGGCTTCCCGGTGCTGGTCTCGCTCTCCAACAAGGACTTCGTCGGCGAGACCCTGGACAGGCCGGTGAACGAGCGGCTGCTCGGCACCCTGGCCACCACCGCGGTCTCGGCCTGGCTGGGCGCCCGGGTCTACCGGGTGCACCAGGTCGCGGAGACCCGCCAGGTGCTGGACATGGTCGCCTCGATCCGGGGCACCCGCCCCCCGGCGGTCGCCCGCCGGGGGCTGGCGTAAGGCCCGGGGGCCTCTGGCCTTAGATCTCGCCGGCGGGCCGGCGGGCGTCGGCGAGGATCTTCATGACCTCGTCGATCTCGTCGGTGATGTGGAACAGCTCCAGGTCGTGCGGGGCCGCCTTGCCCTGCTCGACCAGGGTGTTCTTCAGCCACTCGTAGAGCCCGCCCCAGTAGGCGCTGCCGTAGAGGATCACCGGGAAGCGGGTGACCTTCTTCGTCTGGACCAGGGTGAGCGCCTCGAACAGCTCGTCCAGCGTGCCGAGGCCGCCGGGCAGGACCACGAAGCCCTGCGCGTACTTCACGAACATCGTCTTGCGGACGAAGAAGTAGCGGAAGTTCAGTCCGAGGTCGACGAACTCGTTGAGGCCCTGCTCGAAGGGCAGCTCGATGCCGAGCCCGACGCTGAGGCCGCCGGCCTCGGAGGCGCCGCGGTTGGCGGCCTCCATCGCGCCGGGGCCGCCGCCGGTGATCACCGCGTAGCCGGCCTCGGCGAGGGCCCGGCCGATGGCCACGCCCGCCTGGTACTCGGGTGAGTCGGCCGGGGTCCGCGCGGAGCCGAACACGCTGATGGCGGGCGGGAGTTCGGCGAGGGCGCCGAAGCCCTCGACGAACTCGGAGGTGATCCGCAGCACCCGCCACGGGTCGGTGTGCAGCCAGTCGGTGGGACCGGTGGTGTCCAGCAGGCGCTGGTCGGTGGTGCTGGTACCGACCTGGTCCCGGCGCACCAGCACCGGGCCCTGCTGCTTCTCGGGCCAGGCCTTCTTCTTCCGCGGCACCCCGACCTGCTCGGGACCGTGACCGTAGTGCTTCTCGTCTCCTGTGCCTGTCATGACGAAACCCTACGCCCGCCCTCCCCCGTTTTCAGGCAACGGGGGAAGGTCGGTTGAGCAACCGGAAGGTGGCGTTCGGCCGTTGATCGGACGATCGGCGCGGTGCCCGGCTCAGCTGGTCAGCCAGGCGCGTAGCCGCTCCTCGACCTCGGCGATGGCGCTCAGCGAGCAGTGCTCCTCGCGCTTGTGCGCCAGGTTCGGGTCGCCGGGGCCGTAGTTGACCGCCGGGACGCCGAGCGCGCTGAACCGGGCGACGTCGGTCCAGCCGAACTTGGCCCGGGCCTGGCCGCCGGTGGCCGCCAGGAAGGCCTGGGCGGCCGGCTGGGCGAGCCCGGGCAGGGCGCCGGCGGCGAAGTCGGTGACGGTCAGCTCGAAGCCGTCGAAGACCTCGCGCACGTGCTTCTCCGCGTCCGCCTCGCTGCGGTCCGGCGCGTAGCGGAAGTTGACGGTGACGACGCACTCGTCCGGGATCACGTTGCCCGCCACGCCGCCGTCGATGCGGACCGCGTTCAGGCCCTCGCGGTACTCCAGGCCGTCGATCTCCACCCGGCGCGGCCGGTAGTCCGCGAGCCGGGCGAGCACCTCGGCGGCGTGGTGGATGGCGTTGTCGCCGAGCCAGCTGCGGGCCGCGTGGGCGCGCACGCCGGTGAGCCGCACCTGGGCCCGCAGGGTGCCCTGGCAGCCGCCCTCGACCATGCCCCCGCTGGGCTCCATCAGCACCGCGAAGTCGCCGGTCAGCCACTCCGGGCGGTCCTTGGCGAGGTGGCCCAGGCCGTTGCGGTGGGCCTCCACCTCCTCGCAGTCGTAGAAGACGAAGGTGAGGTCGCGGTTGGGCTCGGGGAGCGTGGCGGCGAGGCGCAGCTGGACGGCGACGCCGGACTTCATGTCCGAGGTGCCGCAGCCGTAGAGCAGGTCGCCCTCGACGTACGAGGGGAGGTTGTCGGCGATCGGCACGGTGTCCAGGTGGCCGGCCAGGACGACGCGCTCGGACCGGCCCAGGTTCGTCCGGGCGACCACGTTGTTGCCGTGGCGGTCCACGGTGAGGTGCGGGTAGCCGCGCAGCGCGGCCTCGACGGCGTCGGCGAGGGCCTGCTCGTCGCCGCTCACCGAGGGGAAGTCGACGAGCCGGGCGGTCAGCGTCCCGCCGTCGAGAGTGAGGTCCAGGGGCGTCGGATTCGGGCTGCTCATGGGGCCAGCCTAGGGCCTGTCCTCGGACTCCCGCCGTCCGTCCGGTGGGCTCGCCCGGCGCCCGGGCCGGACTCGCCGGCCCGGGCGCCGGGAGGCGCGTGGACGGACATCGGCAACCGGAGGGCGCCGCACATCCGTCCGAGTGGGTACGGTGTCGCATTCAGGGAGCAGGCGCGAGAGGGGCGACGGTGGCCAGGAGAAGGAGCAGCGAGGAGTTGGGCGACGAAGAGGAGCCCACTCGCCGCCGCGGGCCGCTGCGCGCCCTGCTGATGGTGATCGTCGGGCTGCTCGGCCTGGCCCTGGTCGCCGGTCTGGCCGTGGTCGGGATCTGGTGGTTCGGCTTCAAGCCGGGCGCGTCCGAGGAGTGCTCGGTGAAGACCGCGGCCGGCAACGGCACCCTGGAGCTGCCGCAGGCCGCCAACGCCGCGACGATCGCCGCGGTGGCGCGCTCGCGCGGGCTGCCGGACCGGGCCACCACGATCTCGCTGGCGACCGCCATGCAGGAGTCCAAGCTGCGCAACCTCGCGGGCGGCGACCGGGACTCGATCGGACTCTTCCAGCAGCGGCCGTCGATGGGCTGGGGCACCCCGGCGCAGATCGCGGACCCGGTGTACGCGACCAACAAGTTCCTGGACGGCCTGGTCAAGGTCCCCGGCTACACCCGGATGCCGCTGACCGACGCCGCACAGACGGTGCAGAAGAGCGGCTACCCGCAGGCCTACGCCAAGCACGAGACCAAGGCGACGCTGCTCACCACGGCGCTGGCCGGGCGGGAGCCCGCCTCGTTCTCCTGCGTGGTGCACGACTACGCCAAGCCGGATCCGGCGGACTCCGCCTCCGCCTCCGCCGCCCCGGGCGCCACGGCGACCCCGGCCGCGGCGCCGGACCGGGCCCAGGTGCTGTCCGAGCGGGTGCGCCGGGAGTTCGGCCGCACGGTGACCCCGGCGACCGGCTACGCCTCGACCATCAAGGGCGCCGAGAACGCCGTCTCACTGACCCCGGACCCGGCCACCGCCGCGCTGACCTCCTCCTCCGAGTCGGGGGCGGACGGCGGGGTGGGCGCCGAGCGGGCGAGTGGCTGGGAGGTCGCCCACTGGGCGGTCGCCCAGGCCCAGCAGCTGGGCATCGCGACGGTCGCCTACGACGGGAAGATCTGGCGCAAGTCCAAGTCCGAGGACGGCTGGCAGACCCAGACCTCGGGGACCTCGACCAAGCTCGTCCAGGTCACGCTGGCCCCGGCCGACAAGGGCTGACGCACTGGTGTTCGGGTTGCCGCCGGTCGGGTGATTCCGGTCAACCCCGGTGGACCGGCCTCCCCCTCCGGCGAACCGGGGTGGAGAACCGTCACTCCCCTTGGCCGGGGCCGGTTCGACGACGTCCGACCGGGCCCGGCGGACGGCCCCACTGCGGTCGTACGATCCGATGGTCGGTCAGGAAGTTTCCTTGCACCGGCCGAAACCTTCTGGCTTCTCAAGCGGTAACAACGTCGTCCGCCCGGTCGTCCACTCCCGGTCCCTAGGGCGGACGGGACGGACCCAGACCCCTTCGAGGAGCCCCATGTCTCACCCCCTCACGCGCCGGATCGCCCAGGCCGCGCTCATCGTGGCCGCCGGAGCGACCCCGCTGGTCGCGGCCGGCTCCGCGTCCGCCCTGGGCGGGGACGCCCTGCTGCCCAAGAGCGACCTCGCGGCACCACTGGGCCAGCTGACCAACAACGACACCGGTTCCACCCTCCAGCACACCACCCACCAGCTCGGCCAGGCCGCCGGCACCACCGGCGCGGCCACCGTCGCCGCGGGTGTACCGGCCTCCGCCGATGCCGCGGGCAACATCGTCGCCCAGCAGCTTCCCGAGGCGAACGAGAAGGCCGGCTCGCTGACCGCTCCGGTCGACCAGACCGCCGCGACCGCGGGCCAGCTCTCCTCGGTCACCCCGAAGGTCGCCTCGGCCCTGGCCGGCAAGCTCGGCGAGGCCGTCACCGGCCAGAGCACCGGCACCCGCAGCGCCACCGCCGACAGCGGCCCGCTCGGCGGGCTCACCCAGGCCGGCTCGGTCACCCAGGCCGTGCCGGGCGCCGAGACGCTCACCGGCGCCGTCCCCGGCGGCACCGCCGTTGCCGACGCCCTGCCGGTCGGCGCGGTGCAGCGTGCGCTGCCGCTCGGCTCGGTCGAGCGCGCCCTGCCGGCCGACCTGCCCGCCACCGACGTGCTCGGCCTCGCCGAGCACGGGTCGGCCAACCGCCTCGGCGGCGCCGACCTCGGCTCGAACAACCCGCTGTCCGGCCTCACCGGCGCGCTCGGCCCGCTCGGCGGCCTGCTGGGCGGCCTCAACGGCGGCAACCTCACCGGCGGCCTGCCGCTGTAACCCCCGCCTCCCCGGAGAAGCCCGAAGGGGGCCGGTGTCCGTGACACCGGCCCCCTTCGCCGTACGGTCCCCCGGGTGCGGTCAGCGCGCCGCGCCCAGCCGCTCCACGGCCGCGGCGACCCGCTCGTCGGTCGCCGTGAACGCCACCCGCACGAAGCGGTCGCCGGCCGGCCCGTAGAAGTCGCCGGGCGCCACCAGGATGCCCAGGCCGGCCAGTTCGGCCACGGTCTCCCAGCACGGACGGTCCTGGGTCGCCCACAGGTAGAGGCTCGCCTCGGAGTGCTCGATCCGGAAGCCGTACGCCTCCAGCGCCGCCCGCAGCGCCGAGCGCCGGGCCGCGTACCGCTCGCGCTGCTCGGCCACGTGCGCGTCGTCCGCGAGCGCGGCGACCGTCGCCGCCTGCACCGGCGCCGGCACGATCATGCCGCCGTGCTTGCGCACCTCCAGCAGCTCCCTGACCACCACCGGGTCGCCCGCCACGAAGGAGGCGCGGTAGCCGGCCAGGTTGGAGCGCTTGGAGAGCGAGTGGACGGCCAGCAGGCCCTCGTGGCCGTCGCCGCAGACCTCCGGGGCCAGGACCGACACCGGGTCGGCCTCCCAGCCCAGCTCCAGGTAGCACTCGTCGCTGACCAGCAGCGCCCGATGCTCCCGGGCCCACTCGACGGCACGGCGCAGCTCGTCCGCGCCCAGCACCCGGCCGGTCGGGTTGGACGGCGAGTTCACCCAGAGCAGGCGCACCCGGGAGCCGTCCAGCTCGTCCACCGAGTCGTACTCGACCGGCTCGGCGCCGCACAGCCGGGCGCCCACCTCGTAGGTCGGGTAGGCCAGCCGCGGGTAGGCGACCTGGTCCCCGGGGCCGAGGCCGAGCTGGGTCGGCAGCCAGGCCACCAGCTCCTTGGAGCCGACGGTCGGCAGCACGGCCTGCGGGCCGATCCGCGCGCCGAGCCGGCGGTGCAGCCAGCCGGCGATCGCCTCGCGCAGCTCCAGCGGGCCCCAGACGGTCGGGTAGCCGGGGGTGTCGGTGTGCCCGGCCAGCGCCTTCTGGATCACCTCGGGGACCGGGTCCACCGGGGTGCCGACGGAGAAGTCGCAGAGTCCGCCGGAGTGGGCCAGGGCGGTCTTCTTGTACGGCTCCAGCTTGTCCCAGGGGAAGACCGGAAGCTTGTCCGAAACGCGGCGCGCCGCCCCCGGGTGGCCCGGGAACGGCGCGCGCGTGCTGTTGGTGCTCACAGCTGAATTGCCACCGATCGTCAGTGGTCGGCGTTCTGCGGCGGCAGAGCGGCGATGAACGGGTGGTCACGCTCGATCAGGCCGAGCTTCGAGGCACCACCGGGCGAACCCAGGTCGTCGAAGAACTCGACGTTCGCCTTGTAGTAGTCCTTCCACTCCTCCGGAGTGTCGTCCTCGTAGAAGATCGCCTCGACCGGGCAGACCGGCTCGCACGCGCCACAGTCGACACACTCATCCGGGTGGATGTAGAGCGATCGCTCGCCCTCGTAGATGCAGTCAACCGGGCACTCTTCGATGCACGCCTTGTCCTTCACGTCGACACAAGGCTGCGCGATGACGTAGGTCACGCTGTCGTTCCTCCTCGGAAGGGCCTGGTGGCCCGTTCTGTTCTGCTGCCGTGCGCGGTGAGCGCGGCGTCGTCGATGCCCGCCCCTAGTATCGCGGGTCGGAGACCGCGAATGCACAGGAGGTGGCCAGATGGCGACGGAGAACCCGGTCGGCGACCGTCCGGAGGTCCGGATAGATCGCTCTGACGTGGGACGACGCGTGTCCGTCCGCCGCCTTGCGGAGTTCGTGGACGACCGGCCGGTGTTCCGCGATTCGATCGGCGTGCTCACATCGTGGGACGATCATGGGTTGACGATCGCCCCGCGCTCCGGCGACCCGGTGTTCCTGCCGGAGAAGCTGCTGGTCGCGGGCAAGGTCGTACCGCCGTTTCCGGCCCGGCGGGTCCCCCGGCCGGTCACCACTCCGATCGAGTTGCAGCGGATCGCCGGTCGCGGCTGGCCCGCCGTCGAGCAGGAGCGGCTCGGCGAGTGGACGCTGCGCGCGGCGGCCGGTTTCACCCGGCGGGCCAACTCCGTCCAGGCCCTCGGGGACCCGGGGCTGCCGCTGCCTCAGGCGCTGGCGGCGGTCCGCGCCTGGTACGCGGCGCGCGGGCTGCCCGCGTACGTCGAGGTGGTCTCCCCCGGCTCGCCGGAGACGCTGGTCGCCGAGCTCGACCGGCTCGGGGCCGCGTACGCGCCCACCCTGGTCCTCACCGCCCCGCTGGCCGGGCTCGCCCGGGCCGGCAGCGGGCCGGAGCGGGTGCGGCTGGCGCGCACCGCGGACGACCGGTGGCTGTCGGTGTACCGGCGGGTGAGCGGCGACCCGGCGGTGGAGGAGGCGGCCCGGCGGGTGCTGCACGGCGGCCCCTCGGTCTGGTTCGCCACCGTGCCGGGCGCCCCCGGGCAGCCGCCGCTGGCGATCGGACGCTGCGTCATCGAGGGGGACTGGGCCTGCTTCGGCGCGATCGAGGTCCAGCCGTACGCCCGGCGGGCCGGGCTGGCCACGGCGGTCATGGCGGTGCTCGCCTCGCGCGCGGCCGAGGAGGGGGCGAGCGGCGGGTACCTCCAGGTCGAGGCGGAGAACGCGGGGGCGATCGCGCTCTATGCCGGGCTCGGGTTCACGACCAGTCACACTTACCACTACGCCCTGCTTCCCCAGGGGTAGCCGCCAGGCCGTACCGTTCGGCCGTCCGCCGGTTCGTCCGTCCGTCCGTTCGTCCGCCCGCCCGTCCGCCAGTTCGCCCGTCCGCCGTCTTGTCCGTCCGCCGTACGAAAGCCGTCGCCGTCACCGTGACCGAGCAGAGCAGAGACCGCTTCCGGACCGCCGCCCGTTCCGAGCAGCCCGACCCGGTGCTGCTGTGCCTGCTCGCCGCCGCCGAGCACGGCATGGTGCCCGACCCCGGCGACCCCGGTGAGCCGCCGGGGGTGGACGCGCTGCTCGCCGCCTGCGAGGCCGCGCTGGAACGGCACGCGGCGGCGGTCCGGCAGGCGGTCGCCGAGCGGGCGCCCACCGGGCCGGAGGAGACCGCCGCCCTGCTCGCCGCGGTCCTCGGCGGGCGGGAACGCTTCCACGGGCGGCAGTCGGACTACCGGCGGCTGGAGTCCTCACTGCTGCCCGAGGTGCTGCGGCGGCGGCGCGGACTGCCGATCACCCTCTCCCTGGTCTGGATGGCGGTCGGCCGGCGGGCCGGGCTGGCCGTCCACGGCATCGCGCTGCCCGGCCACTTCATCGTCGCGGTCGGCGGCCCGGCGGGCGGCGAGGAGTACGTCCTGGCCGACCCGTTCCACGGCGGGCGGCTGCTCGACCAGGAGGACGTCGAGCGGCTGGTCGCCGCCGCCGGGGAGGAGTTCACCCCCGCCCTGCTCACCCCGGCCCAGCCGCTGGAGATCGTGCTGCGGGTGCTCGGCAACATCCGGGTCTGGGCCGCCGACCGCCCCGAGCACGCCCGCACCCAGCTCTGGGCCACCGAACTCGCCCTGCTGCTGCCCCGGCACCCCGCCCAGCTGCGCCTGGAACGGGCCGAACTCCTCGTCCGCACCGGGGACTTCCTCGGCGGCTCGGCGGAGATGGACGCCTACGCGCAGATCCTGGACGCCTTCGACCCGGACACCGCCGCCAAGGTCCGGCAGGAGGCCCGGGCGGCCCGGCACCGGCTCAACTGAACCGGGCGGCGCTTCCCGAGCCGGTACCCGGCGCCGGTGCCCCGGGGCCGCTCTAGAGCCAGCCCTTCTCGCGGGCGATCCGGACCGCCTCGGTGCGGTTGCGGGCCTCGGTCTTCTGGATCGCCATCGACAGGTAGTTGCGCACCGTCCCCTCGGACAGGTGCAGCCGCCGGGCGATGTCCGCGTTCACCGCGCCGTCGGCGGCCGCGCCCAGCACGTCCCGCTCACGCGGCGTCAGCGGGTTGGCACCCTCGGCCAGCGCGGCGGCGGCCAGCACCGGGTCGATCACCCGCTCGCCGCGCAGCACCCGGCGGATCGCCTCCGCCAGCTCGGCGGCCGGCGCGTCCTTCACCAGGAAGGCGTCCGCACCCGACTCCATCGCCCGGCGCAGGTAGCCGGGCCGGCCGAAGGTCGTCGCGATGACCACCTTCGTCCCGGGCGCCCGGTCCCGCAGCTCGGCGGCCGCCTCGATGCCCGTCATCCCCGGCATCTCGATGTCCAGCACGGCGACCTGCACGTCGTTCGCGAGCACCGCCGCCACCACCTCGTCCCCGCGCCCGACCTGCGCGACGACGTCGATGTCCCCCTCCAGCCCGAGCAGCGCGGCCAGCGCCTCCCGGACCATCCCCTGATCCTCGGCGAGCAGCACGCGGATCGAGGCCCCGTTGTCAGTGTCGTTCATGGCCACGACCTTAGGGCCCTGGCTCCACCCCCCGGGCCGACGGGCTTGCGTCTCCGGTAAGGGGAGAGTCCAGAGTGGGCCCCATGGACGGCAGCGACACGCTCTACTCGATCGGCGACCTGGCCCGCCGCACCGGACTCACCGTCAAGGCCATCCGGTTCTACGCCGACACCGGCCTGGTGCCGCCCACCGACCGCAGCGCCGCCGGCTACCGGCGGTACGACGTCCACGCCCTCGCCCGGCTGGACCTCGTCCGCACCCTGCGCGAGCTCGGGCTCGACCTGCCCGCGATCCGCCGGGTACTGGAGCGGGAGGCCCCGCTGCACGAGGTCGCCGCCGCGCACGCCGAAGCGCTGGAGGTGCAGATCCGCACGCTCCGGCTGCGCCGGGCGGTGCTGCTCGCCGTCGCCCAACGCGGTTCCACACCCGAGGAGATGAGACTCATGCACAAGCTCGCCAAGCTCTCCGACGCCGAACGCCGGCGCCTGGTCCACGACTTCATCGACGAGGCATTCGGCGGCCTGGACGCCAACCCGGAGTTCGTCGCCCTGATGCGCTCCGCCATGCCCGAACTGCCCGACGAGCCGACGGCCGAGCAGGTCGAGGCCTGGGTCGAGCTGGGCGAACTCGTCCAGGACCCGGACTTCCGGGCGGCGGTGCGCCGGATGGCCGAACAGCAGGCTGCCGAGCGCGCCGACGGGGACCGCACCGGCCTGCACACCGAGCTCACCCGGACGGTGACCTCCCAGGTCCGGGCCGCGCTGGCGGCCGGCATCGCCCCCGCCTCCCCCGCCGCCGACCCGGTGGTCGCCACCCTCACCGCCGCCTACGCCGAGGTCTTCGCCCGCCCGGACGACGCCGGCCTGCGGCAGTGGCTGTTCGACCGCCTCGCGACCGCCGACGACCCCCGGGCCGAGCGCTACTGGCAGCTGATGGCGACCATCAACGGCTGGCCGGTCCAGGAGAGCCTGCGGGACGTATTCGAGTGGTTCACCGAGGCCCTTCGGGCCAGACTGGCGGAATGCTGACCCTGGAACCGCTGCGCCCCGACCACGCCGAGGCCCTGCTCGATTTCGAGCGCACCAACCGCGCCTTCTTCGCCCGCAGCGTCCCGGACCGCGGCGACGACTACTTCGCCCGGTTCGCGGACCGCCATGCCGACCTCCTCGCCGAACAGGCCGAGGGCGTCTGCCGGTTCCACGTGGTCCGCGACGCGGCCGGCGTCCTGGTCGGCCGCGTCAACCTCGTCGACCTCGCCGACGGCGGCGCCGAACTCGGCTACCGCATCGCCGAATCCGCCACCGGCCGGGGCATCGCCGGCGCCGCCGTCGCCGAGGTCTGCCGGCTCGCCGCCACCGCCTACGGCCTCCGTTTCCTGACCGCCGTCACCACCGTCGACAACCCCGCCTCCCAGGCCGTCCTCACCCGCAACGGCTTCGAGCGCGAACACGAGTTCCTCCTCGGCGACCGCCCCGCCCTCGTCTACCGCCGCGACCTGGCCGGCCTCGGCTGAGGGCACACCCTTCCGTTCCGCAACGGCCACCCACCGCCCGGGAGTGCGGGAACCCGCCGCGGTGGGAAGTCGGCCGGGCCGGCTTCCCACCGCGCGCGGCGCCCGTTCCGTGCCGGAACCGCCGCCGCCCTAGGGGGTCTTCGACACGGGCGCGGCCACCGTCCGCAGCGGCACCGACGCCCGCAGCCGGAAGCCCCGTCCGCGCTCTCCCGGCCCGGTCTCCAGCCGCCCGCCGACCAGCGCCAGCCGCTCCTCCAGCCCGGACAGGCCGTTGCCCGGCTGGGACTTGCCCGGCCCGCGCCCGTTGTCGGTGACCTCCAGGACGGCGTAGCGCTCGCCGCTCGCCTCCCAGCTCTCGTCCGCCGTCACCGTGCAGACGGTGGCGTCCTCGCCGTGCCGGACGACGTTGGTGACGGCCTCGCGCAGCGCCCAGGCCAGCGCGCCGGTCTCCTCGTCGGCCAGCGACGGCCAGGCGTCCACCAGTTCCGGCGAGGCCTCCAACCGGACCTGCGCGGCTGCCAGCGCGGTACGGGCGGCGGCCAGTTCGACCGGCAGGGTCGGGCGGCGGAATCCGGTCACCGCCTCCCGGACGTCGATCAGCGACTGCCGGGCGACCTGCTCGATGTCGGCGACCTGTGCCCGCGCCGCCTCGTCCTTGCCGGCGTCCATGAACCGCCCGGCCAGCTCGCTCTTCAGGGTGATCAGCGACAGCGAGTGCCCGAGCAGGTCGTGCAGGTCGCGGGCCAGCCGCAGCCGCTCCTCGGAAGCGGCCAGGTGGGCGACCGCGGCCCGGGCCTCGCGCAGTTCCTTCATGGTGGCGACCAGCCGCTGAAGCCCGGTCATCGCGACGCCGGAGAGGAAGGCGCTGAGCGCGAAGGTGGCGACGTTGTCGATACTGGCCCCGATGCCCGTCCCGACCGCGGCGGTGAGCACGCCCATGGCGACCAGGGCGCGCACCGCGTACCGGCCCGGCACGATGATCGCGACGCACACCGAGGCGTAGATGAACAGGGTCAGGAAGGCGGGGCCGAGCCCGACGGAGGCGGCGACGGCGAGCCCGACCATCGTCGTGACGATCACCAGGCAGGCCCGCGGCCGCATCCCGGCCTGGGAGCGGAAGACCACCAGCAGGACGTAGGCGACCACGAACCCGGCCAGGCAGCACCAGCCGAGCACCGTCCCGGCCGTGCTGTGACCGCCGCCCAGCAGGTCGCCGGCCGGGTACGCCAGGTAGAGCATCCACAGCATCATCCAGGCGACCTTGACCAGCAGCTGCCGCCTGCTCTCCACCGGGGAGCCGGGCACGTTCATGAACGACGCGCGCGCCACGCCCGCCTCCGGCGGTTCGTCGGAGCGGTGGGCCTGGCGCGCGTCAGTCATGTCGATCATCATGCCTGGCGGGTGTCGCGGCGGTACAGCACGGCCGCGGCGGTGGCGAACACGGCGAGGAAGGCGGCCAGCCCGGCGACCGCGCCGGTGTCCAGGGAGTGCCCGGGCTGGGTGAAGCCGGCCAGGTGGTTGTACAGGTACACCGGGTCGAACCGGGCGAACCTCTCCAGCGAGCCGGTCACCGGGAACCACGTCCCGCCGAACAGCGCCATCACCATGTAGGTGACCATCACGATGGTCTGCACCGAGTCCGGCGCCGCCGCGTAGCCGAGCGCCACCCCGAGCGCCGCGAACACGAAGCTGCCCAGCCACAGGGCCGCCAGCAGGCCGAGCCACTGCGTCGCGCTCAGCGAGACGCCCTGGGTCGCGCCGATCGCGAAGACCACCAGGATCGCCGGCAGCGTGGTCACCGAGCTCGCGGCGATCTTGCCGAGGGTGTACGCCCGGCCGGGCAGCGCGGTCAGCCGCAGCTGGCGCGTCCAGCCGCTCTTGCGCTCCAGCGAGATCCGCTGCGCGCTGCCGCTCAGCACGCCGCCGACCGCGCCGAAGGTGGCCATCGAGACCATGAAGTACGTCTTCACCGGCAGGCCGCCGGCCAGCTTGGAGGAGTCGTAGGCGTGGATGAAGAAGAAGTACATCAGCGCCGGGTAGGCGATGGTGAAGAGCAGGTAGCGCCGGTTGCGGAGGGTCCGCAGGATCTCCAGCCATATCAGCGTGGTCATCGCGCACCCTCCAGGGCGGCCTCGTAGCGGTCCTGTTCCCCGGTGATGGTCAGGAAGGCCTGTTCCAGGCCCACGCCGGTCACCTCCAGCCCGCGCGGGTAGAGCCCCGCCCGGTAGATCCCGGCCACGCAGGCGTCGGCGTCCGCGGTCCGGATCCGCACCGTCCGCACCCCCGGGACCCTCGCGGTGACGTCCAGCGACTCGACGCCCGGCAGCGTGCGCAGCACCGTCTCGTCGAGGGACCGCCCGTCCGCGTCGTGGAGTTCGAAGGCGACCCGGCGGGCGCCGGCCCGCGCCTTGATCTCCGCCGAGCTGCCGTCGGCGATCAGCCGGCCCCGGTGCAGCACCAGGACGCGGTCGGCGATCGAGTCGGCCTCCTCCAGGTAGTGGGTGGCGAACAGCACCGTGCGCCCGGCGTCGGCCTGGGCGCGCATGCTCGCCCAGAACGACTGCCGCACACTGACGTCCATGCCGGTGGTGGGCTCGTCCAGCACGATCAGGTCGCTGTCGCCGGCGATGGCCAGGGCGAAGCGGACCCGCTGCTCCTGGCCTCCGGACAGCTTGTCGACCCGTCGTTCCGCCAGCTCGGTGATCCCGGCGTCGGTCAGCACCCCCGTGACCGACCGACCGCGCGGGTGCACGTCGCAGGCGAGCCGTACCAGCTCGCGCACCTTGACGTCGGACATCAGCCCGCCGCTCTGCAGCATCGCGCCGACCCGGCCGGCCTCGATCGCCGCCCGCGGGGCGCCGCCGAACAGGGTCACACTGCCCTGGTCGGGTTCGCGCAGGCCGAGCAGCAGGTCCAGGCTGGTGGACTTCCCGGCGCCGTTCGGCCCGAGCAGGGCGACGGTCTCGCCCGGCCTGAGCACCAGGTCCAGTCCGTCCACGGCGCGCACCCGCCCGTAGCTCTTGCCCGCGTCGCGGAAGGCGGCCACCTCGGTCACCATCGTCCCGCTCCTCTCCCCTGGGGGTGTCACGCCCGTGGTGTCACGGTCGGTGCTGTTCGCACCACCTCAGAGTCCCGCGCGGGCGGGTGGCGGCGGCAGTGTCCGCCGTCGTGCCTTCGGCATGACGGATGTCATGCCGGCGGCCGGTACCCGTGTCAGGCCGATCGGCCCGGACGGGTACCGGCCGCCGAAGCGCCGGTCAGGCGGGTGTCACAGGCCCAGCGAGCGCTTCACGAAGTCGACCTGGAGCAGCAGCAGGTTCTCCGCGACCTCCTCCTGCGGGGTCATGTGGGTGACGCCGGACAGCGGCAGCACGGTGTGCGGGCGCCCGGCGGCGAGCAGCGCCGAGGACAGCCGCAGGGTGTGCGCGGCCACCACGTTGTCGTCCGCCAGCCCGTGGATGATCATCAGCGGGCGCTCCAGGCCCGCCGCGTACCCGCTCAGCGAGTTGGCGGCGTACACCTCGGGCCGCTCGGCCGGGTCGCCCAGGTAGCGCTCGGTGTAGTGGGTGTCGTACAGCTCCCAGTCGGTGACCGGCGCCCCGGCCACCGCCGCGTGGAAGACGTCCGGGCGGCGCAGCACCGCGAGCGCGGAGAGGTAGCCGCCGTACGACCAGCCGCGGATGGCGACCCGGTCGAGGTCCAGCGGGAACTCCCCGGCGAGCGCCCGCAACGCGTCCACCTGGTCGTCCAGGGTGGCGCCGGCGAAGTCGAGGGCGATCGACTTCTCCCAGGCCGGCCCGCGTCCGGGGGTGCCGCGCCCGTCGGCGACGACCACGGCGAAGCCCTGGTCGGCGAACCACTGCGACTGGAGGTGCGGGTTGTGCGCCTGGTAGACGCGCTGGCCGCCGGGGCCGCCGTACGGGTCCATCAGGACGGGCAGCAGGCCGTCCCGTTCGCGGTCGTAGCCGGTGGGCAGGAAGACGGCGGCCGGGATGCGGCGCTCGCCGGCGAAGCGGAAGACCGGGCGGGCGGTGATGACCGGGGTCTCGGCGTACGAGGCGACGGTGGCGACGTCGTCGACCACCACGCCCTCGGGCAGGTCCCGGGCGACCTGCACCAGGGTGCCGGGCAGGTCGGGCTCGGCGGTGGCGCGCACGGTGATCCCGCCGCCGTGCACCGCGCTGGTGACGGAGGTGAACGGCCGTCCGTTGGCGGACTCCCAGGCCAGCCGGGTGCCGTCGTGGCTGATCCGGCCGACGCCGACCCAGCCCGGCTCGGGGTCGGCCTCCTCGGCGCCGCCGGAGGCGCTGAAGAACACCTCCCGCTCGGTGACCGCGACGACCGAGCGGACGTGCAGGTCGGCCCCGGTCACGGCGCGGTCGCCGATCACCAGCGCCCGCACTCCGCCCTCGTCGGAGATCCGGACCAGCTTGCCGTCCGGGGTCCAGGCCGGCGCGCCCGAGAACAGCTCCAGCCAGGCGCCGTCCTTCTCCTCGTGCAGCACCTCGGTGGCGCCGGTGGCGGTGTCCAGGCCGAGGATCCGCTGGCCGCGCTGGTCGCGGGTCTGGACCTGGAGCAGCGGTACGCCTCCCTTCGACCAGTGCACCCGGCCCAGGTACGGGTAGGCCTCGCGGTCCCAGAGCACCTCGGTGCGGCCGCCGTGCAGGTCGAGCAGCCAGAGCCCGACCTCGGCGTTGGCGCTGCCGGCCGCCGGGTAGGCGATCTCGGCGGGCTCGCGGTCCGGGTTCGCCGGGTCGGCGATCCACCAGCGGCGCACCGGGCTGTCGTCGGCGCGCTCGACCAGCAGCCGGTCGCCGTCCGGGGACCACCAGAAGCCGCGGTCGCGGCCCATCTCCTCCTGGGCGATGAACTCGGCCTGGCCCCAGGTGACGTTCGGGCCGTCCGGCTCGGCGAGCACCCGGTCGCCGCCGCCGTCGGCGCGGGTCAGCCGCAGTTCGCCGGCGGTGTTGGCGTACGCGACGTGGGTGCCGTCCGGGGACGGCCGCGGGTCCAGCAGCGGCCCTTCGGCGGGCAGTTCGGTGGTGGCGCCGGTGGCCAGGTCGGCGGTGAACAGGCGGCCGGAGAGGGCGAAGGCGGCCAGTCGGCCGGCCGCGTCCAGGGCGTAGCCGACGATGCCGGCCGAGCCCTCGCGGCTGCGCTCGCGGCGGGCCTTCTCGGCCGGCGAGAGGTCCTCCTCGCCGCCGCCGAGCAGTGCGGCCGGGTCGGCGGCGATCCGCTCCTCGCCGGTGGCGGTGTCGAGGGTCCAGAGCAGGTTGGCCCGGTCGCGGCCCGAGCGCGAGCGGAGGAAGACGACCCGCGAGCCGTCGGGCGCGACGGAGAAGGAGCGGGGCGCGCCGACGGTGTACCGCAGGGTCCGCGCGTACTGCCGGGGAAAGGTGTCGGCAGAGGTGTGGGAGGTCATGGCACCAGACCTTATGACGCCGGACCACCACCCCCGGACGCACGTTGATCACTCGTTCGGAGCATCGTCCGCAAGTGCACCCCAAAGGGGTCGAAACCGCCTCCGACCGGCCCATGCGCCCCTCGGATGCCCCCGCACCCCGGCGCACACGGCCTCACCGAAGGTAATGGCACCCTCACCCATCGGGTATGACTTGACCGGCGGGTGACCGTCGGGCCCCGTCCCGGACCGCGGTCGCCCGCAGCCCCCAGTCCCGCACCGTCCCTCGCCGCCCTCCCCCGGGGCGGCGTGCCCGAGAAGGGGTGTGAGCCGACATGGCCATGAACATCTCCGCCGCCGTGCTGATGCTGGTCATCGTGGTGGTGCTGATCCGCCGCTCCGGCCTGAAGCTGGCGCACGCCATCGTCTGCGCGCTGCTCGGCTTCTACCTGGCCTCCAGCTCGATCGCCCCGTCGATCAGCCAGGTCACCAGCAACCTCGCCGGAATGATCAACGGCCTGCGGCTCTGACCCTCGTGGCGGTCGTTAGGCTTCCCCCATGACCGCGACTACCGGACGCCGCCTCCTCCTGGTGCACGCGCACCCCGACGACGAGTCGATCGGCAACGGCGCCACCATGGCCCGGTACGTCGCCGAGGGCGCCCGGGTCACACTGGTGACCTGCACCCTCGGCGAGGGCGGCGAGGTGATCCCCCCGGAGCTGGCCCACCTGACGGCCGATCGGGACGACACCCTCGGCGCGTACCGGATCGGCGAGCTGACCGAGGCGATGCGCGCCCTCGGCGTGACCGACTTCCGCTTCCTCGGCGGCCCGGGGCGCTACCGCGACTCCGGGATGATGGGCGTGCCCGAGAACGACGTGCCCGGCTGCTTCTGGCGGGCGGACGTCGAGCAGGCGGCCGGCCACCTGGTCGCGGTGGTCCGCGAGGTGCGCCCGCAGGTGCTGGTCACGTACGACCCGGACGGCGGCTACGGGCACCCGGACCACATCCAGGCGCACCGGGTCGCGATGCGCGCGTACGAGCTGGCCGCCGATCCGGCGTACCGCCCGGAGCTGGGCCCGGCCTGGCGGATCGCCAAGGTGTACTGGAACCGGATGCCCCGCTCGGTGCTCGAGGCCGGGCTGGCCGAGGCCGCGGCCAAGGCGTCCTTCCCGGGTGTCGCGCGGCCCGCCGACATCCCCGGCGTGGTCGACGACGAGGTGGTCACCACCGTGCTCGACGGCGCCGCGTACGTGGGGCGCAAGCACGCCGCGATGGCCGCCCACGCCACCCAGATCACCGTGGACGGCGCCTTCTTCGCGCTCTCCAACGACCTCGCCCAGCCGCTGTTCGCCACCGAGTACTACCAGTTGGTGCACGGCCAGGCCGGGCCGGGCGAGCCGGAGGACGACCTGTTCGCCGGCCTCGCGTCCGACGCCCCGCAGCCCGAGGAGGGCGCCCGATGAGCAGGTCCGCCGCCCCGTCGCCGCGCCGCCCGCTGCCCGCCGTCGTCCTCGGCACCCGCGAGGAGCGGCTGGCCGAGGCCCAGCCCCCGCGCGTCGCCCGGATCGCGGCCTATGTCCTGTTCTTCCTGCTGGGCGTCGCGGTGTCGGTCTGCGGATCCTTTGTGCAGGCCCTGTGGCCGCCGGTGGGGGTCCTGCTGGCGCTCGCCGCGACCGCCGCCACCTTCTACGGGGGTCTGCGGGTCACCGGCACCCGGCTCGGCGCGGGCGTGCCCGCGGCCGGCTGGTTCCTGGCGATGCTGCTGCTGATCGTGCCCCGGGCCGAGGGCGACAACGTGCTGTGGTCCAACGCCACCTCGCTGGCCTGGCTGTTCGCCGGCTCGGTACTGGGCGTGATCTGCGCCACCCTGCCCACCCGCGCCAGCTGGTTCCCGGGGGCGCCCGGCCCCACCCGCTGACCCGGGTCGTGCGCGGCGTACGGTACCGCGTACGACGAGCAGTCAGGAGCTTGCGGCCTTACTCTCATACCGGAGGAACCGGACGTATCAGGATCTGTCCGAAGCCGTTCGCCGCTCAGTTCTTCCCAGTATGGTGGTCCCGCAGAACGCCGTACCCGACCGCCGCCCGCCCCCGTCAAGGCCCGGCGACCACGAACCGCGGTCGCGCCGCACGGCCCGCCCGCGAACCCGGAGCAGAGCAGCATTGAGCAGCCGCGAATCTGACAACGCCCACCCGACGCCCCGGCGCACGGGCCCGGACGCCTACCCGTCGGGCACCCCGCCCTACGGCACACCGGGGCTCCCCGGCGGCGACCGGGCCGACGCCGGACCGGGCGCCGCGTCGGGCGGCGAGGACGACGGTCCGAAGACCGAGACCACCCTGACCACCCGGGTCCGGATCAACATCCCGGGCTCGCGCCCGATCCCGCCGGTCGTCGTCCGCAGCACCGTCAAGAACGAGGACGGCCCGGGCGATGACGCCCCGGCCGCCGCCGCCGAGCCGGGTGGCCCGCGGCACCGCTCCGCGCCGGCCTCGCCCGTCCTCGGCGTGATGGACGACGGCGGCCAGCAGGCCGCCCAGCCGAACCTGCCGCCGGAGTGGCAGATCCCGCCGATCCCGCCGGCCACCTCCGAGTCGGAGTCCACCGGCGCCTGGTTCCGGCCGCGCCAGAAGAAGGCCCCGGCCGCCGAGCCCGCCCCGGCCACCGTGCCGGCCGGCGCCGCGAGCCTGACGGAGGCCCCGGCCGCGCCCGGCACCGCCGCCGAGCCGCGCCCGCGGGGTGCCCGCCCGGCCGCCGCGCAGGCCGCCCGCGCCAACGGCGCCCCGAACGGCCGCCCGGTGCCCGCCCAGGGCAAGCAGCCGAACCCGGCCGCGCCCGCCGCGCCGTTCCGCGCCGAGGCGCCGATGGAGGAGCCCGGCGTGTACGAGGCCGCCGACCCCTTCGCGCCGGTCGCCGACCCGTTCGGCACCTCCGTACCCGACGCCGGCCTCCCGCAGCGCAACCGCGGGCAGCAGAACGGGCAGCAGCAGAACCGTCGGCAGCACAACGGGCAGCGGCGCGACGAGCGCCCGGCCGGCCCGCAGCGGCCCGGCCCGCAGAACGGCTTCCAGCCGAACGGCCACCCGGCGCCCGCTCCGCACCCGCAGACCGGGCCGGCCGCCGAGCCGAACCCGGAGGACACCTCGGTCGACGGCTTCGCGCCGATCCGCGACCACGCCCCGCCGCCCGCCGCGATATCCGGCCTGCCCCGGAACGGTGCCCCGCACGGCGCCGACGGCCGTCCGCAGCCGGGCCTGTTCGCCTCGGCGCCGACCGGCACCGACCCGTTCGCCGCCCAGCGCCCGACGCCCCCCGGCCAGGACGTCCCCGCCGCCCCGGCGGGCCCCGGCGCCCTCTTCCCGGGCGCGCCCGGCGGCACCCCCCAGCCCGGCGGCGCGCAGCTGCCCGGCGACCCGGAGGCCACCGCCGTCACCCCGATGCCGGCCCCGGCCCCCGGCCTCCGGCCCGAGGACGACAGGACCGCCGAGGGCGACCAGGGCGACGGATCCGTCCCCGCTCCGGCCCCCGCCAAGGCGAAGGCCGAGCCCGCCGCCCCTGCCAAGGCCAAGCGCGGCGGAGCCGGCAAGAAGCTGGTCAAGCTGGGCGTCTACGGCGCCGTCGCGGTGCTCTTCCTCGGCGCCGCCGCGTACGGCACCGGCCTGATGCTCAACCAGTCCGACGTCCCCAAGGGCACCGTGGTGCTCGGCACCGAGATCGGCGGCAGCAGCCGCGACCAGGCGATCCACCAGCTGGACGAGTCGGTCGGCAAGGCCGGCCAGCAGCCGATCAAGCTGAAGATCGGCGACCAGACCGTGGACCTCGACCCGACGGTCGCCGGGCTGAGCTTCGACACCACCGCCACCGTGGACGGCCTGGCCCAGCACAGCTACAACCCGGTCGACGTCATCAAGTCGCTCAAGGGCGGCACCAAGGCCGTCGCCCCGGAGGTCAAGGTCGACAAGGCCAAGCTCAGGGCCGCCCTGGACACCCTCGCGGCCGGCTCCGGCCAGGGCCTCCAGGAGGGCTACGTCAAGTTCGGCGACGTCAACGGCGAGCCGATCGTCGTGCCCGGCCGGGCCGGCCAGGCGGTGGACTCGGCGGGCGCCCTGGACGTGATCGCGCAGGCCTACCGCGACCGCGCCGACGGCAAGCCCGAGCAGCCGATCGCCCTCGCCGTCACGGCCGCCCAGCCGAAGAACTCCACCCAGGCCCTCCAGGCCGCCGCCGACAGCCTCGGCAAGCAGGTGGCCTCCGGCAAGGTGCACGTCGTGGCCGGTACCAAGTCCTGGGACTTCGGCCCGAAGACCGCCGCCAAGGTGCTCACCCTCGTCCCGGACGCCTCCGGGAAGATCGTGCCCAAGTGGGACCTCGACGCGCTCTCCGCCCAGCTGGGCAACGTGTTCGACAAGGTGAAGGTCAAGAAGAACGGCCAGCTCGTCGCGATCACCCCGCAGGACGTCGCGGACGGCATCAGCTCGGTCCTCGACAAGACCGGCGACAAGGACCGCACCTTCAAGTTCGCGGTCTGACGAACCCGCGCTCCCGGGGGGCGGGCCCGCATCCGGGCCCGCCCCTCGACAACGCCCCCTCCCGGTCAGCAAGATGTGACGCCACACCATCCGTCACATCCACCCCGGGGAGCACGCCGATGCGCCGCCGCCTCCAGCACCACGGGACGGCCCTGCTCGCCGGTCTCACCGCCCTCACGCTCTCGCTGGCGCTCTGCTCCTGCACGTCCGGGAAGGACGGCTCCGGCGCCGACGCCCTGCCGTCCGCCCCCGCGACGCCCAAGCTCACCTCGGTCGACACCAACCCGCACGACCGGGCCCAGCTGCGCCAGGGCGGCACCCTGAACCTGGCGATCACCCAGTTCTCCCGCCAGTGGTCGCCGATCCACACCGACGGCAGCGAGTCCTCGACCATCGCGGTCACCAAGCCGCTGCTGCCGACCTTCTTCCGCTCGGACGCGGCCGGCACCCAGACCCCCAACCCGGCCTACCTGCAGGAGGCGCACGCCGAGCTCAGGGACGGCCGGCAGGTGGTCACCTGGACCCTCAACCCGAAGGCCCACTGGTCGGACGGCACCCCGATCACCTGGCGCGACATCGAGGCCAACTGGCGTGCCCTGAACGGGAAGGACCCGGCCTACAAGTCCTCCAGCAGCACCGGCTTCGAGCTGGTCTCCGCGGTCGAGCGCGGCAAGGACGACTTCCAGGCCGTGATGACCTTCGACCGCCCGTTCTCCGAGTGGCAGTCGATGTTCAACAGCGCCGGCAACGCCCCGCTGCTGCCCGCCGGCCGGATCTCCACCCCGGAGCTGTTCAACAGCTCCTACGTCGACGCCGTCCCGGTCACCGCCGGCCCGTTCAGGGTCGAGCAGCTGGACCGCGCCGCCCAGACCGTCACCCTGGTCGCCGACCCCTCCTGGTGGGGCGACAAGCCGATGCTGGACCGGATCGTCTTCCACGCGATGCTCCCCGACGCGATGCCCGCCGCCTTCGCCAAGGGGCAGCTCGACCTCGTCAACATCGGCCCGGACGTGGCCGGTTACCAGGCAGTCAAGAACACCAGGGGCGCGGTGGTGCGCCGGGCCGGCGGGCCGGACTTCCGCCAGTTCACCCTGAACGCCCGCTCCCCCGCGCTCAGCGACGCGACCGTGCGCCAGGCCGTCTTCCAGGCGATCAACCGCGACGTGGTGATCCGCGCCGACCTCAGCGGCCTGGACTGGCCGGCCGTCCCGCTCAACAACCACCTGCTGGTCACCAACCAGAGCGGCTACCGGGACAACTCCCTCGGCCTGGCCCGCTACGACCCCGCCGAGGCCGCCCGCAAGCTGGACTCGGCCGGCTGGAAGCTGGAGGGCGACGTGCGCAGGAAGGACGGCCACGAGCTCAACCTGCGGATGGTCGTCCCGGCCGGCGTCACCCCGGCCCAGACCGAGGCCGCCAACACCACCAGGATGCTCAAGGACGTCGGCATCAAGGTCACCACGGTGACCGCCCCCGCCAACGAGTTCTTCGACCGGTACGTCAACCGCAACGAATTCGACATCGCCGCCTACTCGCTGCTCGGCACCCCCTTCCCGGCCAGCGGCAACCGCGCCAACTTCGTCCAGAGCGGCGGTACCAACCACGTCGGCGCGGGCAGCCCGGCGGTGGACGCCGCGCTCGACCGGGCCGCCGCCGCGCCGGACGCGGCCACCGCCTCCGAGGCGATCAACCAGGCCGACGGCGAGCTCTGGAAGGTGGCCGGCGTCCTGCCGCTCTACCAGCGCCCGCAGCTGTTCGGGGCCAAGGCCGACCTCGCCAACATCGGCGCTCAGGGCCTGTCCGACATCGTCTGGGAGAACGTCGGCTTCGTGAAGTAGCCGCCGTCCGGGGCGGGGCGGGGCGGGCCTCAGCCGTGCAGCGTCTCGCGCCAGTAGTGGCAGGCGCTGCGGCGGCCCGCCAGCTCCGTCCCGTGCTCACCGGTCACCGGTGTCAGCGACGGCGGTTCGGTCCGGCAGCGGTCCTGGGCGCGGTCGCAGCGGGGGTTGAAGGCGCAGCCCTCCGGGAGGCTCAGCAGGCTCGGCGGCAGGCCCTTGATGGCGTGCAGGTTCCGGCCCTTCTGGTCCAGCCGGGGGATCGAGTCCAGCAGCCCCCGGGTGTACGGGTGCGCGGGCCGGGCGTACAGCTCGTGAACCGGCGCCGTCTCCACGATCCGGCCCGCGTACATCACCGCGATCTTGTCGGCGACGTCGGCGACCACGCCGAGGTCGTGGGTGATCAGGATCAGGCCCATGTTGTACTCGGCCTGGAGGTCCGCGAGCAGGTCCATCACCTGGGCCTGCACGGTCACGTCCAGGGCCGTGGTCGGCTCGTCCGCGATGATCAGGTCCGGCTCCAGGGCCAGCGCCATCGCGATCATGATGCGCTGACGCATCCCGCCGGAGAACTGGTGCGGATAGTCGCCGGCTCGCTGCCTGGCCGCCGGGATGCGCACCCGCTCCATCAGCTCGACGGCCTTCTCCCTCGCCTCCCTGCGGGAGACCCCGCGGTGCGCCCGGAACATCTCGCCCAGCTGGTAGCCCACGCTGAGCACCGGGTTCAGCGCGGACAGCGCGTCCTGGAAGATCATCGCGATGTGCCCGCCCCGGATGGACCGCCGGGCGTTGGCACCCATGGTCAGCAGGTCCTCGCCGCGGAACAGGATCCGCCCCGCGGTGATCCGTCCCGGCGGCATGTCCAGGATGCCCATGACCGCCTGCGCCGTCACCGACTTGCCGGAGCCGGACTCCCCCAGCACCGCCAGCGTCTCCCCGGCCGCGACGGAGTAGCTCACCCCGTTGACCGCCCTGGCGACACCGTCCCGGGTGTGGAACTCCACGTGCAGGTCATCGACCTCCAGCAGCGGCGTCCCGGGCTCCACGCTCCCCCGGCCACCGCCGATCACCTCCACCGCGTCCATCAGAGCAGCCCTCCTCAGCACCACGGCGTCCACCACTGGGCGCAGAGCAACTATCAAGGAGCGGACCGCACTTGGCGAGCCTGCGGCAGATCTCTTTTCCGTCACGGGACAGGGCGCGCCCCCACCTGCGAGGACGCGCCCTGGTCGTGGGACCCTCAGCCGTCACCCGGCCCGTCACCCCGCTCCGCCGCCCCCCGCCCGGTCCCGCGCTCCGCCGCGAAGTGGCACGCCGAGTCGTGCCGCGCCGCCCCGTCCAGCCAGGACGGCGCGGCCAACAGCGGCTCCTCGACCGCGCACCGCTGCTGCGCCTTCCAGCAGCGGGTGCGGAAGCGGCAGCCGGACGGCGGGTTGGCCGGCGAGGGCACGTCGCCGGTGAGCACGATCCGGTCCCGCGCCTCCCGCGCGGTCGGGTCCGGCACCGGCACCGCGGAGAGCAGCGCCTGGGTGTACGGGTGCGTCGCGTGGTCGTAGATCTCCGCGTCGCTGCCGATCTCGACCATCTTCCCCAGGTACATCACCCCGACCCGGTCCGAGATGTGCCGGACGATGGAGAGGTCGTGCGCGATGAACATGTACGACAGGTCGAAGTCGCCCTGCAGCTGCTCCAGCAGGTTGATCACCTGCGCCTGTACCGAGACGTCCAGCGCGGAGACCGGCTCGTCGCAGATGATGATCTCCGGCTTGAGCGCCAACCCCCGTGCGATGCCGATGCGTTGGCGCTGCCCGCCGGAGAACTGGTGCGGATAGCGGTTGATGTACTCGGGGTTGAGCCCGACCACGTCCAGCAGGTCCTGGACGGCCTTGCGGCGGTCCCCCTTGGGCGCCACCTCGGGGTGGATCTCGAACGGTTCGCCGATGATGTCGCCGACCGTCATCCGCGGGTTGAGCGAGGTGTACGGGTCCTGGAACACCATCTGGATGTTCCGCCGGACGGCCTTCAGCCCCGCACCGGAGAGCCGGGAGATCTCCTCCCCCTTGTAGCGGACCGATCCCGCGGTGGCCGGCTCCAGGTTCATCAGCACCTTGGCCAGCGTGGACTTCCCGCAGCCGGACTCGCCGACGATCCCGAGCGTCTCGCCCTGCATCAGGTCGAAGGTGATCCCGTCGACCGCCTTCACCGCGCCGACCTGCCGCCTGAGCAGGATGCCCTTGGTCAGCGGGAAGTGCTTGACCAGGTCCCGGACTTCGAGGATCGGCTCGCCGCGTGGCACCTCCTGTTCGAAGACGACCTCCTCCGGCATCGCCGCGCCCAGTGCGCTGGCCCCGTCAACGGTCATGGAGGGTCTCCTTCCAGAAGAAGCAGGCGCTGCCGCGCCCCTCCAGCGGCGTCCCGTCCTCCTCGGTGACCGGGAACAGCTCCGGCACCTCGGCCCGGCAGACGTCCCGGGCGCGCGGGCAGCGGGGGTTGAAGGCGCAGCCCGGGGGGATGCGCAGCAGGTTGGGCGGCAGGCCCTTGATCGCGTAGAGCTCCTGGCCCTTCTGGTCCAGCCGGGGGATCGAGTCCAGCAGCCCCCGGGTGTACGGGTGCGCGGGCCGGGCGTACAGCTCGTGCACCGGCGCCGTCTCGACGATCCGGCCCGCGTACATCACCGCGATCTTGTCGGCGACGTCCGCCACGACACCCAGGTCGTGGGTGATCAGGATCAGCCCCATGTTGTACTCGGCCTGGAGCTCGGCCAGCAGGTCCATCACCTGGGCCTGCACGGTCACGTCCAGGGCCGTGGTCGGCTCGTCCGCGATGATCAGGTCCGGCTCCAGGGCCAGCGCCATCGCGATCATGATGCGCTGGCGCATCCCGCCGGAGAACTGGTGCGGATAGTCGTTCACCCGCTGCTTGGCCGCCGGGATGCGCACCCGCTCCATCAGCTCGACGGCCTTCTCCCCGGCCTCCTTGCGGGAGACCCCGCGGTGCGCCCGGAACATCTCGCCCAGCTGGTAGCCCACGCTGAGCACCGGGTTCAGCGCGGACAGCGCGTCCTGGAAGATCATCGCGATCTTCCGGCCGCGGATCCGCCGCCGCTCCTCCTTGCCCATCCTGAGCATGTCCTGGCCCCGGTAGAGGATCTCGCCGCGCGGGATCCTGGCCGGCGGCATGTCCAGGATGCCCATGACCGCCTGCGCCGTCACCGACTTGCCGGAGCCGGACTCCCCCAGTACCGCCAGCGTCTCCCCGGCCGCGACGGAGTAGTTGACGCCGTTCACGGCCCTGGCGACACCGTCCCGGGTGACGAACTCGACGTGCAGGTCCCGGACGTCGAGCAGCGGCCCCTGGTACGGCGCCTCCTGCCCGCGCCCGGTGCTGTTCACCGCTGTACTCACGATGCGCTCCCCTCGCTCAGCGAAGCTTCGGATCGAGGGCGTCGCGCACCGCGTCGCCCAGCATGATGAAGGCCAGCACGGTGATCGACAGCGCCACGGCCGGGAAGAACAGCACGTACGGCGCGGTCCGGATCACCTTCTGGGCGGAGGAGATGTCGATGCCCCAGGAGATGGTCGGGTCCTGCAGACCGATGCCGAGGAAGCTCAGCGTCGCCTCGGTGGCGATGTAGCCGCCGAGCGCGATCGTCGCCACCACGATCACCGGGGCGATCGCGTTCGGCAGGATGTGCCGGAACATCAGCCGGCCCGTCCCGGCGCCGAGCGCCCGGCCGGCCACCACGTAGTCGGACTGCTTGACGGTCAGCACCGCCCCGCGCATCACGCGGGCGATCTGGGTCCAGCCGAGCACGCCCAGCGCGATGACCACGCTCCACACCGTGCGGGTGGCGAAGGCGTTCAGCAGCACCAGCGCGCCGAGCAGCAGCGGGATGCCGAAGAAGATGTCGGTGATCCGGGAGAGCACCGCGTCGACCCAGCCGCCGAAGTAGCCGGCCACCATCCCGGTCAGCCCGCCGAGCACGGTGACGGCGGCGGTGACGAAGATGCCGACGGTGATCGAGGCCCGGGCCCCGTACACCACCCGGGCGAAGATGGACCGGCCCTGCGCGTCGTAGCCGAACCAGCCGGCCCCGAAGACGTCGCCCCAGTCCGGCCGCCTGAGGTAGTTGTTCACCAGGTCGGCCTTGCGCGGGTCGGCGTCGGTGAACGCCCAGGGGAAGACCGCCATCACCACCAGCAGCAGGATCAGCACCGCCGAGATCAGGAAGATCGGCCGCCCGCGCAGGTCCCGCCAGGCGTCGCCCCACAGGCTGCGGGCCTCCTCCCGCTTCACCACGTCGGGTTCGACTAACGTCTCCTGCTCGACCGCCATGCCCTGTTCGCCCGCGTAGTCGAGGCGCGAGACCCCGGGCTTGGGGTGCGGCTCGTACGAGTCCTCGTCGTGGATGTCAGGCATAGCGGATCCTCGGGTCCAGGACCGCGTAGAGCAGGTCGACGAGCAGGCTGGCGACCAGGTAGACGATCACCAGGACGGTCACGATGCCGACCACGGTGGGGCCCTCCTTCTGGTTGATCGCCCGGTACAGGACGTTGCCGATGCCCTGCACGTTGAAGATCCCCTCGGTGACGATCGCCCCGCCCATCAGCGCGCCGAGGTCGGTGCCGAGGAAGGTGACCACCGGGATCAGCGAGTTGCGCAGCAGGTGGCGGGAGATGATGGTGCGCCGGGGCAGGCCCTTGGCGACCGCGGTGCGCATGTAGTCGGCCCGCAGGTTCTCGCCGATCGACGTCCGGGCGAGCCGGGCGACGTACGCGAGCGAGAGCGAGCCCAGCACGATCGCCGGCAGCACCAGCTGGGACAGGTCGTAGCTGTCCTGCACCGTCGGGGTGACCCAGCCCAGGTTGGTGGCGATCACCGTCTGCGCGATGTAGGCCAGCACGAAGACCGGGATCGAGATCACCACCAGGGTCAGCACGAGCACCAGGGTGTCCACCACGCTGCCGCGCCACAGGCCGGAGAGGAGGCCGAGGACGAGGCCCGCGATCATCTCGAAGACGAAGGCCAGCAGGGCGAGCCGGATGGTGACCGGGAAGGCGTCCGCCATGATGTCGGCGACCGGCCGGCCGGTGAAGCTGGTGCCGAAGTCCCCCTGGAAGAGGTTCCCCATGTAGTGCAGGTACTGCTTCCAGAGCGGCTGGTCCAGGTAGTACGTGTGCTTGATGCTGGCGACCACGGCCGGGTCGGCGGCCTTCTCGCCGAACAGCGCCGAGACCGGGTCGCCGGGCAGCGTGTAGACCATCAGGAAGATCAACAGCGTGGTGCCGAAGAACACCGGGATCATCTGCAGCACCCGCCGCAGCACGTAACTGCCCATCCGAGCCTCCTTCCTAGGTTCCGACTGGGCGTCCGGCCGACCGGTCCGGTCGGCCGAGAGACCGCGCCCCGCCCTCCGTGCGGGGAGGGCGGGGCCGGAGCGGGGGCCCGGAGGCTCAGCCCTTGACCTCGACCTCGGTCCAGGCCGGGTTTCCGAAGGAGTCGAACTTCACGTTCTTCACCTTGGTCGAGTAGCCCGAGGTGGTGCGGTAGTACCAGAGCGGGATGGCGGGCATCCCGCTCGGCAGCACCGCCTCGGCCTGCTGGTAGCCGGCCACCGTCTCGGCGACGCCGGCGGCCTCGTCGGCCTTGGTCGCCGCCTCGTCGAACTGCGGGTTGCTGTAGCCGAAGTCGTTGGACGCGGCACCGGTGCGGTACACGTCGGCCAGGAAGTTGGCGTTCAGCGGGTAGTCCTGCACCCAGCCGGTGCGGAAGGCGCCGTTGAGCGTGTGCCCGGTGATCGCGGCCCGCGCGGTCTTGAAGTCGGGCTTCGGGTCGCCCAGGCAGTCGACCCCGGTGCTCTGCCGGATCGAGTTGCAGACCGCGTCGACCCACTCCTTGTGGCCGCCGTCCGCGTTGTAGGTGATCAGCAGCTTGTTGCCGGGGGCTCCACCGCCCTCCTGGATCAGCTGCTTGGCCTTGGCCGGGTCGAACTTGCAGAAGTCGCCGCAGGCGCCGTCCTTGTAGCCCTCGACGCCCTCGGCCACCCAGGCGGTGGCGGGCTTGCGGGAGCCCTGGAGCACCGTCTTGGTGATGGTGTCGCGGTCGATCGCCATCGACAGGCCCTGGCGCACCTTGGCCTTGTCCGGCGAGGCCCAGTCGGCCTGGTAGAGCGTGAAGCCGATGTTCTGGATGGCGCCCTGCGGGGCGTCCACCGCGCGGTCACCGAGGTCGTTCTTGTAGGTGGCCAGGGCGGACGGCGGCACCTGGTCCATCACGTCCAGGTTGTTGGACTGGAGGTCCGCGTAGGCGGCCTCCGACGTGGTGTACATCTTGAAGACGATGCCGCCGTTCTTCGGCTTGTTCACGCCCTGGTAGTCCGGGAAGGCCTTGGTCACCAGGTTGCTGTTGTGCGACCAGCTGACGAACTGGTACGGGCCGTTGCCCACCGGCTTCTGCCCGTACCCGGCCGGGTCCTTGAAGAAGCCGTCCGGCAGCGGCGAGAAGGCGATGTAGCCGAGCTTGTACTCGAAGTACGAGACCGGGTGGTTCAGCTTGACGGTGAAGTGCAGGTCGTCCGTGACGGTCAGGCCGGACATCTTGTCCGTGGTCGGCTGGCCGGAGGTCGGGTGGACGTCCTGGTAGCCCTCGATGTCGGAGAACCAGGAGCTGTTGATCTGGTTGTTGGCGGGGTTGGCGCCCCAGTTCCAGGCGTCGACGAAGTTCCGGGCGTGCACCGGGGTGCCGTCGTGGAACTTCCAGCCGTCCTTCAGCGTGATGTTGAAGGTCAGCGAGTCGCTGGTCTCGATCTTGTCGGCGACCTGCATCCGGATCTTGGCGTTGCTCGGGTCGTAGTCGACCAGGCCCTTGAAGAGGTTCTGGATGATGCGACCGCCGCCGGTCTCGTTCGCGTTGGCGGGCTGCAACGGGTTCTGCGGCTCGTTGCTCTGGTAGCTGAAGGTCTTGCTGGCGTCCGACGAACCGCTGCCTCCTCCGCTGTCGTTGCTGCTGCACCCGGTGGCCACCAGGACCACGGACGTCGCAACGGCGAGGACCCAACGAGCACGGGCGGCTACGGGCATGGAGGTCCCTCCTCAGGGTGTGTGTCGCATCACACCCCATGAGAAGCGCGCCCCGGCGACGGCGCGAGTCAGGAGCACCCGGACGGGTGCCGTGACCCGCTGCGGAGTTGACGCGGCGCCGGACCCGCGCGCCGGACCCGCCGAACGCCGGAAGGGCCCGCGGCGCGAACGCCACGGGCCCTTCCTGGGAACAGCGGGGATCAGGCCGCGGCCTGCTCCCGGACCTCGGGGAAGTGGCAGGCCGACTCGTGCGCGGCCGCGCCCTTCAGCACCGAGGGGACCGCGAGCAGCGGGACCTCCTCGGAGCACCGGTCCTCCGCCTTCCAGCAGCGGGTGCGGAAGCGGCAGCCGGACGGCGGGTTGGCCGGCGAGGGGATGTCCCCGGTCAGGATGATCCGCTCGCGGGACTCGCGCGCCGCCGGGTCCGGCACCGGCACCGCGGAGAGCAGCGCCTGGGTGTACGGGTGGGTGGCGTTCTCGTAGATCTCCTCGTCCGAGCCGATCTCGACCATCTTGCCCAGGTACATCACGCCGACGCGGTCGGAGATGTGCCGGACGATGGAGAGGTCGTGCGCGATGAACATGTAGGAGAGGCCGAACTCGCCCTGCAGCTGCTCCAGCAGGTTGATCACCTGCGCCTGGACGGACACGTCCAGCGCGGAGACCGGCTCGTCGCAGATGATGATCTCGGGCTTGAGCGCGAGACCGCGGGCGATGCCGATGCGCTGGCGCTGACCGCCGGAGAACTGGTGCGGGTACCGGTTGATGTACTCCGGGTTCAGACCCACGACGTCCAGCAGGTCCTGGACGGCCTTGCGGCGGTCGCCCTTGGGCGCCACCTCGGGGTGGATCTCGAACGGCTCGCCGATGATGTCGCCGACCGTCATGCGCGGGTTGAGCGAGGTGTACGGGTCCTGGAACACCATCTGGATGTTGCGGCGGACGGCCTTGAGGGCCGCCCCCTGCAGCGTGGAGATGTCCTCGCCCTTGAAGAGCACCTGGCCGGAGGTGGCCCGCTCCAGGTTCATCAGCACCTTGGCCAGCGTGGACTTGCCACAGCCGGACTCGCCGACGATCCCGAGCGTCTCGCCCTTCTTCAGCTCGAAGGAGATGCCGTCGACCGCCTTGACCGCGCCGACGTGCTTCTTCAAGAGGATGCCCTGGGTCAGCGGGTAGTGCTTGACCAGGTCCTTGACCTCCAGGATGTTCTCAGCCATGGAGGGTCTCCTTCCAGAGGTGGCACGCGCTGCGGCGGCCGGTGAGCTCCTTGCCGTCCTTGTCCGTCACGTGGTGCAGCGCCGGGGTCTCGGTGCGGCACAGGTCGGTGGCGACGTCGCAGCGGGGGTTGAACGCGCAGCCCGTGGGGACCTTGAGCAGGTTCGGGGGCAGGCCCTTGATCGCGTAGAGCTCCTGGCCCTTCTGGTCCAGGCGCGGGATGGAGCGGAGCAGGCCCTTGGTGTACGGGTGCGCGGGGTTCGCGTACAGGTCGTGCACCGGGGCGGTCTCCACGATCCGGCCCGCGTACATCACGGCGATCTTGTCCGCGACGTCGGCGACCACGCCGAGGTCGTGGGTGATCAGGATCAGGCCCATGTTGTACTCGCCCTGGAGCTCGGCCAGCAGGTCCATCACCTGGGCCTGGACGGTGACGTCCAGGGCGGTGGTGGGCTCGTCCGCGATGATCAGGTCGGGCTCCAGGGAGAGCGCCATCGCAATCATGATGCGCTGGCGCATGCCGCCGGAGAACTGGTGCGGGAAGTCGTTCACCCGCTGGCGGGCGGCCGGGATGCGCACCCGCTCCATCAGCTCGATGGCCTTCTCCTTCGCCTCCTTCCGGGAGGCGCCCTGGTGCACGCGGAACATCTCGCCGAGCTGGTAGCCGACGCTGAGCACCGGGTTCAGCGCGGAGAGCGCGTCCTGGAAGATCATCGCGATCTTCCGACCGCGGATCTTCCGCCGCTCCTCGTTGCTCATCTTGAGCATGTCCTGGCCGCGGTACAGGATCTCGCCCTGGGTCACCTTGCCCGGGGGCATGTCCAGGATGCCCATGATGGTCTGCGCCGTCACGGACTTGCCGGAGCCGGACTCGCCGAGCACGGCGAGGGTCTCGCCGGCCGCGACGGAGTAGTTGACGCCGTTCACGGCCTTGGCGACGCCGTCCCGGGTGTGGAACTCCACGTGGAGGTCCTTCACCTCCAGGAGAGGCGTGCCCACTTCGAGCCGCTCGTTCTTCTGGTTGTTCTCGATCACGGTGGTCATCGGGTCGTCACCTCTTCTCTCAGCGGAGCTTCGGGTCGAGGGCGTCGCGCACCGCGTCGCCGAGCATGATGAACGCAAGAACGGTGAGGCTCAGCATTCCGGCGGGGAAGAACAGGGCGAACGGAGCCGTACGGATCACCTTCTGGGCCGAGTTGATGTCGATGCCCCAGGAGATGGTCGGGTCCTGCAGACCGATGCCGAGGAAGCTCAGCGTCGCCTCGGTGGCGATGTAGCCGCCGAGCGCGATGGTGGCGACGACGATCACCGGGGCGATCGCGTTCGGCAGGATGTGCTTGAACATGATCCGGCCGGTGCCGGCGCCGAGCGCCTTGGCGGCCGTCACGAAGTCGGCCTGCTTGACCGTGATCACCGAGCCGCGCATGACACGGGTCATCTGGGTCCAGCCCAGGGCGACCAGCGCGAAGACCACGCTCCAGACGGTGCGCGAGGTGAAGGCGTTCAGGACCACCAGCGAACCGAGCAGCAGCGGGATGCCGAAGAAGATGTCGGTGATGCGGGAGATGATCGTGTCGACCCAGCCGCCGAAGTAGCCGGCCACCATGCCGGCGAGGCCGCCGAGGATGGTCACGCCCAGGGTGACGCAGATGCCGACCACGACCGAGGCGCGGGCGCCGTAGACGACGCGGGCGTAGATGCTGCGGCCCTGGAGGTCGTAACCGAACCAGTCCGCCTGGAAGAGGTGGCTGTAGTTCGGCTTCGTCAGGTAGTGGTTGCGCAGGTCGCCGGCCCGCGGGTCCACCGAGGTGAACAGGCCGGGGGCGATGGCGATGACGATCAGCAGCAGGATCAGCAGCGCGGAGATCACGAAGATCGGCTTGCGGCGCAGGTCGTGCCAGGCGTCCGAGCCGAGGCTGCGGGCCTTCTCCTGCTTCGGCGCCGGGGTCTCCGCCGCGCGCTGGGCCGGGATGTCCCCGGCGGTCTTCTTCTCGGTCAGGTCAGGCATAACGGATCCTCGGGTCCAGGACCGCGTAAAGCAGGTCGACGATCAGGCCGGCGGCCAGGTAGACGATCACCAGGAAGGCCACGAAGCCGGAGACCGTCGCGCCCTCCTTCATGTTGATCGCTTGGTAGAGCGCGTGGCCCACGCCCTGGACGTTGAAGATGCCTTCGGTCACGATCGCGCCGCCCATCAGGGCGCCGAGGTCGGTACCGAGGAAGGTGACCACCGGGATCATCGAGTTGCGGAGCAGGTGGGTGCCGATCACCTTGCGCCGGGGCAGACCCTTGGCCACCGCGGTGCGGACGTAGTCGGCCTTGATGTTCTCGGCTATGGAAGTACGGGTGAGGCGCGCGACGTAGGCCAGCGAGAGCGAGCCGAGCACCACGGCCGGCAGCACCAGCTGGGTGATGTCGTTGCTGTCCTGGACGGTCGGGGTGACCCACTTCAGGTTCTGCCCGAAGACCGTCTGGAAGATGAAGCCCAGCACCGGGACCGGGATCGAGATCAGCAGCAGGGTGAGGACCAGGGCGCCCTTGTCGAACACCTTGCCGCGGCGCAGACCGGCGTACAGGCCGATGCCGATGCCCAGCACGATCTCGATGGCGAACGCGAACAGCGCCAGCCGGACCGTGACCGGCAGCGCCTCGGTGATCTTGTCGATGACCGGACGCTGGTCCAGGCCGGTGCCGAAGTCACCGGTGAACAGCTTGCCCATGTAGTCGAAGTACTGCTGGATCAGCGGCTTGTCGAAGCCCTGCTGGTGCTTCAGCGCGGCGAGCTGCACCGGGTCCGGTGCCTTGTCGCCCCACAGTGCTGCCACCGGGTCACCAGGCAGCAAGTGCACCATGAAAAAGATGAGTGCGGTCGTTCCGAGGAACACCGGGATCATCTGGAGCAGTCGCCTCGCGACAAAGCGCCCCATCGTGCCTCCATGTATGACTCTGCCGAGCCCGTCAACTCGGCAAGAGATAAGTCGGCGTGCCAACGGCCGGTGCCAGTCCTCGCCCTTGTGGGGATGGACGGGCACCGGCCGTTGTCACCGGGTCAGGCGGTGCCGACCGATTACTTCTTCTTCTTGACCTCGACGTCGGTGTAGACCGGGTCGCCGAAGGAGTTGAACTTCACGTTCTGGACGTTCTTGGAGTAGCCGGAGCTGGTCTTGTAGTACCAGAGCGGGATGGCCGGCATGTCCTTGGCCAGAACGGCCTCGGCCTGCTGGTAGAGCTCGGCGGTCTTCTCGACCGTGGTGGCGGAGTCCGCCTCCTTCGACAGCTTGTCGAACTCGGGGCTGGAGTAGCCACCGTCGTTGGCCGCGGCACCGGTGCCGTAGACGTCGCGCAGGAAGTTGGCGTTCAGCGGGTAGTCCTGGACCCAGCCGGTGCGCATCATGCTCGGGACCTGCTTGTTGGTGATCAGGTCACGCGAGGTCTTGAAGTCCGGCTTCGGGTCACCGAGGCACTCGACGCCGGTGCTCTGGCGGATCGAGTTGCAGACCGCGTCCACCCACTCCTTGTGGCCGCCGTCGGAGTTGTAGACGATGCCGATCTTGCCGCCGGGGACGCCGCCGCCCTCGGTGATCAGCTGCTTGGCCTTCTCCGGGTTGAACTTGCAGGCGTCGCCGCAGGTGCCGGCCTTGTAGCCCATGACGCCGGGCGCCACGAACGAGTCGGCGGGCAGGCGGTTGCCGTTCAGCACGGTCTTGGTGATCGTCTCGCGGTCGATCGCCATCGAGAGGCCCTGACGGACCTTCTCCTTGCCCGGGGTGTCCCAGCCGCCCTGGTACAGCGCGAAGCCGATGTTCTGGATGGCGCCCTGCGGCTGGTCGACCGCGCGCTTGCCCAGGTCGTCCTTGTACTTCGGCAGGTCGGTCGGGTCGACCTGGTCCAGCACGTCCAGCGTGTCGGACATCAGGTCCTTGTACGCGGCCTCGCCGGCGGTGTAGTTGCGGAAGACGACGCCGCCGTTCTTCGGCTTGTCGATGCCCGTGTACTTGTCGTACGCGGCCAGCGTGATCGCCTTGTTGTGCTCCCACGAGACGAACTTGTAGGGGCCGTTGCCGACCGGCTTCTGGCCGTAGCCGGCCGGGTCGGCGAAGAAGCCCTCGGGGAGCGGGAAGAAGGCCGAGTAGCCGAGCTTGTACGTGAAGTACGAGACCGGGCTGGTCAGTTCGATGGTGAAGTGGGTGTCGTCGACGACCTTCAGACCGGACATCTCGGTGGCGGTGGGCTCGCCCTTGTCCTTGTCCGGGTGGACGGCGTCGTAGCCGACGATGTCCGAGAACCAGTCCGAGTTGATCTGGTTGTTCTTCGGGTTGGCCGACCAGTTCCAGGAGCTCACGAAGGACTTGGCGGTGACCGGGGTGCCGTCGTGGAAGGTCCAGCCGGACTTCAGCGTGACGGTGTAGTTCTTGGCATCGGTGGTCTCGATCTTGTCGGCCACCTGGTTGCGCAGGGCACCGGTCGCGGGGTCGTAGTCGACGAGGCCCTTGAAGAGCTGCTTGACGATACGGCCGCCCTGGTTCTCCATGGCGTTCGCCGGCTGGAGCGGGCGCTGCGGCTCCGCGCTCTGGTAGCTGAAGCTGGCACCGGGGTCGACCGCACCGCCCTCGGAGCTACCCCCGGAGGAGTCGCTGCCGCTGCTGCACGCAGTCGCAGCGAGGGCGACAGCAACAGCTGCGACAACCCACTTGGCCTGGCTCGCACCGCGCATCGGTGTGCCTCCTGAATTCGACGTTGCAACGAGGAGGGCATCGCGGAACGGTTGTTCACCGGGCCCGCTGTGCCGTCCGCGCTCGTGGTTTCGGCGCGCACCCCTGCGCGTTCACCCTTGACCCGAGCCTGACTGCACCCACTATCCGTCACGCACGGACACGAAAGTGACCAGTGACGATCTCAATTAGGTCACATGAACAGTCGGTAAGTTTCGAAAACCGGACATTTGAGACATAGCCAGACAGGCACCAAACGGACAGTCGTCACGGATGACGAACTGTCACGTCCGCTCAGCGGACACTCGGGTGTGATGAGCGCTATTCCGTTAATAGCGGCCCCGACAACTTGGAGTAGTTGAAAAAGTTCGCCCCCCTCTCCATGGGAAAGGGGGGCGAATCATTCCGGCCAATGGCCGTTCAGTGCGTCCGGATCACGCCTTCTTGGCGCGCGAGGCAGTGCGTCCGCGGTCCTTCTGGTCAAGGACGACCTTACGGATGCGAACCGTCTCCGGGGTCACCTCGATGCACTCGTCCTCGCGGCAGAACTCGAGCGACTGCTCCAGCGAGAGCTTGCGCGGCGGGACGATCGACTCGGCCACGTCGGCGGTCGAGGACCGCATGTTGGTGAGCTTCTTCTCCTTGGTGATGTTCACGTCCATGTCGTCGGAGCGCGAGTTCTCACCGACGATCATGCCCTCGTACACCTCGGTGCCCGGCTCGCAGAAGAGCACGCCGCGCTCCTGGAGGTTGGTCATCGCGAAGGCGGTGACCACGCCGGCGCGGTCGGCGACCAGCGAGCCGTTGTTGCGGGTGGTCAGGGTGCCGAACCACGGCTCGTGGCCCTCGTGGATCGAGTGCGCGATGCCGGTGCCGCGGGTGTTGGTGAGGAACTCGGTCCGGAAGCCGATCAGGCCGCGGGACGGGACGACGAACTCCATCCGGACCCAGCCCGAGCCGTGGTTGGACATGTTGTCCATCCGGCCCTTGCGGATGCCCATGAGCTGGGTGACGGCACCCATGTGCTCCTCGGGCACGTCCACGGTGAGGCGCTCGACCGGCTCGTGGGTCTTGCCGTTGACCTCCTTGGTGACCACCTGCGGCTTGCCGACGGTCAGCTCGAAGCCCTCGCGGCGCATGGTCTCGATGAGGATGGCCAGCGCCAGCTCACCGCGGCCCTGCACCTCCCAGGCGTCCGGGCGCTCGGTGTCCAGCACGCGCAGCGAGACGTTACCGATCAGCTCGCGGTCCAGGCGGTCCTTCACCTGGCGGGCGGTGACCTTGCGGTCCACCTTGGCGCCGGACTTGGCGTCCGCGCCCTTGCCGCTGCCGCCACGGCCGACCAGCGGCGAGGTGTTGGTGCCGATGGTCATCGAGATGGCCGGCTCGTCCACCGTGATCAGCGGCAGCGCGATCGGGTTCTCCGGGTCGGCCAGGGTCTCGCCGATCATGATGTCGGAGATGCCGGCGACGGCGCAGATGTCACCCGGGCCGGCCACCTCGGCCGGCTTGCGGGTGAGCGCCTCGGTCATCAGCAGCTCGGAGATGCGGACGTTCGAGATGCTGCCGTCGCGCTTGATCCAGGCCACGGTCTGGCCCTTGCGCAGCTCGCCCTGCTCGACGCGGAGCAGCGCGATGCGGCCGAGGAAGTTGTCGGCGTCCAGGTTGGTGACGTGGGCCTGGAGCGGGGCCTCCTCGTCGTAGCTAGGGGCCGGGACGTGCTCCAGCAGGGTGGAGAAGAACGGCTCCAGGTTGGTGCTGTCGGCCGGGACGGTGCCGTTCTCCGGCTTGGTCAGCGAGGCGACGCCGTCACGGGCGCAGGCGTAGACGATCGGGAACTCGATCTGGTCCTCGTCCGCGTCCAGGTCCAGGAACAGGTCGTAGGTCTCGTTGATGACCTCGTCGATCCGGGAGTCCGGACGGTCGGTCTTGTTGATGCAGAGGATGACGGGCAGACGGGCCGAGAGCGCCTTGCGGAGCACGAAGCGGGTCTGCGGCAGCGGGCCTTCGGAGGCGTCGACCAGCAGGACGACGGCGTCCACCATCGACAGACCGCGCTCGACCTCGCCACCGAAGTCGGCGTGGCCCGGGGTGTCGATGATGTTGATGGTGATCGGAGCGCCACCATCCTTGGGGTGGTACTTGACCGCGGTGTTCTTCGCGAGAATGGTGATGCCCTTCTCGCGCTCCAGGTCGTTGGAGTCCATCATCCGGTCGTCGAGCTGCTGGTGGGCGGCGAAGGCGCCGGCCTGCTTCAGCATGGCGTCGACCAGCGTGGTCTTGCCGTGGTCGACGTGGGCGACGATGGCGACGTTACGGATGTCGTTGCGCGTGGGCATGCCTAGCGGATTCTCCCGGAATCGTGGGTTGCGGCGCCCGGCTGCGTGACGCGCACTTGCGATCCCTCTGGATCGCCGCCGCCCGTTCCGCCTGCTACTACCGGTCCACCCGCCGGGCACATGGCCATGCCTCGGCTTCCTCCTATCGTACGGGGAAGCACGGAGGTGGGCAGAAACGAGCAGGTCGGGCGGGATCAAGATCACAGGCGGATCACGCGCCCTTCACCTCACGGCCGGGCCCCGGCACCCTTCCGTTCGTGATCCGACGGCTCCGTGCCCCGTTGCCCCGGACCTGCCGTCCCGGCGTCGAACGCCGCCTCTCGGGACAGGGCGGCTAGCCGCTCCAGCCCACGTCCTGGAAGCGCGGCCACCCGAAGCCGTACGCACCCGCGCCGACCACCCCGGTGCGGACCCCGACCAGCTCCGGCCGCTGGTAGAGCGGCACCGAGTGCCCGAGCTGCCAGATCCGTACGTCCGCCTCCTGGAGCAGGTCCAGCCGGGCCGCCGGGTCCGGTTCGGCGGCGGCCCGGTCGAACAGCCGGTCGATCTCCTCGGTGCCGCCGCGGCCGAAGTTGCCGCCCGGGTCGGGCACCCCGTCGGGGTCCGGCCGGGGCTTGGCGTAGGCGGGACGCTGTTCGCCCGCCGGGCTGGGGCCGACCGGCCAGGAGAGGAGCGCCAGGTCGTAGTCCCCGGCCGTCAGGTGCTCCCCGACGAAGGACTCGGCGGGCGCGGGCACCTGCCGCACCGCGATCCCGGCCTCCGCGAGGCCGGCGGTGAGCGCGTCGGCGGTGCGCCGGGCGGTCGCCGAACCGGCCGGGACGAGCAGCGAGAGGGCGAGCGGCTTGCCGTCCCTGGTCCGGGCGCCCCCGCCGACGGGCCGCATCCAGCCCGCGCCGTCCAGCAGCCGTCCCGGGTCCTCCTGGCCGGCGGCGCCGCTGTTGTCCCGGTAGCCCTCCTGGTCGCCCGCGAGCAGGTGGTTGCCCAGCGGCGCGGCGGGCAGGCCGAGCGGGGTGAGCGCGGCGTCGGCGACCCGCCGCCGGTCGACGGCCCGGGTGAGGGCGCGGCGCACCAGCGGGTCGGTCAGCGGGCCGCGCGCGGTGTTGAGGGTGAGCTGGGTGAGCGAGGCCGCGGCGGCCCGGTGCACGGTGACGCCGGGCAGCGACTCGGCCCGCCGCAGCGCCAGTGCCGCCGCCTCGGGCGCGGCCGCGGGAGGCGGCGCGGCGGATCCGGAGGCGGAGGCGGCAGCCGAAGCGGGGGCGGGGGAGGCGGCCGGCACCGCGCGGTCCACCGCCGCGGTGAGCGGGGCGACGTCCAGCCGGCCCTGGTCCAGCGCGTCCAGCCGCCGGTCGGGCGGCACGGCGAGGAAGTCGATCCGGTCGGCCTTCGGCCGGTCGCCCCACCAGAGCGGGCTGCGCGCCAGGGTGACCGCCCCGCCCTCGGCGTCGTACCGGGAGACGGTGTACGGCCCGGCGGTCGTCCGGCCGCCGGTCAGCGGCCGTTCGAAGGCGGCCGGGGTGGCCGTCTCGGCGGCCGGGTAGAGCGGCCCGAACAGCGAGCGCCACTCGGCGTACGGCCGCCGGAAGGTCACCCGCACCTCGTGCGGGTCGGCGCCCTGGACGACCGACTCGACGGCGTCGTACCCGGCCGTCCTCCTGCCCCGGTAGGCCGGGTCCAGGCCGGACAGCGCGGTCCGCTGGGCGTCGAGGTCGGCGGCCGAGATCGGGGTGCCGTCGCTCCAGACGGCGCGCGGGTTGAGCCGGTAGGTCACCACCTGCGGCAGCTGCCCGGGCGGGGTGGACTCGGCGCCCGCCAGGTAGTCCGGGTCGGGGACGAGCCGGCCGTGCTCGTCGGGCCGGAACAGCGAGGGGTACAGCGCGTGGGCGAGCAGGGCCGAGTCGGCGGTCGCCGTGACCTGGTAGGCGTTCAGCGTGGCCGGGACGCCGTCCACCGCCCAGCGCAGCGTGCCGCCGTCCTGGACGGTGCCCCGGTCGGCGCCCCGGACGTCCCCGGTGGTGGCGGTGGGCTCGGCCGGGACGGGCGCGGGGGCGGGGGTGCGGGCGGGCCCCGGGTCGCCGGAGCAGCCGCCGAGGCCGGCGGCGAGCAGCAGCGCGGCGGCTGCGGTGGTGAGCTGGCGGACGCGCATGGCGGCCATCGAACGCCGCCCCGGGCGCCGGGCCGGGGCCGACACGGCGGGCCGCCGGGCGACTGCACCCGACCGGCCCACCACCGCGATCGGCTACAGCCCCAGCTCGAACCAGACGATCTTGCCCTTGGGGGTGCGCCGGCTGCCCCAGCGCTCCGCCAGCAGGCTGACCAGCTGCAGGCCGCGCCCGCCCTCGTCGGTCTCCTGGGCGCGCCGCTGCCGGGGCTGCGCGTAGCCGTCGTCCCACACCTCGCAGACCAGGCTGCGCTCGCGCAGCAACCGCAGCCGGATCTCGCCCCGCCCGTGCTTGAGCGCGTTGGTGACCAGCTCGCTGACCAGCAGCTCGGTGGTGTCGACCAGTTCCTCGAGCCCCCGGGAGAGCAGCCAGCTGCACGCCAGCTCGCGGGCCTTGGCCACCGAGGTGGGCTCGGGCGGCAGGAACCAGTTGCCCACGGCGTCGTCCGGGAAGGCGTGCACCTTGGCCATCAGCAGGGCGATGTCGTCCTCGCCGTGGTGCGGGTTGAGCTCGCCGAGCACGTGGTCGCAGAGGTCCTCCAGCCCCTTGCCCTGGTCGGAGAGCGCCGAGCGGAAGGCCCGCAGGCCCTCGTCCAGCGGGTGCTTGCGGCTCTCCACCAGACCGTCGGTGTAGAGGGCGAGCACGGCGCCGTCCGGGAGGTCGATCTCGACCTCCTCGAAGGGCTCGCCGCCGACGCCGAGCGGCAGGCCGGGCGGCACGTCGAGCATCCGGGAGCCCTCGCCGGGGCTGAGCAGCACGGGCGGCAGGTGGCCGGCGTTGGCGAAGATGCAGCGCCGGGTGACGGCGTCGTAGACCGCGTAGACGCAGGTGGCCAGGTAGACCTCGCGGGCCTCCTCGTCGGCCGTCGAGGTGAGCCGCCCGTACTGGGTGGGCGGGCCGGCCGGCACCGAGTCGTCGCCGAGGCCGCGGGCGATCTCGTCCAGGGCGCCGAGCACCTCGGCGGGGTCGAGGTCGAGCATCGCCAGGGTGCGCACGGCGGTGCGCAGCTGGCCCATCGCGACGGCGGCGCGCAGGCCGCGCCCCATCACGTCGCCGATGACCAGCGCGGTGCGGTTGCCGGGCAGCGGGATGACGTCGAACCAGTCGCCGCCGACCTCGGTGTTGTTGTTGCTGGGCAGGTAGCGGCAGGCGATCTCCAGGCCGCTGGCGGCCGGGTTGCCCGGGGGCAGCAGGCTGCGCTGGAGGATCAGCGCCCGCTCGTGCTCGCGCCGGTAGAGCCGGGCGTTGTCGATGCAGACGGCGGCGCGGGCGACGAGTTCCTCGGCGATCGCCACGTCACGGGCGTCGAAGGGCTCGCTGCCGATCGCCCGGGAGAGCTGGACGAGGCCGAGCACCTGGTCGCGGGCGACCAGCGGGACGATCAGGGTGGAGCGCAGCAGCGGGTCGGGCCCGGGCTCGGGGACGACGCTGCGGCCGGTGCGCAGCGCCCGGGCGTGCGGGGAGCGGCGCGGGTAGCAGAGGGTGCCGCCGGCCTCGGCGATCGGCAGGCCGGTGACCGAGCCGAGCACCGAGGAGGCGCCGCCGACCACGCTGGAGACGGCGACCCGGCGCAGTTCGCCGCTGCCGTCGGTGAGCACGGTGTCGCCGAGCCGCCCGGCGCTGGGCACCGTCTCGCCGGAGAGCAGCGCGGTGTAGAGGTCGACGGTGGCGAGGTCGCAGAACGGCGGGACGACGACGTCCAGCAGTTCCTTGGCGGTGGTCTCCAGGTCCAGCGTGGAGCCGATGTGGGCGCTGGCCTCGTTGAGCAGCGCCAGGTTGCGGCGCACGCCGTCGGCCTCGCGCTCGGCGACGTGCCGGCTGGTGACGTCGGAGACCTGCCCGGCCACGCCCGTGGTCTGCCCGGCGGAGCCGTTCAGGCGGTACAGCGAGACGGCCCAGAGCCGGTTGCCCTCGCGGGTCGGGACGGCGCCGTGGAAGCGCAGGTCGAAGACGGGCTCGCCGGTGGCCAGGACCTTGCGCAGGGCGGCGGTGAGCCGGTCGGCCTCGGACGGCGCGAAGAGGTCGTGCGGGGTGAGGCCCTCCAGATCGGTGGGGACCAGGCCCATGCCGGAGGCGAAGGCGTCGTTGACCCGTTGCAGCCGCAGCCGGTCGTCGAACAGCACGAAGCCGGTGGGCGTCTGCCCGAAGACGGCCTCGGAGGCGGCGAGGTCGGTCTCGATCCGGCGCAGCCGCCCGAGGTCGACGGCCAGACAGGTGGCGCCCGCGGTGGGCAGGGAGCTGTCGGGCATCAGGTAGAGCTCGGCGAGGCCCTCGCCGCCGTCGGCGTCCCGGTACGGGGTGGTGCCGACCCACTCCTCGCCCGCCAGGGTGCGCTCCAGCCGGGCGCGGCCGCGCTGCCAGAGCTCGCGGGGGACGAAGGTGGTGATCGGGTCGGAGCCGACGGCCTCGGCGGCCGGGACGCCGAAGAACTCGGCGGCGCGCTCGCTCCACTGGCTGATCCGCCCGTCGGGGCCGATCGCGAAGGTGGCGACCCGGATGTAGTCGTAGATCGAGCCCGGCTCGCCGCCGCCCCACGCCCGGTCCTCGGGGACGGGGCGGTGGCCGCGGCCGGTGACCGCGCCGTCCGCCACGGGCAGGTGCACGGAACCGGCCTGCCCGGGTACGGCGGCATGACCGCTGCTGCTCGGCGACGCGCTCCGCGCCGGAGTGCTGTTCAACGGACCGACCCCTCCAACCCGCGACCGTCCGGATGTCGAGAAGACCGAGTATTCATCATCGAGGGGTGCGTTCACACGCCCTCAACATCACAACATCAGATCGGGCGAAGGTTTTTGTCCTACCGCCCGCGCAACCACAATGCCACGCTCGCGCCCCCTTCCGGAGCGCGCGCTCCCCCTGAGCGCCCGATGGCATATGCGGCACCGCTCCCCTGCTGTTCGCTCCGCTCACGATCCGTCGGACTCATTACCCGGCAGCGCCTGCTCGAACCAGACCACCTTGCCGATGCCCTCGGCCCGGGCGCCCCAGCGCAGCGCCAGCCGGTGGACCAGCTCCAGACCGCGCCCGCCCTCGTCGGCCTCGGCCGCGTGCCGCTCCCGGGGCGGGTCGGGCAGCGGGTCGGAGACCTCGACCAGCAGCGTCTCGCCGAGCGTCAGCCGTACCCCGATGGGGGCGCTGGCGTACCGGACGGCGTTCGTGACCAGCTCGCTGACCAGCAGTTCGGCGGTGTCGGTGAGCTCCTCGACGCCCCACTCGACGAGCGTGGCGCGGACCAGCCGACGGGCCCGGGAGACGGCAGTGGGCTCGGCCGGCAGGGTCCAGCCCGCCGTCGGGGTGCCGGCCTGGCCGTGGCCGAGCCGGGCCAGCAGCAGTGCGACGTCGTCCGGCTCCCGGCCCTGCTCCATGGTGTCCAGCACCGCCTCGCAGGCGGCCTGGATGGAGGCGTGCGGCTCCTGGAGCACGGTGACCAGTCGGCCGAGGCCGACGTCCAGGTCCTTGTCCCGGGACTCGACCAGGCCGTCGGTGCACAGCGCCAGCAGGCTGCCCTCGGGGATCTTCAGTTCGACCGATTCGAACGGAACTCCGCCCACGCCGAGCGGGGCACCGGAGGGCAGGTCGAGGATGCGGCCGGTGCCGCCCGGCAGCCGGCCACCGGTGCGGGTCGGCTCCCCGGCGTCCTTGCCCGGCACCACCAGCACCGGCGGGATGTGCCCGGCCTTGGCGACGGTGAGCCGGGCCGTCGCCGGGTCGAAGACCGCGTAGACGCAGGTGGCCAGCAGCGCCTCATCCGGGCCCTGGGCGAGGTCGTCGGCCAGCTCGTGGACGTGCCGCAGCAGGACGTCCGGCGGCAGGTCGAGGGCGGCCAGCACCCGGACGGCGGTGCGCAGCCGCCCCATGGTGGCGGCGGCCCGCAGGCCGTGGCCCATCACGTCGCCGACCACCAGCGCGGTGCGGTCGCCGGGCAGCGGGATGACGTCGAACCAGTCGCCGCCGACCTCGGTGCCGCTGCTGCCCGGGACGTACCGGTAGGCGACCTCGACGCCAGTGGGCTGCGGGACCTGCTGCGGGAGCAGGGTGCGCTGGAGGGTGAGCGCGGCGGTGCGCTCGCGGGCGTAGAGGCGGGCGTTGTCCAGCGAGCTGCCGGCCCGGTCGGCCAGCTCGACGGTGAAGGCCAGGTCGTCCCGGTCGAAGCCCTCGCGGTAGCCGGCCCGGCTGACCAGCAGCAGGCCGATCACGATGCCGCGGGCGCGCAGCGGCACGACCAGCGTCGAGTGCACGCCGAGGTCCCGGGCGGCCTGCATCTTCGGGTCGCCGGGGTAGGTGACGTCGTCCAGCTGCTCGGCACCGGAGAGCAGCTCGGGCACGCCGGTGCGCAGCACCCGGCCGCAGACCGACTCCTCGGCGAAGGTGATCCGGGCGCCGCGGCGCAGCATCACCTCCACCTCGGGGCCGTCCTGGACGGAGGCGGTGCCGAGCTGGAGCAGCGAGGTGCGCCGGTCGTGGCCGTGCCGGGGCAGGTCGTCACCGTGCGCGACGGCCTGGAGCAGGATCACCGCCGAGTGGTCGGTCAGCCGGGGGACGACCGAGCCGGCCAGCTCCTGGGCGATCCGGGAGGCGTCCAGCAGGTCGCCGACCCGGGAGCCGAACTCGTTGAGCAGCGAGAGCCGGCGCCGGGCGTGCTCGACCTTGGCGACCGCCCGGTAGCGCTCGGTCACGTCCATCACGGTGCCGGAGATGCCGAGGACCCGGCCGGAGCGGTCGGTCATCCGGCTGTAGGAGATCGAGCGGTAGCCGGCCCGGGTGGTGACCGGGGAGGCCAGGGTGACGTCGATGACCGGCTCGCCGGTGGCCAGCACCTGGCGCTGGATGGCGGTGATCTCGTCGGCGGCCCGCTCCGGCAGGGTCTCCCCCGTGGTGCGGCCGACGTGGTCCTCCGGGGCGACGCCGTTCATCTCGGCGAGGGTCCGGTTGACGGCGGTGTAGCGCAGCTCGGTGTCCATGATGGCGATGCCCAGCGGGGACTGCTCGAACAGCGCGTCGCGCACCGCGAGGTCCCGCTCGACGGCCCGGACGGCGGCCGCCTCGGCCATGTTGACCTGAAGGAACGGGGTGCCGTCGCCGTCCACCAGGAGGGAGATCCGGGCGTCCACGGCGACCGGCAGGCCGTCCCGGTCGCGCAGCTCGGTGTAGCCGGCCCAGCGGCCGTGCCGCAGGGTGTCCTGGATCGCGGCCCTGATCCGGGCGACCTGCTCCCGGTCGGGGATCAGTTCGTCGATCCGGCGGCCGACCAGCAGCTCGTTCGGCCAGCCGAGCAGTTCCTCGGCGGCCGGGCTCCAGAGCACCACCCGGCCCGCGGTGTCCAGGATCGCGATGGCGACCTTGAGCATGTCCAGCAGGCTGCCCTCGGCGGCCGTGCCGTGGCCGCCCTGGGCGTCGGCGGGCCCGCCGGGGAACGGCCGGGCGGGGCGGCTGCGCAGGCCGGACCGGGCGCCGGGGTCGGCCACCGCCAGGGTCGGCGCGGGATGGTCGGGCCGCACGGTGTCGGGGGCCTCGACGGTGCCGCCGCGGCGACGGCCGACGGACGGCTGGGGGGCGGCCGGACGGGCGGCGCGGCGCAGTCGGGCGCGGGCGGCGGCGCTCCCCGCGGATCCTGGCCGCCGCTCTCCCCCGCCGCCGTTCCCGGTACTCGACACCGACGGGGCCTCCGGCTCTGGTCGGGATCGGCGTCGCCGGCTGGGGACGGCTCACCGATGGTGACGAATAGTGCCGAAAAGTGACATACCCAGCAGCACCCAGGCTATCCCGGGCCCTGGGTCGTCTTGTCCGATTGACCTACCCGGCGGACGGCGCGTCGCCCGCCGTCGGCACGCCGTCCGGGGCCCCTGTCCGGGCGTCCGCGCGGGCGCCTGCCCGGGGGGCGGTCCGGGCCCCTGCCCGGGCGTCCGTCCTCAGCAGGCGGGCGACGTGCGGCAGCACGTCACGGTCGTGGTCGATCCAGTCCACGGCGTCCAGCTCGTCCGGGCCGAGCCAGCGCAGCGCGTCGTGGTCCTCAAGTGCGCGCGGCTCGCCGGCCAGCAGTTCCGCGGCCCAGAAGCGCAGCTCCAGGCCGGGGCGCACGGCCCACGCGCCCGGCAGCCGGGTCAGCGCGCGCGCCCGGACGCCCAGTTCCTCCAGCAGCTCCCGCTCCAGTGCCTGCGCCTCGGTCTCGCCGGGCTCGGCCTTCCCGCCGGGGAACTCCCACCGGCCGGCCACCGACTCGGGCGCGCTGCGCCGGGCGGCGAGCACCCGGCCGTCGCGGACCAGCGCGCCGCCGACCACGATCCGGGGGGCGGGGGTCTCGGGGGCGGCGGGGGTCGTGGGACTGGCGGGAGCGGCGGGGCTGCCGGGTGTCCCGGGCGTGGGGTGGCTGGCGTGGGTCGCGTCCATGGCCCCGACCCTACGACCTGTCGCGGTGCGGCTCAGGCGTTGCGGACCGTCCCGTCCGCCGCCTCCGGCCGGGCCTCCCCGTCCGCCTCGACCCAGTACATCTGCTTGTGGCCGCGGGCCTCGAACTCGGCGGCCAGCCGCCGGGCCCCGGCCCGGTCGAGGTCCCTGGCGACCAGGAAGCGGTTGCCGTTGTCGTCCTGCCGCATCACCCGGTAGGTCCCCATGGCGGGAGCGTACCGGGGGGCTCCGCGGGCCGTGCTGCTCCGGGACCGGCCGAGCTGGTCCCCGGCTCGCGTGGGGGTCGGGCCGGGGACGTGCCCACGACCGTACGGCCGGCGGGTTACCGGCAGGTACGGGCGCGGTCAACGGCCGGTAACCGGGTGCACGGCCGCTCAGACCCGCAGGTCGGGCGCCTGCTCGCCGGTGGACAGCCCCAGCCCCCGGCGGACCTCCAGGTTCGTCGGCGCCGTCCTGGCCACCAGCGCCCTGGCCCGGCGGACGTCGCCCGCCACGTCGTCGCCGGAGGCCGCGGCGTCCCAGGCGGCGGCCGCCTGGGACTGGGCTTCGACCAGCTTGGCGATGTTCGGCTGGACGGCGGCCGGCCAGGGCACCGACAGCCCGCCCAGCACCGCCGCCTCGGTCCGGGAGGCCACGGCCACCCGCCGGGCCCACGCCCGGTACTCGGCCTCGGCCCCGGCGGGGTCCCCGTCCGGCGGGTCCAGGTAGACGTCGTTGAAGCTGCGGACGGCCTCCAGGTAGGCCAGCTGGGGCGCGGTCAGGCGGCTCCGGTCGGTGCGGACCGTCCCCTGGTGCCGGTCGTCGCGGTCCTCGAAGGCGCAGGTGACGGACCGCGCGCCGGACTCCCAGTTCCGGGCGGTCGGGTAGAGGTAGACGTCGTCCATGCCGTCCGGGACGACCCACTGGTCGAGCGCGTAGCCGTCCAGCACCGTGCGGCACAGCCGGCCGGCCGACTCACGGGCCTCGCTCTCCCCCGGATAGAGGCCGGTGCCGCTCGGGATCTCGGCGGTGCCCGCCACCTCGCCGTGGTGCGGCTCGGCGCAGGCCACCCGGTGCACCCAGTACACCGTCGCGTCGCCGTTGCCGTCCGCCGTCGACCCGCCCTCGGGGGAGTCGTAGCAGTCGCCGGCCCTGAGATCGGACCAGTGCACCGAACCGGCCGGCGCCTTCGGGGCCTGGCCGAAGCGGCCGGCCCGCGGCGAGCTGAAGTCGGCCGCGCCCAGCAGGAGGGCCAGTAGCACCGTGCCGATCGTGCCGAGCACCAGGCCGGTCACCGCCATGCCGGAGCCGCGCTCCCGGCGGCGCTTGATCTGGACCAGCGCGAGGATGCCGAACACCAGGGCCACCGGGGCGACCAGGAGCAGCCCGGTGACCAGGGAGCCGACCGCGAAGCCGTTGGTGGGGGCGGGGCCGGGGAGGTACCCGGGGAAGGGGGCGGCGGCCGGGCCCTGGCCGGGGCCCGCGCCCGCACCTGGGACCGGGGCGTAGGGGTGGGCGGGCTGGAAGCCGGACTGGGCGGCGGGGATGACGGAGGCCCAGCCGCCGGCGGGCAGCGGGTGCGGCGGCTGGGGCGGGGCGGCCGACGGCGGGACGGCGGCGGGCGGGGCCGGGGCCGGGGCGGCGGACGGACCGGCGGAGAAGTCGGGTGCGGCCCAGGGGTCGACGGGGGCGGGCTGCCCGGGCTCGGGCTCGACGGGGACGGGCTCGACGGGGCTCGGGGCAGGCTCGGCAGCGTCCTTGCGGAAGTCCACCCGGGGGTCCTGACCGGCCGTCGGCGCCTGCGCCGGATCCGTGGCCGCGTCAGCACCCGCGTCGGTACCCGCGTCCGCGCCGGTCCCCGTGACCGCGGGCGACTCCGGCCCCGGGACGGGCGGCCCGGACTCAGGCTTGGACACGTGGACTCCCCCAACCCGCCGGAACGGGCGTCGGCTCGGCGCTCGGCATCATGGCTCGGACCCGAACGGGCCCGATCTGAACGGTCGCGCGACTTTACCCGATCTTTCCGAACGCCTGCCCGCCCTCCCGGTCCGCCCTCCGCCGCCCAGCCGGAGCGGTCGGCTCAGCCCCGGGCCAGGACCTCGCCGTGCAGCATCGAGAACCAGCCGTCCCCGGCGGCACTCCACTCCCGCCAGCCGTCCGCGATCCGGCCCAGCTCGCCCTCGTCCGCGAAGCCCAGCCCGACCGCCGTCCGGCCCAGCGCGGTGCCCGTCACCCGGTCCGCCCACATCCCACCCCACCAGGCACGCTGCTCGGGCGTCGCGTACGTCCAGGTGGAGGCGCCGGCGGTGACGTCGGTGAAGCCGGCCGCGCGGGCCCAGGACAGCAGCCGCCGGCCGGCGTCCGGCTCGCCGCCGTTGGCACGGGCGGTCCGCCGGTACAGCTCCAGCCACCGGTCCAGCGCGGGCACCTCGGGGAACCAGGTCATCGAGGCGTAGTCGACGTCACGGACCGCGACCACCCCGCCCGGCGCGGTCACCCGCCGCAGCTCGCGCAGCGCGGCCACCGGGTCGGCCACGTGCTGGAGCACCTGGTGGGCGTGCACCACGTCGAACTCGCCGTCCCGGTACGGCAGTCGGTGCACGTCGGCGCGCTCGACGACGACATTGGACAGTCCCAGCCCGGCGAGGTGCCCGGCGGCCTGCTCCAGCACCTCGTCGGAGGTGTCCACCGCGACCACCCGCCCCTGCGGGCCGACCAGCCGGGCCAGGTCCGCGGTGATCGTGCCGGGCCCGCAACCGACGTCCAACAGGGCCTGCCCGGGCCGCAGTTCGGGCAGCAGGTAGCCGGCCGAGTCGGCGGCGGTGCGGGAACGGTGCGAGCGCAGCACGGCCTCCTGGTGGCCGTGGGTGTAGACGGCGGCGGGCTGCGGTCCGGTCATGGGGTCCCCCTGGGCGTGGCGACGACTGCGGTCGGCCGCGGTGCTCCGCGGCGCCTCCGACGCTACTCGCCGTCCCGAATCCCGAGAAGATCCGTCTCACATTTCGATCCCACCCGCCTCGGGCGGCACCCGGCCGCCGTACCGTGGAGGCGCCCCCGACAGAACGGTCCCCGCCCATGCCCGGCCCGCGCCCCTACGTCCTGCTGAGCGCCGCCGTCTCGCTCGACGGCCACCTCGACGACGCCTCCCCCGACCGGCTGCTGCTCTCCAACGCCGCCGACTTCGACCGGGTCGACGAGGAGCGCGCGGCCGCCGACGCGATCCTGGTCGGCGGCAACACCCTGCGCGCCGACAACCCGCGACTGCTGGTCAACGACCCCGGGCGCCGGGCCGCCCGGGTGGCGTCCGGCCGGCCCGAGCACCCGCTGAAGGTGACGCTCTCCGCGAGCGGCGAACTCGGCGCCGACCTGCGGTTCTGGCACACCGGCGGCGCCCGGCTCGCCTACACCACGGACGCCGGGGCGGCGGTGCTGCGCCCCCGGCTGGAGGGGCTGGCCGAGGTGGTCGCACTGGGCGGCGCGGTGGACCTCGGCGCGGTGCTGGACGACCTGGGCACCCGCGGGGTGCGGCGGCTGATGGTCGAGGGCGGCGGCGGCGTGCACACCCAGTTCCTGGCCCAGGGCCTCGCGGACGAACTCCAGTTGGCCGTCGCCCCGCTGCTGGTCGGCCAGGCCGAGGCGCCCCGGTTCGTCCGCCCGGCCGCGTTCCCGGGCGGCCCGGCCCGGCGGATGCGGCTGCTGGAGGCACGTACCGTGGGCGACGTCGTCCTGCTCAGCTACGCCCCCAAGGAGCCCGCGCCGTGACCCAGTCCGCGTCCACCGACCTCGACCACCTGCGCCGGGCCGTCGAACTCTCCCGCCGGTGCCCGCCGTCCGAGACGGCCTTCTCGGTCGGCGCGGTGATCGTCGGCGCCGACGGCACGGTGCTGGCGGAGGGCTACAGCCGGGAGACGGACCCGCACGACCACGCCGAGGAGGCGGCCCTGGCCAAGCTCCCGGCGGGCGACCCGCGGCTGCGCGGGGCGACCGTCTACAGCTCGCTGGAGCCCTGCGGACAGCGCGCCTCACGGCCGGTGCCGTGCGCCCGGCTGCTCGTCGCGGCGGGCGTGCCGCGGGTGGTGGTCGCCTGGCGCGAGCCGGACCTGTTCGTCACCGACTGCCAGGGCACCGCGCTGCTGGCGGCGGCCGGGGTCGAGGTGGTGGAGCTGCCGGAGCTGGCCGACGAGGCCCGCGCGGTCAACGCCCACCTGCTCGAACGCGACTGATCTTTTGTATCATTGCTAAACAAAAGCTCGCCGCCCGTTCCCAGAGGAGCCGCCCCATGCCCGCCACCCCCCAACGGCTGACCGCCCGCGCCGTCCTCCTCGACATGGACGGCACCCTGGTCGACTCCGACGCCGTGGTCGAGCGCTGCTTCACCCGCTGGGCCGAGCGGCACGGCCTGGACCCGGCCGAGGTGCTCGCCGTCGCGCACGGCCGCCAGGGCCACGCGACCATGGCCCACTTCCTTCCGGACCGCCCGGTCGAGCTCAACCTGGCCGACAACGAGCGGATTCTCGCGGAGGAGCGCGCCGACACCGAGGGCGTCGTCCCGGTGCCCGGCGCCGCCGCCTTCCTCGCCTCGCTGGCCGGCCACCCGCACGCCCTGGTCACCTCCGCCGACCAGCCGCTCGCCCGGGTCCGGATGGCCGCCGCCGGGCTGCCGCTGCCGCCCGTCCTGGTCACCGCGGAGTCCGTCGGCGCCAGCAAGCCCGACCCCGAGGGCTTCCTCAAGGGCGCCGCCGCCGTCGGCTTCGCCCCCGCCGACTGCCTCGCCTTCGAGGACTCCGGCGCCGGCATCGCCGCGGCCAGGGCCGCCGGCATCCGCGTCGTCGGCATCGGCCCGCGCGCCCTCCCCCACCACCCCGACGCCCACGCCGCCACCCTCACCACCGTCACCGTCACCGCCGCCCCCGACGGCCTGCTCACCGTCACCATCGGCTGAGGACTCCGGGCCACCGGACGGCCTGACCCGTACGGCCACGGGCCGGTGCAGCCCTATGCCGTCCAGCGCGTTGTCGTACGCCTTCAGCAGGCGACGCGCGTTCGCCGGCGAACGCAAGAGGTAGGAGCCTTCGCGCAAGGAGGCGTAATCCTCGGCGGAGACGAGCACGGCATTTCCGTGCTTGGACACGATCTCGACGGCGTCATGATCCTCGTTGACCTTCTTGATCAACGGGAAGAGGTCCCTGCGGGCCTCGCTCGCGGTGATGGACATGGGTGCACCCCTTCGGCGAGCAGTACCGGATGACGCACCACTCGAGCGAGGGCTTCCGGGCGGATCGACGGCCGGTACGGACTCCCGCAAGTCAGCACCCAGTCAGCACGGAAATGAGGAGAGGGGCGGACTCCATGGAGTCCACCCCTCTCCGACCCGCACGCTTGCCACATCAAGTGACATTCAGCAACGGTTTGATCACACGTTGAAGCGGAACTCCACGACGTCGCCGTCCTGCATGACGTACTCCTTGCCCTCGATGCGGGCCTTGCCCTTGCTGCGGGCGTCGGCGATGGAGCCGGTCTCGACCAGGTCGGCGAAGGAGATCACCTCGGCCTTGATGAAGCCCTTCTGGAAGTCGGTGTGGATGACTCCGGCGGCCTCGGGGGCGGTGGCGCCCTTCTTGATGGTCCAGGCGCGGGCTTCCTTGGGGCCGGCCGTCAGGTAGGTCTGGAGGCCGAGGGTGTCGAAGCCGACCCGGGCGAGGGTGGCGAGGCCGGGCTCCTCCTGGCCCATGGACTGCAGGAGCTCCAGGGCCTCGGCGTCGTCCAGCTCGATCAGCTCGGACTCGATCTTGGCGTTCAGGAAGATCGCCTCGGCCGGGGCGACCAACTCGCGCTGGGCCTTCTTGAAGTCCTCGTCGGCCAGCTCGTCCTCGTCCACGTTGAAGACGTAGAGGAAGGGCTTGGCGGTCAGCAGGTGGAGGTCGCGGATCGGGGCGGTGTCGAAGCCGGCCTCGAAGAGGGTCTTACCGGTCTCCAGGATCGCCTGCGCGGCCTCGGCGGCGGCCAGCACGGGGGCGGTCTCCTTCTTGAGGCGCGCCTCCTTCTGGAGCCGCGGCAGGACCTTCTCGATGGTCTGGAGGTCGGCCAGGATCAGCTCGGTGTGGATGGTCTCGATGTCGTCCTTGGGCGACACCTTGCCGTCCACGTGCACCACGTCCGGGTCGGTGAAGGCGCGCACGACCTGGCAGATCGCGTCCGACTCGCGGATGTTGGCGAGGAACTTGTTGCCCAGACCCTCACCCTCGCTGGCGCCGCGCACGATGCCGGCGATGTCGACGAAGTCGACGGTCGCCGGGAGGATGCGCTGGGAGCCGAAGATCTCGGCGAGCTTGGCCAGCCGCTCGTCCGGGACGCCGACCACGCCGACGTTCGGCTCGATCGTGGCGAACGGGTAGTTGGCCGCCAGCACGTCGTTCTTGGTCAGGGCGTTGAACAGGGTCGACTTGCCGACGTTCGGCAGGCCGACGATTCCGATCGTGAGCGACATGAAGCGCAGTCCCGTGGGCTTGGAGGAGTTGGGTCGGCACCGTACGGGCCGACCCCCAAGTCTACGGGCAGCCCCCGCCCCGCCTCACTCCTCGGTCGCCGCCGCCCGGGGCTCCAGGAACTCCAGCCGGTTGCCCAGGCTGTCGTCGGCGTAGAAGCGGCGGCGGCCGGGCAGGTTGTCGTCCCAGGTCACCTGGTGGCCGTGCGCGGTGAGGCGGTCGGCCAGCGCGTCCAGCGAGTGGACCAGGATGCCCGGGTGCCCCTTGCGGGACGGACGGAAGTCCGGGGTCACGCCCAGGTGCACCTCGACCCCGCCGCCGCGGAACCAGCAGCCGCCTCGGGCGGCCAGCACCGGCGGCTTCGCCAGCTCGGTCATGCCGAGCACGCCGGACCAGAAGGCGCGGCACTCGTCCTCGGCACCGGCCGGGATGTCGATCTGGACGTGATCGAGCCGTTCGAACGTGAAATCGGTCATGTTGTTCCCCTGTGCGGAGACCCGTGGACGGATCCGGTGGTCGTCGTGCGTCGGCGCGACCGCGCAGGTCAGCCGAGCTGAGTGACGATCACATGACTACTCCGCCCGGAGACACGGGGCAAGACCTGAACGGTCCATTACACAGTGTGGCGATGATCGGACCGTACGTTGGGCGGGTGGAGCAGAGCATCCGTACCCAGCCGCCAGGGCCCAGACGCCGTCCGCCGACCGGCGCGGCCGCAGCCGCCGTCCCCGGTCCGGGCCGGGCAACCGGGGCCGCCGGAACCCCCTCCGGGTCCGTCCCCGCCTCCCGGCTGCGCGCGGTGGCCGGCCCGTCCGGCGCACCTCGCCCGGCCGGCCCCCGACTGCGGCTGCGCCTCCCCCTGCGCGGGCGCGGCGACGAGCAGCTGTACGGGCGGCGGCGCACCGGCCGGCCGGCCCGGCTGACGGCCGTCGGCACCGGGGTGGCCGCCGTCCTGGCGACGCTCGCGGTGGCGGGCGTGGACCGGCTGCTGTTCGACGGCCTGGGCTGGCTGTTCGGCCTCGGCTACCTGGTGGTCTGCTTCCAGCTGGCCGTCCGGGTGCGCTACGCCGACCTGCTGGCCGCACCGATCAGCGGCCCGATCGCCTTCGCCCTCGCGCTGCTGCTGCTCGAACCGGTGAGCTCCCCGGGCGTCACCGCCCAGGTGGTCTCGCTGGCGACCGGGCTGGCGCTGCGCGCCGGGTGGCTGTTCTCCGGCACCGGGCTGGCCGCGCTGATCGTGCTCGCCCGGTTCGTCGCCCAGCGCCGGATCCACCGCGCCCGCTGAGGCCGTACCCGCCGAGCGGCAGCGCCGGGGGCCCTCAGACCTCCGCCCCGGCCGCCGCCATGGCGGCTCCCACGATGCCCGCGTCGTTGCGCAGCTCCGCCGGCACGATCCGCGCCGCGCGGTCCTTCAGCAGCGGCAGGAACTTCTCGTGCTTGCGGCTGACCCCGCCGCCGATCACGATCAGCCGCGGCGAGAACAGCGTCTCCACCACGTCCAGGTACTCGTCGACCCGCCCGGCCCACTCCTCCCAGTTCAGCCCGTGCCGCTCCTTGGCGGCCGAGGAGGCCCGGCGCTCGGCGTCCTTGCCGCGCACCTCCAGGTGGCCCAGCTCGGTGTTGGGCACCAGCACGCCGTCCACGAACAGGGCGCTGCCGATGCCGGTGCCGAAGGTGAGCACCAGGACCACGCCCGACTCGCCCCGCCCGGCGCCGTGCGTCAGCTCGGCCAGCCCGGCCGCGTCCGCGTCGTTCAGGACGGTCGCGGGCATCCCCAGTGCCTGGCGGAAGAGACCGGCCGCGTCCAGGCCGATCCAGCCCTTGTCGACGTTGGCCGCCGTCCTGGTGCGGCCGTCGACCACCACGCCGGGGAAGGTCAGCCCGACCGGGCCCTGGTGGTCGAAGTGGCGGATCACCTCGCAGACGGCGGCGACCACGGCCTCGGGGGCGGACGGCTGCGGGGTGAGCACCTTGTGGCGCTCCTGGGTGAGCGCACCCCGGGCGAGGTCGACGGGCGCGCCCTTGATACCCGAGCCGCCGATGTCCACGCCGAATACCGCCGTCATCCCGTCCACCCTCCGCCGTCGGCCGCGGACCGGGCCGGTCCGCGGCCGGTGAATTGTCCACAGCCTGTGCACAAAGCTACGAGAGCCCGCCCGGGCGCGCACAGCGGACACCGCGGAACAGGACACCGTGCACAGGACACCGCGCGACGGCACGCCGCACAGCGGGACGCCGGCACAGCGGAAAGGGCCGGCACCCCCACGGGGTACCGGCCCTTCCGGGTGGGTCAGAGCTTGCCCGCCGCCTCGGCGCGCAGGTCGCGGCGCAGTTCCTTGGGCAGCGAGAAGATCAGGTGCTCCTCGGCGGTCTTGACCGTCTCGACCGTGTCGTAACCGCGCGCGGCCAGGAACTCCAGCACGCCGTCGACCAGGATCTCCGGCACCGAGGCGCCGCTGGTCAGGCCGACCGTGGTGACGCCCTCCAGCCACTCCTCGCGGATCTCCTCGGCGAAGTCCACCAGGTGGGCGGCCTTGGCGCCGTACTCCAGGCCGACCTCGACCAGGCGGACGGAGTTGGAGGAGTTCCTGGAGCCGACCACGATCAGCAGGTCGGCCTCCGGGGCCAGCTGCTTGACCGCGACCTGGCGGTTCTGGGTGGCGTAGCAGATGTCGTCGCTGGGCGGGCTGACCAGCGCCGGGAAGCGGTTCTTCAGCTCGCCGACGGTGGCCATGGTCTCGTCCACCGAGAGGGTGGTCTGGGACAGCCAGACCACCTTGGACTCGTCCCGGACCCGCACGTTGGCGACGTCCTCGGCACCGTCCACCAGGTGGATCCGGTCCGGGGCCTCGCCCATGGTGCCGATGACCTCCTCGTGGCCCTCGTGGCCCACCAGCAGGATGTCGAAGCCCTCGTCGGCGAAGCGCACGGCCTCCTTGTGCACCTTGGTGACCAGCGGGCAGGTCGCGTCGATGGTGGCGAGCTTGCCGGCCCGCGCCTCGTCGTGGACGGACGGGGCGACGCCGTGCGCGGAGAAGACGACGATCGAGCCCTCGGGCACCTCCTCCGTCTCGTCGACGAAGATCGCGCCCTTCTTCTCCAGGGTCTGCACCACGTACTTGTTGTGGACGATCTGCTTGCGGACGTAGATGGGCGCCCCGTACTGCTCCAGGGCCTTCTCCACGGCGATCACGGCGCGGTCGACTCCCGCGCAGTAGCCCCGGGGGGCGGCGAGCAGGACACGGCGCTGCGCGGTCTTGGACATGGCTCCATCGTACGGGCGGCCGCGCCCGGCGCTCGCCGTCCCGGCCTCCGACGGGACGCCGCGCCGACGCCGGGCACTTTCCGTGCAGACCCGGTCAACAGCACACAAAATATGGTGTCTATGAGCTCTGTGAGCGAGCAGGTGACGCCGAGCGGCCTGCGCCGCAGCCTGGGCGTCCGCGATCTGATGGTCTACGGACTGCTGTTCATCGCCCCGATGGCCCCGGTCGGCGTGTTCGGCGTGCTGGACGCCAAGAGCCACGGCGCCGTCGCCACGGTCTACCTGGCCGCGACGGTGGCGATGGGCTTCACCGCCGTCTCGTACACCCAGATGGTGCGCGCGGTGCCGCAGACCGGCTCGGTGTTCGCCTACGCGCGGGCCGGGCTGGGCGAGGGCCCGGGCTTCATCGCCGGCTGGATGGCGATGCTCGACTACCTCCTGATCCCCGCGGTGGCCTACCTGTTCTCCGGGATCGCGCTGAACTCCCTGGTGCCGGACGTCTCGCGCTGGGTCTGGACGGCGCTCGCGGTCGTGGTGACCACCGCGCTCAACCTGGTCGGGGTGCGGACGGCGGCGGCGGTCGGCTTCGCGGTGCTCGCGATGGAGATCGCGGTGCTGGCGGTGTTCGTGGCCGCGGCCGTGGTGGCGCTGGCCCAGGACGGCGCCCGGCGCGGCTGGGACAGCCCGTTCACCGCCGTCGGCGACTTCTCGCTGACCGCGGTGCTCTCGGCGGTGTCCGTCGCGGTGCTCTCCTACCTGGGCTTCGACGCGATCGCCACCTTCGTGGAGGAGGCGGTCGGCGCCTCGGCGGCGGTGGCCCGGGCGGTGCTCTGGTGCCTGGCGCTGGCCGGGGTGCTGTTCGTCGCCCAGACCTACCTGGCGGCGGTGCTGGAGCCGACCGGCCCGCAGCAGCTGGCCGCCGACCCGGCGGCGCAGGGCTCGGCCTTCTACGACACCGTGGAGAGCGGCGTCGGCCACTGGCTGCACGTGCTGGTGGCGGCCAGCAAGGCGATCGGCGCGGCCTTCGCGGCCCTGGCCGGGCAGGCCGCGGCCGGCCGGCTGGTCTTCGCGATGGGCCGGGACGGCCGGCTGCCGCGCCTGCTCGGCACGGTCGACCCGGCCAGCGCGGTGCCGCGCCGGGCGCTGCTGGCGGCCGCGGTGATCACGATGGCGGCGGCGGTCTGGGCGGCCGAGCGGGACGACGGGCTGGACCAGCTCACCTCGGTGGTGAACGTCGGCGCGCTGACCGCCTTCGCGCTGCTGCACGCCTCGGTGGTCGGCTGGTACGCGGTGCGGCACGGCTCGCGGCGGTGGCTGCCGCACGTGGTCGTGCCGGTGCTGGGGATCGCGGTGATCGGGGCGGTGGTGTACGAGGCCTCGACCACCGCGCAGATCGTCGGGCTGGTCTGGCTGGCGGTCGGCCTGGTCGTGCTCGCCGTCCAGGGCGCCGCCGGCCGGGGCGGCCCCCGCGGCGGTCTCGGCCGTGTCGGCCCGCGCCGCTAGCCTCGTACGCATGGCCAACACCAGCTCCCCCGAAGCACCGCTCCCGGTCGGCAAGGTCTCCGCGCTGATCGGCGGCTGGATCGACCGGCTCGGCGCGGTCTGGGTGGAGGGGCAGATCACCCAGCTCAGCCGCCGCCCCGGGGCGGGCGTGGTGTTCCTGACCCTGCGCGACCCGCAGGCCGACGTGTCGCTCACGGTGACCTGCTTCCGCTCGGTGTTCGACCAGGTCGCGGACGTGGTGCAGGAGGGCGCGCGGGTCGTCGTGCACGCCAAGCCGGAGTGGTACGCGGCGCGCGGGCAGCTGTCGCTGCGCGCCGCGGAGATCCGCCCGGTGGGGCTCGGCGAGCTGCTGGCCCGGCTGGAGCAGCTGAAGCGGCGGCTCGCCGGGGAGGGCCTGTTCGCGGCCGAGCGCAAGAAGCCGCTGCCGTTCCTGCCGCAGTGCGTCGGGCTGGTCACCGGGCGCGGCTCGGCGGCCGAGCGGGACGTCCTGGAGAACGCCCGGCGGCGCTGGCCGGCCGTCCGCTTCGAGGTGCGCAACGTCCCGGTGCAGGGGGTCAGCGCGGTGGAGCGGGTGAGCGCGGCCGTGCGGGAGCTGGACGAGCACCCCGAGGTGGACGTCATCGTGGTGGCCCGCGGCGGCGGCAGCGTGGAGGACCTGCTGCCGTTCTCGGACGAGGGCCTGGTGCGGCTGGTCGCGGCCGCCCGTACGCCGGTGGTGAGCGCGATCGGGCACGAGCCGGACCAGCCGCTGCTGGACTTCGTGGCCGACCTGCGCGCCTCCACCCCGACCGACGCGGCCAAACGGGTGGTTCCGGACGTCGGCGAGGAGCTGGCCAAGGTCCGCCAGCTGCGCGACCGCGCCCGCCGGCACGTGCTGTCCCGGGTCGAGCGCGAGCAGCACGGGCTGGACGGGGTGCGCAGCCGCCCGGCGCTGGCCGCCCCGCACCGGATGCTGGACGGGCGCGGGCAGGAGGTGGACGGCCTGCTGGAGCGGGCCCGGCGCACCCTGCGGCACCGGCTGGACCACGCGCAGAGCGACCTCGGGCACACCCTGGCCCGGGTGGTGGCGCTCTCCCCGGCGGCCACCCTGGAGCGCGGCTACGCGGTGCTCCAGCGGGCGGACGGCACGGTGGTGACCGACCCGGCGCAGGCCGCGCCCGGCGAGGGGCTGCACGCCCGGGTGGCGGGCGGCGGCTTCGACGTCACCGTGGCGTCCGGGTAGTCCCCGCCGGCGGGGGCTGGGGCGTGTCGGTCCGAGCCCCTACGCTGGCACGCATGGCAGAGCAGCAGGAACAGCAGGACGCGGCAGCGGCGGCGGCGGCGCCGAACCCCGACGACGCGCTGGGCTACGAGCACGCCCGGGACGCGCTGCTGGACGTCGTCCGGCAGCTGGAGAACGGCGGGACGTCGCTGGAGGAGTCGCTGGCCCTGTGGGAGCGCGGCGAGCAGCTGGCGAAGGTGTGCCAGCGCTGGCTGGACGGCGCCCGGGCCCGGCTGGACGCCGCGCTGGCCGCCGAGGAGGGCGCGGACCCGGGCGGGGTGTGAGGCTGGTCACAAGCGCTTGGGGAATAGTTGAATATTCACCTATGTTGGGTGGGAGTGACCGGCTGCGGCCGATCATACCGACGAACCCCTTTCCGCATGAGGTGCAGAAGCATGACCACCGACGCCCTGGTACTCGACGCCGCCGCTCAGGACCTGCTGTTCCGTGAGGCCCGCACCGCGAACACCTTCACCGACGAGCCGGTCACCGAGGAGCAGGTCCAGGCCATCTACGAGCTGGTGAAGTTCGGCCCGACGGCCTTCAACCAGCAGCCGCTGCGCGTCGTGCTGGTCCGCTCGGAGGAGGCCCGCGAGCGCCTCGTCCGGCAGATGGCGGACGGCAACAAGGACAAGACCGCCGCCGCCCCGCTGGTCGCCATCCTGGCCGTGGACAACGAGTTCCACGAGGAGCTGCCGACCCAGCTCCCGCACTTCCCGCAGGCCAAGGACCTGTTCTTCTCGGAGCGCAGCGTCCGTGAGCAGTCCGCCACGCTGAACGGCGCCCTGCAGGCCGCCTACTTCATCGTCGGCGTGCGCGCCGCCGGCCTGGCCGCCGGCCCGATGACCGGCTTCGACGCCGAGGGCATCAACAAGGAGTTCTTCGGCGACGGCGAGCACTCGGTGCTGGCCGTGGTCAACATCGGCAAGCCGGGCGAGGACGCCTGGTTCCCGCGTTCGCCGCGCCTGGCCTACGACGAGGTCGTCACCACGGTCTGATCCGCCCCGCGCGAGAGGGCCCCGCTCCGGTTCGTCCGGTGCGGGGCCCTTCGGCGTGCGCGGGCGCGGCGGCGTGCGCGGGGGGCGTCGACGGCGGGGCTACTTGAGCGCCTGCGCCAGCTCGGCCAGCTCCTCGTAGGAGGCGGTGCCGGTGAGCAGGGTGGTCCCGGGGCCGGTCTGCACGGCCAGCGCGCGGGCCTTCTCGCCCTGCACCCGGTCCCAGGCGCGGCCGCCCGCCTCGGCGGTGCCGTCCGGCTTGGCGCCCGCCACGTAGTCGGCCAGCAGGGAGTCGCGCGGCACGTCGCTCTGCTCGATCGCCGCGTACTGGCCGGAGGGGGTCACGAAGCCCAGGTGCCAGGCGTTGCCCTTGCCGTTGTTCTGGCCGGCCGGCCGGTAGCTGACCGAGGTGGCCCGCCACTTCTCCGGCAGCCCCTCCGGGGAGAGCAGCGGGTACGGCGCGGTGCGCTTGGCGGAGGCCGCCGCGACCCTGTACTCGACCACGTGCACCGGGTCGCCGCTGGCGTCGTGCGGGAGGAACAGGTACCCGACCCAGACGACGATCCCGACCGCCAGCATCGACAGGACCATGTCCCGTACGGTCTGCCGGCCCCTCATGCCCTTGCTGTCTGCTGCCACCCCCACATGGTGACTCATCCACATCCGCGGGCGGCCACCAGGGGTGTTCACGTACGGGTGAAACGGGACGAAGCGGTGGTTTCCGCCACAGAGCAGCGACCTGCGCCACAGACAGTCATCTCGTGGGCAGATACGATCGCAGAACCCTCACCACGGCGTTCGACCTGGCAGTAGTCGGGCGCTCACTGGCCGTCGCGTACAGAGAGGTAACGACGATGACCACGCAGTACCCGCACCACCTTCCCAGTGCCCTGGAGGTCGCGCCCGAGGCTCCGGACCGGAACCTCGCGCTCGAACTCGTCCGGGTCACCGAGGCGGCCGCGATGGCCGCCGGCCGGTGGGTCGGACGTGGCGACAAGAACGGCGCGGACGGTGCCGCCGTGAAGGCGATGCGCACCCTCGTCTCGACCGTCTCGATGAACGGCGTCGTCGTCATCGGGGAGGGCGAGAAGGACGAAGCCCCGATGCTCTACAACGGCGAGCGGGTCGGCGACGGCACCGGCGCCGAGTGCGACGTCGCGGTCGACCCGGTGGACGGCACCACGCTGACCGCCAAGGGCATGAACAACGCGGTGGCCGTCCTGGCCGTCGCCGACCGCGGCACCATGTTCGACCCCAGCGCCGTGTTCTACATGGACAAGCTGGTGGCCGGCCCGGAGGCGGCCGAGTTCGTCGACATCACCGCCCCGGCCGCGGTCAACATCCGCCGGGTCGCCAAGGCCAAGGGCAGCGCCGTCGAGGACGTCACCGTCGTCGTGCTCGACCGCCCGCGCCACGACGGCCTGGTCCGGGAGATCCGCGAGGCGGGCGCCCGGATCAAGTTCATCTCGGACGGCGACGTGGCCGGCGCCATCATGGCCGCCCGCGAGGGCACCGGCGTCGACCTGCTGATGGGCGTCGGCGGCACCCCGGAGGGCATCATCGCGGCCTGCGCGATGAAGTGCATGGGCGGCGTGATCCAGGGCCGGCTGTGGCCCAAGGACGACGCCGAGCGGCAGAAGGCCCTGGACGCCGGTCACGACCTGGACCGGGTGCTCACCACGGACGACCTGGTCAGCGGCGAGAACGTGTTCTTCGTCGCCACCGGCATCACCGACGGCGAGCTGCTGCGCGGCGTGCACTACCGCTCGGAGACCGCCACCACCAGCTCGCTGGTGATGCGCTCCAAGAGCGGCACCATCCGCGAGATCAACTCCACCCACAAGCTCGCGAAGCTGCGGGCCTACAGCGCGATCGACTTCGACCGCGCCAACTGAGCACCACCGAAGCGCACTTCGCGGCCCCGGCGGAATCCCCCTCCGCCGGGGCCGCGTCGCGTCCCCTGGGTCTCGGACCCGGCGTCACCCGGCTATCCGGCGCCGCGCGGTCGCCGTCACCCGGGCCGCCTCGCGCAGCTCGGCGTCCCGGCGGCGGCGCCGGGCCAGCACCACCCGCCGCTCGGCGGCCGTCAGCCCGCCCCAGACCCCGTACGGCTCCGGCTGCGCCAGCGCGTGCTCGCGGCACTCCAGCAGCACCGGGCAGCGGGCGCACACCTGCTTGGCCTGCTCCTCGCGCGACAGCCGGGCCGCCGTCGGCTCCTTGGAGGGCGCGAAGAACAGCCCCACCTCGTCCCGCCGGCACGCGGCACCGGTGTGCCAGGGGTTGTCCTCGCCCGCGGGGGAACCCGCCGGGACGCCCGGGGCCTGCGGCTGCGGCCGGACGCCGGGACGGCGCTCCAGGACCTGCTGCGCGGCGGCGGCTGGCGAGGTGGTGCGGGACTCGATCGGATGCAGCACGGCCGTACTCCTGACGAGGCTCTCGGACACGGGGAACCCTCGCTCCCCCGCCGGCCGCGAGCCCCCGCTGTCCCACCCGGGCGCGGCCGCTCGGCCGCCTCCGGTGCGCAGCCGTCCAAGAAGCGATGTGCGGAAGGAACTACCCCGCCCGGCCGCGATTCATGCACACTGCACGCAATCGACTACGCAGCGCACTGGCCGCAACGCCGAGCGCCCGACCGGGAGTTGATCCCCAATCGGGCGCTGCGCAGGTCAACGGCGGTCAGTCGGTGCCGAGTTGGCGGCGCACCCACTCCTTGAGCTTCTTGCCCCGGCGCGGCTTGGCCTCGCAACCACCGAACAGCGCAAGGCCCTTGATCCGGACAACCGGAGCGTACGGGTCCGCCGCGGTCTGCTCCCGGACGTCGAAACCGCCGAAGATGCCGACGCCGGACCCCTGCAGGGTGACGTTCTCCGGCACCCGCACCTCGACCCCGCCGAAGACCGCCGTGACGGTGATCTCCACCTCCGGGGACTCGAACACGGCGTCGGTCAGGTCGATCTGCACCCCGCCGAACGCGGCGAAGGCGCTCAGGTGCGAGCCCACCCGCCAGCGGCCCTTGCGGGCCGCGCCGCCGAAGATCGCCACCACCGTCGGGGACTCCTGGCGCGCGGGCGGCTGCGGGGTGCCCTGCGGGGCGTTCAGCGGCTGCTTCTCGAAGGACAGCGGGCGGGCCGGCAGGTCCCTGGTCAGCGGCACGAGGTCGCCGAAGGTCTTCGCGGCGTAGGCGGCCTCGATCCGCTCCGCGTGCTCGTCCGCGTCCAGCCGGCCCACGGCGTAGGCCTCCCGCAGCAGCTCCGCGACCTTCTCGCGGTCGGCGTCGGAGACGCGCAGCTCCGCCTCCGCGACCGGCGCGTGCGGCCGAGGCGCGCTCTCCGCCCTGGCCTGGGGCCTGAGTTCGGACTTGGGTTCGGGTTCGGTCATCGGTACGGGCGCCGGCACCGGCGGCTGCCCCGAATCGTCGTGCGACGGCGAGTTGTCCACGGGGTCAGCCTAGTCGCTCGCACTCCCGCGCGAGTGAGCCCGGTCACGCAAGGCTGACCTGTCCGCAGGCCGACTTCCACCGGGTCCTACCCTGGATGGTGCTTCGCCGACGCAGCCGGACCAACTGGACAGCTAAGGACCGCCCCGATGGCTCCCACGCCAGACTTCGAGTACAGCGACCTGCTCCCCCTGGGCGCTGACCCGACCCCGTACCGCAAGCTCACCTCCGAGGGTGTCTCCACCTTCGAGGCGGGCGGTCGCACCTTCCTCCAGGTCGAGCCGGAGGCGCTGCGGCTGCTGACGGCCGAGGCGATGCACGACATCTCGCACTACCTGCGCCCCGCCCACCTCGCCCAGCTGCGCCGCATCCTGGACGACCCGGAGGCCAGCCCCAACGACCGCTTCGTCGCGCTCGACCTGCTGAAGAACGTCAACATCTCGGCCGGCGGCATCCTCCCGATGTGCCAGGACACCGGCACCGCGATCGTCATGGGCAAGCGCGGCCAGAACGTGCTGACCGAGGGCGGCGACGAGTCCGCCATCGCCCGCGGCGTGTACGACGCGTACACCAGGCTCAACCTGCGCTACTCCCAGATGGCCCCGGTGACCATGTGGGACGAGAAGAACACCGGCAACAACCTGCCGGCCCAGATCGAGCTGTACGCCACCGACGGCGACGCGTACAAGTTCCTGTTCATGGCCAAGGGCGGCGGCTCCGCCAACAAGTCGTACCTGTACCAGGAGACCAAGGCCATCCTGAACGAGGCGAGCATGCTCTCGTTCCTGGAGCAGAAGATCCGCTCGCTGGGCACCGCGGCCTGCCCGCCGTACCACCTGGCCATCGTGATCGGCGGCACCAGCGCCGAGTTCGCGCTGAAGACCGCCAAGTACGCCTCGGCGCACTACCTGGACAACCTGCCGACCGAGGGCAACGCCAGGACCGGGCACGGCTTCCGCGACCTGGAGCTGGAGGCCAAGGTCACCGAGCTGACCCAGAAGATCGGCATCGGCGCCCAGTTCGGCGGCAAGTACTTCTGCCACGACGTGCGCGTGGTGCGCCTGCCGCGGCACGGCGCCTCGCTGCCGGTCGCGATGGCCGTCTCCTGCTCCGCCGACCGCCAGGCGCTCGGCAAGATCACCGCCGAGGGCGTGTTCCTGGAGCAGCTCGAGACCGACCCGGCGAAGTACCTGCCGGACACCACCGACGAGCACCTGGACGACGACGTGGTGCGCATCGACCTCGACCAGCCGATGTCCGCGATCCGCGCCGAGCTGTCCAAGTACCCGGTGAAGACCCGGCTCTCGCTCACCGGCACCCTGGTCGTCGCCCGCGACATCGCCCACGCCAAGATCAAGGAGCGCCTGGACGCCGGCGAGGGCATGCCCAAGTACCTCCAGGACCACCCGGTCTACTACGCGGGCCCGGCCAAGACCCCCGAGGGCTTCGCCTCCGGCTCCTTCGGCCCGACCACGGCCGGCCGGATGGACTCCTACGTCGACCAGTTCCAGGCGGCCGGCGGCTCGATGGTCATGCTCGCCAAGGGCAACCGCAGCAAGCAGGTCACCGACGCCTGCGCCGCGCACGGCGGCTTCTACCTCGGCTCGATCGGCGGCCCGGCCGCCCGCCTCGCCCAGGACTGCATCAAGAAGGTCGAGGTGCTGGAGTACGCCGAGCTCGGCATGGAGGCGGTCTGGCGCATCGAGGTCGAGGACTTCCCGGCCTTCATCGTCGTCGACGACAAGGGCAACGACTTCTTCCGCGAGACCACCGAGGGCCCGCTGATCACCAGCCTTCGGGTGCGCTCGAAGGAGTAGTCCCCGCCGTCCCCGAACCGCCCCGGCCGCCCCGCGCGGCCGGGGCGGTTCTGCCTGGCAGGCTGGTACGGAAGACTCGTGGCAGGAGACGATCCACCTCCTGCGCTCACCGGCCGCCAGCGGATCACTCGCCTCATCGGCGAGATCCAGCGCGATCCGTTCGGTGGCACCGGGAAGCCCGAACCGCTGAAGGGCGACCTGGCCGGCTGCTGGTCGCGCCGGACCGACGACGAGCACCGACTGGTGTACCGGGCCGACGAGAAGGAAGTGAGGATCCTCAAGGCCCGCTACCGGTACCGGTCGCGGCTGCCGACCGGTCCGCGCTCAGGCGTCGAAGTCGTACTCCAGGACGTAGGAGGCGGCGTCCAGGATCATCTCGTTGAGCTCGACGACCTGGCCCTCGTCGGCGAAGGCGGTGCGGCAGATCAGGATGACCGGGGTGCCGGCGGACAGCTCCAGGCGGGCCGCCTCCTCCCCGCTGGGCATCCGGGAGCGGACCTCCTCGCGGAAGTGCACGGGCTTGGCGCCGATCTCGGCGAGCCGGGCGTAGGTGCCGCCGGGGCCGGTGTCCTCGCGGGTTATGGCGGTGCCCGCGACCAGCACGGCGGGCAGGTAGGAGGTCGAGAGCAGCACCGGCTTGCCGTCCAGGACGAAGCGGCGGTGCCGTACGCACATCGGGGCGCCCGGGTCGACCCCGAGCACCCGGGCCACGTGCTCGGGCGCGCCCTGCTCGGTGACGGACACCTGGTCGACCACCAGGCTGCGGTTGTCGATGTCCGCCGACCATATCGACCGGCCGGAGCCCCACTGCCCCTGCGCCAGCCGCTGGATGCCGCGCCGGCGCAGCGGGCGGAAGTCCCGGACGAACACCCCGGCGCCGCGGCGCGCCTCGGCGATGCCCTCGCTCTGCAGCACGCCCAGCGCCTGGCGGGCCGTCATCCGGGCCACGCCGTACTCGTCCATGAGGTCGTTCTCGCCGGGCAGGCGGTCGCCCGGGCGGTACCGGCCGGTGTCGATGGCCGCCTTCAGCCCGTCGGCGATCCGCTGGTACTTGGGCTGCTTGTCGCCACTGCTGCCGGTCATCGCCGCTCCCTCTGCCTCGGAGAAATCGTAGGCGTGCCCGCGGTCTCCGGTAAGGAGATAGGACCGTTGACATCTCTAGAGATATTAGCTTCTCTAGAGATGCTGGCCAGTCGCCGACCAGAGCGAGGAGCAGCACGGTGAGCACCCGACAGCGCAACGCCCCGGCCTACCGGCCCCACGTGGGTGAACTCGTCCTCGACCGCAGGACCGGACGCACCGGCATCTACATGGACACCATCGGCGGCGAGCACTACCTGCGCCCCGAGCCCGGCGGCCGGGAATGGACGGCCGACCCGCACCAGGTCGCCCCCGCCCCCGGGACCGGCGATTCAGCCGAATACGATCTTCCTCGGCAATTTCGGCAAAACGCAGGCAAACAGCAACATTCCGACCACCGCAATACCCCCGGGTGAATCCGGAATTCCGGAACGCCCCGCGCCCGCCGTCGGGCACGTTACGGATATCGCCGGTCACCATGAGTGCACCACGGGCACGATTCGGCCACCCGGTGGGCACCGACGGGTAATTGGCGTGCCCATAACCGCCGGTACCCCCGCGCCCGGACGGGGGCGACGGGGGCACCGGGGTGCGGTCGCTCAGGCGTGGCCGAAGACGATGCTCTCCGGCTCGTACTTCTCGCCCGGCTTGCCGGTGTCCGGCTCGGCGGGCTCGGGCAGGTAGTCGGCCTCGTCGCCGAAGGCCCCGTTCTCGATCGCGTTCTTCCGGTCGGCACTCGGCTCGGTGTACTCGGTCGGGTTCGAGGCCGCGGCAACCGCGCCCTCGACAGCCTGGCCGGCCTCCACAGCGACGTCCGGGGCCGGGGTCTTCGCCTGGTTCTCGGGCGTCGACGGCACCGGGGTCTCGCTCTGGTCGTTGGCCATTGGCGGCCGCCTTTCGGTCATCAAATGTCGTCAGCCCGACCGGTTCGGCGCGGGCGCGGGGACAGTATCGTAGGGTTGATTAAATGTCCGATAAACATCGTGCGACTGGCGGAACCGTCCGGCAGAGTCGGACGTCCGCCTAAGCTGAAGCACCACGGCGGACCGCCGAGCGCCCTTTCACGGAATCGACACCACAGGCCATCGGGGGACTTCATGGAGTTTCGGGAGACGCCGCAGAACCCTGCGCCGCGCTTCCAAGTCCTCGGTCCGGTCCAGGCCTGGCTCGACGGCAAGCCCCTCTCGCTCGGCTCCCCCCAGCAGCAGGCGGTCCTGACCACCCTGCTGCTGCACTCCGGGCGCCCGGTCACCACGCAGGACCTGGTCGACGCGCTCTGGGGCGACCGGCCTCCGGCCCAGGCCGTGGCCGCGCTCCGCACCTACGTCTCCCGGCTGCGCTCGGTCATCGAACCCCGGCGCGAGGTGCGCCGCCCCGCCGAGCTGCTGGTCTCGGTCGCCGACGGCTACGCGCTGCGGATCCCGGGCGAGGCCCTCGACCTGACGGTCTTCGAGCGGCTCTGCGCCGAGGCCACGGCAGCCCGGACGAACGGCGACAAGCGCGAGGCGCACCGGCTGCTGACCGAGGCGCTGGGCCTGTTCAGCGGCCGCCCGCTCACCGGCATCCCCGGCCCCTACGCCGACGCCCAGCGGCTGCGACTGGCCGAGCGCCAGGTGGCCGCCGCCGAGGACCTGTGCGCCGCCGCCCTGGACATCGGCCGGCACGCGGAGATCGTCGGAGAGCTCAACAACCTGACGACGGAGCACCCGCTGCGCGAACGGCTGCGGGAACTGCTGATGCTGGCGCTGTACCGCTGCGGCCGCCAGGCCGAGGCACTCGGCGTCTACACCGACACCCGCAAGCTGCTCATCGAGGAGCTCGGGGTCGAGCCGGGGGTCGGCCTGTCCACGATGCACACCCGCATCCTCGCGGCCGACCCCGCACTCGCCCTCCCGGCCGTGCCCGAGGTGGCGCCGAAGGACCCGCCCGCAGCCCCACCGCCGGCCCAACTCCCGGCCGATGTCCTGGACTTCAGCGGGCGCACCGAGCTGGTGGGCGACCTCTCGACGGTCCTCATGAACGCCACCGGCCAGGCCGTGGTGGTCACCTCGCTGGCCGGCATCGGCGGCGTCGGGAAGACCACCCTCGCGGTCCACGTCGCCCACCGCGTCCGGGCCGAGTTCCCGGACGGCCAGCTGTACGTGGACCTGCGGGGCGCCGGTGCCTCGCCGGCCGACCCGGTCGTCGTCCTCGGCGACTTCCTGCACGCCCTCGGTGTCACCGACAACCCGGAGTCGCTGGAGCAGCGCGCGGCGCTCTACCGCTCGCTGCTCGCCAACCGGCGGATGCTCATCCTGCTGGACAACGCGCGGGACGCCGACCAGATCCGGCCTCTGATCCCGGGCGTCTCGGGCTGCGCGGTGCTCGCCACCAGCCGCTCCCGGCTCGCCGGCATTCCCGGCGCACAGCTGTTCGACGTCGAGGAGCTGACCCCGCAGGAGGCGTTGGCGCTGTTCTCGGCCATCGTGGGGGACCAGCGGGTCGCCGCCGAACCGGAGGCCGCCATGGCGGTGGTCACCGCCTGCGGCTTCCTGCCGCTGGCCGTGCGCATCGCCGCCGCCCGGCTGGCCAGCCGGCCGCGGTGGAGCGTCTCCGACCTGGCCCGTCGGTTAGCCGACCAGCGCCACCGCCTGGACGAGCTCCAGCTCGGCAACCTCGCCGTGGAGACCACCATCGGGCTAGGCTACGGACAACTGTCCGGCCCCGAGGCCCGCGCCTTTCGGCTGCTCGCGCTGATCGACTCCCCCGACATCCCGCTGGCCGCCGCCGCGGCGCTGCTCGGTGTGGACGAGGACACCGCCGAGGACCTCGCCGAGGCGCTGGTCGAGGCGAACATGCTGGAGTGCTTCACCCCGGGCCGCTACCGCTACCACGACCTGCTCCGGCTCTATGCCCAGCGGCAGAACGATCGGTCGGGCGACACCGAGGAGCAGGAGCGGGCCGTCCTGCGGCTGCTCGACCTGCTGATCCCGACCGTCCGCAACGCGGCCCGGACCATCGAACCGGACGACCCGGAACCGGAGTTGCTCACCACGCCCTCCTCGCCGGGGATCAGCCTGCCGACCAGCGGTTCCGCCCAGTCCTGGCTCCGGTCCGAGAGCGCCCTCCTGCTCAACTCCACGGCGGCGGCCGCGAACGGGTCCCGCTCCTCCCAGCACGCGGCGATCGACCTGCTGCTCCTGCTGTGCGGCCTCGATCTGGACCCGACCCACGGCCCTCAGGTACGACCGGTCCTGGAAGCCCTCGGACACGAGGCGGAGCTCCGCGACGACTCCGCCGCGCTCGCCCGCGTGCACTTCGTCCTGGGTGCCCTGAACTACGTCACCAGTGACTTCCAGGGCGCCGAGCACTCGCTGCGTCGCAGCCTGGACCACCAGGCGCCGGACCACCCGACCGTCCAACTGCTGGCCACCGCCAACATCCTGGGCGTCATCCTCAGCATGGGCGACCGTTCTGCGGAGGCCCTGCCGTTCCTGGAGCAGGCCCGGGCGACCAGCCAAGCCGTCCGCAACCCGATCGCCGAGGCGCGGATCGTCAGCAACATGGCCCGGGTGCAGCACCGGCTCGGGATGACCGAGACGGCGGTCCGGTCCGCCGGCGACGGTGTCGCCGCCGCCCGGGAGTCCAAGAACGGTCCGCTGCTCGCCCAGACCCTCTACCAGCTGGGCGTGGTGCTCTCCGGCGGCGACGCCGTTCCGCACCTGCGCGAGGCGCACCGGCTCTACCAGTCGCAGCAGAACCCCCTGTGGGAGGGCTACACCCTGGCCCGGCTCGCCTCCGCCCTGCTGGTCGCCGAGCAGCCCGCCGAGGCGGCCTCGGCGGCCGGCGAGTCGCTGGCGATCGGCCAGGAGCTGGGCTCCGCCTACTGCCAGGGCCTGGCGAACGCCGCGCTGGGCGAGGCCCTGTTGACGCTCGCCCAGCCGGCCCGCGGACTCGCCTGCCTCCAGGAGGCACATGCGATCTTCACGCGGCTCGGTGTGCCCGAGGCCTCCCCCGTGGCGGACCTCATCTCCCAGCAGCACACCGAGCCCCTCTCTCCCCCCGCGCCGTAAGGCTTCCGCTCCCCCACGGAGAACCTCCCCCGTTCCGCGCGTCGGCGCTCCCGCAGCCCCCCGGCTGCGGGAGCGCCCTCAACGCTTCCCCGGCGCTGGACTCCACTGTGCACCGGACCGATTGACGTTCGATAAACGTCAGATAGTCACCCTGCGGATCGGTAAAACCGCAGGTCATCGACCTTCACCGGGCGCATAGTCCGGCGTGCGGTGACTCGCGCACAACCCCGCCCGCACCCGCGTGCTTCCGCAACCCCGGCCACAACGGCCCAAGCGCGGCGAGTTGGCCGGAAAGGGACCCCACGACGCAGTGATCACGCATATTCTCAGATGCCAGTACGCACACGAGTGTCTGCCGGACGACCATCGGGGTGCAGTCCGGGTCCGTGTGGTGCGCAGAGCGTGATGTACCGCCACCGGCAGCGGCCCGCGGGGCCGTGGAGGAGCCACCGGAGGCCACGGGTGGAAGGGTGCCTCGCAACGTGACGACCGGACAGATATCCGACCCGTTCCCCGTCGGCGAGGACGCCGGCGACGACGAGCCCGAGGTACGGCGGCGGCGGGCGGCCCGGGCACTGCAGGCGGTCGCCTTCGACACCATCGGCACCGGGTACGGCGAGGCCTTCCCCGCCAAGGACGGACAGCTGGCCTGCGTCCGGCGGCTGCTCGCCGGGCTCGAACCGGGCGCCCGGGTGCTGGACGTGGGCTGCGGCACCGGTGACCCGACCGTCCGCCAGCTGGTCTCGGCGGGTCTGCGGGTGACCGGCGCGGACCTCTCCGACGGGATGCTCACGCTGGCCCGGCGGACCGCCTTCCCGGGTGCGTTCGCACCGGTCTTCCATCGGATCGACCTGTACGATCTGGCCACCGAGCGTGCGGACCGGGTCTGGAACGCCCCCGGGCTGGGGCGGGACGGCCGGGGCGGCTTCGCCGCGGTCACCGCGTTCTTCTCGCTGATCCTGCTGCCGCAGGACGAGATCCCGACCGTGCTCGGTCGGCTGCGCGAACTCCTGCGGCCCGGAGGGCTCCTGGCGCTCGGTATGGTCGAGGCGGACCTGGATCACGTTCCGCTTCCGTTCCTTGGCAGAGAGCTGCGGATCAGTGGGTATCTGAGGGAGGATCTGGAGCGGGTTCTGGTCTCGGCCGGCTTCGCCGTCGAGGAGTGCTCGGGGCATCCCTACGCACCGGCCAGCACCTCGCTGCCGCCGGAGGAACAGCTGTACCTGTGCTGTCGACGCGTCGGCTGATCGAACGGGGGCAGGACCGGCCGCACCCCCGGCCGACGCAACAGAACAGCTCACCGACCACACCGAATCCAGGACAGGCAGCCGTGCGCGACCAGCTCAAGACCGAGGCGGAGCAGCCGCCCGCCGTCCCGGGCCAGCGCCGCCAGGTCCCGGCCGTGCCGCCGGCCCCGACCTCGGCCCCGCCGGCTCCGACCCCGACTCCGACGACGGCCCCGACGGCGGCCCAGGCCCAGGCCCGACGGACGGGTGGCCGGCCGGAGCGCGCCGAGATGGCGGACCGCCTGGCGTACCTCGACTCGGCGACCCGGCGGATCAACAGCGCCCTCGACCTCGCCGCGACGCTGCGCAACATCGGCCGGGTGCTGGTCCCGACGCTCGCCGACGCCGCCGTCGTCCACCTGCGCGACCCGCTGCCCAACGTCGAACGCGAACCCGGCTTTCCCGAGGAGCTGCGGATACACCACAGCACCGGCACCCGGATCGGCCGCCGCGGCCGCCCGAGCCTGGACGACCGGCGCCGCTCCCGCTACGGCGCCCGCTCGACCGCCGACGGCGGCCCGGCCACCCCGGTGACCCGCGGCGGAGCCCTCGCCCACGCCCTGCTGAGCCGCCGCCCCGCCGAGGCGGCCGTCCTCGGCACCCCCGCCGCCGAGCGCGCCGAGACGCTGCTGCGCGAGCTGTACGGCACCCGCGGGGTGGCCCGGCTGGCCGCCGGCACCTCCGTCCTCGCCCTGCCGCTGCGCGGCCGCAAGGCCGTGCTCGGGCTGCTGATACTGATCCGCCGCCCTCCCGAACGCAGCGGCCGCCCGGTCTTCGACGCCGCGGACACCGCGACCGCCGCACACCTCGCCACCCAGGCCGGGCTGGCCGTGGACACCGCGCTGCGCTACGCCCGCGAGTGGGAGATCGCCAACGAGCTCCAGCGCAGCATGCTGCCGCTGCGCCTGCCGCAGTCGCACGGCGTCCGGATCGCCCAGCGCTACCTGCCCGGTGAGCGCGGCGCGCAGGTCGGCGGGGACTGGTACGACGCCGTCCCGCTGCCCGGCAACCGGGTCGCCCTGATCGTCGGCGACGTGATGGGCCACTCGCTCACCTCGGCCGCCATCATGGGCCAACTGCGCACCAGCGCCCAGACCCTGGCCGCCCTCGACCTGCCGCCGCACGAGGTGCTCTACCACCTGGACGAGCAGGCCCAGCGGCTCGGCCGCGAACAGCACCTGGCCACCTGCGTCTACGCGGTGTACGACCCGATCGCCAACCGGGTGATGATGGCCAACGCCGGACACGTCCCGCCGGTGCTGGTCCGCCCGGACGGCACCGCCGAACTGGTCGAGCTGGACTCCGGGGCGCCGATCGGCGTCGGCGGGGTGGACTTCAACTCCGTCGAGCTGCCCGCGCCGCCCGGCTCGGCGCTGCTGCTGTTCACCGACGGCCTGGTGGAGACCCGCACCCGCCCGATCAGCGACGGCCTGGAGCTGCTGCGGGCCCGGATCGCCTCCGCCCGCTGGCAGACCCCCGAGCAGCTGTGCCAGGAGGCGCTGCGGATCCTGCCGCCCGGCGACCGCGGCGACGACATCGCGCTGCTCGGCGCCTGCTTCGACGGCATCCCGGCCGGGGACGTCGCGCACTGGTACCTCCAGCCGCGCAACGAGACGCCGAGCCGGGCCCGCCGGCTGGCCGCGCACACGCTGCGCCGCTGGGGGCTGGACGAGCTCAGCGAGGCGACCGAGCTGATGGTCAGCGAGCTGGTGACCAACGCCGTCCAGCACGCGACCCGGCCGGTCACCCTGAGCCTGGTGCGCACCACCCGGCTGCGCTGCGAGGTCGGCGACGACAGCCCGCTGCTGCCGCGCCCGCGCCGCACCGGCCCGGAGGACGAACGCGGGCGCGGGCTGCAGATAGTGGCCCGGTGCGCGGACCGCTGGGGCGCGACCAGGCTGGGCACCGGCAAGGTGGTCTGGTTCGAGCAGCGGCTGCCCGTACCCGTGCCCACCGGGGCCTGAACGCGGAAGCGCCCGGCGGGAACGGATCCCACCGGGCGCCCGTACCGGCCGTCAGACCCGGGTCGGCCGCCTGTCCGGCCTTGCCGACGGCTCCGCCGGCCGTTCCTGCGACCGCTCCTGCGCCGACTGCTCCGCCACGTCCTCCGCCGGCTCCTCCGCCAGCCGGGCGATCAGCTGCTCGCCCTCCATGTCCACCCGCGGCACGACCTTCTCCAGCCGCTTCGGGAACCACCAGGCGGCGCTGCCGAACAGCGCCATCGCGGCCGGCACCAGCGCCATCCGCACCACGAAGGCGTCCACCAGCACGCCCACCGCGAGGGCGAAGCCGATCGGCTGGACGATCGGGTCGTGGCCGAAGACGAACGAGCCGAACACCGCCACCATGATCAGCGCGGCCGCGGTGACCACCCTGGCCCCGTTGCGCACGCCGGCCACCACGGCCTCGCGCGGCGCCGCGCCGTGGACGTGCTGCTCCTTCATCCCGGAGACCAGGAACAGCTCGTAGTCCATCGCCAGCCCGAACAGCACGCCGATCAGCAGGATCGGCACGAAGCTGACCACCGGCCCGACCTTGGGCACGTCGATCAGCCCGTCCAGCCAGCCCCACTGGTAGACCGCGACCACCGCGCCGAGCGAGGCGGTGATGCTGAGCAGGAAGCCGGCCACCGCCTTGAGCGGGACGAGCACCGAGCGGAACGCCAGCGCCAGCAGCACCACCGCGATCCCGACGATCACGGCGAGGAACGGCGGCAGCGCCTGGCCGAGCTTGGTGGAGACGTCGATGTTGGCGGCCGTGGTGCCGGTGACGGCGATGTCCGCGCCGGTCGCCGACTTCAGCTCCGCCTTCCGGTCGCGAATCCCGTCGACCAGCGCCCTGGTGTCCGGGTGGTCCGGGCCGGTCTTCGGGATGACGGTCACCAGCGCGGTGCCGCTCGCCTGGTCGACGGTCGGCGGCAGCAGTGTCCCGACGCCGTCGAGGGTCTGGAGCCTCTCGGCCACGCCCCGCACCGCCTGCTCGGGCCGCGGTGCGCCGTGGGCGTCCACCACGACCACCAGCGGCGCGTTGAAGCCCGGCCCGAAGCTCTCGCCCACCAGGTCGTACGCCTTGCGCGCGTCCGTCCCGGTGGCCTGTGAACCGCCGCCCGGCAGGCCCAGGTCCAGGCTCGCGGCGGGCACCGCCAGGGCGCCCAGCCCGGCCAGGCCGACCAGGAGGACGGGCAGCGGGCGGCGGACCACGAAGCGGCCCCAGCGCTCGCCCAGGGTGGTGCGGCCGTCGGCGGCCAGGGCCCGCTTCCAGACCGGCAGCCGGTCGATGGCCCGGCCGGTGAAACCCAGCACGGCGGGCAGCAGCGTGATCGCGACCAGGACGGCCACCACGACCGCCCCGGAGGCGGCCAGGCCCATCACGGTGAGGAAGGGGACGCCCGCGACGGCGAGTCCGGCGAGCGCGACGACCACGGTCAGACCGGCGAAGACGACGGCGCTGCCGGCGGTCGCGGTGGCCCGGGCGGCGGCCTCCTCCGGCTCCAGGCCCTCGGCGAGGTGCCGGCGGTACCGGAAGAGGATGAACAGCGCGTAGTCGATGCCGACCGCGAGGCCGACCATCAGGGCCAGCACCGGCGCCGTGGTGATGATCTCGAAGGAGCCGGTGAGCGCCAGCAGCCCGGCCATCGTCACGGCGACGCCGACCAGCGCGGTCAGCAGCGGCAGCCCGGCGGCGACCAGCGTGCCGAGGGTCACCACCAGTACCACCCCGGCCACCACCAGGCCGATCGACTCGCTGCCACCCTCGATCTGGGCCATCCGGTTGTACGCGTCGCCGCCGAAGGCGACGTCCAGCCCGGCCGCGCGGGCCGGCTCGGCGGCGGCCCTCACGGCGTCCCGCTGCCGGTCGGTGACGTCGGCGAGCTTGTGGTCGAAGGAGACCAGGGCGATCGCGACCCTCCCGTCCGGCGAGAGCGCGCCGGTGGCGTACGGGTCGGGCACCGCGGCCACGCCCGGCACCCGGGCGATCCGGTCGACGGCCTCGCCGATCGCCCGGCCCGCCTCGGGCGTGCCGATGCCGCCGGGCGCACCGGCGGCGAAGACGACCTGCGCGGAGCCGTGGCCCTGCGCCGGGAAGGTGTCCTTGATCCGGTCCAGGGTGGCCTGCGCCTCGGTGCCCGGGACCCTGAACTCGTCGGTGGTCTTGCCGGCGAAGGCCCCCGCGGCCCCGCCGACGGCGATGAGCAGGGCGATCCAGACGGCGACGACGGCCCGCCGTCGCCGGAAGCAGTAGTGGCCCAGTCGGTACAGGTACGTGGCCATCGGCGGTCCCTCGGGGTCGGTCGGGGCAGGTCGCGTCCCACCGTAGGCCGAACCTTGTCAGTTGACAAAGTTGGTCGAGAGAATCGCTCGACTCAGTTGTCCGACCATGGCGCTACCCTGGCTGAATGGCCCATGTCCCCGCCTCCGAACGCCGACCGCAACTGGTCCAGGCCGCGATCGACCTGATGACCAGGGAGGGAATCGCCGCCGGCAGCACCCGCGCGATCGCGGCCGAGCTGGGGGTGGCGCAGGCCACGGTGCACTACACCTTCGGCACCAAGAAGGACCTCTACCGGGCGGTCGTCGAGCAGCTGAAGGCCGACTTCGTCGGCGAGGTGCGCGCCGCCTCCCCCGGCGACGGCACCTTCGGCGAGCAGGTCCGCACCCTGGCGCACGCGCTCTGGGAGGCCGCCACCGGCGAGCACGGGCGCTGCGTGCTGCTGAGCGAGTTCGGGTCGCTGGCCATGCGCGACCCGGACCTGCGGGAGATCATGCTCGGGCTCCAGCGCGACATCGAGGCCACCTCCGCCGAGATGCTCGACGCCGTCGCGGCCGTCCACGGCCTGACCCTGGCGCTGCCCGCCCGCCGGATCGCCGTCCACTTCCTCGGCGGCTTCGAAGGCCTGACGGCCCGCCACCTCACCCGGCACCGGGCCGGCGAGCGGCCCGACCAGGACACCCTGGAGGCCCTGGAGCTGCTGGTCGCGACCACGGTCGGGCTCTGCCTGGGCGCCCCGGCGGCGGCCCGGTCACCGCTCCGGGAGACGCCCTAGCTAGAAGACGATCCGGACCGGCAGTTCGACCAGCACCTCGCGCAGCGCGGCCGCGAAGCGGTCGTACTCGGCGCTGCGGCCCGAGCCCGGCCGGACGGCCAGCCCGATCCGGCGGCCGGGCGCCGGGGCGGCGAAGCGGACGGCTGCCAGCCGGTCGGCGCGGCCGGCCTCGACGTCCAGCGCGGTGGCGGGCAGCAGGGTCACCCCGAGGCCCCCGGCGACCAGCTGGACCAGGGTGGACAGGCCCGCCGCGCGGGTGGTCGAGCCCGCCGGGTCGGCGCCGACCTCGCGGCAGATGTCCAGCGCCTGGTCGCGCAGGCAGTGGCCCTCCTCCAGCAGCAGCACGTCCAGGTCGAGAAGCACGTCGCGGGGCACGTCGACCCGCCCGGCGAGCGGATGACCGGGCGGCGTGAGCAGGACGAAGTCCTCGTCGAACAGCGGGATGTCCCTGGTCGGCGAGGTCCCGCCGGCGGGCAGCGCGAGCAGCAGGACGTCCAGCCGCCCGGCGGCCAGGCCCTCCAGCAGCGAGGGGGTGCGCTCCTCGTGGACGTGCAGCTCCAGGTCCGGGAAGCGGTCGCGGACCAGCCGCAGCACGGTGGGCAGCAGGTACGGCGCGACGGTCGGGATGACACCCAGGTGCAGCGGCCCGGTGAACGGGCGGCGGGCGGCCTCGACCTCCTCGGTGAGGGCTTGCAACGAGGCGAGCACCCGGCGGGCGTGCTGGTGCACGCGCTCCCCCAGTGGGGTGACAATCACCTTGCGCGTCGTACGCTCGACCAACTGCGCGCCGAGCGACTCCTCCAGCGCCGCGACCGCCCCGGACAGCGCGGGCTGGCTGGTCCCGGTGGCGGCGGCGGCCTCCCGGAAGTGCCGGTGCTCGGCCACCGCGACGAAAGCCCGCAGCTGGGCGACGGTCGGGGTGCGGGGGCTGCGGACTGTGGCACTCGCCACAGTCGGGTCGGCCTTGCCGCCGCCGTTCCTGCGGGTCACCGGCCGTGACGTGGGGAATTCAGTACTGATAACAATCTCCGATCAGACACATCCAGTGTAGCTATTTCCCTGATCAGTCCACGATGTGGAATGGTGACTGATGTCCGGATTCCGGACAAAGCCCCCTCATCTCACTTCAGGAGAAGCGAACGTGCTCACGATCGGTGACAAGTTCCCCGAGTTCGACCTCAAGGCCTGTGTCGACCTGGACGCCGCGAACGCCTTCGCCGACATCAACCACAAGTCCTACGAGGGCAAGTGGAAGGTCGTCTTCTTCTGGCCGATGGACTTCACCTTCGTCTGCCCCACCGAGATCGCCGCGTTCGGCAAGCTGAACGACGAGTTCGCCGACCGCGACGCCCAGATCCTCGGCGTCTCCGGTGACTCCGAGTTCGTGCACCACGCCTGGCGCAAGGACCACAAGGACCTGCGCGACCTGCCCTTCCCGATGCTGGCCGACATCAAGCACGAGCTGATGCAGGCCTGCGGCGTCGAGAACGAGGACGGCACCGCCCAGCGCGCCGTCTTCATCGTCGACCCGAACAACGAGATCCAGTTCGTCATGGTCACCGCCGGCTCCGTCGGCCGTAACCCCAAGGAGGTCCTGCGGGTGCTGGACGCCCTGCAGACCGACGAGCTGTGCCCGTGCAACTGGACCAAGGGCGAGGACACCCTCGACGCCCAGGCCCTGCTGGCGGGCTGACCCATGGCCCTCGACGACCTGAAGGCCGCCCTCCCGGACTACGCCAAGGACCTCAAGCTCAACCTGGGCTCGGTCATCGGCAACTCCGACCTCCCCGCCCAGCAGCTCTGGGGCACCGTGCTGTCCTGCGCGATGGCCACCCGCAGCCCCGGTCTGCTGCGTGAGCTGGAGCCCGAGGCCAAGGCCAACCTCTCCCCGGAGGCGTACACCGCCGCCAAGGGCGCGGCCGCGATCATGGGGATGAACAACGTCTACTACCGGACGCTGCACCTGCTCTCCGACAAGGAGTACAGCACGATGCGGGCCGGTCTGCGGATGAACATCATCGGCACCCCGGGCGTCGAGAAGGTCGACTTCGAGCTCTGGTGCTTCGCGGTCTCGGCCATCAACGGCTGCGGCCAGTGCCTCGACTCGCACGAGGCCGTCCTGCGCAAGGCCGGCGTCGAGCGCGAGGTCGTCCAGGCCTCGATGAAGATCGCCGCCGTCCTGCAGGCCGTGGCCGGCGTCCTCGACTCCGAGGCCGCCCTCGCCGCCGTCGACGCCTGACGCACCCCGGCAGCCCGACTGGCCCCTCCCGGACACCACGTCCGGGAGGGGCCAGTCGCCGTTCTCTCTCCCGCCGCCGTTCCTTCCCGCCGCCGGTCTCCCGAGCAGGCGGCCCGTACGGCGGGTCAGTCGGTGGCGGGTGCAGCCGGCGGGGCGGGGCGGGTGGCCGCGGTGCGTCCGGCGGCGTCCTCCGCGGTGCGCTCGGCCGTCCGTTCGGCGGCCTCGCGGGCGGCTTCGAGCGCGGTGAAGACGGCCTGGCCCGCCTCGTTGCGGCGGCGCAGGTGGGTGACCACGGTGTTGGTGACGGCGATCAGCGGGACGGCGACCACCGCGCCGCCGATGCCGCCGATGATGCCGCCGGCCGCGACGCCGAGCACGACCCCGAGCGGGTGGACCCGGACGGCCCGGCCGAGGATCAGCGGCTGGAGGATGTGGCTCTCCACCTGCATCACCACCACCAGCACCACCAGCACCATCAGCGCCGTCCACGGCCCCTGGGTGACCAGCGCGATCAGCACCGCGACGGTACCGGTGATCAACGCGCCGACCAGCGGGACGAAGGCGCCCAGGAAGATGATCACGGCCAGCGGCAGGGCCAGCGGCACGCCCAGCAGGTCGACGCCGATGCCGATGCAGAGCGCGTCGATGAAGGCCACGCAGACCGTGCCGCGCACATAGGCGGTGAGCGTCGTCCAGGCCTTGGGGCCGGCCCCGGCCATCGCGAAGCGGGAGTGCCTCGGCAGGCCGCGCAGCGCCCAGTTCCAGATCCTCCCGCCGTCGTAGAGGAAGAAGAAGGTGGTGAAGAAGGTCATCAGCAGCGCGGTCAGCACCTCGACGGCGATCTGCGCACCGGTGATCGAGGCCGAGGTGAGCTGATCGGTGTTGGTGGTGATGGCCTTGGTGATCTGGTTGGCGAAGTCGGTGATCTGCTGCTGGGTCAGGTGCAGCGGCCCGGTGACCAGCCAGTCCCGCAGCTGGTTGACGCCGGTCTTCACCTGGGTGGTGACGTCCGAGAGGTTGGTCGACACCTGCCAGACCACGAACCAGCCGACCAGCCCGATCCCGGCCAGACCGCTGAGGAACACCCCGCCGGCCGCCAGTGAGCGCGGCACCCCGCGCCGGCGCAGCCAGGAGACCGAGGGCTCCAGCAGCGCGGTGATCAGCAGTGAGGCCAGCACCGAGAAGGCGACCAGCCGCAGCATGTCGACCACGTAGAAGACGACGTAGAGCGCGGCGCCGAGCAGCAGCAGCCGCCAGGTCGACTCGGCGGCCACCCGCAGCCCCCACGGCACCGCCTCGGCCGGCGTGGCCGGACGGCCGGGGTGGTACTCCCGGCCGAGCCCGGCGTGCGCGGCCGGTGCGGGCGGGGCGGCCGGGGGAGCCGCGGCGGACGGCTGGACCGCCGCGACCGCCGGGCCTGCCGGCGCCGGGGCCGGGTCCGTCCGCGGGACCGGGACCGGGCCGGGCGCCTCGGCGAGTGCCGGGACGTGCCCGTCCACGAGTGCCGGGAGGTGCCCGTCGGCCAGTGCCGGGAGGGCCGGCTCGTGCGGGTCGGCCGCCATCGCGGCGCGCCGGCGCCGCTCGATCACGGCGGCCGCGCTGGCCACCACGGCCATGCCCTTGGCCACGGCCTTGAAGGCCTTTCCGCCCCGCGCCATCCTCGCTACCACCGCTCCCCTGCCGAACCCGCCGTGCCCGGCGGTACGCCGCGGGTCCCGCCGCGGCCGTCAGGGATGACGCTACCCCGGCCCGGGTGCGGCGAGTCCGGTCGCCGGTCCGTTCGACTCGTCGCTCCCGCCCCGACGATCCGGACAAAACGCCAGGTTCCATAGGGTTTCGGACGCGGTGCGTGGGGGATGAGTCGGGACGAGACCCCGGAGCCGAGCCGCCGAGGTCGCCCCACGGCCAACCGCCGGCGGACCGGCCGGTGCGGGAGGCGACCAGGACCCCTTCCCGCGCCCCGCGTCCGCAACCGGGACCGCACCGCCCGAGGACGCACTGGTCAGCGCAGCCCGGGCGGCGCGGTCCGCCTCTTGCCCCGCCGGCCCCCGGCGGCGCCACCCGTTCGTCGGCCCGGGCCGGAGAACGCCACGGCCCCGGTCGCCCGTCCGGGGAGGACGGGTGACCGGGGCCGTGGGGAACCGCGCCGCCGCGGCGGCGGCCGTTCCTAGTACCAGTTGTGGCTCTGCCAGAACGACCAGGCGCCACAGGGGCTGCCGTAGCGGGAGTTCATGTAGCTGAGGCCCCACTTGATCTGGGTGGCCGGGTTGGTGCGCCAGTCGGCACCGGCCGAGGCCATCTTGGTGCCGGGCAGCGCCTGGACCAGGCCGTAGGCACCGGAGCTCTTGTTGGTCGCGGTGTAGTCCCAGCCGCTCTCGCGCTTCACGATCTGGCTGAAGCACTGGAACTGCGTGTCGTTGCCGACGATCTGCCGGGCCAGGTCCTGGACCGAGCCGGGGCTGACCGAGACGGCCGGCGCGTCCTCCACCGCGGTCATCGCCGAGCGGGCCTTGGAGCGGTTGGCGGCGGCCTCGTCGGCCTTCCGCTTCTCCTCCGCGGCCTTGGCGGCCTTCTCCGCGTCGGCCTTGGCCTGGGCGTCGGCCTTCGCCTGGGCGTCCGCGGCCGCCTTCTGGCGCGCGGCCTCCTCGGCGGCCTTCTGCTCCGCGGCGGCCTTGGCGGCCGCGTCGGCGGAGGCCTGCTGGGCGGACGCCTGCTGGCCGATGTTGTCACTGATGGTCTGCGCCTGGGCGCCAGAGGGGACTTCGGCAAGCAGGGTCGCGCCGGCGACGTCGACCGTCTGCGTGGTCTTGCCCTCGCTGCCCGAGGCCATACCCACGACGGCACCGACAGCGGTGACGGCGGTGGCGGAGGCCACAGCGACTCCCCGGACCGAGATCCGAGTCACATGGTTTCCTTCCAGCATCGCCCACGCGTGACCGTACGGGCGCAACATGCCCCTTGGCACGGACCTCCGCACGGTGCTCTGGTCACGGGAGGTGCTGGCCCGGCGTCCGGCCGAGGTGAGGCGACCGGGCGTTGAAATCGGGCGGCGTACGGCTCAACGGTCTTCAATTGTGTGTCCACCGACCGGAGTTGGCGGACCTTCCGGGGCCTGACTCCCGGAGTGCGGGAGCCCTGCCGCGCCGTACGCGGGGCCTGACAGAACCCTCACCATGCCGCACCGGGTACTGTCGACGCAATTCCCGCCCGCGTGGCGCATGTCACATCCACCGTACGGCAGTTCCCCGGACGGAAAGCACTCGATGTGATGAGACGGATGGAGCCCGCTCCCTCAGGAACGGGCTCCGGAACGCGAGTTGACCGTATTGTCCGACTATGCCCCTATCGAGGGCGGATCACGGGTGGATGTCCTCCAGCATCTCCGTGACCAGCGCCGCGATCGGCGACCGCTCCGAGCGGGTGAGCGTGATGTGGGCGAAGAGCGGATGGCCCTTCAGCTTCTCCACCACCGCCACCACGCCGTCGTAGCGGCCCACCCGGAGGTTGTCCCGCTGCGCCACGTCGTGGGTGAGCACCACCCGCGAGCCCTGGCCGATCCGGGACAGCACCGTCAGCAGGACGTTGCGCTCCAGCGACTGCGCCTCGTCCACGATCACGAAGGCGTCGTGCAGCGAGCGCCCCCGGATGTGGGTCAGCGGCAGCACCTCCAGCATCCCGCGGGAGATGACCTCCTCGATCACGTCCGGGGTGGTGACGGCGGAGAGGGTGTCGAAGACCGCCTGCGCCCAGGGGCCCATCTTCTCCGCCTCGGAGCCCGGCAGGTAGCCGAGTTCCTGGCCGCCGACCGCGTACAGCGGCCGGAAGACCATCACCTTGCGGTGCTGCCTCCGCTCCAGCACCGCTTCCAGCCCCGCGCACAGCGCCAGCGCCGACTTCCCGGTGCCGGCCCGGCCGCCCATCGAGACGATCCCGATCTCCGGGTCGAGCAGCAGGTCCAGCGCCACCCGCTGCTCGGCGCTGCGCCCGCGCAGCCCGAACGCCTCGCGCTCGCCGCGCACCAGCCGCACCCGGCCGTCGCCGGTGACCCGGCCGAGCGCCCGGCCGCGCTCCGAGGTCAGCACCAGCCCGGTGTGGACGGGCAGCTCGGCGGCGCCGTCGACGTCCACCCCGGCGTCGTGGCCGACCGAGAACAGCGCGTCCACCTGATCGGCCGGGACGTGCAGTTCGGACATGCCCGTCCAGCCCGAGGTGACCGCCAGTTCGGCCCGGTACTCCTCGGCGAGCAGGCCCACCGAGCTGGCCTTGATCCGCAGCGGCAGGTCCTTGGACACGACGGTGACGTCGTAGCCCTCGGCCTGGAGGTTGCGGGCGACCGCGAGGATCCGGGTGTCCGCCTCGCCGCCGCCGGCCCGGTAGCCGGCCGGCAGTATCGACACGTCGGAGTGGTTGAGCTCGACCCGGATGGTGCCGCCGAGTTCGCCGACCGGGATCGGCTCGTCGAGCCGGCCGTGGCGGATGCGGTAGTCGTCGAGCAGCCGCAGCGCCTGGCGGGCGAAGTAGCCCAGCTCCGGGTGGTGCCGCTTGGCCTCCAGCTCGGTGACGACCACCACCGGGAGGACGACCTCGTGCTCCTCGAAGCGGGTCATGGCGAGCGGGTCCGCCAGGAGCACGCTGGTGTCGAGAACGTACGTGCGCCGGTCTGGTGTCCGGCGGCTCTTGGAACTGACCACTAGGCCTCCAGAGCGGATGACCCTGCGTCATCCGCGGCAAGCCGGCCCTCGCTGCCCCGGTGGCCTCGGGGCCGGACTGACTGGAGTATTCCCAGGCGAGGAACGGTGCATTCGCGCCCCCGGCGAACTGACGGATCATTGCCGGTGAACGTTTGGCCTCGCGCGGGCGCCGGGTAGGCCAGGCCTACGGCGGTCATTTCCTCCGGCGGCAGGCGCCCGGGGCCCGCGCCCCAGGAGCGCGCCGGGACACCGCCGGGACATCACGGGCGCGCCGCCGGGACCAGCCGGGACGGCCCCCGGGGCTACAGCCCCAGCCGCCGGTGGCGCTGTTCGTACGCGCGCAGCGCGCGCAGGAAGTCGACCTTGCGGAAGGCCGGCCAGTACGCCTCGCAGAAGTAGAACTCGCTGTGCGCGCTCTGCCAGAGCAGGAAGCCGGACAGCCGCTGCTCGCCCGAGGTGCGGATGATCAGGTCCGGGTCGGGCTGGTTGCGGGTGTAGAGGTGCTCGGCGATGTGCTCGACGGTCAGGATCTCGGCCAGTTCCTCGATCGAGGTTCCGCGCCCGGCCTGCTCCTGGAGCAGCGAGCGGACGGCGTCGGCGATCTCGTGCCGACCGCCGTACCCGACCGCGACGTTGACCGTGATGCCGTCGATGTCGGCGGTCTGGTCGGCGGCCCGCTTGAGCACGTCGGCGGTGTGCTGCGGCAGCAGGTCCAGCGCGCCGACCGGGTGGACCCGCCAGCGGCGGGCGGCGGCCAGGCCGGTGACGGCGTCCTCGATGATGCCGAGCAGCGGGACGAGTTCGTCGGCCGGGCGGTCCAGGTTGTCGGTGGAGAGCATCCAGAGGGTGACGACCTTGACGTGGGTCTCGTCGCACCAGCCGAGGAACTCGCTGATCTTGTCGGCGCCGCGCTGGTGGCCGTACGCGGTGGAGCCGCCGGCCGCCTTGGCCCAGCGGCGGTTGCCGTCCAGGATCACGCCGATGTGGCGCGGGGTGCTCGCGAGGTGGACCTCGACCCGTCGGCCGTAGAGCCCGTACATCCCGCCGAGCAGGGTGCGCAGCCCCGGCGTCCGTTCGGCGACATCGCGCAGACCCATGTTTCCCGGCCCCTCCGTGCTCGTTGCAGCTGGTGCGTCTCCGCCCCCGGCGCAGCCTACTCCGGCGCGCAGGTGCTCGGTAAAGCCGCAGGTAGCGGTCTGGTCACGGTCCTGTACGAAGTCTGTCGCGACGGGCGTGTCGGGGCCGTCCGGCCGGGTGTGTCCGGGGTGGTCCGGACGGGCTCCGCGGCCGTTCCGGCGCTCCCGGGGCGTGGACACGGAACGGTCTCCGAATCCTTAACGGAACCGTAAGCCGTCGTTCCGATGCTTGACGACCGGCAATGGTCTAGTCCAGCTTTTGATCCGGGCCGGAACGATCCTCCTCCTCCGCCCCGCAGGCTCGCTTCGGACCTCCCCTCCCCCACACGCGGCCGCCGCGCCCCCCACCGCGGCGGCCGCTCCTCCCCCAGGAGCGTCACCCCATGGCCCGTACGCTGAACCAGCCCTCGCACAAGCGCCGGCGCAGCCCCCTCCCGGCCGTCGCGGCCGGTGCCACCGCCCTCGCCCTGGCCGGCGGCGGCCTCGCCCTCTTCGCCGGCGGCGCCAACGCGGCGGTCGGCAACCTGGTCGCCAACGGCGGCTTCGACGGCGGGCTCGGGGGCTGGACCTGCGCCGGCGCCGCGACCACGGTCTCCTCCCCGGTCCACTCCGGCACCGGCGCGCTCCAGGCCTCACCGGGCGCCGGCGACACCGCCGAGTGCACCCAGACCATCAGCGTGCTGCCCAACACCAGCTACACGCTGAGCGCTTGGGTCCAGGGTCCGTACGTCTACCTCGGTGCGCGCGGCACCGGCGGCACCGACCCGTCCGCCTGGTCGAACCAGAACGGCTGGAACCAGCTGTCCACCACCTTCACCACCGGGGCGAACGCCACCAGCGTCACCGTCTACCTGCACGGCTGGTACGGCCAGAGCGCCTACCTGGCCGACGACGTCGCGCTGATCGGCCCGGGCGGCGGCGGCAACCCGTCGCCGACCGCGACCCCCACCCCCACGCCGACGGCCACCGCCTCCCCCACGGCCACCGCGACGCCCACGAGGACGGCGACCCCGACGCCCACCGCCACGCCCACCCAGACCGCGACGGCGACCCCCACCCCCACCGCCACGCCGACCAGCACCACCCCGCCCACCGGGCTGCCCGCCCACCTGGTCACCGGCTACTGGCAGAACTTCGACAACAACTCGACCGTGCAGCGGCTGAGCGACGTCCAGAACGCGTACGACATCATCGCGGTGTCCTTCGCCGACGCCGTGCCGACCCGGACCGGCGCGATCAGCTTCACCCTGGACCCGGGCCTGTCCAAGGCCCTCGGCGGCTACACCGACGCCCAGTTCCGCGCCGACGTCAAGGCCAAGCAGGCGGCCGGCAAGAAGGTCATCCTCTCCATCGGCGGCCAGAACGGCGCGATCACCGTCGGGGACGCCACCGCCGGCGCCAACTTCGTCGACAGCGCCTACGCGATCATCAGGGACTACGGCTTCGACGGGATCGACGTCGACCTGGAGAACGGCGTCCAGGCCGGCCCGCTCGGCGACGCGCTGCACGCCCTGCAGGCCAAGGTCGGCCCCGGCTTCGTCCTGACCATGGCCCCGGAGACCATCGGGATGTACAGCACCTCCGGCGCCTACTTCCAGCTGGCGCTGAGGACCAAGGACATCCTCACCGTCGTCAACACCCAGTTCTACAACTCGGGCGGCATGAACGGCTGCGACGGCAAGGTCTACACCCAGGGCACCATCGACTTCATCACCTCGCAGGTCTGCACCCAGATCCAGGGCGGCCTGCGGCCGGACCAGGTGGGCATCGGCGTCCCGGCCTCCACCAAGGCGGCCGGCGGCGGCTACGTCTCCCCGACCGTGGTGAACAACGCGCTGGACTGCCTGGCCACCGGCGCCAACTGCGGCAGCTTCGTGCCGCCGGCCAAGTGGCCGACCATCCGCGGCGCGATGACCTGGTCGACCAACTGGGACGCCAACAACGGCAACGCGTTCTCCAACGCGGTCGGCCCGTTCGTCCACAAGATGCGGTGACCGCGGCCGGCCGAGGCCGGAGCCGCCAGAAGCCCAACTCCCCCCGGCGCGCCGCTCCTTGAGGGTGGGGCCTGCGCGTCGGCGGCGGGGCCCGTCGCACCGACCGGTGCGGCGGGCCCTTCCGCCGTCCCCCTTCGGTCGCTCTCACCTCCATACAGTGCTGTCGCTCTGTACAGTGCTGTCGCCCCAACAGGGGCCGAGCCTCACGACCGCGCGGGTGCGCTCACCGCGCCAGGACCGCGGTGAGCGCGCCGAGCAGCAGGAACGGGCCGACCGGGAGGTCGAGCCCGCGTACCGGGCGGCGGCGGGCCAGCGCGACGGCGGCCCGCAGGGTGCCCCACAGCCCGGCGAGCACCATCGCCGCGAACAGCCCGCCGAGCGCCACCGACCAGCCGTACCAGCCGAGCAGGCCGCCCAGGGCGAGCCCGAGCGGGGAGTCCCCGGGGCCCAACGCGCCCAGCCAGACGGCGAGTTCGAGCAAGCCCCCGACCGTGAGCGCGACCAGCAGGCAGCGCAGCGGCACCCCGGGCCCGGCGGCCGGCGCCGCCGCCAGCAGCAGCGCGGCCACCCCGCCGAGCAGCGGCAGGGTCAGCCGGTACGGCAGCCGGCGCACCCGCGCGTCGACGAAGCCGAGCGCCACGCCGAGCGCCGCCGCCCAGCCCAGCGCCAGGGTCACCGCCACCGGCCGGTCCGCCGCGTACGCCACCGCGACGGCGACCGCCGCCGCGACCGCCTCCACCGAGAAGGGGCCGGCTCCCAGCCGCTCCCGGCAGCCCGGGCAGCGCCCGGTCGGCGGCAGCAGGCGCACCCGGCGCCCGCAGGACGGGCAGCCGCCGCACCAGGGCTCACCCTCCGGCACCGCGAACCGGGCGACCAGCCCGCGCAGCGGCGGAGCCGCCAGGAGACCGACCAGCACCGCCGCGACCACGACCGGGACCACCGGCGCACCCCCTCCTCGACCGACGCACCGGCCACATCCTCCCGCGCCGGGCAGTGTGCCGTCCGTCTCGTTCTGCCCGACAGCGCGGCGGCGCCCCTCGCATACAGGAGCATTCCGGACATCCGACCGCCGGTTCGGAAGGCGGCCCGCCACCCCCGCCTGGCGATCCAAGGGGGTCGTTCGGCCCCTCCGAAGCGCCCCCGCGGAGACCCGCCGCACGCCCCCTCGGTACCCCTAAAGTAGGCGGACATGCAGGTCATCCAGTCCAGCAAGCTCGCCAATGTCTGCTACGACATCCGTGGCCCGGTGCTCGACGAGGCGATGCGGCTGGAGGAACAGGGCCATCGCATCCTCAAGCTCAACACCGGCAACCCGGCCGCCTTCGGTTTCGAGGCGCCCCCGGAGATCCTCCAGGACATCCTGCGCAACCTCGCCACCGCGCACGGCTACGGCGACTCCAAGGGTCTGCTCTCCGCCCGCCGCGCGGTGGTCATGCACTACGAGGACCGCGGGCTGCACGGCCTCTCCGTCGACGACGTCTTCCTCGGCAACGGCGTCTCCGAACTGATCCAGCTGGCGATGACCGCGCTGCTGGACGACGGCGACGAGGTGCTCGTCCCGGCGCCGGACTACCCGCTGTGGACCGCCTCGGTCTCGCTGTCCGGCGGCACCGCGGTGCACTACCGGTGCGACGAGCAGTCCGAGTGGTACCCGGACCTCGCCGACATCGAGGCCAAGGTCACCGACCGGACCAGGGCCATCGTGGTGATCAACCCGAACAACCCGACCGGCGCGGTCTACCCGCGCGAGGTGCTGGAGGGCATCGCGGAGATCGCCCGCCGGCACGATCTGGTGGTCTACGCGGACGAGATCTACGACAAGATCCTCTACGACGACACCGAGCACGTCCCGCTGGCCACCCTGGCCCCGGACCTCTTCTGCGTCACCTTCAACGGACTGTCCAAGGCCTACCGGGTCGCGGGCTTCCGCTCCGGCTGGATGGTGCTGTCCGGCGACCGGACCCGGGCCCGCAGCTACATCGAGGGCCTGACCGTGCTCGCCTCGATGAGGCTGTGCGCCAACATGCCCGCGCAGCACGCGGTGGCCGCCGCGCTCGGCGGGCGGCAGTCGATCCGCGACCTGGTCCTGCCCGGCGGCCGGCTGCACGCCTCGCGCGACGCCGCGTACGAGCTGCTGAACCGGATCCCGGGGGTCAGCTGCGTCAAGCCCAAGGGCGCGCTGTACGCCTTCCCCCGGCTGGACCCCAAGGTCCACAAGATCAAGGACGACGCCCGGATGGTGCTCGACCTGCTGCGCTCCCAGCGCATCCTGCTGGTCCAGGGCACCGGCTTCAACTGGCCCGAGCCGGACCACTTCCGGCTGGTCACGCTGCCCCGGGCGGAGGAGATCACCGACGCGGTGACCCGGATCGGCGACTTCCTCGACGGCTACGTCCAGCCGTAGCGGTCGGGCGGGAGAGGAACCGTCGCCGGGGAGAACACTACGGCCGGAGCTCCGGCCCGGGCGATCTCCTTGGTCGGGGGAAAATCGCCCGGCGGAACTCCGGCCGTCCTGCCGCTCGGCGGGGCGCGCGGTTCGTGCCGCGCGCCCGCCTCTGTCGCGGCTGAGCCTCAGGCTCAGCCGAGACGCGCGACGAGGTTCCGGTACTCGTCCCACAGCTCCTTCGGGGTGTGGTCGCCGAAGGTCTCCAGGTGGGCCGGCACGAGGGCGGCCTCCTGGCGCCAGAGGTCGGCGTCCACGGTGAAGAGCAGGTCGAGGTCCTCCTTGGACAGGTCCAGGCCGCCGAGGTCGAAGCCGTCGACGGTCGGCAGCACGCCGATCGGGGTCTCGACGCCCTCGCCGGTGCCCTCGAGGCGCTCGACGATCCACTTGAGCACGCGGCTGTTCTCGCCGTAGCCGGGCCAGACGAACTTGCCCTCGGCGTTCTTGCGGAACCAGTTGACGTAGTAGATCTTCGGCAGCTTGGCGGCGTCCGCCTGGGCGCCGACCTTCAGCCAGTGGGCGAAGTAGTCGCCCATGTTGTAGCCGCAGAACGGCAGCATCGCGAACGGGTCGCGGCGCAGCTCGCCGACGGTGCCCTCGGCGGCGGCGGTCTTCTCGGAGGCGATGTTGGCACCCAGGAAGACGCCGTGCTGCCAGTCGAAGGACTCGGTGACCAGCGGGACGGCGGTGGCGCGGCGGCCGCCGAACAGGATCGCCGAGATCGGCACGCCCGCCTGGTCCTCCCACTCCGGGGCGATGGTCGGGCACTGCGCGGCCGGGACGGCGAAGCGGGCGTTCGGGTGGGCGGCCGGGGTGCCGGACTCGGGGGTCCAGTCGTTGCCGCGCCAGTCGATCAGGTGCGCCGGGGGCTCCTCGGTGAGGCCCTCCCACCACACGTCGCCGTCGTCGGTGAGGGCGACGTTGGTGAAGACGGTGTTGCCCCAGAGGGTGTCGATGGCGTTGGCGTTGGTGTCCACGCCGGTGCCGGGAGCGACGCCGAAGAAGCCGGCCTCGGGGTTGATGGCGTAGAGGCGGCCGTCCTCCTTGTTGAAACGCATCCAGGCGATGTCGTCGCCGATCGTCTCGACCTTCCAGCCCGGCACCGTCGGCTGGAGCATGGCCAGGTTGGTCTTGCCGCAGGCCGAGGGGAAGGCGGCCGCGACGTACTTGGCCTCGCCGTTCGGCGGGGTGAGCTTCAGGATGAGCATGTGCTCGGCCAGCCAGCCCTCGTCGCGGGCCATGGTCGAGGCGATGCGCAGCGCGTAGCACTTCTTGCCGAGCAGGGCGTTGCCGCCGTAGCCCGAGCCGAACGACCAGATCTCCTTGGTCTCCGGGAAGTGCGAGATGTACTTGGTGGTGTTGCACGGCCACGCCACGTCCGCCTGGCCCTCGGCGAGCGGGGCGCCGACGGTGTGCACGGCCTTGACGAAGTCGCCGTCCTCGCCGAGCTGGTCCAGCACGGCCTGGCCCATGCGGGTCATCACGCGCATCGAGACGGCGACGTAGGCGGAGTCGGTGATCTCGACGCCGTACGCGGCCAGCGGGGAGCCGACCGGGCCCATCGAGAAGGGCACGACGTACATCGTGCGGCCCTTCATCGCGCCGCGAAAGAGGCCCTGTTCGCCCTGGAAGATCTCCCGCATCTCGGCGGGGGCCTTCCAGTTGTTGGTCGGTCCGGCGTCCTTCTCCTGCTCGGAGCAGATGTAGGTGCGGTCCTCCACGCGCGCCACGTCCGACGGGTCGGAGGCGGCGTAGTAGGAGTTGGGGCGCTTCTCCTCGTTGAGCTTCCTGAAGGTGCCCTGCGCCACCAGCAGGTCCGCGAGGCGCTGGTACTCCTCGTCGGAACCGTCGCACCACTCGATGCGGTCCGGCTGGGTGAGCTCGGCGATCTCGCTCACCCAAGCGAGCAGCTGCTTGTGGCGGGTGGGCGCGGATGCGCTGAGAGCAGAGATCTCGTACGACACGATCGCTCCGTTTCACGCCATCTCGGCGAGGAGACGGCGTCGCGGGGGTCTGAGGGTGCTTGCAGCGTAGCTCCGGACTCAAGGCCGGAACGCGGCGAAGCGTCGAAATTGACGCATCTTTTACTACAGCAAGTATGATTACCAGCCGGTAATAGGCCAACCACACCCGCGACGGAGTGTGCGGCGCCACACTCCAAATACTCCAAAACGTCTAAGAGTGATGATCACCACTTCCTACGCGCGAGTAACCTACGGATCCGTAGGTAGCCGGTAGCATGCTGCGCATGACTGCTGCTGCGCTCGCGGAGAGCGCACCCACGGAGAGCAAGCCGAAGTGGCGCGGCTGGCTGCACGCCGGAATGTTCCCCGCCACGGTGGCCGCCGGGATCGTGCTGATATCCCTGGCCGACTCCACGCCCGCCAGGATCGCCTGCGCGATCTACTCGGTCAGCGCCTGGCTGCTGTTCGGGGTCAGCGCGGTGTACCACCGCTTCAACTGGGGCCCGCGCGGGGACGCCGTGCTGCGCCGGCTGGACCACGCGAACATCTTCCTGATCATCGCGGGCACCTACACGCCGTTCACGATGCTGCTGCTCAAGGGCGCCGACCAGCAGGTGCTGCTCTGGGCGGTCTGGGGCGGCGCACTGGCCGGGATCGCGTTCCGGGTGTTCTGGGTCGGCGCGCCGCGCTGGCTGTACACGCCGGTGTACCTCGCGCTGGGCTGGGCCGCCGCCTTCTTCCTGCCCGACTTCCTGCGCACCGGCGGGGTCGCCGTCCTGGTGCTGATGATCGTCGGCGGGGTGCTCTACAGCATCGGCGGTGTGGTGTACGGGCTCAAGCGGCCCAACCCCTCACCGCGCTGGTTCGGGTTCCACGAGGTGTTCCATGCCTTCACCCTGGGCGCGTTCATCGTCCAGTACGTCGGCGTCTCACTGGTGGCGTACAGCACGGCCGGCTGATCCCGGCGCACCCCGACGGGCGGTCGAACGGTCCACGGACCGGGCGGCCGCCCGTTCCGCCGTCCAGGGCCGCTCGTACGGGGCCCGGACCTGCGGGCGGCGCGGGTAGCCCGCGTGGTCGGCGCCGCCGGGTTCCGTCTGCGGGCCGGGGTCCAGCTGTGGGCCGGGGTCCGACTGCGGGTCCGGGTCGTGCAGCGGCCCGTGGGCGTCGTGGTGCGCGCCGTACGCGTGGTGCTGTTCCCCGTGCGACTGCCGGTAGGGCTCGCCGGACTGCCGGCGGGGCTCGGGCGGCGACCCGGCCTGTGCCGGGAGCACCACGGAGCCGGGCCGCCCGGACGCACCGGCCGAGCGGGCCCGTGCCTGCCGGGCGTCCAGCGCCTCGCGGGCCCGGCGGCAGCGCTCGCAGTGCGCCGCGTCCGGGATGCCGCGGCGCGGACGGTGCCGGACCGGGGCCGGCTCACCGCGCAGCGCGCGCCACCGGCGGGCGACGTAGACCATGAGCAGCAGGGTCTCGACCCCGGCCACCGCCAGCACCAGCACGGCGCCGTTGATCAGATAGGCCGCGACCACGGCCAGCGCAGAGCCCACCACCACCGCCGAACCCCACACCTGGGCGCTCGTCTGCTTGTCGTCCGCGTCGGCCACTCCGGTCCCCTTTCCCGGTGCCGGGCTCGTGGTCGGCGGCCGCCGCCCCACCTCTTCTCCGCTCTCGGCACGCGTCGGCCAGCACTGACCGATTGCCACATCCTATCGACCGACAGTGATGGCCGACTGCCCCGGGGCGGCGAACGACAGATCAACGTTGCGTCAATTCCTTGTGCGGAAGCAGCACTTCCAGGACACATCACGGAGGGTAGCCGAACGGGCGGTGGGCGACCGGATCCGGCGCCCACCGCCCGTCCTGCTGCGACGTCCCTTCCGGTGCGGCGTCCCCGCTGTCCGGTGCGCCGTCCCCTCTTATCGCGTGTTCGCTCTGCTGCGTGTCCGACGGGGTGCGGAGCACGGGGCCCGGCCCGACCGGCCGGGCCCCGCCCGCCGTCAACTGCGGCGGACGCCCGTCCTCCGCCGCAGCACGGCGCCCGCGCCCACCAGCGCGGTGGCGCCCAGGGCGGCCGCCGCCGTCACGGCCGGCAGCGCCGAACCGCCGGCCGCGGACCGCGGTGCGGCCGCGAGCTCGGGCGCGGCCCCGGCGAGCGGCGCGGCGTCCACCTGGTAGCCGCCGCCCCGGCCCGCCCGGTCGTACGCCGAACCGGGCAGCTTGTCCCCGTACCGCTGGTGCACCAGCTGCTGGTACGCGGCCAGCGTGACCCCGCCCGCGCCCACCGAGCGCCGCGCCTCGTCGTCCAGCGGCAGCACCCGGCCGTCGCGCAGCACGTACCAGGCGTTGACCTGCGGTTCGCGGAAGGCGGTGCCGCCGCCGCTGCCCGCGGCCTTCGCCGCGTAGTCGCCCTCGTCACCGCCCGAGGCGATGTTGACCACCTTCCAGGCCCCGTCCTGCCGGACGGTCCAGACCGAGGCGGTCTGCCCGTCCGCCGCGACCACCGTGCTGGCGGTGAACTCGGCCTTCGCCACCGGCGCGCCCGGGGTGCCGGCCACGAAGCCGGGGTCCAGGAGGTAGACCGGGACGGTGTCGCCGGCCAGCCGCGGCGCGGCCGCATCCGTCGCCCGGGCCTCCTCGGCGGCGCCGATGGTCAGCTGCCGGGTCGGCGGGACGCCCTTGCGGGCGAAGAAGTGGCCGACCTTGTCGAGGACGGCCGGGTCCTGGACGGCGCTGCGGGCCTGCGCCAGTTCGGCGGCGGGCACCGGGGCGGGGGCGGCGGGCACGGCCGGGGCGGCCGGCTCGGCTGCGTGCCCGGCCGGCGCGAGCGACAGCGCGAGGCCGACGGTGAACAGGGTGGCGGCGGCGGCGGTGACGGCGGTCGCGGCCCGACGGCGGCTCTTGATCTCGGTCATGGTCGCCCTCACGCGCCGATCCCGTACAGGGAGTGGGTCCACGAGAACGTGTTGTTGTTCACGTAGTACCGGTAGTCCGCCCAGTTGTAGCGGTAGTTGGAGGGCCACGGGTCGCCCCAGTACACCCAGTTGTTCCCGGTGTCGTAGCCGTACAGGACGTGCATGTGGCCGCCGCCGGAGCTCCACTGGATGCGCGTCTCGATCGGACGGTCGGCGTTCACCTCGGCCTGCACGGTGCTGTAGTTCAGGTACCCGTTGACGTACGAGCCCGGGTTGATGCCGACCCAGTCCAGCCCGTTCTGCACATCGCCCAGCGTGGCCTGGCTGTTGGGGCAGCTGGAGTCGGCGGAGCGGCCGAACGCGGCGTTGCAGAACTGGTTCTGGCTGTAGTTGTAGCCGAACCAGGTGGCGATGGTGTTCCCGCTCGCCGCCCAGCACCAGTTGGTCTGCTGTTGCTGCTGCATGGTGATGTTGAGCTTCTTGTACGTGCCGGCCAGGTCGGCCGTGCTGCCGGGCGCGGCGGCCTGGCGCACCTGGTGGACCTGCTGTGCGGCCCGGACCTGGGCCTGGGCCTGCTGCCCGGCCGGGGCGGCGATCGCGGGTGCGGCCATCGCGGCGGTGAGCGCCGGGCCCAGCACGCCGAGGGCGAGTACGGAGACCGCGCGGCGCAGCCGTATCCGTGGAACTGGCATGGGGGAATGCCTCCTTGCACGAGTGGAGCGAGGTGCTGTGTGGGGGCGCGGTCCGGATCGCGCCCCGAGCATCGCGCCTTGTCAGAGGCAGGTCAACGGCCTTCGGCGGGCCCGGACCCGGGTGTGAACGGGCGGGCGCGGATGTGAACGGCGTCCCGGAAACCCCCGCACAGCAGGCCCGGACCGGTGACAAACCACCGCACCGGTGTGAATATTCACGGTCAAACGCCGGTCCGTCCGACCGCCCGCGTGCCGGACCCGCCCGCCCCAGGAGGCCGCCATCCACAAGAGCGACCCAGCCGACCTCGCCGCCGCCCTGCGCACCGGCCCCTTCCACCTGGCCCTGCGCACCGCGATCTCCACCCGGGGCCTCGCCCTGCACCGCATCCGCCGCCATCTCGCGCTGCGCGGCGTCAACGTCGGCCTGACCAGCCTCAGTTACTGGCAGCAGGGCCGCCGCCGCCCCGAACGCGCCGAGTCCCTGCGCGCCGTCGCCGCCCTCGAAGACGTCCTCGACCTGCCCGAGCACTCCCTCACCCGGCTGCTCGGCCCCCGCCGCGCCGCCGACCCCGCCCCGGCCGGACCACCCGTACGCCCCTACCGCGACCTGATCTCCCCGGCCGTGGCCGTCGACGACCTGCTCGCCACCCTGGCCGGTCCGCGCGACACCGGGCTGCACACCATCACCCACATCGAACGCATCCGGATCGACCCCGACCGCCAACTCACCCGCCGCGACTCCCAGCACGCCCTGCGCGCCCACCGCGACGGCATCGACCGCTACCTCGCCCTCTACCAGGGCGACCCGGGCAGTGACATCACCCGCGTCGGCGTCCGCGCCGAGGAGAACTGCCGCCCCGGCCGCATCCGCCGCGACCAGGCCCACCACCTGCTCGCCGCCGAACTCCTCCTCGACCGCCGACTACGCGCCGGCGACACCCACCTGCTCGGCTACGGCTTCGACGACGCCCCCTCCCCCGGTCCCAGCTGCGAATACGTCCGCGGCTTCAACTCCGGCGCCGGCCAGTACGTCCTCCAGGTCACCTTCGACCCCGCCGCCCTCCCCGTCCGCTGCCACCGCTTCGCCCTCCACTCCCCCGGCGCCGTGCCGTACGAGACCGAGGAGCTCACCCTCGACGGCCACCACTGCGTCCACCTGGTGGCCACCGCCCTGCGCCCGTGCCTCCTGGGGATCCGCTGGGACTGGGAATGACGGCCGGCCGGCGCGCGCCCGGGCGGGGTCGTCCGGCCCGGCTCCCGGCTACGGCCGGCGGAGGTCCACGATGCGGAAGTCCACGATCAGCGAGTCCTCCACCGGCCGGTAGCCGATCTGCCGGTCGATGGAGTTGCCGGTCGGGTTGGCGAGGTCGGTGGAGAGCAGGACCTCGGTGGCACCGCGGGCGAGCAGGTGGGCCGAGGTGGCGGCGGTGACGGCGGTGCCGTAGCCGTGGCCGCGACTCTCGGCGGGGGTGTGGACCGGGCCGATGCGGGACATGCCGGCCAGGATCGGGCTGCTGCCGGCCAGGGCGACCGGACGGCCGCCCTCCCACAGGTGCAGGCCGCCGGCCGCGGTCCGCTCGTCCACCGCCCGTGGCACGCCGGGCGGGGCGGGCGGCCAGGAAGGCGCCCGCCTGCTCGCGGAAATCGTCGAGGGACGTGCTGAAGGTCCGGGTCATGGCCCATGGCGGCCCCGACCTGGACTCCTTCGCCAACGAGTATCCGAGGGGCGCCGGGGCGCCGCCGGAGCGCCCCCTACTCGACCTCGACCGCCACGCCCAGCTTCCCGGCCAGCGCCGCCGGATCGGTGGTCGGGGCGTCACAGGCGAAGTGCCGGCAGACGTACGCGGCGGGCGCCCCGCCGACCAGCGGCCGGTCCGCCAGCAGCGGCACCTCGGTCTCCCCGGGCGCGCCGACCGCGACCACCGCCCCCGGCGCCGTCCCGAGCAGCGCCGCCCGGTGCAGCGCCGCGGTGGCCGGGTCGCCGTCCGCGCCGACCACGGCGACCTCGCGCGGCCCGTCGAGCAGCGCCTCGGCGACGGCGAGGCCCCAGCCGATGAACCGCGGGGCCCGGCCGGCGAGCGCGCCGACCACGCCGAGGGCCCGCTCGGCGGCGGTGCGGTGCCGGTCGGAGCCGGTGTACGCGGCGTAGGTGAGCAGGGCTCCGGCGGCGGCCGTCCAGCCGGACGGGGTGGCGTTGTCGGTGGGGTCCTGGGGGCGGCGGATCAGTTCCTCGGCGTCGTCGGCGGTGTCGTAGAGCGCGCCGGAGGCCTCGTCGGTGAAGTGCTTGAGCACGGTGTCGAGCAGGCCGCCCGCCAGTTGGAGCCACGAGGCCTCACCGGTGACGGCGTACAGCGCGAGGAAGCCCTCGGCGGTGTCCGCGTAGTCCTCCAGCACGCCGGCGTTGGCACCGGCGCGGCCGTCGCGGGAGGTGCGCAGCAGCCGGCCGTCCGCGGTGAGGTGGACGGCGAGCAGCAGGTCGGCGGCGCGTTCGGCGGCCTCGACCAGGTCGGGGCGGTCCAGCAGCGCGCCGGCCTCGGCGAGCGCGGCGACGGCCAGGCCGTTCCAGGCGGCGACCACCTTGTCGTCCCGGGCCGGGGCGGGCCGGGACGCCCGGGCCTCGACCATCCGCGCCCGGATCGCCTCGTACTCGGCGACGTCCTCCGGGTCGGCGAGGAGCTGGAGCACCGAGGTGCCGTGCTCGAAGGTGCCCTCGGCGGTGACGGTGAACAGCCGGGCGGCGGTGGCCGCGTCGGCGGGGCCGAGCAGGTCGACCAGCTGGCCGGGCTCCCACACGTAGTAGGCGCCCTCGGCGGACTTCCCGGTCTCCTCGTCCAGGCTGTCGGCGTCCAGCGCGGAGGCGAACGCGCCCTCGGGCGTGCGCAGTTCGCGCAGCAGGAAGTCGGCCGTGGACAGCGCGACCCGGCGGGCCAGCTCGGAGCCGGTGGCCCGCCACAGGTGCAGGTAGGCGCGCAGCAGCAGGGCGTTGTCGTACAGCATCTTCTCGAAGTGCGGCACCACCCAGCCGGCGTCCACCGCGTACCGGGCGAAGCCGCCGCCGAGCTGGTCGTGGATGCCGCCGCGGGCCATCGCCTCGCCGGTGCGGACGGCCATCTCCAGCGCCGCCTCGGAGCCGGTCCGGGCGTGGTGGCGCAGCAGGAACTCCAGCACCATGGCCGGCGGGAACTTGGGCGCGCCGCCGAACCCGCCGCGGCTCTGGTCGAAGTCCCGGCTGAGGGTGACCAGCGCCTGGTGCAGGTCCGCCTCGCCGGGCGGGTTGTGGGCGCCGGCCGAGTAGACGGCGGCCCGCTCGGCCAGATCGGCCCGGATCCGTCCGGCGACCTGGCCGACCTCCTCCCGCCGGTCCCGCCAGGCGGCCTCCACGCCCTCCAGCACCTGCCGGAACGAGGGCATCCCGTGCCGGGGCTGCGGCGGGAAGTAGGTGCCGAAGTAGAACGGCTCCTTGTCGGGGGTGAGGAAGACCGTCATCGGCCACCCGCCCTGCCCGGTCGCGGCCTGCACCGCCTCCATGTACACGGCGTCGACGTCCGGCCGCTCCTCCCGGTCCACCTTCACCGGGACGAACCGCTCGTTGAGGTACTCGGCGAGCCCGGCGTCCTCGAAGCTCTCGTGCGCCATGACGTGGCACCAGTGGCAGGCGGCGTAGCCGACGGAGAGCAGCACCGGCACGCCGCGCCGCCGTGCCTCGTCGAAGGCCTCCGGCCCCCAGGGCCACCAGTCGACGGGGTTGTCGGCGTGCTGGAGCAGGTACGGCGAGGTCGCGTCCGCGAGACGGTTCGGCATGCCCCCATCCTCGCGCATCCGGCGGCCGGAGCGCGGCAGGTCAGGCCGGGCCGGACCAGTAGCTGATCCCCAGGTTGGCGTCGAAGGTGCGCATCCGCGCGAGCACCTGGTCGGGCGTCGGGCCGAGGAGTTCGTCGACGATGCGGCCGTCGGCGAGGAAGACGACGCGGTCGGCGTAGGAGGCGGCGACCGGGTCGTGGGTGACCATCACGACGGTCTGGCCGAGTTCCCGGACGCACCGGCGCAGCAGGCCGAGGATCTCGGCGGCGGAGCGGGAGTCCAGGTTGCCGGTCGGTTCGTCGGCGAAGACGACGCGGGGCCGGCCGACCAGCGCCCGGACGCAGGCGACGCGCTGCTGCTGGCCACCGGAGAGCTGGGCCGGGCGGTGGCCGAGCCGGGCGCCGAGGCCGGCCGCCTCGATCAGGGTGTGCAGCCACTGCCGGTCGAGGGAGCGGCCGGCCAGGGTGAGCGGCAGGGTGATGTTCTCCGACACCGTCAGGGTGGGGATCAGGTGGAAGGCCTGGAAGACGAAGCCCACGTGGTCGCGGCGGAGCCTGGTCAGCCGGCCGTCGCTCAGCCGGGTGAGGTCCACGTCGCCGATCCGGACGGCGCCCGAGGTGCAGGACTCCAGCCCGGCGAGGCACTGGAGCAGGGTGGACTTGCCCGAGCCGGACGGGCCCATGATCGCCGCGAACTCCCCTTCCCGGAAGGCCACCGAAACCCGCTCCAGCGCCACCACCTGGGCCTCGCCCGAACCGTGCACCTTGGTCAGGTCGACGGCCGCCGCGGCGGCCGGGCGGCCGTGGTTCGCGGCGCGGGGCGGGCCTCCGGGGAGGGGCGGGTGCTCGGTCATCGGTGGTGCTCTCCTCGGCTGGACACGGGCGACGGTCAGGACTGGGGTCGGGGCGGGGGGCCGGACGGGCCGGCGGGCGGCCGCATGCCGGTGCCCGCGCCCAGCAGGGCGAGCGAGCGGACCGCGAGCTCCCGTCCGGCCGCAGCCGGGCGCCCCTGGTGGCCGCCGCTGTCGTGGTGGTCGAGCAGGACCGGCGCGGCCCCGGTGCCGGCCTGTCCGAGCGCCGCGCAGAGCTTCCAGGCGTGCCAGGGCGGCACCCGCGCGTCGTTCGCCCCGGTGGCGAACAGCACCGCCGGGTACTCCGTCCCGGGCACCACCCGGTGGTACGGGGAGTAGTCGAGCAGCGCCCGCAGCGTCCCCGGGTCGGCCGGGTCGCCGTACTCCTCGGTCCAGAGCCGGCCGAGGCCGCCGACCTGGTAGCGGGCCAGGTCGGTGAGCGGGGCCGCGCACACCGCGGCGGACAGCAGCCCGGGCTCGCGGGTGAGCGCCGCGGCGACCACCAGCGCCCCGTTGCTGGCGGCCAGCGCCCCCAGCCCGCCGGCCGGGGCCTCGCCGCGTTCGACCAGCATCGCGGCGGCGGCCCGGAAGTCGTCCACGGTGGTGTTCTTGCCGGGGCCGCGGCCGGCGGCCGCCCAGGCGGGGCCGAGCTCGCCACCGCCGCGGGCGTGCACCCAGGCGATCCGGCCGCCGGCCCGCAGCCAGGCCTCCATGGCCGGATCCCAGCTCGGTTCCAGGGAGATTCCGAATCCCCCGTAGACGGTGAGCAGGGTGGGGGCGGGCCGGCCGTGCTCCCGCGGCCCGGGGTCGCAGACCGTCACCGGGACGGGGGTGCCGTCCCGGCCGACGGCGGTGAGGGTGCGCAGCGCGGCGCGGCGCTCGGGCGGTTCGACCGGGCCGGAGCCGTCCAGGCTCCTGGTCCAGGTGCCGTACCGGGGGTCGTCGGCGAGCAGCCAGACCGAGCCGCCGACCCGTCCGTGCCGGTCGTACGGAGTGGCGCCGAGGCGCAGCCGGGCGGGCCAGTGCAGCGCGGTGGCGGCGGGCGGCTCGCCGCTCGGTACTGCGTCCGGCACGTTGTCCGGCCGGTGCGCGTCGAGCCGGTGGACGTCGAGGCCGTGCGCGTCGAGCCGGTGGACGTCGAGCCGGTGGGTGGTCCCCAGTCGGCGGAGCAGCGCCAGGGCGGGCGTCCGGCCGGGGCCGAGCACCCGCAGGGCGGTGACCGGGGCCCCGGACGGTGCTCCGGCGGCGGGCGACGCCACGACGGCGGGCCGGCCGGCGGTGCCCCGGGCGAGCCCGTCCAGGTCCAGCGCGAGCAGTTCGTCGGCGGCGAGGAAGCAGGCGGTCTCGTTCAGGTCCAGCGCGGTGACCCGTCGGCCGTCGAGGTCCAGCGGCTGCCAGTCGGGCACCGTCCGGCCGGTCCACCGGGTGACCCACCAGCGCACCGGGCCGGACGGCTGCGGGCGGGTGCGCAGCAGCAGGTTCCCGCCGGGCCCGCCGTGGAGGGTGAGCCGGACCGGGCCGGACACCGGCAGGGCGAGCCGGCAGGCGGGCCCGTCGACCGGGTGACGGGCCACCAGGGTGTGCTCGGTGCGGGTGCCGGCGGTGTACACCAGCGCCTCGCCGGCAAAGGCGAGGGTCGCGTACGGGGCGGCGTCGGGCAGGTGGAGGGGCCGACCGCCGGGCCGGGTGGGCAGCAGGTGCAGGCCGCCGTTCTCGGCTCCGTCCCGGTGCAGTTGGACGGCGATGAACCTGCCGTGCGGCTCGGGCTGCCAGCCCGCGATCCGGTCGCCCCGGCCGATGACGCCCTCGGTCGGCGTCCGCCGGGTGCCGTCGGGGTGCCGGGCGGTCAGGAGGTCGCCGCCCGGGCCGCGTTCGTGGCGGAAGAGCAGCCCGCCCGCCTCGGCCGGCGGGGTGGGCGTCCGGTCGGGGGCCTCCCGTTCCACCTGGTCGAGCAGGGCGGCCCAGGCGGGCTCGTCGGAGCGCTGCGGGCGACCGTCGAGCCGGCGCCGCTGCTCGGCGAGCCAGGCGCGGGTGCGCGGGGTGTCCGCGTCCTCCAGCCAGCGGTACGGGTCCGACGGTGCGAGGTGCACCGTCCGGTGGTCGAGGTCAGCCACGGACGGCCTCCGCAGGGTTGTCGCTGTGTCGTTCCGGGCCGTCTGCGGCCCCGGTCGGGTCGGGCGGGCCGCCGCCGGGCCGGCCCGCGGTGACGGCCGCCCCGACGGCGGCCAGCAGCACCACGACCGCCGACGCGCCGGCCACCGTGCCGGTCAGCCCGAAGGCGTGGGCGCACAGGCCCGCCAGGGTCGGCCCGGCGGGCGCGACCAGTTGGGCGAGGAAGCCGATGCCGCTGTGCACCCGGCCCTGCAACCCCGGCGGGGTCACCTGCATCTGGGTGACCGCGACCAGCACGGTGACCACCGGTCCGGCGGCCGCGGCGAGGGCGAGCGGCAGGACCGCCACCCAGTGCCCCTGGGCCGCGGTGTAGCCGGGCAGGGCGAGCGCGACCACGGCGGTGCCGAGGGCGATGCCCCGGGAGGGTGGCAGCCGTCGGGCCAGGGCCGGCGCGAGCAGCGATCCGGCCAGCCCGCCGGTGCCCAGGGCCGCGGTCAGCACCCCGATGTCCACGGCGTCCCCACCCGAGGCGACCACCACGATCAGCAGGCCGTTGAACACCAGGTTGAGCACGGCCGCGTTGACCACCGCGTACCGCAGGAAGGGCACCCGCCAGATGAACCGGACGCCTTCGGCCAGCGCGGCCCGGACGCCGGGCCCGGCGTCGGACCCGGCGTCGGACCCGGCCGGGGCGTCCTCGGGGCGTTCCCGCATGCCCTTCGGCAGCAGTGCCACGCAGCAGACGGCCGCCAGGTAGCTGCCTGCGTCGACGGCGAACACCCAGGACGGGTGGACGGCCAGCAGCGCGCCGCCGGCCAGCGGGCCGGCCGTCGCGGCGATGGCCGCCCTGCTCTGCAACAGGCCGACCGCGCGGGGAAGTTGCTCGGGCCGTACGAAGGAGCGCACCACGACGTTCTCGACCGGAGCCAGGGTGCTGCCCACCGCGCCCAGCAGCAGGGCGGCGACCAGCACCGCTCCCAGCGGCGGCGCGCCGTCGGCGGCCGACAGGGCGAGCGCGGCCAGCACGAGGGCGCCGACCGCGTTGCAGAGCAGCAGCATGGTCCGCCGCTCGCAACGGTCGGCGAGGACCCCGGCCGGCAACCGGGCGATCAGGACCCCGACGGAGAGGGCCGTGCCGGCCAGCCCGGCCTGCCGGATGTCGCCGCCGGACCGCAGCGCGACCACCGGAAGGGCGATCACCGAAGCGGCCGTCCCCAGGGCCGAGGCGGATTCGCCGCCGTAGAGCAGCCAGAACGACCGCCCCAGCCTCCCCGCGGCCGCCCCGCGCACGCCGCTCACGCCGCTCCCGTCGCGAACTGGCGCCGGATGCCGCGCAGCGGACGGGCCGCCAGCGCCGCCGGAACGGCCGTGGCGACCACCACTCCGAGCAGGACGCCGGCCGTCCACGGCACGTCCACGTCCGGCAGCCCGTGGCCGACCGCCCGGGCCAGCGGCACCAGGCAGATCCCCGCCGTCACCACCGCCAGCACCGTGCCGACCAGCGCCGAGGCCAGCACCTCGTACACCACGCAGCGCAGCAGCTGCCCCCGGCCGAGGCCGAGGGCCCGCAGGTGGGCGCGCTGGGAGCGGCGGTCCCGCTGGGCGATGGCGCAGGTGTTGGCGACGGCGAGCAGCGCGTACCCGGCCACCACGGACACGATCAGCCGGGAGGCCATGTCGTCCTGCACGCTGCGCGGCTTCAGGTGGGCCAGGTAGTCGGCCCGCCCGGCGAGCCGCTCGCCGGGCCGGAGCTCCCAGCCGCCCGGATCGCCGCGGAGCAGCACCCGGTCCGCGTACGGGGCCGGGGTGTGGGCGAGGGCGAGGTCGGCCGGGAGGACGAACGAGGGGAAGGCAAGGTCCCGTTGGTAGACGGCGACGAGCCGCAGCTGCACCTCCTGCCCGTCGGCGAGCCTGAAGGTGACGTCCTGGCCGAGCTTCCAGTGGTGCGAGGCCGTCTCGGTGCCGCCGGCGGCGAAGGTGCCGGGCGCCAACGCGTCCAGCCCGCCCTGCTGTTCACCGAGGTCCAGGACGCTCCGCAGGGCCGCCCCGTCGGCACCCCAGGCCCGGGTGGGCCGGGGCTTGCTCGCGTAGAAGCTGGGCGGCGCCGTCACCTCAGTGGCGATCGGCGCGACGGCGGCCCCGCCGGGCAGGCCGGCGGGCCGGGCGGGCAGTCGGCTGCCCGGCTCGGCCGTCACCACGGCGTCGGCCCGCAGCGCCTGCTCGGTCTGCCGTTGCACGGCGGCGCCCATGGTCGCCCCGGAGCCGAGCAGGCAGACCACGGTGCCGACGGCCAGCAGGACGGGCACCGCGATCGCGGCCGTCCTGGCGGGCGCGGCCCGCAGTCCGGCGGCGGCGATCCGGCCGGCCTTCCGGTCCAGCAGCCGCAGCAGCACGCAGACCGGGCCGGTGAGCAGCGGTACGAACCAGGGCGCGAGCACCGCGAGCGTGGGGATGACGGACATGGCCAGGCCCAGCACCATCGCGGCCTGGAACACCGGCGGCATGTCCATCGCGATCATCAGGACCAGGAGCGGCCCGCAGAGCAGGACGGCCATGGCGATGCCCGCCACCAGCCGGCCGGCGTTGCGGCGGGGCGGGGCCAGGGCCAGCGACTGGTCCTTGAGCAGGTCGATCGGCTGGACCCGGCCGGCCGCCAGCACGCTGGCCAGCGCGGCCAGCACCGCGACCGCGCAGGTGCCCAGGCAGGCACCGGCCGCGATCGCCCAGGTCTGCCCGGAGGGGGGCAGGTCGATCGCAGCGGGGAAGAGCTCGCGCTCGATCAGCACCCGCCGTCCGAATCCGGCCGCGGGGAGCGCCCCGGCCAGCGCGGCGACGGCGGACGGGACGAACGCGACCATCGCGACGTCGGCGACGACCAGGGCGCGCAGCCGACCGGCCGTCACTCCGAGGGCGCGCAGCACGGCGAACTGCCCGAGCCGCTGGTTGGTCCAGAGCGCGACCGTCGATCCCGTGACCAGCACCGCCGACATCAGCAGCAGCGTCATCAGCAGGCCCAGCAGGTTCTGCGCGTCGGTGGCCGCCGCACGGGCCGCCGAGCCCTCCGGGGCGGACGGACCGCTGACCGCCGCGAGCAGCACCAGGCAGGCGCCGACCCCGGTGGAGGTGAGCGCGCAGGCGACCGCGACACCTATGACCCGCCCCGGGTACGCCCGTACCTCGGCGGCACACAGTCGTAGCCCGCCGAGCGGTCCACTCTGGCGGGTAGTCGGTTCCGGAGCCACGGCCACGGTTATCTCACCCCAAAACAGTAAATAGGATGCAGAGTTGGGGAAGGCCGCATGTGCCGCGGCCTTCCCCCTCTGTCACCCGGTACTGCCGGACCTCGAGGGTCAGCAGTTGAACAGGCTGTACGAGCTGAACGGGGCGTCGACGACGATCTCCTCGTCGAGCTCCTGCAGCGCCAGAATGTCGGCCATCACAATCACCTCCCCCCGCCGTCTCGTCCGAACACGGCACCGAAGCACCGGAATCAGCAGTTGAACAGGCTGTACGAGCTGAACGGGGCGTCGACGACGATCTCCTCGTCGAGCTCCTGCAGCGCCAGAATGTCGGCCATCACAATCACCT
>NZ_JBVKDS010000002.1:0-108813 GCF_055633695.1 Kitasatospora sp. NPDC114501 | reverse complement strand
CACCTCCCCTCGCTGTCTCGCCGGGACGGGGTACCGGGCTCGGCCGGCTCCGGCGTCCACCCGTGGACCGGGTGGGCGCCGGGGAGCAGGCACTGCCCGGGGCTCTTGGCGGCGGCCAGCGCCAGCAGGGCGCCGGCTGAGCCGGTGGCCAGGTCGGTCGAGAGCCGGATCAGCTGGTCCCCGTGCAGGACGCTGCCGTCCTGGTGCGGGGCCAGGTGCAGCTCCACCAGCCGGAGTTGCTCCTCCGCCTCGGCCCGCCAGTGCGGCAGGCGGGCGGCGACCTGGAACAGGGTGTAGGCGAGCCCGGCGCGGCCGTTGAACAGCCCGCCCTGGACGACCACCCGGACCGCTCCGGCCCGGGCCGCGGCCTCCAGCACCCGGTCGGCGCCGAGGGTTTCGGCCTGGGCGGCGGGCAGGGCCAGGACGGCGAGCGCCACTCCGGCGGATCCCTCCGCCAGGTACGGCAGCAGCCGGCCCGAGCTGTACGTCTGGAGCATGTCGTCGACCAGCCGGCCGTGCCGCAGGTCGCAGCGGACGGCGCGCTCGGCGGCCTCCGCCCAGGCCTGGTCGCCGGTGAGGCGGGCGCAGCGGGCGAACAGCACCGCCGGTCCGGACCAGCCGCGCAGCAGCCCCGGCCGGTCCAGCAGCCCGGCCTCGCCGATCCGCCCGGCGGCCTTGGCTGCCAGCGCGAGCGCCTCGTCGGTCGCACCGGCCTCCAGCAGCAGGTGGGCGACGCCCGTCAAGCCGCCGTGCAGGCCGAGTGAGGCGGGCAACGGGCCGGCCAGCAGCCGGTCCACCACGTTCGGGGCGTCCGGGTGCCCGAGCCGGTGGAACAGCCAGCCGGCTCCGGCCAGCCCGTCGTACAGCCCGGCGGGCGTGTCCGCCGGGGCGCGCCGCACGGCGGCGGCGAGCCAATCCAGGTGCTCCTCGTCCGGTGCGGCCCCGGCCAGGTGCCGCGCGAGCAGCACGCCGGAGGAGCCGTACGCCAGCCCGAGCGCACCCCCGGGACGCAGCCCGGCGGCGTCGCCGGGATGGAGGCGGTCCTCCCGCCCGGGGGTCGCCGACCGGTCGATGCCGCGCAGCAGCGCCGCGGCGGTGAGCCCCGCCGGGGTGTCGGCCGCGGGCCCGCCCCCGAGGTGGGGGCGCAGCGCCGGGGAGAGGGCGAGCCGCTCCGTCATCCGCTCGACGAAGCCGGCGGGCACCGTCGGGAAGGACTCCGAGACGAGGTCGAGGAGCCCGGTGACGACGGCCGGGTTGCGCCTGGTGAGCGTGGTCAGCGAGACGAAGGCGGCGAGCTGGCAGCAGCCCAGCGCGAACAGGTCGGCGTCGCGGGCGTCGGTGATCGCCGGGTCCGTGAAGCCGGGGGCACCGAGGGTGCGCCGGCGCGGGGTGTCCAGTGGCGTCGCGAGTTCGAAGTCGATCAGGGCGACGGTGCCGTCCGGGCGGATCATGATGTTGCGGTGGTGGAGGTCGCCGAACGCGACCCCCTCCCGGTGCAGCGCCGCGACGCACTCCTCGACCAGCGCGAGCCGGGTGGTCGCGAGCCCGGCGAAGTCGGCCAGGGCCCGGGCGTCCGGCCGGTGCCGGGTGAGCGGGTACTCCCGGCCGAGCCAGGCGCTGAAGGACTCGCCCGGGATGTACTCCATCACCAGGTAGTGGTGCTCCCAGCTGGTGAAGTACTCGTACAGCTCCGGCACGAACGGCAGGTGGCCGATCCGCTCCAGGACGTCCCGCTCGACCAGCAGCCGGGCCACCGCGTCCGTCTCCGAGGCGTCCAGCCCGGCGTGCGGGCGGGCCTCCTTGATGACGACCTGCCGGCCGTCCTCGTCCTCGGCGAGGTAGACCCCGCCGGCGTTGGAGAAGTGCAGCGCCTTGACCACCCGGTAGCGGCCCAGCCCGGCACCCGCCTCGGCGGAGGCCGCGGCGATCCGCTCGGCCAGGAAGTCCGGGGTGGCGGCCCACTCCGGGACGGTGAAGCGCGGGCGCCGCGCGTCCGGCACCAGCCGGCCGTCCGGGTCCTTCACGGCGGGCACCCTGGTGCCGTCCGGCAGCTCGCACCACATCAGGGCGAACCCGCCGTAGCGCACCGAGACCGGGCCCTGGTTCCACCGCAGGTCGGACAGGACGTACGGGCCCGGGCGGCCGCCCAGCGCCTCGTCCAGCTCGGCGAGGACCGTCTCCAGCTCCGCGGCCGTTCGCGGGTAGACGGTGACGGCCTTGCCGCTGGCGGACCGGTCGGCGTACTTGGCGTTCGTCACCGCGAGCACCAACCGGCTGCGCAGGTACTTCCAGGGCAGCCCGAGCCGGCGGCACACCTGCCAGGCCGTCTCGATCGTCTCCTCGGCGGATTCCGGCGTGGCGCTGACGTGGACCTTCCAGCCCTGCTCCGGCAGGTCCGGGGAGCCGGGAGGTGCCAGCACCTCCCACACCCCCTGGGTGCGGCTGCGCCAGCCCTCGGGCAGCACGCCCCCGCCCGGCGCGAACCGGGAGTCCCGGTCGTCACACCGGTCCAGGGCGTCGTACCACACGGGGTCGGCAATCGCATACGACTCGTACTTCGCGTCCATTTCGCCGCCCGCCCCCTTTCCGCATTCCGCTGAAGCCCATTCCGGTCCACGCCCGAATTCTCGAACTTCCGGCGCCCCGTTCCGACAGGAACCATCCTTCCCTGACGCTCCGCCATGTGACAACGGTGTTAAGCGGGAACTGAATCCGGCACAGACCAGGCGGAATCCGGGCCATCACATCGGACCGGCCGAAAGCCCGTGCGACCATGACGCCATGAAGACGCGTGTCGTGATCGCTGACGACCAGGCGAACGTCCGCCAGGGGTTCCGGCACATCCTGGCGGCCCAGCCCGACATCGAGGTGGTGGCCGAGGCCGCGGACGGCCTGGAGGCCCTGGAGGCCGTCCGCGCCCTGCGGCCGGACGTCCTGCTGGTCGACATCCGGATGCCGGAACTGGACGGGCTGGAGGTCACCCGCCGACTGGCCGGCATCACCCCCGAGGTGAAGGTCGTCGTGGTGACCACCTTCGACCTCGACGAGTACGTGCACACCGCGCTGCGCAACGGCGCCTGCGGCTTCCTGCTCAAGCATTCGGGCCCGGCCCTGCTGGCCGAGGCGATCCGCTCGGCGGTGGCCGGCGACTCGCTGATCAGCCCGCAGATCACCAGCCGGCTGCTGCGCCACTTCACCGGTCCGCGCCGGGTCGACCGCTCCCCGGTCGAGCCGCTGACGAGCCGTGAGGAGGAGATCGCCGTCCTGGTCGCCGAGGGGCTGACCAACTCCGACATCGGCGCCGAGCTGTTCATCTCGCTGAGCACCGTGAAGACCCACCTGGCCAACCTCCAGCGCAAGTTGAAGGCCCGCAACCGGGTGGGCATCGCCACCTGGGCCTGGGAGTCGGGCCTGACCGAGCGCGGCTGAGCCGGCTCGCCCGGGGCCGGCCGCGCGCCCCGGACACCTCACCGCAGCGCCCGCGGACGGCCCTCGGTCCACCGCGGCGCCGCGCCGCCGACGTGCCGGACCTCCCCGCCCGACGCCGCCTCGCCCCGCAGCAGCGCCCGCCCCAGCGACGTGGTGGTGTGCAGCACGCCGTTGCCGCAGCGCCGGGTGTCGATCAGCCCGGCCGCCCGAAGCACGGCGGTGTGCTGGCTGACCGCCGAGGCCGTCACGCCGAGCCGGCCCGCCAGTTCACCGGTGGTGCCACCGTCCAGCACTGCATGGAGGACCGCCGCCCTGGTCCGGCCGACCAGGGCGGCCAGCGGCTCCTCCCCGCCGCGACGCGCGGGCTCCGCGGCCTCCGGCACGCCCGCCGGCACCGGACCACCCGTCCGGTCGGGACGCATCGCGAAGAGCAGCGTCGGGGCCTCGTCCGGCTCGTCCCGCCGGGGGCGGAGCAGCACCCCGGCGCCCTGCAGGAAGAGTGACGGCGCCAGCCTCAACCCCTTGCCCCCGAGGTCGAGTTCGACGTCCCGCTCGGAGGGGACCTCCAGGACCGGGGCGTTCCAGCGGATCTGCGGGTGCAGCGTGCCGAGCAGCGCGTCCACCCCGCCGCGGCCGGCGATCCGACGGCGGACGTCCCGCTCCGCCTCCAGCCGGGACCGGACGTCCGCCCAGCAGGGCCGCAGCGCCACCCGGTGGAACTCGCGGACCGCCGCGGCGACGTCGGCCCGCCGGACCAGCGGCTCGGCCCCACGCCCGGACGCCATGATCCGGCCATTCGCCCACACTCTCAGTACGTCCCGGAAACCACCGTTGGCTCCCGAAAGGCGACGCAGCCGTTCGGCCAGCACCGGCTGCCCGGCCATCTGCCTGCGGACCGCCCGCTGCCAGGGGCCGAAGAACTCCCCGCCGTTGCGCCACGCCTCCAGTGCCAGCACCGCCTCCATCTCCTGGTCGACATTTCCGGTAATTCGTACACGAGCCAGATCTTCGACAGACATGGCAATGCGAATCACAGGCTGGTCCCCCGCTCGGGGTTCTGCGGTCATGACGGCCCAGGGGAACCCCCGCTCCCTGATCGCCGTACGTCATCCTTGCCCGCGCCGAGGCCCGCCGCCATCGGCCGATCGGCCCATTCGATCTTCCGGACCGCCGGATCAGCCGCCCCCGCATGTGCCGAACGGCCTGGTCCGGCCCGTGAGCAGGCTCCGAACGCCCCACCGGCAAGCCCGGAGCCCCACCGGCAAGCCCGCCGACGGGCCGGGAACTCCGGCACCGGCAGGCCCGGAACGACGCGCCGACCGGCCCGGTCAGCCTCCGGGCCCCGCCTCGCCCTCCGTCGGGAGCACCGCCGCCACCCGCCAGCCGCCCGCCGGCCCCGGTCCCGCCGTCAGCTCGCCGCCGGCCGCCTCCACCCGCTCCCGCAGGCCCGCGAGCCCGAAACCCCCGCCCTCCCGCTCCGCCCCGCCCAGCGCACCGCCGGCACCACCCGTGCCACCCGTGCCACCCGCACCATCTGCACCACCCGTACTGCCAGCACCACCCTCGCCCCCGGAGTCCCCCGCCCCGCCCGGCGCCCCGTCGTCGGTGACCGTGACCCGCAGCGCCGACCGCTCCCCGTGCCGGGTCGCACCGACCTCGATCGCCACCTCCCGGGCCCCGGGCGCGTGCCGGCGGACGTTGGTCAGCGCCTCCACCACCAGCCGGTAGCCGAGCCCGCTGACCGCCGCCGGCAAGTCTGCCAGCTCGGCCTCGGCCGGCGCCTCCAGCCGCACCCGCGCGGAGCCGCTACGGGTGAACCGCTCGGCCAGCGCGGGCAGTTCGCTCAGGTCGCGGCGCAGACTGCGCCCACCGGGCCCGCCCGCCGCCGCCCGTGCCGTCCCCCCGGCCGCCGCCGGGTCCGCGACCGCGGCCCCGAACCGCCCGCGCGGCTCCGGGTCGCCGTCGTCCGCCGCGAAGACCTGCACGGTCCGGTCCATGGTGATCAGCGCCTGCCGGCCGGCCGCCTCGATCCCGGCCAGCAGCTCGACCACCTTCCGGGGGTCCTGCTGGGCCAGCACCTGCGCGGCCTGGGCCAGCACCACCACCCCGGTGACGTCGTGCGCGGCGAAGTCGTGCAGGTCGCGGGCCAGGTCCAGGCGCTGCGCCCGCCGTTCGGCCGCCACCGCGGCCCGGGCCCGGGTGTCCATCGAGCGCAGGTAGCAGCCCACCCCGACCACCGCGCAGGACAGCAGGGCCGAGGTCAGGCAGAGCTTGGTGGTCACGGAGGGCGGGGCCGGCGGGTCGGCCCACACCCCGATCCGCAGCGGCACCAGCGCCACCGCCACGACCAGCAGCGCGCCGTGGCCGAAGGCGGCCGCCGCCGGGGGCCTGCGCACCGCGGGGACGATCAGGGCCAGCAGCGCCACGGTCTCCAGCAGCCACCAGGACTCGATGGCGCCGGACGCCGGTCCGCGGTAGCCGGCGGTCACCAGCAGCGAGACGACGCCGGCGGTCAGCACCGCGGGACCCACCGCGCGCACCCGCCCCGGGGCCCAGAGCGCCGGGAACAACCCGGCCACCACCGTCACCACGGCGGAGCCGACGATCAGCGGCCCCGGGTCCCCCAGCCCCGCCGCCCCGGCCGCCAGCACCCCCGCCGCCGCCGTTCCGTACCCCACCCTGCGCACCACGGAGTGCCACGACCACGTCATGGTTCGGGATCCTACGAAGCCGGGCGGTCCGGCAGGGCGGCTTCGCCGAAGGCCGGTTCCCCGCGGGGACCGGCCTTCGGCTCACTCCTTCGGGGCCTCCGGCTGCTCGACGAAGTCGACCTTCTTGAACTGCTTGTTCATCGACTTGGCCAGGAACCAGGTCGCGACGCCCAGGGCGGCGAAGACGACGAAGCCGAGGAGGCCGGGGGTGACCTTGGCGTCGTCGACGGCGAGGTCAGCGGCGAGGTGGACGAGGTTCACGGAGGCGCTCATATCTCTATGGTGGCCCGGCTCACGCGGAGCCGGGCCATCGGGGGGTCGTTCAGTCGCGCGTGTCGGCGGCCTCGGCCGCCAGGGTGGGGGTGCGCAGGCCGGCGAACAGGTCGTCCTCCGGCAGGTCCACGTCGACCAGGGTACGGGCGAGCTCGTAGTCCTCGGTGGGCCAGACCTCCCGCTGGACCTCCAGCGGGACGCGGAACCACGGGCCGTCCGGGTCGATCTGGGTCGCGTGGGCGATCAGCGCGCGGTCGCGGGTCTCGAACCAGTCGCCGCAGCGGACCCGGGTGGTGATCTCGCGCTCCTTGCGGCCGCTCTTCTCCCAGCCCTCGATCCACTCGCCGTACGGCGACTCGTGGCCGTGCTCGGTGAGGTACTCGTGCAGGGCCCGGATGCGGCCCATCGGGAAGCCGTGGTTGTAGTACAGCTTGAGCGGCTGCCAGGGCTCGCCGGCCTCCGGGTAGGCGTCCGGGTCGCCCGCGGCGTCGAAGGCCAGCATGGTGATCTTGTGGGTCATGATGTGGTCCGGGTGCGGGTAGCCGCCGTTCTCGTCGTAGGTCGTGATGACCTGCGGCTTGAACTCGCGGATCAGCCGGACCAGCGGCTCCGCCGCCTCCTTGACGTCCTGGAGGGCGAAGCACCCCTCGGGCAGCGGGGGCAGCGGGTCCCCCTCGGGCAGACCGGAGTCCACGAAGCCCAGCCAGGCCTGCTCGACACCGAGGATCGCCCGCGCCTCGTCCATCTCCTTGCGGCGCACCTCGTGGATGTTCTCCTCGATGTACGGGTCCCCCTGGAGCTTGGGGTTGAGGACCGACCCGCGCTCGCCCCCCGTGCAGGTGGCCACCAGCACGTCCACGCCCTGCTCGACGTACATGGCCATGGTGGCCGCGCCCTTGCTGGACTCGTCGTCCGGGTGGGCGTGCACCGCCATCAGTCGCAACTGCTCAGTCAACGCCTTGCGTTCCTTCCACACTCGTCGGGCGTTCCGCGGAGTCCGGGTCCGCCCACCGTACGAACCGCTCACAACGGGACCGCGTCGCCGCGGGGCCGGGCCGCTGAACGTCTCCGGCGCGGCCGAGCCCTGCCCCCGCCGGACCGGCCGCGGGCGTGCCCCTCCTATAGTGACGGACTGGAGGAGCGTCGCATTCCCCCGCAGCACCCCGCGCGGCCCCTCCCCCAGGAGAGGACGGAGTCCGATGAGTGCAGACACCACCGCCACCGGTCTGCCCGAGGGGCGTTACGGCCGCGGTGGCGACCGTGACCCGGACCGCCGCCTGAAGGTGGTCGGCGCGGTCTGCGGCGTGCTCGGCCTGGGCCTGGTCGCCTGGCTGGGCGGCTCCTACCTGCTGCGCGAGTCGAAGATCAACGGCTCGGTGCCGACCTTCCAGGTGCTCTCCGACTCCGAGGTCCAGCTGCACCTCACCGTGCGCAAGGGCGACGGGCAGGCCGGCACCTGCACGGTCCGCTCGCAGTCCGACGACCACGCGGTGGTCGGGGTGGCCGACTTCCCGGTCCCGGCGGCCGGCTCCAGCTACGACGCGGTGGTCACCCTGCGCACCACCTCGCGCGGCACCACCGCCGAACTGCTGGGCTGCACCCCGGCCAAGTAGCGCGCCCCTGACGACGCGCCCGAGCGGCGCACCCGGCACCGTCCCGCGCCGAGCGGCGCGCACCCCGGGCGACACGCGCCCCGGGCCGCCCGCCCGCCCCCGGTAGCGCGCATATTCGATCCGGACAGCGGGCATCCGTAGAGGGTCCCGCACTCCGTTGCCGTACACCCCGGCGTAACGCCGCCGTCAACGGCACGCAAACGGCCCTCCCGCTTGTCAGCGGGACTTGTTAGGCTCGTGGTTTCGCCCCTTCCGCACCGGATGGTACGGGAGCGGGCGTTGCTTTGTAGTTGAGACCGATATCACCACCGACCCTGCTGACGACTCACACCCTCAGCACAGCCCCAGCACCTACGAGGAGCACCTGTGACCCAGACCAGTGAGAACGTGACCTGGCTCACTCAGGCCGGCTACGACCAGCTCAAGGCCGAGCTGGATCACCTGACCGGGCCCTGGCGCATCGAGATCGCCCAGAAGATCGAGGCGGCGCGCGAGGAGGGCGACCTCAAGGAGAACGCCGGCTACCACGCGGCGAAGGAGGAGCAGGGCAAGTACGAGCTGCGCATCCGCCAGCTGACCCAGCTGCTGGAGCGCGCCAAGGTCGGCGAGGCGCCGGCCGACTCGGGCGTGGTGGCCCCGGGCATGGTCGTCACGGTCGCCTTCGACGGCGACGAGGACGACCTCATGGAGTTCCTGCTCGCCTCGCGCGAGGTCGCGGGCTCCGACACCCTGGACGTCTACTCGCCGCAGTCGCCGCTGGGCCGCGCGATCGACGGCAAGAAGATCGGCGACGAGGCCACCTACGAGCTGCCGAACGGCAAGCCGGCCATGGTGAAGATCGTCAAGGTCGTGCCGCACGCCGGCTGATCCGGCCGCACGACACACACGAGGGCGGCCGCGGAAGTCCGGGACTTCCGCGGCCGCCTCGCACGTTCCGGACGGTGTCCGGTCAGGCGGTGGAGGAGCGGTACTTGCGCACCGCCAGCCAGGAGAACACCGCGGTGATCACGACCGACCACAGCACCGACACCAGCGCCGCGTGCTGCATCGGCCAGGCGTTGTCCACCGGCCCGATCTGGTTGCCGAACAGCACCCGGCAGGCCTGCACGGTGGCGCTGAACGGGTTCCAGTACGCGACCCCCTGGAGCCAGCCCGGCATCGAGGTGACCGGCACGAAGGCGTTGGACACGAAGGTCAGCGGGAACAGCCAGATCAGCCCGGCCGAGGTGGCCGCCTCGGGGCTGCGCACCGACAGCCCGATCAGCGCGCCGATCCAGGAGAAGGCGTAGCCGAGCAGGAGCAGCAGCGCGAAGGCGCCGAGCGCCTTGAGCGCGCCCTCGTGGATCCGCCAGCCGACCAGCAGTGCGACCAGCGCCAGCACGACCAGGGTGAACGCGGTCTGGCACAGGTCCGCGAGGGTGCGGCCGACCAGCACCGCCGACCGGGCCATCGGCAGCGAGCGGAACCGGTCCACCAGCCCCTTGCTCATGTCCTCCGCGATGCCCGCCGAGGCGCCGGCGACGGCGAAGGTGACGGTCTGGGCGAAGATGCCGGCCATCAGGAACTGGATGTACGTGTCCGAGCTGGAGCTCGCGCCGGGGATCTTGATCGCCCCGCCCATCACGTACGAGAACAGCAGCACGAACATGACCGGCTGCATCAGCCCGAAGACCACGATCTCCGGGATGCGGGTCATCCGGCGCAGGTTGCGCTTGGCGACCACCCAGGAGTCGTGCAGGGCGGCGGCGGCCCCCCGGCGCTGCCGGGGCATCGCCGGGCCTATGGCGTGCTCGGTGGCGGTGCCCATCTCAGCTCTCCTTCCCGGCCGCGACGGCCGCCTGCTCGTCCGGGCCCGACCCGTTCGCGCCGCCCTTGCCCCGGCCGCGTCCGTCCGGGCCGGGGGCGCCCTCCTCCTCGGTCCGCTCCTCGGCGACGTGGCCGGTGAGGGTGAGGAAGACGTCGTCCAGGGTCGGGCGGCGCAGCCCGATGTCGTCCATCTCGATCCCGCGGGAGTCCAGTTCGCGGATCGCGTCGGCGAGCACCCGGGCGCCGCCGCTGATCGGCACGGTGATCCGGCGGGTGTTCCTCTCCACCGTCGGCTCGCCCAGCGCGTAGCCGGAGAGCGCGGCGACGGCGTCGGCGACCAGGCCGGGCTCGTGCACCACGACCTCGATCCGCTCGCCGCCGATCTGCGCCTTGAGCTGGTCGGCGGTGCCGCGGGCGATCACCCGGCCGTGGTCGACCACCGCGATGTCGTGGGCGAGCCGGTCGGCCTCCTCCAGGTACTGGGTGGTGAGCAGCAGCGTGGTGCCCTGCTCGACCAGCGTCTCGATGACCTCCCAGAGCGCGAGCCGGTTGCGCGGGTCGAGCCCGGTGGTCGGCTCGTCCAGGAACATCACCGGCGGCCGGACGACCAGCGCGGCGGCGAGGTCCAGGCGCCGGCGCATGCCGCCGGAGTAGGTCTTGGCGGTGCGGTCCTTGGCCTCGGTGAGGTTGAACCACTCCAGCAGTTCCAGCGCGCGGGCCTTCGCGGCGCGGTTGCTCATCTGGTAGAGCTCGCCGACCATGGTGAGGTTCTCGAAGCCGGTCAGGTACTCGTCGACCGCCGCGTACTGGCCGGAGAGGCCGATCAGGCTGCGGACCCGGTTGGGGTGCTTGAGCACGTCGACCCCGGCGACCACCGCGCGGCCGGAGTCGGGACGGAGCAGGGTGGTGAGGACCCGCACGGTGGTGGTCTTCCCGGCGCCGTTCGGGCCGAGCAGCCCGAGCACCGTTCCCTCGGGGACGTCGAGACTGACGCCGTCCAGGGCTCGTACGTCGCCGAAGGTCTTCACCAGGTTCTCGGCTTGGATGGCTGGCGCCATGGCCTTGCCTCATCTCCTCGAACGTTATGGGGCGATCTGTCCCACTCTGCCCTGTTTCCGGGCATGCGGGCGACTCGATTCCCGACCCGTGGGACCAGAACGCGATGTATCGCGAGTCTTCCAGTACGCGATATATCGCGTCAAGGGGAGCGGGCTCACTCGGAGACCACGTACCCCGCGTCCCGCAACTCCCCCACCACCAGCGCGCAGTGCTCCGGCCCCTTGGTCTCCAGGTGCAGGTCCACCTCCACCTCGGTCAACCCCAGCCGCGGGTCGATCCGCACGTGCGCCACGTCCAGCACGTTGGCGTCCACCCTGGTCAGCACCCCCAGCAGGTCCGCCAGCGCGCCCGGCCGGTCGGCCAGCCGCACCCGCAGCGACAGGTAGCGCCCGGCCGCCGCCAGCCCGTGCCGCAGCACCCGCTGCATCAGCTGCGGATCGATGTTGCCGCCGGACAGCACCGCCACCACCGGGCCCTCGAAGGAGTCCGGCTGCTCCAGCAGCGCCGCGATCGGGGCCGCCCCGGCCGGCTCGACCACCAGCTTCAGCCGCTCCAACCCGAGCAGCAGCGCCCGCGACAGCGCGTCCTCGGAGACCGTGCGGATGCCGTCCGCCAGCGTGTTGACCACCTCGAACGGGATGTCGCCGGGGCGCCCGACCATGATCCCGTCCGCCATGGTGGCGAAGTGCTCCAGCGACACCGGCCGCCCGGCCGCCAGCGAGGGCGGGTACGCCGCCGCGCCGGCCGCCTGCACCCCGACCACCCGGACGTCCGGCCGCAGCGGCTTGACCGCCGCCGCGATCCCGGCCAGCAGCCCGCCGCCGCCCACCCCGACCAGGATGGTCCGCACCTCCGGGCACTGCTCCAGGATCTCCAGCCCGACGGTCGCCTGGCCGGTGACCACGTCCCAGTGGTCGAAGGGGTGGATGAACACCGCGCCGGTCGCGTCCGCGTACTGCTGCGCGGCCTGTAGCGCCTCGTCCACGGTGGCACCGTGCAGCCGCACGTCGGCGCCGTAGTCCCGGGTGGCCGCGACCTTCGGCAACGGCGCCGCGACCGGCATGAACACCGTGGAGCGCACGCCCAGCAGCGCGGCCGCCAGCGCCACCCCCTGGGCGTGGTTCCCGGCGCTCGCCGCCACCACCCCGCCGGCCCGCTGCACCGGCGAGAGTCCCGCGATCCGCACGTACGCCCCGCGCAGCTTGAAGGACCCGGTGCGCTGGAGGTTCTCGCACTTCAGGTGGACCGGTGCGCCGATCAGCCCGGAGAGGTGCCGGCTGCCCTCCATCGGGGTCACCCTGGCGACCCCGGCGAGCATCTTCTGGGCACCGCGGACGTCGTCGAGGGTGATCGGCCAGTTGCGCATGGCGTCAGCCTACGGGCGGGGGCGGCGGCAATCCGGGATGCCGGTCCTGTTCCCGGGCCCGCCCGGCCCGCGTACCCTGCTGGTTCTGAGCCTCCCTCACCGCACGACGATCGTGAGCCGCGATGACGACGACCTCGCCCCAGGCCACCGACCGCACCGACCCCGTGCACACCCAACTCCAGTACCAGCTGGCGGTGTTCGCACGCCGCATGGAGCAGGTCCGGACCTCCGGCGGCGGGGTCGGGGCGCTGGACCGGGCCGCCTACCTGCTGCTCGACCGGCTGGAGCGGCACGGGCCGGCCAACGTCAAGGCGCTGGCCGAGGCGCTGGGCGTGGACTCCTCCACGGTGACCCGCCAGGTCGCCCCGCTGGTCGCCGCCGGGCTGGTCGGCCGGGTGCAGGACCCGGCCGACCGTCGTGCCGTACGACTCGCGCTGACCTCGCACGGCGCTGGCCGGCTCACCGAAGTCCGGGACGGCCGGGCCGAGTTGACCCGCCGCCTGGTGGCCGACTGGCCGCCGGAGGAACAGCGCGCGTTCTGCGCCCTGCTGGCCCGCTTCAACCTCGCGATGGAGTCGTACACGGCTGACCAGCAGGGCCAGTTCGGGGCCGCTGGGCCCCACCGGACTTAGCCGAGCGCCTGCTTGAGGTCGGCCAGCAGGTCGTCGATCGACTCGATGCCGACCGAGACGCGCACCAGGTCGGACGGCACCTCCAGGGCCGAGCCCGCCACCGAGGCGTGGGTCATCCGGCCCGGGTGCTCGATCAGCGACTCGACGCCGCCGAGCGACTCGCCGAGGGTGAACAGCTGCGCGCGGTTGCAGACCTCGACGGCCGCCTCCTCGCCGCCGGCGACCCGGAACGAGACCATGCCGCCGAAGGCCTTCATCTGCTTGGCCGCGATGTCGTGGCCGGGGTGCTCGGGCAGGCCCGGGTACAGCACCTGGCTGACCTTCGGGTGGCTCGCCAGCAGCTCGGCGACCTTCTCCGCGTTGGCGCTGTGGCGGTCCATCCGGACGCCCAGCGTCTTGATGCCGCGCAGCACCAGCCAGGCGTCGAACGGGCCGGAGACGGCGCCCATCGCGTTCTGGTGGTAGGCGACCTCCTCGCCGAGGGCCGCGTCGGCCAGCACCAGCGCACCGCCGACCACGTCCGAGTGGCCGCCCATGTACTTGGTGGTGGAGTGCACGACCGCGTCCGCGCCGAGCGAGATCGGCTGCTGGAGGTACGGGCTGGCGAAGGTGTTGTCGACCACCAGCAGCGCGCCGGCGCCGTGCGCGATCTCGGCGAGCGCGGCCAGGTCGGTGATGCCCAGCAGCGGGTTGGACGGGGTCTCCACCCACACCGCGCGGGTGTTGGGGCGCAGCGCCTCGCGGACGGTGGCCAGGTTCTGGGTGTCGGCCACCGAGAACTCGACGCCCCAGCGGGTCAGCACCTTGGCGAACAGCCGGAACGTGCCGCCGTAGGCGTCGTTGGGGATGACGATGTGGTCGCCCGGCTTGAGGACGGTGCGCAGCAGGGTGTCCTCGGCGGCGAGGCCGGAGGCGAAGGCGAGGCCTCGGGCGCCGCCCTCCAGCGCCGCGAGGCACTCCTCCAGCGCGGTGCGGGTCGGGTTGGCGCTGCGGCTGTACTCGTAGCCGCCCCGCAGGCCGCCCACCCCGTCCTGCTTGTACGTGGACACCTGGTAGATCGGCGTGACGACGGCCCCGGTCTGGGGGTCTGCTTCCTGACCCGCGTGGATGGCGAGAGTCTCGAAGCCCTGAGGAAGCTGGTGCTCGGTCATGGCTCCGAGCCTAGTGTGCGAATGCCGCCATGCCCGCACGAACCGGAAACCGGGACGAATCCGCAGGTGGGAGCGGGGGTGCGGTGGGCCGCCGCCGCGCCGTCCGGGGCCCGGGGCGGCTCCCGGAATCCGGCGGCCGCCGTCCGCGTTGGACCCTGCGCCAGGATTCCCGACCCGCTGGAGCAGGCCGTGCTGTTCAACCGCCACCAGACCTCGCTCGTCCCCGCCGACCAGGCGCTGCCCGGCCGGCCGACCCCGGCCTTCACCCTGACCGAGCCGCACACCGTGCTCGGGCACCCGCTGCCCGGCCCGTACCCGGAGGGCCTGGAGGTGGCCGACTTCGGTCTGGGCTGCTTCTGGGGCGCCGAGCGCACCTTCTGGCGGCTGCCCGGCGTCTGGACGACGCTGGTCGGCTACCAGGGCGGCCACACCCCCAACCCGACGTACGAGGAGGTGTGCAGCGGGCTGACCGGGCACACCGAGGCGGTCCGGGTGGTGTACGACCCGGCGGTGATCTCCTACGAGCGCCTGCTGAAGACCTTCTGGGAGGCGCACGACCCGACCCAGGGCAACCGCCAGGGCAACGACGTGGGCACCCAGTACCGCTCCGCCGTCTACACCCACTCCCCCGCCCAGGCCGAGGCCGCGGCGGCCACCCGGGACGCCTTCCAGCCGTCGCTGACCGCGCTCGGTTACGGCCCGATCACCACCGAGATCGCCCCGGCCGGCCCGTTCTTCCCGGCCGAGCCGTACCACCAGCAGTACCTGTCGGAGGCCAAGAACCCCAACGGCTACTGCGGTCTCGGCGGCACCGGCGCCTCCTGCCCGATCGGCGTGGCCCGCACCCAGGGCTGACCTCCCGCCCCGGGCCCGCCCCCCTGGAGCGGCCACTCAACGTGACCCGTCCCCGATCGGGGCGCAGACTGGAAGGGCCAGCAGGGCCGGCCCGGCCACCCGCTGGTGGCCGGGCCGTCCTCGTGGGAGAGGAGTGCGCCATGTCCGGTCTCTACCAGCGGAACTTCGACGATCCCGAGGAGGTCCGCCCGTTCGAGGAGGGCAAGGGGGAGCTGAAGCTGGTCAACCTGGACGGCGGCCCGGTGGGCCGGGCCGTGTTCGAGCCGGGTTGGCAGTGGTCCAAGCACGTGAAGCCGATCGCCGGGACCGACAGCTGCCAGGCCGCCCACGCCGGGTACGTGGTCTCCGGCCGGATGAAGATCGTCATGGACGACGGCCAGGAGGCCGAGATCGGCCCCGGCGACTTCATGGTCTGCCCGCCCGGGCACGACGCCTGGACGGTGGGTCCGGAGCCCTGTGTGATCGTCGACTGGCAGGGCTTCGCGGACTACGCGAAGCGGTGAGCCGATCGACGGCGGACCGGTCGACGGCGGACCGGTCGGCTCAGAGCACGGCCGGCGGCTGCTCCTCGGCACCGTCCACCGTGTGGCCGGCGCGACCGGCCAGCAGCCTGCCGTCGGTGTCGTAGGCCCCGACGGCGGGCGCCTTCCAACCCGGCTCCGGCGGGGGTTCGACCATCGGCAGGACGGCGTAGTAGCCGACCCAGTCCTTCATGCCCGCGGTGATGAGCAGGGTGGCGACGGTGACCCGGCCGCCCTCGAAGACCATGATCCTGGCCGGGTTCGGGCCCAGGTAGAAGCCGTGCACGAGGAGGCGGTCGGACGTCCGGCTGAGATCCATCAGGATGCCGGGCCCTTCGACCGGCATCTCGGGGCCGCTCAGGTCGACGCACGACAGGCCCTGGTAGTCGTCGGTCGTCCGGTCGACGGCGTCCTGGCAGCTCTTGGTCGCGGTCACCGACAGCCGGAACCCGGTGACCGGCTCGACCTCCTGCCCGGCGGCGACCCTCCACACCGGCGAGAGCGGCGGCCTGCTCGGGGTCGCCTGCGGGGCGGCGGGGGTGACGGCCGTGGCGGTCGGCGACGCGGTGACGGGCGACGGGGAGGCCGCCCCCACCGGGGGAGCCGCGGCGGGTGCGGGCCCGCCCGCGACCCGCCCGGCCGACCGGGTGCCTCCGACGGTCACCGCGGTGATCCCGCAGACCAGGGCCACCGCCACGGCGGCCGCCCCGGTCCCGGCTCTGCGCCTGGCCCGGCGGCGCCGGGCGGCGGCGATGATCGGCACCGGGTCCGGCCCGATCACGTACGGGTCCTCGTCCTTGAGCAGTTCGCCGAGCCGGTTCTCGAAGCTCATACCGTCACCTCGATGCGCGTCGTGGGGTCCGCCGCGCCGCCGGAGCGGTCGGCGAGTTGGGGGAGTGCGCGCAGCTTGGCCATCGCCCGGTGCAGGGTGCTCTTCACGGTGCCCGGGGCGATGCCCAGTTCGGCCGCGATGTCGGCCTCGGCGAGGTCCCCGTAGTACCGCAGCACGACGACCGTCCGTTCCCGGCGGGTGAGGGTGCCCAGTGCCTGGTGCAGCAGGGCCCGCTCGGCCAGCCGTTCGGCCAGGTCCTCGGCGAACGGCTGGTCTGGGGTCCGCTCGGTGGGCAGTTCGTGGTTGCGCAGCCGGCGCCACCAGTCGCGGTGCTGGTTGACCACGATCCGGCGGACGTAGGCGCTCGGATCGTCCGAGGTGATCCGGTGCCAGTTCAGGTAGGCGCGCTCCAGCGCGGACTGCACGATGTCCTTCGCCCGCTCCGGATCCCCGGTCAGCAGTTCGGCCAGCCGCAGCAGCCGGTGGCCGTAGCCGGCCACGAACGCGCTGAACTCGTCGTCCTGGCGCTGTCTCCGCTCGCGTTTCACACCTGTCCGACTCCTCGGGCGGGCCGTGGGGTTCGGTCCGCCCGAGGAGTTCTTCCGAGGAGTTCTTCCGACCGGGTCCTTCCGACCGGGCCGGGGAGCCGGGTCAGACGGCGCTGCCGGCCTTCCAGGCGGCCCAGCCCATGTTCCAGCCGTTCAGGCCGTTGTCCGGGGCGACCGTCTTGTCACCGGAGTTCACGACCTCGACCACGTCGCCGATCATCGAGGACTTGTAGAACTTGTAGCCGTCCGTACCGGTGTCCTGGGCGCCCTTGGCGTCCTGGAGGCCGATGCAGCCGTGGCTGGTGTTCTGGCCGCCGAAGATCGACGGCGAGGACCAGTAGTTGCCGTGGATGAAGGTGCCGGAGGTGCTGAGTCGCTGGGCGTGCGGCACGTCCGCGATGTCGTACTCGCTGCCCAGGTTGACGGTCTGCGAGTTCATCCGGGTCTGGGTGTACTGCTCGGAGATCACCATCTTGCCGCCCCAGGTGGTGTGCTCGGGCGAGCCGCCGGAGATCTTGTACACCGCGCTGACCTGGCCGTCGGTGGTGACGGTGAGCTTCTTGGTGGCGAGGTCGGCGACGCTGGTCTGGGCCCGGCCGATGGTGAAGCTCACGTCCTTGGACTGGGTGCCGTACACGCCCTTGGCGCCCTCGACGTCCTTGAGCCGGAGCTTGAGGGTGACCTTGGTGCCCTTGGCCCAGTAGTCCTGCGGCCGGAAGTCGAGGCGGGTGCTGGAGAACCAGTGGCCGACGATCTCGACCCCCGGCTCGGCCATCACGGTGATCGCCTGCTGGACGGCCTTGCGGTCGGTGATCGGCTTGCTGAAGTTGATCGAGACCGGCATGCCGACGCCGACCGTCGAGCCGTCCTCGGGGGTGAAGTAGCCGACGAAGGTGTTGGCCGGGGTCGCCGTGGTGAAGACGGCGTTGGAGTCCGCCTCCAGCTTGTCCTTGTCGAAGGCGGTCGCGGCGACGGTGTACTTGGTGCCGCTGGCGGGGGCGGCGGCCGACGTCCAGCTGGTGCTGTCGGCGGAGAGCTGGCCGGCCAGCTCCTTGCCGGTGGTGTCGGTGACCTTGACGCTGCTCAGGGTGCCGTTGGCGACGGTGACCTTGACCGGCTCGCTGAAGCTCGCGGAGGCGGCGCCGTCGGCCGGGGTGACGGTGATGACCGCGGTCGAGGTCTTCGGGGCGCTGCTCGCACCGCCGGAGCCCGGGGTGCCGCCCGTTCCGCCGGAGCCGGAGCCGGACCCGCTGCCACCGCCGCTACCGCTGCCGCCGCTGTCGTCGTTGCAGGCCGCCAGCAGCAGGACGGGTGCACCGATCAGTCCGGCGAGGACCCCGCGCCGGCTCCAGCTGCTTCCGGCCGCCCGTCCCTGACCGTCCCGTGCCGTCACGTCGCGTCTCCCTGCTGATCATCCCGGGCATTACGGATACAGAAACGCAATCCGCCCGTTCACGGTTCCATCACCGAAGGGTAAGCGATCGTATGAGATGACCCAACTTCCCACCGAACAGGGACGAAACGCCCGGTCCGCGAGGCGGACCGGGCGTTCAGGGGTGGTGACGGCGGACGCCGTCGACCGGCGATCGGGTCCTACTCGGCGGACTCGTCCACCTGGTACTCGTCCCACTCCTCGTTGTCCGGGTCGAACTCGGTCTGCGCCGACTCCCAGGTCGCCGAGGCGAGCTCCACGCCGGGCACCTCGCCCAGCAGTGCGACGGGGTCGATGAAGTGGGCGAGCGAACCCGACGGGTCGACCTCGATGGCCTCGACGGACTGGGCGCGCTCCTCGTCGTCGAGGTACTCGTCGGCGGTGACCGCCTCCAGCGCGGCCGCCTTGAGGGCGCCCTCGTCGGTGATCTCCGCGATGAGCTCGATCTTGACCCGGACGTAGCGCGGGGCGTCCTGGTCGGTCGTTTCAGTGCTGGTCATGCGTGCGAGCGTACGGGACGGCCGCGCCCGGCGTGCGGCACGGGCGGCCGCCCGGCGCACACCCCGCGCGCCCGGCACGAACAGCATGAACAGCGCGAACGGCGCAAACGGAAGGGCCGGCCCCTCGGAGAAGGACCGGCCCTACCGTTCCCCGCACCGGCTCCCCCACCCGGGAGCCACGGGGACCCGCGCCGTGCGGCGCGGTGCTGCCGCGGGAGCCGCCGCACCCTGTCAGCCGGCCGGAGCCGGGCAGGGGCGGGACGACGGCGCCTCCCGCGACGGAGGACACAGCGGCCGGGTCAGGGCCGCCCGGTGTGTCCGGGAGCCGACCGCGACCGCCGGGGAGCCGCTCCCGAACGGTTGCCGTCGCCTCACTCGGCGTCCTGCCGTTGACCACTACGATGCCCGAGCCGTGTTAACCACGTGCTGCGGACAGGTGACGCCGGTGTACCACTTCCCCCGTGGACGAATCCTCCGCATCCATCCGCGGAAGGGCGGTACGACGGCGTGGCGGTGACAGGACGTCGGTGACGGGACGTCGGTGACGCCGGGTCGGTGACGCCGGATCGCTGACGCCCGGTCGGGGCCGGCCGCGGGTCAGTGCTGGGCGCGCCCGGTCAGGAAGCCCAGCAGGTCCTGGCGGGTGACGATGCCCTGCGGCTTGCCCTCGACCAGCACGACGGCCGCGTCGGCCTTCTCCAACACTGTCATCAGGTTGGTGACGGTCTCGCCCGAGCCGACCACCGGCAGCGGCTTGGACATCACCTTGTCCAGCGTGTCGGTGAGCTCGATCTCCTTGGCGAAGATGCCCTCCAGCAGCAGCTTCTCCACCACCGAGCCGATCACCTCGCCGGCCATGATGTCCGGGTGCCCGGCCCCCGGGGAGACCACCGGCATCTGCGAGACGCCGTACTCGCGCAGCACCCGGACCGCCTCGGCGACCGTCTCGTTCGGGTGCATGTGGACGAACTGCGGGACGCCGCCCTGCTCGATGGACTCCTTGCGGGCCAGCACCTCGCCGATGTGCGCCTCGTCCGTGGAGGACGGCAGGAAGCCGTAGTCGGCCATCCAGTCGTCGTTGAAGATCTTCGACAGGTAGCCGCGGCCGCCGTCCGGCAGCAGCACCACCACGACGTCGTCCGGGCCGAGCTTCTTGGCCACCTCCAGCGCGGCCACCACGGCCATCCCGCAGGAGCCGCCGACCAGCAGGCCCTCCTCCTTGGCCAGGCGGCGGGTCATCTGGAACGAGTCCTTGTCGGAGACGGCGACGATCTCGTCCGCGACGGAGCGGTCGTAGGCGGTCGGCCAGAAGTCCTCGCCGACGCCCTCGACCAGGTACGGCCGGCCGGTGCCGCCCGAGTAGACCGAGCCCTCCGGGTCGGCGCCGATCACCTTGACCTTGCCGCCGGAGGCCTCCTTCAGGTAGTTGCCGGTGCCGGAGATGGTGCCGCCGGTACCGACGCCCGCCACGAAGTGGGTGATCCTCCCGTCGGTCTGCTCCCACAGCTCCGGGCCGGTGGAGTGGTAGTGCGAGGCCGGGTTGTCCGGGTTGGAGTACTGGTCCGGCTTCCAGGCGTTCGGGGTCTCCCGGACCAGGCGGTCGGAGACGTTGTAGTACGAGTCCGGGTGCTCCGGGGCGACGGCGGTCGGGCAGACGACCACCTCGGCGCCGTACGCGCGCAGGGTGTTGATCTTGTCGGTCGAGACCTTGTCAGGACAGACGAAGATGCACTTGTAGCCCTTCTGCTGGGCCACGATCGCCAGGCCGACACCGGTGTTGCCGGAGGTGGGCTCGACGATGGTGCCGCCCGGCTTGAGGGCGCCCGAGGCCTCCGCGGCCTCGATCATGCGCATCGCGATGCGGTCCTTGACCGAACCGCCGGGGTTGAAGTACTCGACCTTCGCCAGCACTGTCGCGCTGATGCCCTCGGTGACCTTGTTCAGCTTGACCAGCGGTGTGTTGCCGACCAGATCGATGATCGAATTGTGGTACCGCACGGGGGTCCTCCCGGTCTCTGGGCGTGCGAGTGCTTTTCGGTACTGCAAAGCGTAGGGCGTGGCAACCGCCCCGTGGTTCCCCTCCGGCACACCACCCCCAATGGCCCACCCCCGCCGGTGCCTCCGGTACTCCCGCCCCGTGCGCGGGTAAGAGCGCTGTGCAGGCATTGCCGTGGCCCCGAGGGGGCCGGCCGGAGCACGGGAAGGGGGCACCGGATGCCAGGGGCACAGGACTCGCGGGCCCGGGTGGCCCGTCGGATCGCCACCGCGGCGGCCTACGGCGGCGGCGGGCTCGGACTGCTCGGGGTGGGCCTGGTCGGCCTGCTGCTGACCGAGAGCAAACTCGCCGTCCAGGCCATCGGCGTCCTGGAGACCCACCCGCCCAGGGCCGACGGCGTCTACGGGGAGGCCTTCGCCGACCGCGCCGCCGCCCCGCAGGCCCCGCTGGTCCTGGCCGTCCTCGGCGACTCCACCGGCGCCGGCCTCGGGGTGGCCCGCTCCGGTGAGACCCCGGGCGCGCTGCTGGCCGCCGGCCTCGCCTCGGTGGCCGAGCGCCCGGTCCGGCTGGTCAACGTGGCCCGCTCCGGCGGCCGCTCCGCCGATCTCTCCGGCCAGCTGGAGCAGGCGCTGCCGCACCGCCCGGACGTCGCCGTGATCATGATCGGCGCCAACGACGTGACCCGGCACAGCCCGGCCCAGCTGGCCGTCCGCCAGCTCGGCGAGGCCGTCGCCGCGCTGCGCGCCAACGGCTGCGAGGTGGTCGTGGGCACCTGCCCGGACCTCGGCACGATCAAGCCGGTGCGGCCGCCGCTGCGCTGGGTGGCCCGCCGGCTGAGCCGCCAGCTGGCCGCCGCGCAGACCATCGCGGTGGTGGAGGCGGGCGGCCGGACGGTCTCGCTGGGCTCGCTGCTGGGCCCGGAGTTCGCCGCGCGCCCGGAGATGTTCGCCGCCGACCGCTACCACCCCTCCGCCCAGGGCTACGCGACCGCCGCGATGGCCGTGCTGCCCTCGGTCTGCGCCGTGCTCGGGCTCTGGCCGGAGGAGGAGCGCCCGGCCGCGGCCGTCCCGGGCGGCACCGTGCTGCCGGTCGCGGTGGCCGCCGCCGCGGCGGCCGGCCGGGAGGGCACCGAGGTGGCGGCCGTGCCGACGGAGGGCGCGGGCCGCCGCTGGGCCCAGCTGAGGCACCGGCTGCGGATCCGTCTGCCCGGCCCGGAGAACGGGAAGGAAGCCGGTACGGCCCCCGGGAACACGTCGGCCAGCTCACACGCCGGCGCGGGTGACGCCTGATCTACCAGGCGGTAACTTTCCTCCCGGACGTCAGGTCCGCCGTCACCCAGCGAGGAGCCCGCCATGCCCGAAGCCGTCATCGTCAGCGCCGCCCGTTCGCCGATCGGCCGGGCCTTCAAGGGCTCGCTCAAGGACGTCCGCCCCGACGACCTGACCGCCCACATCATCCAGGCCGCCCTGGCCAAGGTGCCGCAGCTCGACCCGCGCCAGATCGACGACCTGATGCTGGGCTGCGGCCTGCCCGGCGGCGAGCAGGGCCACAACCTGGCCCGCATCGTGGCCGTCCAGATGGGCATGGACTACCTGCCCGGCGCCACCGTCACCCGCTACTGCTCCTCCTCGCTGCAGACCACGCGGATGGCGCTGCACGCGATCAGGGCGGGCGAGGGCGACGTCTTCATCTCGGCCGGCGTGGAGACCGTCTCGCGCAGCGTGAACGGCACCTCCGACGGCCTGCCGGGCACCATGAACCCGCTGTTCGACGAGGCCCAGGCCCGTACCAAGCAGCGGGCGGAGGAGGGCGGCGGCGAGTGGCACGACCCGCGCGAGGACGGCCTGGTGCCGGACGCCTACATCGCGATGGGCCAGACCGCCGAGAACCTGGCCGCGCTCAAGGGCGTCACCCGCGCCGAGCAGGACGAGTTCGGCGTCCGCTCGCAGAACCTCGCCGAGGCCGCCATCAAGGCCGGCTTCTGGGAGCGCGAGATCACCCCGGTCACCACGCCGGACGGCACCGTGGTCAGCACCGACGACGGCCCGCGCGCCGGCGTCACCCTGGAGGGCGTCTCGGGCCTGAAGCCGGTGTTCCGCCCGGACGGCACCGTGACCGCCGGTAACTGCTGCCCGCTGAACGACGGCGCGGCCGCGCTGGTCGTCATGTCCGACACCAAGGCCCGCGAGCTCGGAATCACCCCGCTCGCCCGGGTGGTCTCCACCGGCGTCAGCGCGCTCTCCCCCGAGATCATGGGCTACGGCCCGGTCGAGGCCTCCAAGCAGGCGCTCCGGCGGGCCGGCCTGACCATCGGCGACATCGACCTGGTCGAGATCAACGAGGCCTTCGCGGCCCAGGTCATCCCGTCCTACCGCGACCTCGGCGTCGACCTGGACAAGCTGAACGTCAACGGCGGCGCGATCGCGGTCGGCCACCCCTTCGGCATGACCGGCGCCCGGATCACCACCACCCTGATCAACTCCCTGCAGTGGCACGACAAGCAGTTCGGCCTGGAGACCATGTGCGTCGGCGGCGGCCAGGGCATGGCGATGGTCCTCGAGCGCCTCAGCTGACCCTCCGGACACTTTCCGAAGGGTCTGGACCACCCATTTGGAGTGACGCAGCGTAATTGAGGGCCGGATCACACCGCGAGGTCGATCCGGCCCTCTTTTCTTTCGATTCCGGCCCGGAAATCGACACTGCGGAGCGGATCAACTCCACTGCGTAGAACGGTGTTACCTAACAATTTGGGGACAAGAGCGAAAGTCCCGGACCAATTGGACATTCGCCACTGCGGTAACACCCCCGGATGCGGCAGTGTGGACACGTAACCCCGTTCCGCTCCTCGCTAGGAGTACGTTCCGTGAGCGCCGTCTACACCATCCTGCTGCTGGTCCTGATCACCGTGTCGACCGCCGTGCTGCTGCACCTCCGCGGACTCTCCCGCCGACTGGACGCCCAGGCCGCGGCCCCGGCCGCGCCCGCACCGGTGGACGAGGCCGCGATACGCCGGGCCGTCGCCGAGGCGCTGGCCGCCGACCGCGAGCGGGAGATCACCGAGGCCCGGGCGTTCTGGGCCGAGCAGGAGGCCCGCGCGGCCGAGGACGCCCCGCTGTTCGACTCGCCGTTCTCCGGCACGTTCGCCGGCACCGACGAGTGGCCGCTCTTCTTCCCCCGCCCCACCGGCCCGCAGGACGCCGTCGACAACGCGGGGACGATGGACCCGGAGTTCGGCGAGGCGCTGCGCTCCGCGCTGGAGGACCTGATCAGCGAGGGCGGCTCCGCCCCGGCCGAGCCCGGCAGCGACGGCGGTGTGCCGCTGCGCCCCGGCCACCCGGCCGGCGAGACCAAGGAGGCCCGGGCCCGCCGCGAGGCCGACCTGCTGGCCACCGGCCTGGAGGCCGGGCTGCTGGACACCGACCCGGCCGTCGAGGAGGCCCCGGTCGCCGCCGCGCCCGACCCGCGCCGCCACCCCTCGCACCCCGACTTCGTGCCCAGCCAGGCGCCGTCCCGGGAGTGGACCGACACCCGGCTGGCCACCCTCGCCGAGGAGGCCGTCGCCCTGGTCGACGTCCGCCCGGGCCCGCTGGGCACCCTGGACGTGTACGCCTTCGCCGACGGCACCACGCTCTGCGTGGCCCCGGGCGACCGGGAGGCCGCCTACCGGCTGATCGACGCGGTCCGCGCCGGTGAGCACGTCCGGCTGCTCGGCGGCTCGCGCTTCTCCGGCTCGTACTCGCTGACCTTCTCCACCGACGAGGAGGCCGTGTACGTGCTGGCCGACCGGGTGGTCGCCAGCATCTGACACCAGCTCACCGGCGCGCGGACCACAGCGCGCCGAAGGCCGGCCCGGGTCAGGGGTTACGACCCGACCGGCCTTCGGCCTGTCCGGCCCCGTCCGCCGCGCGCCCGTCCGGGCTCAGCCGCAGAGCGCCGCCGTCTCCCGCACCGCGGCCACCGCCCCGGCCAGCACCTCGGCCGCCGCCACCGGCCCGTCCGGCAGCGCCACCTCCGCGCCCTCCGGCAGCGCCGCGAGCGCGGCCGCCAGGTCGTGCCCGGCGACGGCCAGCTGGTCCCCCGCCGCGAAGGCCCCGGCGTCCGGGAGCTCCCGCTGCGGACCGCCCTCGGCCGCCAGCGCCGCCGCGGCCAGCCGCCGGGCCAGTTCCAGCGCGGCCGCCGCCCGCGAGGGGTGCCCGGGCACGGCGCCCAGCAGCTTGCTCTGCGGCAGCGAGCGGAAACGATCCGCCAGTTTGTCGACAGCTTCGACCAGGGGCTCTACGTCATGCATGACAGCGAGCCTAGGCGAGAAAGCCGCCGGGCCCCGGAGCGAGTGCTCCGGGGCCCGGCGGCAGTGGTTCACGGCGGGAGGGACCGTCAGTCGTCGCCGCGCAGGATCGCGATCAGGCGCAGCATCTCCATGTAGATCCAGACCAGCGACAGGGTCAGCCCGAAGGCGGCCCGCCACGACTCCCGCTGCGGGGCGCCCTGGGCGATGGCCGTCTCGATCTCCGCGAAGTCCAGCGACAGGAAGAAGGCACCCAGGCCGATGCCGATCAGGCCGACCACGATGCCCAGCGGGCCGGAGCGCAGCCCCATGTCGGCGCCGAAGGCCATCGCGACCACGTTGACCAGCATCAGCAGCACGAAGCCCATGGCGATCGCGATGCCGATCCGCTGGTAGCGCGCGGTGACCCGGATCCGGCCGCTCTTGTAGGCGAACAGCATCGCCGCGAAGACCGCCGCGGTGCCCAGCACGGCCTGGATCACGATGCCGTTCAGCATGGTGTTGAAGGCGTGCGAGACGGCGCCCATCGCGAAGCCCTGGAGGGCCGCGTAGGTCAGGATCAGCGGCGGGCTGACGCTGCGCTTGAACGAGACCACCAGGCCGACGACCATGGCCACCAGGCTGGCGGCGATCGCGAAGCCGAAGTTCTCGAACGGCAGCGCGAACCAGGCCACCGCGCCCGCGGCGACCAGGGTCAGCAGCGTCATGCCGGTGCGGGCGACCACGTCGTCCAGCGTCATCCGCCCGGTGGCCGCCGGACCGGCCGACGGGCCGTTGTACAGCTCGTAGAGCTGCTCGTCCGTCATCGGGGCCTGGCCCTGCGGCTGCTGGGCGTAGGGCGTCCCCGCGTAGGGGTTGTTGCCGTACGGGCTCCCGGCCTGCGCGGTGTTACCGAACCCCGCGTAGCCGGTGTCGCGGGTGAAGGACCCCTCCCGCGAGAAGACCGGGTTGCTGCTTCTCATTGCTCATTCCCTCCGTGGCGGCACTGCACCGCTCCATTGCACAAGGGTAATGGCTTGGCAAAAATTCCGGGATACGCCGCGAGGAGGATCCGGTGAACAACGTCCGGCGGGGACGACGTCGGCGCCCCCGCCGGGTGAATCGGTGCCCGGAGCCGGACTCGAACCGGCACGGCCTCGCGGCCAAGCAGTTTTAAGCTGCCCGTGTCTGCGTTCCACCATCCGGGCGTCTGCGAAACCACCCTGAGCCTAGTCGCCCGGCTCACCCTTTCGCATGTTCCCAGCCCGGGAAGTTGTCATGTTTCCTTGCCATCTGACGATCTGTCCGGGATTCGGCCACGAAGGATATCCGTTCCGGCCATCCGTTCCACCTCAGGGTTCACGTCATACCGCAGGAGGAGGGGCCCACCCCTCCCCTACGCCCAGCGGCGGTAGGGCCAACCGTCCGGCGGAGCGACGCAGAACCATGATCACATCGAGGAACATGGAGGTACGAATCCGCGAGCACAAGGAGCACCCCGTGACCACGCCGACCGCAACCGCCGTCCGCACCGGCCTGGCGGCCGCCCGAGCCACCGGCCTGAACAAGGTCTACGGGGAGGGGGAGACCCGCGTCGTCGCCCTCGACAACGTCAGCGTGGTGTTCCCCCAGGGCGAGTTCACCGCCATCATGGGCCCCTCCGGCTCCGGCAAGTCCACCCTGATGCACTGCATGGCCGGCCTCGACACCGTCACCTCCGGCTCCTCCACCATCGGCGACACCGAGCTCGTCGGCCTCAAGGACAAGCAGCTCACCCAGCTGCGCCGCGACCACATCGGCTTCATCTTCCAGGCCTTCAACCTGCTCCCCACCCTGACGGCCCTGGAGAACATCACGCTCCCGATGGACATCGCCGGCCGCAAGGTCGACAAGCCCTGGCTGGACCGCGTCGTCGACACCGTCGGCCTCTCCGGACGCCTCAGCCACCGCCCCTCACAGCTCTCCGGCGGCCAGCAGCAGCGCGTCGCCTGCGCCCGCGCCCTGGCCGGCAAGCCCGACATCATCTTCGCCGACGAGCCCACCGGAAACCTCGACTCCCGCTCCGGCGCCGAGATCCTCTCCTTCCTGCGCAACTCCGTGCGCGAACTCGGCCAGACCGTCGTCATGGTCACCCACGACCCGGTCGCCGCCTCCTACGCCGACCGCGTCGTCTTCCTCGCCGACGGCCGGATCGTCGACGAGCTCCACAACCCCACCGCCGACACCGTCCTGGACCGCATGCGCCGCTTCGACGCCAAGGGCCGCACCAGCTGACCCCGCCGCAGCCGTAGCCCGCTCACCGACCCCCTTCCCAGGACACCCCATGTATCGCACCGCACTACGCAACGTGCTGGCCCACAAGGGCCGCCTGCTGATGACGGCTCTGGCCGTCATGCTCGGCACCGCCTTCGTGGCCGGCACCATGGTCTTCTCCGACACCTTCGGCAAGGCCATGCGGGACAGCAACTCCAAGAGCTACTCCGACGTCTCGGTCCAGGTGGTGGACCGCGCCGCCGGCTCCAACGCCTCCGCCCGGCAGAAGAGCGAGGGCGGCTCGGCCACCCTCACCGACGCCACCGTCCAGCAGCTGGCCGCCCTGCCGGGCACCGCCGGCGCCCGCGGCGTGGTCAGCGGCTTCACCGGCGTCGCCGACCGGAAGGGCGACCTGATCGGCCAGGTCTGGGCCGCCAAGGGTGCCAACTTCGCGCCGGGCCAGGACGGCAAGGACCCGCGCTACCCGATGGTCGAGGGCCAGGGCCCGAAGGCCGCCAAGGAGGTCGCGCTCGACCGGAAGACCGCCGACAAGGGCGGCTACAAGGTCGGCGACACCGTCCGGGTCGCCGCCAACGGCCCGGTCGTCGAGGCGAAGCTCACCGGCGTCTTCACCACCGACGACCCGGTCGTGAACACCGGTGGCACGCTCACCCTGTTCGACAAGGCCACCGCCCAGCAGACCCTGCTGGAGCCGGGCCGCTTCAGCAGCATCGTGCTCACCGCCAAGGCCGGCACCAGCCAGGACGCGCTGCTCGCCGAGGTCCAGCCCAAGGTGCCGTCCGGCCACCAGTTCGACGTCGAGACCGGCGCCAAGCTCAAGGCCGACGAGCAGGAGCTGATCACCCAGGGCACCAGCAGCATGCGCACGATGCTCCTGGTCTTCGCCTTCATCTCGCTCTTCGTCGGCATCTTCATCATCGCCAACACCTTCACCATGCTGGTCGCCCAGCGCACCAAGGAGCTGGCCCTGCTGCGCGCCATCGGCGCCAGCCGCAAGCAGGTCACCCGGTCCGTACTGATCGAGGCCCTGCTGATCGGCACCGTCTCCGCGGTGGCCGGCCTGCTCGCCGGCATCGGGATCGGCGCCGGGATGCAGTCGCTGATCGGCTCGCTGAACGAGAACATGCCGAACGGCTCGCTGGTGATCAAGCCGCTCACCGTGGTGGTGACGGTCGTGGTCGGCATCGTGGTGACGGTCATGTCGGCCCTGCTGCCCGCCATGCGCGCCTCCCGGATCGCCCCGGTGGCCGCGATGAGCAGCGGCGACCAGCCGGTCTCCCAGAAGAGCCTGGTGGTCCGCAACACGATCGGCTCGGTGCTCGCCGGCGGCGGTCTCGCGCTGATCGGCTACGGCGCCTCGCTGGGCAACTCCGACGGCCGGCTGCCGGTCGGCCTGGGCGCCTTCCTGGCCCTGATCGGCGTGTTCGTCCTGCTGCCGCTGCTCTCCCGTCCGGTGGTCGCGCTGGTCGGCCCGCTGCTGCGCGGCCTCGGCGGCACCCCGGGCAGGCTCGCCCAGCAGAACGCGGTGCGCAACCCGCGCCGCACCGCGGCCACCGCCGCCGCGCTGACCATCGGTCTGACCCTGGTCACCGGCCTCACGGTGATCGGCGCATCGGTCAACGACACCGTCGACCGGGCCGTCACCAGCTCGATGAAGGCCGACTACATCGTCGGGGCCGCCAACGGCATGAGCCTGTCCGAGCAGGTGCCCGCCCAGATCGCCAAGGCCCCCGGGGTCGCCGCCTCCTCGGCGATGACGACCGCGTACTGGGAGCTCGACGGCACCACCAAGACGGTCAACGGCCTGGACGCGGCCGTCCTGGACCAGCTCGCCGACGTCGAGCTGACCAGCGGTTCCACCGCCGGCTTCGGCAAGGGGCAGCTGCTGCTCGACGAGGACGCCGCCAAGAAGCTGAACGCCACCACCGGCTCGGTGCTGAACGTGGCCTTCCCGGACGAGTCCACCGGCCAGCTCACCGTGGGCGGCGTCTACAAGTCGGGCGGCATGCTCGGCCCGGCCATGCTGGCCAACAGCGAGATCGCCAAGCACGAGCCGAAGCCGTACATCTCCGACGTCCTGGTCAAGGGCCGGGACGGCGCCACCGACGGCCTCAAGCAGGCGCTCAAGGACGCCACCGGCGCCAACCCGGTGATCGACGTGAAGTCCAAGCAGGACGTCCGGGACGAGTTCAGCCAGACCATCACCTTCGCGCTGAACCTGATGTACGGCCTGCTGGGGATGGCGGTCCTGATCGCGATCCTGGGCGTGGTCAACACGCTGGCGATGTCGGTCTTCGAGCGCAAGCGCGAGATCGGGATGCTGCGGGCGATCGGCCTGGACCGCTCCGGCATCAAGCGGATGGTCCGTCTGGAGTCGGTGGTGATCTCGCTGTTCGGCGCCGGCATCGGCCTGCTGCTCGGCTGCTTCATCGCCTGGGCGATCAACGGCACCCTGAAGTCCAGCCTCTCCGGGCTGACCACGGTCCTGCCGTACGGCCAGCTGGCGCTGTTCCTGGCGCTGGCCGGGGTGGTCGGCCTGGTGGCCGCGATCTGGCCGGCCCGCCGGGCGTCCAAGCTGGACATCCTGTCGAGCATCAAGACCGACTGACCGGTCCCGCGACGAGAAAGGTCCCCTGCCGGAGAGTTTCGGCAGGGGACCTTCTACTTCTGTACTCCGCCCGGTCGCACGGCCGGCTGAGCACCACGGAGGTCGTGGTCCGGCAACGCTGCCGGGCGGAGGGCCTCCGACTCATACCCCGGTGCTCCCACACCGGGGTCTCAGTCGCCTACTTGCTCGCGAGTTCCTTGTCGGCGGCCGGCTTGGCGGCCTCGACGGGCTTGGTGGGCGGGGTGACCTCCTGGATCGGCAGCTGCGGCCGCTCCATCTGGGAGAGGCCGACCATCTCGCGCTTGAGGAACATCGCGAGCGTCCAGTCGGTGAAGACGCGGACCTTGCGGTTGAAGGTCGGCACCATCGCACCGTGGTACAGGCGGTGGAACCACCAGGCCGGACGGCCCTTCAGCTTGTACTTGCCGAAGAGGATCGCCACGCCCTTGTGCAGGCCGAGACCGGCGACCGCACCCAGGTTCTTGTGCTTGTACTCCTTCTGCGGGAAGCCGCGCATGCCGGAGATCACGTTGTCGCCGAGGACGACGGCCTGGCGGCAGGCGTGCTGCGCGTTCGGCGGGCACCAGGCGCCCTCGCCCGCGGCGAGGTCCGGCACCTGGGCGTTGTCGCCGGCCGCCCAGACGTAGTCGAAGCCCTGGACCTGGAGGGTCGGCGCGGTGTCGACGTGGCCACGCGGGCCCAGCGGCAGGCCGAACTCGGACAGCACCGGGTTCGGCTTCACGCCGGCCGTCCACACGATGGTGGAGGCGTCCATCTCCATGCCGTTCTTCAGCATGACGTGGCCGTCGACGCAGGAGTCCATGGAGGTCTCGATGTAGACCTCGATGTTGCGCTCCTCGAGCTTCTCCTTGGTCCACAGACCGAGGTCCGGGCCCATCTCGGGGAGGATGCGGTTGGCCGCCTCGACCACGACGAAGCGCATGTCGTCGCGGCTGACGGTCTTGTACAGCTTGGCCGCGTCGCGGGCCATGTCCTCGATCTCGGCGACGGTCTCGATGCCGGCGAAGCCGCCACCGATCACGACGAAGGTCAGCGCCTTGCGGCGGACCTCCGGGTCCGTGGTGGACTCGGCCTTGTCGAGCTGGGCCATGACGTGGTTGCGGAGGCCGATGGCCTCCTCGACCGTCTTCATGCCGATGCCGTTCTCCGCCAGACCCGGGATCGGGAAGGTGCGGGAGACCGAGCCGGTCGCGACGACCAGGTACTCGAAGGGCAGCTCGTAGCTGTCGCCGGCCGCCGGCTGGATGGTGGCGACCTTGCGGGCGTGGTCGATGCCGGTGACGGACCCGGTCAGCACCTCCGCCTGCTTGAGGGCGCTGCGCAGCGGCGCGACGAGGTTGCGGGGCGCGACGTTGCCGCCGGCCGCCTCGGGGAGGAAGGGCAGGTACGTCATGTACGACCGCGGGTCCACGACCGTGACGGTCGCTTCGCCGTAACGCATCTTCTTGAGGATGCGCATCGCGGCATACAGGCCGACGTAACCACCGCCGACAATGAGGATGCGAGGACGCTCCGTGGTGCTCATATCCGAAAGTATCCAGCACCGTCCGGAGCAGCCTTCGTGAGGCCGGTCACAAGTTGACGGACCCCCCGTGATACACTGCGCGGCCGCAAAAACGGGTCCGGCACGGCGGCCCCCACCCCTGGGCGGCCCCGCGCGGACGCACGCCGGAGCACTACCGGTCTGAGCAGCAACGATCCGCACAGGGCCCGGGTTCCCGCGCGTGATTTCGATTTTCAAACCTCAAGCGAGACCTGACCTGCGATCCCATGGGCCACCCGGTCGGCGGGCCTTCGGTCCCGCATTTCGGACGTAGCGGGCGAGCCGGTGCGGCGAATGGCCGGATCGCCATGTGAAGAAATTCACGAACTTTCCCACCCGGGTCCGGGCGCGCCCCGGCCCCGACCCCCTGAAAGGGGTGCCGGGGCCGGTTCGGGTAAGTCCCGCACGGGGTCAGCGGGCAATACCCCAGGCGATGCCGTCGAGGATGTCGTGTTCGCTGACGACCACCTCGGCGGCGCCGGTGCGCTCCATGATCTCCAACAGCTCCAGCGCCCCGGCCGCGATCACGTCCACCCGGCCCGGGTGCATCGACGGGATGGCCGCCCGCTCGGCGTGGGTGGCGGCCAGCAGCTCCCGGGTGATCTCGGCGACCCGCTCCCGGCCGATCCGCGAGTGGTGGATCGCCTCCGAGTCGTAGCCGGGGAGGTCCTGGGCGATCGCGGACACCGTGGTGACCGTCCCGGCCAGGCCCACCAGGGTGGCCGCGCCGGTCAGCGGGACCGCCTCCTCGGCCCGGTCCAGCTCGGCGCGGACGTGCGCCCGGGCGGCCGCGACCTGCTCCTCGGAGGGCAGCTCGGCGTCGCCGAAGTACCGCTCGGTGAGCCGCACGCAGCCGATGTTCACCGAGCGCGCCGCCTGCACGTCGTCCGTGCCGAGCACGAACTCGGTGGAGCCGCCGCCCAGGTCGAACACCAGGTACGGGCCGGGGAACTGACCGCCGGTCAGCTCCTTGGTGGCGCCCACGAAGGACAGGTGCGCCTCCTCCTCGCCGCTCACCACCTCGGGCTCGACGCCCAGGATGTCGCGCACGCCCTTGACGTACTCGTCGCTGTTCTCGGCGTCCCGGGAGGCGCTGGTGGCGACGAAGCGGACCCGTTCGGGGCCGACGCCGAAGCCGGAGATGATCTCCTGGTACTCCCGGCAGGCCGCGAAGGTGCGGGCCAGTGCGTCCGGGTGCAGCCGGCCGGTCTGGTCCACGCCCTGGCCCAGCCGGTTGACGATCATCCGGCGGTCCAGGTCGGTGATCGCGCCGGTCTCGGGGTCGAGGTCGGCGACCAGCAGGCGGATCGAGTTGGTGCCGCAGTCGATCGCGGCCACGCGGGTCGTGCTCACTCGGACTCCTGCTCCGCCGCGGCCTCCTCGGCGGCCCGCTTCCGCGCGGCGCGCTCGGCGGCCTTCTGCTCCTTGGCGGCGATCACGGCCTCGTGGTCCTGCTCCTTGGCGCGGTTGCGGGCGACCCGCTCAGCGGCGGCCTCGACCTCGGCCGGGGAGACGCACGGGCCCTTGGCCCACCAGTCCTCCAGCATGCCGATCGCCTCGTCGCCGAGCGGGTTGACGCCCTCGCCGGCCGCCAGCGAGTGGCCGACCAGCACGTGCAGGCACTTCACCCGGTCCGGCATGCCGCCGGCGCTCGGGAAGCCCTCCAGCACCTCGATCGCGTCGCGCCGGGCGATGTAGTCCTCGTGCGCCTTCTGGTAGGCGGCGGCCAGCTCCGGGTCCTCGGCGAGCCGGGCGCTCTGGTCCTTCATCACGCCCTCCGCCTCCAGGGTGCCGATCAGCGAGGCGGCCTTGGGGCAGGTCAGGTAGTAGAGCGTGGGGAACGGCGTGCCGTCCGGCAGCCGGGGAGCCGTCTCCACGACGTCCGGGTTGCCGCAGGGGCAGCGGTGCGCCACGCCGCGCAGGCCGCGCGGCACCCGGCCGAGCTGGGCGGCGATGGCCGCGACGTCGGCGTCGGAGACGGTGGGGTGGTTCTCAGTGGTCATGGGAGGAGGTGTCTCCAACGGGGGACGGTGGGAGGGGAAGGGGGGCGGCGGGGGCCGCCGCGGCGGTGTCGGCGGCGTCCACCGAGTCCCAGATGCTGGCGTACCAGGGCTTGGCGGCCTGCGCCGTACCGCCGGAGGAGGCGGGTGCGGCGGGCCCGGAGGATCGGGCGGCCTGGCCGGCCGGGTCCACCGCGATGTACGGGGTCTCCCCCGGCACCGCGTAGTGCAGCCGGGCGCGGGCCTGCGCCTTGACGTACTCCGGGTCCTGCCAGCGGGCCTTCTCCCGGCGCAGCTGCTCGACCTGCTGGCGCGCGTGGTCGGCCTTCGCCCGCTGGGCGGAGATCTCGGCGCGCTGGGAGATGAACTGCCGCGTCGGGTAGGCGAGGATCGCCACCAGCGAGCAGAGCACCAGGACGAGGACGGTCGCCCGGCTCGTGAACCGGGGCCGGGCCGAAAAGCCCGGGATCCTCCAGCCAGCCATCTCCCGTATCCCCTCCTGGTCGCGACGGTGCCCCGCCGTCCACCCTACGGGGTGAACGGCGGGGCACCGGTCAGGCGTGCGCTACCGGGAGCGCCCGGCCCTCGTGCGGGCCGTGCGCGTCAGCCCTCGTGCTTGAAGCGCGGGAAGGCGCCGCGGCCGGCGTACTCGGCGGCGTCGTCGAGGATCTCCTCGATGCGCAGCAGCTGGTTGTACTTGGCGACGCGCTCGGAGCGGGCCGGGGCACCGGTCTTGATCTGGCCGCAGTTGGTGGCGACGGCCAGGTCGGCGATGGTGACGTCCTCGGTCTCGCCGGAGCGGTGCGACATCATGCAGCGGTAGCCGTTGCGCTGGGCCAGCTCGACGGCGTCCAGGGTCTCGGTCAGCGAGCCGATCTGGTTCACCTTCACCAGCAGCGCGTTGGCGGTGCCGGTCTCGATGCCGCGGGCCAGGCGGGCCGGGTTGGTGACGAACAGGTCGTCGCCGACCAGCTGGACCTTGTCGCCCAGCTTGTCGGTCATGGCCTTCCAGCCGTCCCAGTCCGACTCGTCCAGCGGGTCCTCGATGGAGACCAGCGGGTACGCGGCGACCAGCTCGGCGTAGTACTCGATGAGCTCGGCGGACGTGAGGTCCTTGCCCTCGAACTGGTAGGCGCCGTTCTCGTAGAACTCGGAGGAGGCGACGTCCAGGGCCAGCGCGACGTCACGGCCGGGCACGTAGCCGGCCTTCTGGATGGCCTCGACGATGAGGTCCAGGGCCTCGCGGTTGGAGTCCAGGTTCGGGGCGAAGCCGCCCTCGTCGCCCAGGCCGGTGGACAGGCCGCGCTCCTTCAGCACGCCCTTGAGCGTGTGGTAGACCTCGACGCCCCAGCGGACGGCCTCGGAGAAGGACTCCGCGCCGATCGGGGCGATCATGAACTCCTGGATGTCGACGTTGGAGTCCGCGTGCGACCCGCCGTTGAGGATGTTCATCATCGGGACCGGCAGGACGTGGGCGTTCGGGCCGCCCAGGTAGCGGAACAGCGGCAGGTCGCTGGCCTCGGAGGCGGCGTGCGCGACGGCCAGCGAGACGCCCAGGATGGCGTTGGCGCCGAGCGAGGACTTGTCCGGGGTGGCGTCCAGGTCCAGCATGGCCTGGTCGATCAGGCGCTGCTCGGTGGCGTCGTAGCCGACCAGCTCCGGGCCGATCTGCTCGATGACGGCCAGGACGGCCTTCTCGACGCCCTTGCCGAAGTAGCGGTTCTTGTCGCCGTCGCGCAGCTCCAGGGCCTCGAAGGCACCGGTGGAGGCACCCGACGGGACAGCGGCACGACCCGTGCTGCCGTCGTCGAGGCCGACCTCGACCTCGACCGTGGGGTTGCCGCGGGAGTCGAGGATCTCACGGGCTACGACGACATCGATGGACGGCACGAGGCATCTCCTTGCGGAAGCAGGGTCCGGTCTGACGGTGGTGCTGTCAGCAGGACGATTGCGGAGTCGTTACGACCAGAGCCTAACCGCCCGGGCTCCCGGGACCACCTCCGCCTCGGTCCCGTCTCAGCGTGTGGCCCCGCTACGCACCGGTAGTTCACCTGCTTGTCCCAGCTTGTCCCACCGGAGCGGGCGAATACGGACGAAGGGGGCCGGTAGGACCGGCCCCCTTCGGACGGCGGGGTGGAACGGTGTCGGCGTCGTGCGCCGACGGGCGTCGGCACCGGAGCCGACGGCTCAGCCGAGGTGCAGCACCTGGCCGGGCATGATCAGGTTCGGGTCGCCGCCGACGGTGGCGTGGTTCTGGTCGTACAGCGCGTGCCAGCCGCCGGACACGCCCTGGGCGGCGGCGATGGTCGACAGGGTGTCACCGGTGCGGACGGTGTAGTCGTGGCCGCCGGCCTGCGGGGCCGACTGCGCGGCCTGCGGGGCGTACTGCGGCTGGGCGGCGGCCTGGCCGGCGTACTGCTGGTAGACGCTCTGGTGGCTGGTCCAGTACCAGGCGCCGTTGTTCTGGTACCAGTACACCTTGGCGTCGGCGTCCCAGCCGGCCTGGCCGGAGAAGCCCGGGGTCTGCGGCTGTGCCTGCTGCTGCGGGGCGGCCTGCTGGACCGGCTGCGCGGCGGGCTTCTGCACCGGCTTCTGGGCGACCGGCTTCTGCACGACCGGCTTCTCGGCCGGCTTGGCGGCGGGCTTCGGGGCCTGCTGCTTGGGGGCGGACTGCGGCTTGGCGTCCGAGGAGGTGTCGACCACGGCCGGGGCGCCGCCCTTGGTCAGGCCGGCCTTCTGGGAGCAGACCGGCCAGGCGCCCGGACCCTGCGAGGCCAGGACCTTCTCGGCGACCGCGATCTGCTGGGCCTTGCCGGCCTGGTTGGCCTGCGCCGCGTAGGCGGTGCCGCCGTACGCCTTCCAGGTGCTGGAGGTGAACTGGAGGCCGCCGTAGAAGCCGTTGCCGGTGTTGATGCTCCAGTTGCCGCCGCTCTCGCACTGGGCGACGGAGTCCCAGGTGGAGGCCGGGGCGGCGGAGGCGCCGGTGGCGGTGAGGAGCGGCATCGCGAGTCCGACGCCGGCCACACCGGCGACGGCGATGGCCTTCTCGGTCTGGGTGCGACGACGGTGACGGCCGGTTCCGACGAACAGCATGAAGAGGTCCCTCTCCGCACGCCTGCGAGGTGAGCTGTCGGGTTCGGACCGGGAGGTGGCCCGGCCGCCGTAAGCGGAAACGATTCCGCTCGGGCGGCTTCACCCCAAGCCGTGGGAGACGGCAACAAACCTGGGTCCCCCGCCCCTGCCCAGGGTCTGGTCGGTTTCCCGTGGCGCGGCGGGCAGGATTCGGCGTTCCGCGCACGAGGTCCGCAGCTGCGAACTCCAGGGAGAGTAGACAGAACATCAGACCAATCACAAGCTCATATCGTCGATATCACACGACAATTACGGCCCGTGTCCGATCGCCTACCAACAGCGGGGTTATGTCCGGATTGATGGTTGTTCACACCCCCGCCGGCAGGCGATCGGCGACGCCCCGTCAGCGTGGTCTCAGCGGCTCGCGGGCCCGGACGGGGCCTGCGGAGGCGTGTGCGGGGAGCGGCTCTCCGGACTGAATTCCACCGGCAGTTCGCGCAGCCCACGCATGATCAGACCACCGCGCCAGCGCAGGTTCTCCGGGCTTTCCGCGAGCCGCAGATCGGGCAGCCGGGAAAGCAGTGTGGCCAGCGCGGCACGCCCCTCCAGCCGGGCGAGCGGGGCGCCGATGCAGTAGTGGATGCCGTGCCCGAAGCCCAGGTGGGGATTGTCCGTCCGGGCCAGGTCCAGGGTGTTCTCGGCCGCGAACCGGGCCGGGTCGCGGTCCGCCGCGGCCAACACCACCAGCACCGGGTCGCCGACCGGGATGTCCACCCCGCCGATGGTCAGCGGGCGGGTCGCGAACCGCCAGGTCGCCAGCTCCACCGGCCCGTCGTAGCGCAGGAGTTCCTCGATCCCGGTCTCCAGCAGCGCGCTCTCCCCACGCGCCACCGACTCCTGCAGCAGCCGGCGCTGCTCCGGGTTGCGCAGCAGCGCGTACGTGCCGTTGCCGATCAGGTTCACGGTGGTCTCGAAGCCCGCGAACAGGAGGATGAAGGCCATCGCCGCGGCCTCCTTCTCGGTCAGGTGCTCGCCGTGGTCACTGGCCCGGATCAGGCCGGAGATCAGGTCGTCCCCGAGGTCCGCGCGCTTGCGGTGGATCAGCTCCAGCAGGTACGCCCGCATCCGCTTCACCGCCCGCCCCACGCCGCCGCGTTGGCCGCCGCCGTGCCGGATCATCATGCCGGCCCAGTCGCGGAAGTCGTCCTGGTCCTCGGACGGCACCCCGAGCATGTCGCAGATCGCGTAGATGGGGAGCGGGAAGGCGAACTCGTGGATGAGGTCCGCCGAACCGCGCTGTGCGAAGCCGTCGATCAGCCGGTCGGTGAGCTGCTGCACCCGCGGCTCGAACTCGGCCACCCGGCGCGGGGTGAACGCCTTCGACACCAGCCGGCGCAGCCGGGTGTGGTCCGGCGGGTCGATGTTCAGCAGGTGGGTCATCAGGTCCGCCTGCCGCTCCCCCGGGATGCCCACCCGGCCGGTGCGGTGCGCCTGCTCGCTGTGGTGCGCCGGGTTCTTCGACAGCCGGCCGTCCGCGAGCGCCTGCCGGGCGTCCGCGTACCGGGTCACCAGCCAGGCCTCGACGCCGCTCGGCAGGGTGGTGCGGTGCACCGGGGCGTGCTCGCGCAGCCAGGCGTAGGCGGGGTACGGGTCGGCGGCGAACTCCCAGGTGAACAGCTGCGGGGCGGGGGCGTCGGACGGCGCGGCGGCGGGCCGGGCGGGGTGGGGCTGAGCTGGCATGGACCGACCGTATCCGGTGCGACGGGACCGCCCTCCCCCGACGGACCGCGGCCGGCGCGCCAACGGCCGGTGGCCGCTCCGTTGCCGCCCCGTGGCCGGTTCCTGGACGGTCCGTGGCCGGTCCGTGGACAGCTCTTGGCCGACTCTTGGCCGCGGGGCGGGCGTGAGTCTGGTCACCTGAGGGGTAATCCCTGTTGCGGGGGGTCGGGACGTGCCTACGATCCTCCGCAGTACGCGTGGGCGCCGGTGCGGTGTCGCCCACAGGGAGGAGCAGACCATGCGGGTCAGCGGGTCAGTCGTCGTCGTCGCGGTCCTCGACGGCGGGTCGGGCGCGGGCCTCGCCCGCCGGTTCGCCGCGGCCGGCACCGTCGGCATGCTGATCGCCGACCAGCACGTCGGCATCGCCGAGGACCTCGCCGCCGAACTCGACCGGCCGGGCTGCCCCGTCGTCGGCGTCTGCGGCGACATCCGCCGCCCCAGTGACGTCGCCGCCCTCGTGGACACCGCCGAGAAGCACCTCGGGCCGATCGACCTGTTCGCCGTGGCCGGCCCGGGCGGCGAGCGGATCATCTCGCTGGCCGAGCTGCCCGACCACCTCGACCTGGAGCGGCTCGCCGAACTGGTCGTCCTCGTCGGTGAGGCCATCGGCGAGCTCGTCCCGCCGCAGCGGCGCCCCGAGCCCGCCGCCAAGGCGGCCTGAACCGCTACTCCCCGTCCGGCCCGAGGCCCTCGGCCGCGCGCACCGCGTCCCGGTAACCGCGCGCGGCCGACCGCAGCGCCGCGTCCACGTCCACCCCGGCGTCGTGCGCCCGCTGCGCCACCGCGAGCAGCAGCCGGCCCGCCGAGTCGGCGGTCAGCTCGGCCGGCAGCTCGTACGGCTCGTCCGGCACCCCGGTGAAGCCCGCCCGGCGCACCCGGGACACCAGCTTCGCCGCGTACGCCAGCGAGGGCAGCCCGGCCGGCACGCCGTCCAGCACCGACTCGCGGTCCGCCTTCTCGGCCGCCTTCAGCTGCTCCCAGTTCGCCTCCACCTCGGCGGCGCCAACGGCCTCGGCATCCCCGAACACGTGCGGGTGCCGGTACATCAGCTTCTCGACGATGTCCCCGGCCACGTCGTCGACGGTGAACGGCTCGGTCGGGTGCTCCTCGGCGATCCGGGAGTGGAAGAACACCTGCAACAGGACGTCGCCCAGCTCCTCGCGCAGCGTCCCCCGGTCCCCCTCCTCGATCGCCTCGACCAGCTCGTACGCCTCCTCGACCAGGTACTTCACCAGGCTCTCGTGCGTCTGCTCGGCGTCCCAGGGGCAGCCGCCCGGGGAGCGCAGCCGGTCCATCACCGTCACCAGGTCCAGCAGCCGCGACCCCGGCAGGTCGTACGAGCCCGGCAGCACCTCGATCTCCGGCACCTCGCCGGCGTGCTCCACCGCGAGCCGCGCCAGCGCGTCCGTCAGCCCCGGATCCCCGTCCGGGCTGCCCAGCCACACCGTCGGCCCGGCCCCGGCCGGCTGCCCGATCAGCAGCCGCGCCAGCGCGGGCGCCGACCCGGGCGGCACGGCCTCCACCGCCACCCCGGCCTGCCGCACCGCCGCCACCTGCGGATGCCCCTCGTCCCCCACCAACACCCGCCCCGCCGACCGCAACGCCTCCCACGCCGGCCACGCCAGCAGGCCGGGAGCCACCCGGTGGGTGGTGGTCAGCAGGATCAGCTTCGCGCCCGGGACATTCGTCGGCACAGCATTCGTCGTCACACTCCGAACCTACTCTGCCGCCCTCCGGGGGTGCGGCGGTACGGCGGTGCCGGACGGGATCCGCCGGGCCACCGGAGCGAGGCGGCGGGGGCCGAACTGACCGTCGGCGGAGCCCCGATCCCCGACCACCTCCCCCGGGACGGCGACCGCGCCGCCCGGGCCGAGGCCGCCGCCTGCGCCGCCCTGCACCGCCGCGCCGTCCGGCTGCTCCCCTGTCGGTTCGCCCTGGCCCTTCAGTCCGACGACAGGCTGCTGCCCGCCGTGGGGCGGTTCACCGAGTCGGTCGCGTCCTGCGAGGAGACCGTCGCCCTGTTGGAACGGTACGGGGGCACCCGACGATGCCACCGCGCTGGCGGACGCCCTCGACGACCTGGCGCTACGGCTCCGCGAGGCAGGCCGAACGGGAACGTGGCCCCGTTCCGCGAACTCGTCGACCGCGACCCGGAGGCCGGCCTGACCGGTCTCGGGTGGGTACTGCGAACCCTGGACCAGCGGCTGACCGCGGTCGGGGCGGAGGACGACGCCCTGGACGACTCCACCCGGCGAACCCCGGGGAACACCGCGGTGGTCCCGCCCATGGCCTCGGCAACCTGGCGCACCCGCTCACCCGGGCGGGGCGCCCGCTGCCCGCGCCGGCCGCCGGCGGGGAGGCGATCGCCCTGGTCGGCGGGCTCGGAGGAGTCGGCCGAGGCGCAGCCGTTCCCCGCCTGGGCCGTGTGGACGCGAGCCAGGACCCTCCGGGACCTCGCCCGGCCCGCCGAGGCGCTCGATCCGGCACGCGAACACGTCGGCGTACTCCGGCGCCTCCTCCGGCACGACCGGGCGTACGCCGCCGACCTCGCGAGGCCCTGCGCGACCTGGCCGGCCTCGTCGACCTGCTCGCCGGGGCCGGGGCGGACCCGGCCGAGGCGGCGGCCGCGCGGCGGGAGGCCGACGCCCTGGGCGCCGCGCCGGCCGAGGAGTCGCGGGTCAGCGCGGCGCCGGGGGCCAGGGCGTGGCGGCGGGGGTGAGGGTCGCGAGGGACTGGCGGAGGCGGCGGACGGCGGGGTGGTGGGGGCCGTCGCGGCGTTCGCGGTCGAGGAGCAGCGGGAGCAGCCACTGCCAGGCGTTGTGGGCGTCGCCGGTGGCGGCGAGCTGGAGGCCGATGCGTTCGCGCAGGTCGTAGCCGCGTTCGGGGTCGGTGTCGAGGCCGGACTCCAGGCGGGCGGTGTGGGCGGTGAGGAGTGCCTGGTACTCGGCGAGGGCCTCGGCGCCGTGGCCGAGCCGGTCGAGGCAGACGGCGGCGCGGTAGCGGTGGTCCAGGCCCTCGGGGCCGTGCGGGCCGCCGTCGGCGGTCGCGGCGAGGCGGCGGTACTCGGGGAGGGCCTGTCGGGGGTGGCCCTCGTGCAGCAGGGTGCGGGCGTAGATGGTGCGGATGGTGCGCACCAGCGGCGCGGCTTCGCCGAGTTCGGCCTCGGCCCGGGGCAGCAGGCGGGCGGCGAGGCCGAGCACCTCGGCGTGGCGGCCGGCTTCGACCAGGTCGGAGAGCCGGGCGCATTCGGCGCCGAGGTCCGGGCCCGCCGGGACGGGCTGAGCGGCCGGGACGGGAGGGGGTGTCGGTGGGGCGGGAGGGGGTGTCGGCGGGGCGGGCGGCATCAGGAAGGGCCGCGGCTCGGAGCGGACCGGCGGTGCCGGTACGGCCGCCGCGACCGGCGGCTGCGGCTGGTGCGGGTAACGGAAGGGGCGGGCCGGGTCCGGCAGCGGCGTGTGGCGGGGCTGCGGGGCCGCCTCGGCCAGGGGCAGCAGCGGGAGCAGCCGCGCGTACACGGCCCGGGCGTCGGCGGGACGGTCGGCGGGCCGCTTGGCGAGCAGGTCGAGCACCAGCTGTTCCAGCGGCTGCGGCACTTCGGGGCGCAACTCCCGTAGCGGGACGGGCGGTTCGTCGACGTGTCGGCGCAGGACGCCGAGCGCGGTGGGGGCCCGGAACGGCTCCTCGCCGGCCAGCATCTCGTGCAGCAGGCAGCCGAGCGCGTAGAGGTCGCTGCGCGGGTCGGTGGTGGCGGCGAGGGCCTGTTCGGGCGCCATGTAGGAGGGACTGCCGACCGGCACACCGGTGAGGGTGAGCCGGGTGGTCTCGGTGTCCAGGGCGGTGGCGATGCCGAGGTCGAGCAGGACGGTGCGGCCGTCCTCGCGGACCATGACGTTGCTCGGCTTGAGGTCGCGGTGGACCACCGGGATGGCGTGGACGGCGGCCAGCGCGGCGCACAGCTGCGCGGCGACGGCCGCCGCGCGCTCGATCGGGAAGGGCGCGTCCTCGGCGATGAGGTCGGCCAGGCTGACCCCGGGGACGCGCTGCATGACGAGGTAGAGCTCGCCCTCGTCCTCGCCCGCGTCGAAGACGGTGACCAGCCCGGGGTGGTCGAGCGCGGCCGTGACCCGGCACTCGCGCAGGAAGCGGCGACGCAACTCGTCGCCGTGACGGGCCCGTTCGCCACCCGAGCCGCTCCCTCCGGGGAGCAGGTGCTCGGGCCGGAGCAGCTTGACCGCGACCGGGCGGTGCAGCCGTTCGTCCTGGCCGGCCCAGACCTGGCCCATCCCGCCGTGGCCGATCTTCTCGGTGAGCCGGTAGCGGCCCGCGATCAGCCGGGCTGCGGTCACGGGCGGTCCTCGCGGGCCTGACGGCGCAGCAGCTCGCCCAGCTCGCGCAGGTCGTGGTCGGTCTCGGGGGCCGGGCGCGCGGGGGTCGGTGTCACGGGGGCCGGGACCACGGGCGCGGTCGGAGCGTACGGGGAGACGTTCGGTGCCGCGTACGGCGGGACGGGCCGTGGGACGGGCGACGGCACCGGCGGCCCGGCCAGCCAGACCGCGCGGCTGTCCATCAGCAGGTAGTGCACGGGGGGCAGGAGCCAGAGCACGGCCAGCGTGACCGAACCGGTGGTGTCGGCGGTCGGGTTCTTCAGAGTTCCCGCGACCCCGGCGGAGACGATCATGGCGAGCAGCAGCGCGCAGAACACCACCGCACCGGCGATGTCGTACGCCCTCCGGCGCCGGACCGCCAACAGCAGCGAGGGGACGGCCCCGAGCAGGCCGAAGGTGATCAGCGGGGCCGCCGTGCACAGCACGCGCGCGGTCACCCCGAACCGTCCGGGAATCGGGGCCTGCCCGCCCACCGCCGCCGCCCCGGGCGGCACCCCCGGCACGGTGCCCGGCGGGTACCCCGGCCCGTACGGCGTGCCGCCGGGCGGCGGCCCGAACTGCCCGGGGTACTGCCCTGACATGCGCACTCCTGAGCTGGTGAGGACCGGCACCGAGGGCGGTGCGAACGGTTCCGCACACCGTACCGCCCGACCCGCCCGCCCCGGAGGCCTTCCGCCCGGCCGCAGCCGCATCGATACCGCGCCCCACCGGCACCGGCGGACAACGCCGCTGAGTCCGGGTCACCTCCCCGGCAGCCGTCAGGCCGGCGCTGCCGACGGCGGCCCGGGCGAGGCCGAGGACGGTGTGAACGATTCGCCCACCCCGCCTCCCGCCCCGGACGGCATCCACCCGACCACCGCCACGCCGGCATCACCTCGCGACACCGGCAGCGGCGGCTCTCAGGCCGGTGGTGCCAGGGTGCCGGTCGCCAGGGCGTCGGTCGCGGCCTGGGTGAGGGTGCGACCGAGGGCGGCGGCCTGGGCGAGGGCGGTGTCGAAGGCGGCGAGGCGGGCGAAGGCGGCGCCGAGGCGTTGCTGGGCGGGGAGTGGGAGGCGGGGCAGTTCGACCCGGCGGATGTCGAGTCGGGCAGTGGTGGTGGCGTGGCTGGCGGCGCGCCGGGTGCCGGCGGTGGAGCGGAACTGGCCGGCCAGGAACTCGGGGTCGAGGGCGGCCGGGTCGGGCCGCAGGAGGTGGAGCTGGCGGCCGAGTGCGGCGCCGACCAGCGGCCCGTCGGCGGGGACGACCCGGGCGGTGCCGCCGCCGAGGGCGGGGACCAGGACGTCGCCGGGGCGGGTGCGGACGTCGCCGGCCGGGCCGGGGCCGGCGGCCAGGACGGCGCTGGGCGCGGCGCCGGTGGCGAGGTCCTGGTCGGTGACGACGGGGGTGCCGCCCGCCCCCGCCCCGGCCGGTCGGGTGGCGGCGCCGGTGCCGGAGGAGAACACCTCCAGCGCGCCTCCGCGGACCAGCTCGCCGATGGTGGTCGTCCCGGCCGGAGCCGCCCCGGACGCCCCGCCGCCGGCCCCGCCGGGCGACCCGCCGGACGTGGCCGTCGGCTGCGGCAGCAGGGTGGCCGGGTCGGGCAGGCCGGCCAGCAGTTCGGCCAGCCGCCCGCCGAGGTGGCCGAGTTCGGCCGCGCCACCGAGCGGGGCCGCGGGCGGCACGTGCCGGGCCGGGGAGAGGTCGGTCTCGTCGTCGAGCAGGTCGATGGCGGCCATCGCGCGGTGGACGCCGGGGCGGTCGTCGGGGACCGGCAGGCCCTCACGCGCGGCGAGGTCGAAGCCGCGCCAGGCCTCCAGGACGGTGCGCCGCAGCTCGGTCCAGTCGACCTTGTCCCGTCCGCCCTCGGCGGTAGGTGCCCCGGCGGCCCCGGCCGGACCGGAGGGTGCCGCCCCGGCGTCGAGCAGCAGCACCTGGCGGAAGTCGTCCCCCGGCCGGGGCGCCCGCAGCACCCACAGGTGCAGCGGGACGCCGTACGGCGGGGCGGCGCCGGCCGGCAGCGCGATGACGGCCCGCAGCGCGCCGGAGCGGAGCAGTTCGGCCCGGATGCGGCGGCCGGCCCGGCGGGCGGCGACGGTCGGTGGGAGCAGCAGCGCGGCGAGGCCGCCGGGGCGGGTGCGCGCGAGGCAGTGCAGCACCCAGGCGAGCTCGGACTCGCCGCGTGGCGGGACGAGCCCGCCGGGCCAGCGGGTGTCGAACTGCAGCTCGTCGTGGCCCCAGTCGCGTTCGTTGTACGGGGGCTGGCAGAGCACGGCCTCGAAGGTGTCGCCGGGGAAACCGTCGGCGCGCAGGGCGTCGCCGGCCCGCAGGTCGAGCGGGAGCGGGCCGGGCTCGTCGGCGGGGGTGTGCAGGGCGATCCGGAGCCGGGCGAGGGCGGCGGTCACCGGGTCGGCGTCCTGGCCGTAGCGGCCGGTGGTCGGCGGGTGGGCGAGCAGGACGGCGCCGAGGCCGACGGCCGGGTCGAGCACGGTGGCGGGCACACCGGCGACGGCGGCGAGCAGTTCGGCGGCCTCCGGCGGAGTGGGGCTGAGCTGCCGGGTGTTGGCCTCGGCGTACCGGTTGAGCAGTTGCTCGTACGCGCCGACCGGGCCGGTCCGGGCGGCGAGTTCGGCGAGCAGCCGGGCGAGGTCGAGCTGGGTGCTGCCGAGCAGGCCGGGGAGGCCGAGGGTGCGGGCACCGTCCGGGCCGAAGGCGTGCACGGCGGTGCCGGTGACGGCCCGGGGCAGCGCGAGGGCGAGCCGGGCGTCCGGCCGGTCGGCGAGTTCGGTCCACCGCCCGGGCTCGCGGTGCAGCAGCAGGAGCAGGGCGCCCGCCTCGACCAGCGGGGCGGCGGGGTGGCCGGTGGGGTCGCGGAGGGTGTCGACGAGCTGCCAGACCCGCTCCAGCAGCGGGAGTTCGGCGATCTTGCCCTGGGCGCGCAGCCAGGACTCGACCTCGGGGAGCGCGAAGGCGGGGCTGGCGTCGGTGCCGCCGACCGGGCGCGGGAAGTCGGGGTGGCGGCGGCGCCAGTTGCTGACCGCGGCACGGCCGACGCCGGCCAGCCGAGCGATCTCGGCAGCGGTCACTTCGGGACGGTCCGGCACGGGGGCTCCTTCGGTGGGGCTGCGACCGCACAGCAGGGGCGGGGTGTGACCACACAGCATAGCGACGCACCCCGCCGCCGCAGTTCACATGTGAACAGAGAAGTTTTGTGAAATTCCATTGACGCGGTTCACAACCGGGTGGTGTGATCTCTTTGTCGCCGCCGAACGGGGGCGACGCAGGGGAAGCCACCGATCCGCCGGGAGACATCCATGTCCGCGAACGCCCGCCGCACCGCCGTCCACCGCACCGCCACCCGCCGCTCCGCCCTGCTGCTGGGCGCCGCCCTGGTCGCCCTGACCGCGACGGCGTGCGGTTCCACCAGCGGCCCCGCCGTCTCGACGGAGCCGAAGCAGACCGCGGCCGCCACCGGCTCCGAGGCCGCCAAGCCGGCCGACAGCAAGCCCGCCGACACCGGCAAGGCCGCCGCCAAGGTCGGCGACACCATCGCGCTCAAGGGCAACGACCCGGCCGACACCGCCGACGTGACGGTGGTGAAGGTGGTCGACAACGCCGAGGGCGAGGACGAGTTCACCCACCCGGCCGAGGGCAACCGCTTCGTCGCGGTCCAGTTCCGGATCAAGGCGAGCGGCAAGAAGGCCTACAGCGACGTCCCGGGCAACAGCGCCAAGGTGGTGGACACCCAGGGCCAGGCCTTCGGCACCACGATCGCGGACACCAAGGCCGGCCCGAGCTTCCAGGTCCCCGCCAACATCGCCCCCGGCGAGAGCGCCCTCGGCTTCGTCACCTTCGAGGTCCCGAAGGACGCCAAGCTCGACAAGGCCCAGTTCGGCCTCGACAGCGGCTTCGCCCCGCAGACCGGCCAGTGGAAGCTCGGCTGACACATCGACTGACACGTCGGCTGACACACCGGTTCACAGTCCGGCCGGCGGGCCGCGTTCCGTCCACGACGGTCGGCGCCCGTACACACGGAACGGCGGCCCCGGGGCAGAGCCCGAGACCGCCGTGGACCACCCAGGGGGCGGACGCTACTTCTTCGCCCCCGCCAGGTCGTCGAACATGGCCGACAGGAACTCGGTGCACCAGCCCAGCAGTTCCCTCCCGACCAGCGGCTTGCCGCCGATCCGTCCGGTGCTCGGGCGCGGCACCAGCAGTTGCTGGGCCGCCGCCTTCACCTGGCTGCGCGGGTAGAGCCGGTTCAGCCGCAACTGCTGGGACTCCCGCAGCTCCACCGGCCCGAAGCGGACGTTGGAGCCCTGAAGGGTGATGTCCGCGATCCCGCAGCGCCGGGCGTACAGCCGCAGCCCCGCGACCATCAGCAGGTTCTCCACCGGCTCGGGCAGCTTGCCGTAGCGGTCCACCAGCTCGTCCCGGACCTGCTTGATGTCCTCCTCGGAGTTGACCGCCGCGATCGAGCGGTACGCCTGTAGCCGCAGCCGCTCGCCGGGCGCGTAGTCGTGCGGCACGTGGGCGTCGACCGGCAGCTCGATCTTCACCTCCAGCGGCTCCTCCTCCGGCGCCCCGCCGTTGGCCAGCGACTCGCGGAACTCCGCCACCGCCTCGCCGACCATCCGCATGTAGAGGTCGAAGCCGACGCCCGCGATGTGCCCGGACTGCTCGCCGCCGAGCAGGTTGCCCGCGCCGCGGATCTCCAGGTCCTTCATCGCGACGTACATGCCGGCGCCCATCTCGGTGTGCTGGGCGATGGTGGCCAGCCGCTCGTGCGCGGTCTCGGTGAGCGGCTTCTCCGGCGGGTACAGCATGTACGCGTAGCCGCGCTCGCGGCCGCGCCCGACCCGGCCGCGCAGCTGGTGCAGCTGGGAGAGGCCAAAGGTGTCGCCGCGCTCCACGATCAGGGTGTTGGCGTTGGAGATGTCGATGCCGGACTCCACGATCGTGGTCGACACCAGGACGTCGAACTCCTTCTCCCAGAAGTCGACGACGACCTTCTCCAGCTGGGTCTCCCCCATCTGCCCGTGCGCGGTGGCGATCCGCGCCTCGGGCACCAGGTCCTTCAGCCGGGCGGCCGCCTTGTCGATCGACTCCACCCGGTTGTGGATGTAGAACACCTGGCCCTCGCGCAGGAGTTCACGCCGGATCGCGGCCGAGATCTGCTTCTCGTCGTACGGCCCGACGAAGGTCAGCACCGGGTGCCGCTCCTCCGGCGGGGTGGTGATGGTGGACATCTCGCGGATGCCGGTGACCGCCATCTCCAGGGTGCGCGGGATCGGGGTCGCGGACATGGTGAGCACGTCCACGTTGGCGCGCAGCTTCTTCAGCTGCTCCTTGTGCTCGACGCCGAAGCGCTGCTCCTCGTCGACGATGACCAGGCCGAGGTCCTTGAACCTGGTCTCGGAGGAGAACAGCCGGTGGGTGCCGATGACGACGTCCACCGAGCCCTCGAACAGCCCCTCCAGGACGGCCTTGGCCTCGCTGTCGGTCTGGAAGCGGGACAGCGCCTTCACCGTCACCGGGAAGTTGGCGTAGCGCTCGGCGAAGGTCGAGAAGTGCTGCTGCACCAGCAGCGTGGTCGGCACCAGCACCGCCACCTGCTTGCCGTCCTGCACGGCCTTGAACGCGGCCCGCACCGCGATCTCGGTCTTGCCGTAGCCGACGTCGCCGCAGATCAGCCGGTCCATCGGGACGGACTTCTCCATGTCCGACTTGACCTCGGCGATGGTGGTCAGCTGGTCCGGCGTCTCCGCGTACGGGAAGGCGTCCTCCAGCTCCCGCTGCCAGGGGGTGTCCGGGCCGAAGGTGTGGCCGGGGGCGGCCATCCGGGCCGAGTACAGCCTGATCAGGTCGGCGGCGATCTCCTTGACCGCCTTCTTGGCCCGCTGCTTGGTCTTCGCCCAGTCAGCGCCGCCGAGCCGGTGCAGCGTCGGGGCCTCGCCGCCGACGTACTTGGTGACCTGGTCGAGCTGGTCGGTCGGCACGAACAGCCGGTCGCCGGGGTGGCCGCGCTTGGCCGGGGCGTACTCCAGCACCAGGTACTCGCGGGTGGCGCCCTGGACGGTGCGCTGCACCATCTCGACGTACTTGCCGACGCCGTGCGCCTCGTGGACGACGTAGTCGCCGGCCACCAGCGCCAGCGGGTCGATCGCGTTGCGGCGGCGCGAGGGCATCCGGCGCATGTCCTTGGTGGAGGACCTCTGGCCGGACAGGTCGGTCTCGGTGATGACCGTGAGCTTCAGGTTCTCGTCGACGAAGCCGTGCTCGATGGAGCCGCAGGAGACGTGGACGACGTCCCGGGTGGGCGCCTCGGCGAGGTCAGCGACCAGCCGGGCCGGGATGCCCTCGTTGCCCAGCACCTCGGCCAGCCGGGAGGCCGGGCCGTGCCCCTCGGTCACCATGACCACCCGCCAGTCGGCGGCCAGCCGCTCCTTGGCGTCGGCGATCGCCCGGGCGGTGTCGCCGCGGTAGGCCTCGACGGCGTGCATGCCGAGGGTCAGCGTGTTGGCGTCGAACTCCAGGATGCCGTCGACGGTCGACTCGCTGGTCGCGAACGGGCTGACGGACCACCAGGGCAGCCCGATCTCGTCGGCGTGCTCGCGCACCTCGGCGAGCGAGCGCAGCGAGGCGGCGGAGACGTCGATGGCCTCCAGGTCGATCGGACGGTCCCCGCCGGACGCGGCCGCGACCCAGGAGGCGTGCAGGAACTCCTGGCTGGTCGCCACCAGGTCGGCGGCCCGGGTGCGGACCCGCTCCGGGTCGCAGACCACCGCGACGGAGCCGAGCGGCAGCACGTCCAGCAGCAGCTCCATGTCGTCCACCAGCACCGGCGCCAGCGACTCCATGCCCTCGACCGCGATGCCCTCGGCGATCTTGTCCAGGATCTCGGCCAGCCCGGGGTGCCCGGCGGACAGCTCGGCGGCCCGGGCGCGCACCTCGTCGGTGAGCAGCAGCTCCCGGCAGGGCGGCGCCCACAGGCCGTGCTCGGCGATCTCCAGCGAGCGCTGGTCGGCGACCTTGAAGTACCGGACCTCCTCGACCTCGTCGCCCCAGAACTCCACCCGCAGCGGGTGCTCCTCGGTCGGCGGGAAGACGTCCAGGATGCCGCCGCGGACGGCGAACTCGCCGCGCTTCTCGACCAGTTCGACGCGCGCGTAGGCGGCGGCGGAGAGCCGGCGGGCCACCTCCTCCAGGTCGTACGACTCGCCGCGTTGCACGGCCACCGGCTCCAGCTCGGCCAGCCCCTTGACCTGCGGCTGGAGCACCGAGCGGACCGGGGCGACGATCACCTGGACCGGCCCGGCCGCCGGATCGTCCGCCCGCGGGTGCACGATCCGGCGCAGCACGGCCAGCCGGCGCCCGACGGTGTCCGAGCGGGGCGACAGCCGCTCGTGCGGCAGGGTCTCCCAGGCCGGGAACTCGGCGACGGCGTCGGCGGGCAGCAGCGAGCGCAGCGAGGCCGCGAGGTCCTCAGCCTCGCGGCCGGTGGCGGTGACGGCGAGCACCGGGCGGCCGTGGTCCCCGGCGGCCTGCCCGGCGAGCGCGCGGGCCAGTGCGGCGATGGCGAACGGCCGGGCGGCGGGCGGGCCGACCAGGTCCAGGTGGCGGCGTCCGCCGGCCGCGGCTCCGGGGGCGGTGGCCGCGTCGATCGCCTCGGCGAGCGCCGCGTCCCGCGCGACGACATCGAGCAGTCCGGTCAGACTCATCTGGGGTCTCTTCTTCGTCCCGTGGCTGGTGCTGCCCCCGGGCGGCGAAGGCCCGCCGGGGCAACGCGAACGGCCCGGCACGCCGAGCGGCCGGGGGTCTCCAGCCTACGCCGAGGCACGGACACGCACGCGGTCCACGCCTTCGGCGGGGCCGGACGGGGCCACGGCGGGCCGGATCGGGGCCGGGTCAGTACTGAGTCAGGGCCGAACCGCCGACCGCCCCGCCGCCCTCCCCACGCGAATCCGTCAGGAGCACATCCGGGAACGAACGACTGGACGGAACGCCGGACCGCCCGGTGGACGAACCAACCGGGAGCCGCACCGGACCGGGCACGGCTATCCGCCACGAACTGGACATACTCCTGTCACTGGCCGTCCATGGAGATCGAGCACCATGGTGAACGTGCCCGCCGCACCCAACCGTGGGGGATGGCTGTGGGGGCACTGTCGCACCGCCGATGGGGGTCGGAGGTGCGAGGCCGGGCGGCCCTGGGTGGGGGCGCCCGCCCAAGCGCCGGGAACCGTGGCGCCCTTTCCTGGAGGGCGCCACGGGTCTCGGCCTCTTTCGTCCCCGGGGCCGACCCCGCCGGCCGCCCCGCCGCCCGGCACGGCGAAGGCCCCGGCCGCACCCGAGGCGGGGGCGGTCGGGGCCTTCCCAACGCCGGGACGGACGGCGGCCGGTCAGCGGCGGTGGTAGCTCACCGTGTGCGGGGTCGCGTAGTCGCTGCCGTCGTCCACGATGATGATCTTCGGCACGATCCGGGTCTCGGCCTCCGACGGCTTCCCGTCGCCGGCCTTCCCCTCGGCCGCCGGCCCGTCGCCCGCCTGCCCGTCCGCCGTCTCCTCGGCCGGCGGCGCGGCCGGCTTCGGCGGCACCGGGCCGGTCGCCACCCGCCCGCCGATGGCCTTGGTGGCGCTGCTGCCGACCACCGGGGTCCGCAGCACGGTCGTGGACTGCCCCTGGGCGGGCGCCTCGGCCCCGGCCGCCGGAGCCGCGGAGGCCAGGGCCTTGCGCAGGTTCGCCACCGGGATCTCCCCGGTGTCCGCCTCCGGGTCCACCGGCGCGGCGTCGTCCACCGGTACGGCGTCGACGACGGCGTCCGCGACCGCGTCCCGCGGGGCCGGGGGCACAGTGGCCACGGCCGCCCCGGCGGAGTCCTGGGAGGCCTGGGCCGCCGCGGCGGCCGCGGCCGCCGCCTCGGGCTCGATCTGGCCGACCGCCGACCCGGTGAGCGAGGCCAGCGTGGCCTTGATGTGGTCCAGGTGCTGCTGCACCGTCTCCAGCCGGGCGTCGAACTCGCGCTGCTCGCGCTCACTCGCCGCGTTGATCTCCTCGGCCTCCCGGCGGGCCCGCTCGATCAGCTGGTCGGCCTTGGCCTGGGCGTCCGTCTCCAGCTGCTTGATCCGGTTCAGCACGGTCTCCCGCTGCTGCTCCGCCTCCTTGACCCGGCGCTCGGCGGTCGCCGACACCTCGGCGTCCTCGGCGTCGGCCTTGGCCTGGGCGGCGGCGAAGGTCTCGTCGGCCTTGCGGCGCCGGGCGGCCAGCTCGGCCTCGGACTGCTCGCCGGCCTCGGCGGCGGCCACCCGCACCTTGGCGGCGTAGGCGGTGGCGGCGTCCCGGACGGCGCGGCTCTCCCGGTCGGCCTCGGACCGGATGCCCTCGGCCTCGGCCCGGGTCCGCTCCTCGGTGCGGCGGGCGGCCGCGTCGGCGTCGGCACGGGTCGTGGCGGCGTACTCCTCGGCGGCACGGGCGGCCGCCTGCCCGGCCTCGTAGACCTCGTCCCGCAGGTCCTCGGCGAAGCGCTCGGCCTTCTCCCGGACGGCGCGCGCCTCGTTCTCGGCCATCGTGGCCAGTCCGGCGGCCTGCTCGCTGAGCACCTGGTAGTCGGGTTCCGGGGCCTCCTCGGCGGTCCGGCGGATGTCGGCCAGCCGGGCCTCCATCTGCCGGATGCCGGCGCCCAGGACGCTCAGCCGCTCCCACGCCTCGTCACGCTGCGAGGTGAGAGCGGCAAGGGCTCGTTCGACCTGCTCGGGCGCGTAGCCACGGCGGGCCTGGGTGAAGCCGTACTGGGGGACGGCGTCGCTCATGGGCTCTTCCCCTCGTTTCGCGGGCTGCGGAGCCCATGATCGGACGGAACGGACGGATCCGGAACCGGTTCGGAGCCCGGGGCCGGATTCCGTCGCCGTACGGACCGGAATGTGTCGAGGACCGGACGAATAGACCCATCCTCTTGACCTATTTTGCGCAGATCCGGGCGAAACCCCAACGAGGCACAGCTGCGGCGGCACGCTGAAGGGGTCGTTCCGGACACCGGAACGACCCCTCCCACCTGCGAGGATCAGCGACGGTCCGCTACAGCAGGCCGTCCCAGAACTGCTCCAGCAGCACGGCCCACCACGTGTCCGCGTTCTGCAGGGCCGCCGGGTCGATCGCGGCGAGCTGGGCCTGGAAGTCGGTCGTCCAGCGACCGGCCTGGTCCGGCGTCAGCCCGTACCGCAGCCGCCACATCCGGCCCAGCAGGGCCAGCGAGCGGACGAACTCCGGTACACCGGTGTTGACGAACCGGGGCGGCTGGCCGGTTCCATCGATGTCCACGGCCACCACGTGCGCGGTGCCGTACTGGACGCACAGCTGGCGGCCGTAGTCGTTGCCCAGCACCAGGTAGCCGCCGAAGTCCGGGCCCGCGCCGAGACCGCGCTCGGCGGCCAGCTCGGCGAGCGTCGGGATCGGACGGCCCTCCTGCGCCTGCGCCCAGAAGAACGGCCCGAAGTCGCGCGGCAGCCCGGCCCACATCAGGGACTGGGACACCGGCTCGGGCACGCCCTGGCGGGAGACGGCGCGCTGCTCGTAGCGGAACAGGTTCTGCCCGAAGGCGGCGCCCGCCTCCTGGGCCAGCTGCTGCGGCGGGAGCGGCGGCAGCGCCTGGACCGTCCCGGGCGCGGGCAGCGGCACCCGGAGCGGGCGGACCCGCTGGGCACCGGAGGCCAGCTGGTGCAGCTCGTCCAGGTGGTCCAGCAGCTCGGCCATCCCGGCCTGCCGGGAGGCGTGGTCACGGCCGTACGGGGCGGTGTGGGTGAGCCGGACGTTCGGCCAGGACGCGGCGATCATGCGGTTGCAGTAGCCGCCCGGCAGGTCGCACGACTCCAGCTCGGTGTAGAGCTCCAGCACCTGCTCCGGCGGCACGTTGAGCCGGCGCAGGTCCTGGAGGATCTTCCACTCCGGGTGCGGGGTGCCGGGCTCGCTGCGGTGCAGCAGCTTCTGCTCCGAGCCGTCCGGGCCCCGGTAGCTGAGCGCGGCGAAGTACCCCGGGCCGACCGCGGGCACGCCCGGGGGCACCTGCGCGGACGGCGACGAGCCGGGCACCGCCGCCGGCGGGACGACCCCGGCGGCGCCGCCCGCGTTCGGGTAGCCGTAGCCGGCCGCGGGCGCGGCCGGGGCCGCCGGGCCGCCGGGCGGCGGCGGGACGGCGGGGCCGCCGGACGGCGGGGTGCCCGGGTCCACCGGGCCGCTCAGCAGCGCCGGGTCGATCGCGCCCGCCAGCTGGGTCGCCTCGTACGCCACCCCGGAAGAAGACGGACCGGAAGCGGACGGACCGGCGGACGGACCGCCCTGCGGGGTCGCCGGGGCCTCGCCGCCGCGCAGGCCGGCCGGGGGCGGAGGCGGCGGGGTGGAGGCGGCGCCACGGCCGCCGGGGGCGGCGGCGGGCGTGCCGGAGCCCGGGGTGTGCTTCAGCCCGGCGGGCGGGGGCGGCGGCGGCACCGAAGCCGCGTTGCGCCCCAGCCCGGCGGGGGCGGCGCCCGCGCCGGGGGCACCGGCGGCACCACCGCGCAGCGCGGCCGGCGGGGGCGGCGGTGGGACCGAGGCCGCGCCTCGGCCGAGCCCGCCCTGCGCGCCGGGGACCTCCGGGCCACCGGGGACAGGGGTGCCGGGAGCCGGAGTGCCGGGGCCCGGAGCACCGGGCAGACCCGCCAGGCCGGGCAGACCACCGGGCGGGGCCAGCATCGTCGGCGCGTGCTCGACCTGCGGGCCGGCGGCGGGCGGGGCGGCCGGGGCACCCGGCAGACCACCGGGGCCGGGCACACCGCCGGGCGGGGCCAGCATCGTCGGCGCCTGCTCCACCGGCGCACCGCCGGCGGGCGAGACGGCCGGGGCGCCCGGCAGGCCCATCAGCCCGGGCATGGCGTCCGGCGAGGCGAGCACGGTGGGCGCCGGCTCGGCGGCCGCGGCGGGCACCGGGGCCGGCGGGGCGGCGGGCGGCTCGGCGGCGGGCGGCGGGACCGGGGGCATGCCGTAGCCGCCGCCCGTCGGCGGCATCAGCATGGTCGCGGCCTCGGCACCGGCCGGCGCGGTGGGCTCGGGCAGGTCCGAGCCGGTGATCCGCAGCCCCTCGGGCATCAGGACGGTCGCGGCCTCGTCCCCGGCCGACGGCCGGCCCGGGCCGGCGGGCGTCCCAGACGCGACGGGCGCGGGTGCGACGGGTGCGACCGGCGCCGCGGGCGGCGCCACCGGCTCGTCGTACAGGGGCGGCGGCGCGAGCATGGTCGGCGCGTCCCCGGCGGGCCGGCCGGAGACCGGCGGCTCGGTCAGCACGGCCGGCGCAGGCGCGGGAGCCGGAGCCGGAGCGGGAGCCGGAGCCGGAGCCGCAACGGGAGCAGGAACGGACGCCGGAGCGGGCGCGGGCGGCTCCTCGACCGGCGCGGCGGCAGCGGCGCCGGCCGGAGCCTCGGCGCCCTCCCCCTGCGGGCCGGCCGGAGCCGTCCCCAGCCGCTCCGCCTCCGCCGCGATCGCCGCGGCCCCCGCCTCCTGGAGCCACTGCGGCGGGCTGAGCAGGAAGGAGGTCGCCTCCACCGGCCCGGGCGCGGGCTTCGCCGCCCCGGCCGGGTTGGCCGCCACCGGCCGCCCGTAGACCTCCTCGTACTGCCGGACCACCTCGTTGACGGGCAGCGCGGGCCAGAGCGTGCTGGCGCCCGAGTCCCGGGCGATCACCAGCCGCGCCTCCCCCGAGCCGCCGCCCGTCCCGCCCGTCCCACTCGCACCGCCCGAGCCGTCGGCCGCGCCCGCGGGCGCCACCGCCCAGCAGACGAAGCCCAGGTCGAACTCCCGGACCCGCACCTCGCGCTGCTGCGAGCGCGGCACCCCGCCGTTGATCCACTCCTCGGCGAGCTCCTGCGCCTGCGCGTACGTCACCACGCCCGGTTCACCCCTGTCCGCATCCTCTTCGTCCCCCGTTCCACCGACACCACCGCGACCACCGAGACCACGCGCCTCAGCCCACCGGGACGGCCCGGGCGAACCCGCCGTCCACCATCAGCTCCGCGACCGTCTCCAGCTCCGGCGGGCTGCCCGCCAACCGCAGCAGGAAGGCGTCGAAGTCGTCGCCGCAGGGCAGCAGCAGCCGGGCGCAGCGGTCCTCCGGGGCCTCCGGGGCGCCGTTGTCGCGGGCGTCGTCGTACAGGTGGAACCAGACCGAACCGGCCCGCTCGCCGCGCACCTTGAGCGCCACCAGGCCGCCCTGCGCGTAGGCGATGCCGAGGTAGTCCTTGGTGAGGTGGTCGCGCAGGCACTTGTTGGCGTACACGAGGTCCTCGGTGCCGTACTCCTCGGTGAGGGTCAGGAACGGCTGGTCCAGCAGCAGTCCGAGCTCGGTGTCCAGCGCCACGCCGACCGGGGCGCGGCCGCCGCCCAGCTTGAGGAAGGTCCGGTAGGCGTCGGGCAGCCGGTAGCCGAGGCGCTGCTCGGCGCGCTGCACCAGGTCCTCGGGGACGCCGATCGGGTCGCCGCCGTCCATGGCCAGCGCGAAGTGCACCGGCCGGCGCTCCTGGAGCGGGCGGGTGCCGCGGCGGGTGTGGTCGGCGGCCGAGGTGGCCAGGCCGGCGTGGTGCCGCAGCAGCGCCTTGACCTCGACCGGGACGAGCTCCATCCGCCGCCAGCCGGGGGCGGCGCGGCCGACCGCGTGGTGCCAGGTCCAGCCGGGCGGGGTGGCGACGGCGGTCGGCAGGTCGGCCCAGAGCGGGTGGCCCTGGGTGTAGAGCGCGGCGTTCGCCGAGACGTAGTCGGTCAGCCGCAGCTCGTCCACGCCGAAGCCCTCCGGCGGGTCGGCGACCTCGGCCGCCGCGGCGGCGTACGGGCCGAAGTCCGGGAAGCCGTTCTCGTCCACCCTGACCCCGGCGGGGTGCCGCTCCGCGCGGACCGGATCCGGGAACTGCACCACCTGACCTGCGTACGCCGCGTTCGGTGCGGCGGCGACGCCGGGCCGACCTGTCGTCATCTGGGAGCCCCCACTGGCTGCTGCAAATACGGTGCTTGCTGGGCACCAGCCTAGGGCCTGCCCTCAACCCCCCGTCTGCCAGGCGGGCCACCGGGCGGTGTCGGTGGATCGGCGGACAAGTCGTGACGGACGCACGCGCGTTCGGTCGGCACCGGGCGACCGCCCGGCCGGTCCGTCACGGCACCGGCCGCCGCCGCACCCCGGTTGTGCGGTTGTCGGTGCCGTTTGACAGGCTTGCCCAGGACCGGCCCGGTCGCTCCGGCCGACGCCGGACTACGAGGAGGAGGACGACGGATGACCACCGGTGAGCCGGCGGGCCCGCCCGTGCTGCGCCACCACCGCGACAGCCTGCTGCCCGCCGTCGCCGCCGCGCTGTCGCTCAAGGGCGGCGAGGTGCACACCCTGGCGGGCGACAAGGACCCGCGCCGCCCGGTGCTGCACCACCTGGTCGCCGACTTCCTGGACACCCTGCCGTCGGAGGCCCGCGAGCGGTTCACCGGCCGCTGCCCGGAGGCCGTCCTGCTCTCCCAGTACCTGACCGGGGTCGACGGCCGGCGCTCCAAGCGGGCCGCCCGCAAGCCGATGACCCTGCACGAGGCCCGCAAGGCGCTCAAGGGCTCCCGGATGACGACCGTTCGCATCCGCGAGGAGGGCGACCCGGCGCACGGCAGCCACGCCCCGCCGTGCCGTTCCTGCGACCCGATGCTGGAGCACTTCACCGTGCGCAGCGTCGCCGTCGGGCCGCCCGCGCACTGACCGGCCGCGCGTCGGCCCGTCCCCCCGTCCCCCAGCCCTGGAGCCCGCCCTGAACCCGCCCGTCCCGCCCGCACCGGCCACCCTCGCCCCCGCCGGCACCCGGACCCGCCCCCGCTTCCCCGCCGACGTCGCCGCCGAGCTCAAGGCGGCCGGCTGGCACCCCGGCCGCTGGGAGATCCGGCAGGCCGAGGAGTGGGCCGACACTCTGGTCGGGTACGGCGCTCCCGGCGGTGCGGAGCACGTGGTGTTCCCGGCGGCGGTGGAGGCCTGGGCCGAGTTCGGCGGCCTCGCCTTCGACCTCTCCGGTCCGGGCCGCCAACTGGCCCGCACGCCGTTCCTGATCGACCCGCTGTGCGGCCTGCACCAGCCGCGCACCCTGCTCGACCTGGGCCGGGCGCTGGGCACCCGGCTGGCTCCGCTCGGCGAGGAGGCGTACGGGCAGGCGCTGCTGGCCGTCGACGAGGAGGGCCGGGTCTACAGCCTGGACCACACCGGCGAGTGGTTCCTCGGCCAGGGCATCGACCAGGCGATCTCCACCCTGGTGCTGGGCACCGTCCCGGAACGGCTGCGCACCGCCGACGAGTGACGCGGGGCCCGGAAGGACGCTGAGGGCGGCTCAGCCCAGCCGCTCGGCCCGCACCGCCAACCGGGACGGCAGCACCGCCTCGATCCGGAAGCCCCCGTCCGCCTCCGGCCCGGAGGAGAAGGTGCCGCCCAGCGCGATCACCCGCTCCCGCATCCCGACCAGCCCGTTGCCCCCGCTGGGTAGCTTCGCCGCGCCCTCCTCCCCGCCCGGGCAGGCGTTCACCACGGCCACCCGCACTCCGTTGGGCGCGTACGAGAGCAGGACGGACACCTGGGCGCCGCCGGCGTGCTTGTGCGCGTTGGTCAGACCCTCCTGGACGACCCGGTAGGCGGTCTGCTCGGCCTCGCCGGTGAACTCCTGCCGGCTGCCGCTGACGGTCAGGGTCACCGCCATCCCGGCCGCCCTGGACTGGTCCACCAGCCGGGGCAGCCCGGCCAGCGAGTCCGGCTCCGGCTGCCGCTCGTCGTCCATCCGCAGCACCCCGAGGATCTCGCGCAGTTCGTTCAGCGCCTGCCGGCCCACCTCGCCCATCAGCTTGGCGCTCTGCGCCGCCCGGTCCGGGTCCTTGCCCGCTATCCGCTCCAGCGCCCCGGCGTGCACCACCATCAGCGACACCCGGTGCGCCACCACGTCGTGCATCTCCCGGGCGATCCGGGTGCGCTCCTCCAGCCGGGCCCGGCGGGCGCGCTCCTGCGCCTGCTCGGCCAGCAGGTCCAGCTCGGTCTCCAGGCCGTGGGCGCGGTCCTTGAGCGAGTCGATCAGCCGTCGCCGCGCGCCGACGTACAGTCCGGTCACCACCGGGGCGACGGTCAGCCCGACCGACACCAGCAGTGACAGCAGGATCTGACCCCACAGCGGCGGCGGGTCCACCGGCGAGTCCTCGGGCGTCATCAGCGACACCGCCATCACGGCGGCCGCCTCGGCGAAGGCCAGCGCGGACAGCGCCACCACCCGGCGGCGGCGCGAGGGCCACTCCCAGGTCGAGGCCAGCGTGTACAGCGCCACCACCAGCAGCACCACGCCCAGCATTCCGGGCATCACCAGCAGCGTCACCAGCACCGGGACGGCCGGCCAGCGCCGGCGCACCATCAGCGAGCCGCCGGCCAGCGTGCCGAGCACGGCTATGCCGACCGCTCCCGCGGTGGTGACGTGGATCCGGGCGGAGAGGAAGGCGATCGTGCTGGTCGCGCACTCCACCGCGGCGAGCAGGGCCAGCCCGATGTCCAGGAAAGCGCTGCGCGGCCGCTTCCACCACCAGAACGACCGGACCGGCACGCGCTCCCCAGGCGACTTGCTCATGCCCCACAGCGTAAGCGGCAACCTGCTCCCCTCCCCACCGGGATTGCCCGGTACACCCCCCGAAGCCGCCAAGTGGTCCAGACCACAGGTGGTTTTCGGCAGCGTTGTCCGCCATCCGGCCACCTCGCGGACACCGCCCGCCCCGACACCTATGCTGGTCGCGTCGGACAGCGCGGTCCGCACGCGTCACACCCGCCACACGCGTGTGGACCTGTGACGATGAGCCGTTGCCGAACCCCACCACCACAGGGAGCCAGCCGTGACCGCTCCGGTCCCCACCCCGGCGGACAACCCCACGCCCGGTGCCACAGCCGGCGCAATCGCCGACAACTCAGCCCTGCGCGCGGACATCCGCCGTCTCGGCGACCTGCTCGGCGAGACGCTGGTCCGCCAGGAGGGCCCCCAGCTGCTGGGCCTGGTCGAACAGGTCCGCCTGCTGAGCCGCACCGACGGCGAGGCCACCGCCGAACTCCTCTCCGACATCGACCTGGACACCGCCGCCAAGCTGGTCCGGGCGTTCTCCACCTACTTCCACCTCGCCAACGTCACCGAGCAGGTGCACCGCGGCCGGGAGTTCGCCACCCGCCGCGCCCGGGAGGGCTCGCTGCTCGCGCAGACCGCCGACCAGCTCGCCGAGGCCGACCCCAAGCACCTCCAGGACACCCTGGCCCACCTCGCGGTCCGTCCGGTCTTCACCGCGCACCCCACCGAGGCCGCCCGCCGCAGCGTCCTCAACAAGCTGCGCCGGATCGGCGAACTCCTCGACCGCATCCACCGCGACGAGGTCACCTCCGGCCTGGCCGCCGCCGACCAGGCCCGTACGAGCAGCGCCAAGCGCTCCGCCGACCGCCGCCTGGCCGAGGTCATCGACCTGCTCTGGCAGACCGACGAGCTGCGCATCGCCCGCCCCGAGCCCACCGACGAGGCCCGCAACGCCGTCTACTACCTGGACGAGCTCTACCGCGAGGCCGTCCCCGAGGTCCTGGAGGAGCTGCACGAGGAGCTCGCCCGGGTCGGCCTGAACCTGCCCGACGGCGTACGGCCGCTCACCTTCGGCACCTGGATCGGCGGCGACCGCGACGGCAACCCCAACGTCACCCCGCAGGTCACCTGGGACGTCCTCAACCTCCAGCACGAGTACGGCATCAAGGACGCGCTCGCCGCGATCGACGACCTGCGCAACACGCTCTCCACCTCCGAGCGGCTGGCCGGCGCCTCGGTCGAGCTGCTCGCCTCGCTCAACACCGACCTGCACCTGCTCCCCGAACTCAGCCCGCGCTACAAGCGGATGAACGCCGAGGAGCCCTACCGCCTCAAGGCCACCTGCATCCGGCTCAAGCTGGAGAACACCCGCGAGCGGCTGGCCGGCGGCACCCCGCACGTCGAGGGCCGCGACTACCTCGGCACCCGCGAGCTGATCGCCGACCTGCGGCTGATCCAGGACTCGCTGCGCGCCCACCGCGGCGAGCTGATCGCCGACGGCCGCCTCGCCCGCGCCATCCGCACCGTCGAGGCCTTCGGGCTGCAACTCGCCACCATGGACGTGCGCGAGCACGCCGAGGCCCACCACCACGCCCTCGGCCAGCTCTTCGACCGGCTCGGCGAGGAGGCCTGGCGCTACGCCGACATGCCCCGCGAGTACCGGCAGAAGCTGCTCGCCAAGGAACTCCGCTCGCGCCGCCCGCTCGCCCCCACCCCGGCCCCGCTGGACGAGGCCGGCACCAAGACCCTCGGCGTGTTCAACACCATCCGCGGGGGCTTCGAGCGGTTCGGCGACGAGATCGTCGAGAGCTACATCATCTCCATGTGCCAGGGCGCCGACGACGTCTTCGCCGCCACCGTGCTGGCCCGCGAGGCCGGCCTGATCGACCTGCACGCCGGCATCGCCAAGATCGGCATCGTGCCGCTGCTGGAGACCACCGACGAGCTCCAGCAGGCCGACCGCATCCTCGACGAGATGCTCTCCGACCCGTCCTACCGCCTGCTCGTCTCGCTGCGCGGCGACGTCCAGGAGGTCATGCTCGGCTACTCCGACTCCTCCAAGTTCGGCGGCATCACCACCTCCCAGTGGGAGATCCACCGCGCCCAGCGCCGGCTGCGCGACGTCGCCCACCGCTACGGCATCCGGCTGCGCCTGTTCCACGGCCGCGGCGGCACCGTCGGCCGCGGCGGCGGCCCCTCGCACGAGGCCATCCTGGCCCAGCCCTGGGGCACCCTGGAGGGCGAGATCAAGGTCACCGAGCAGGGCGAGGTCATCTCCGACAAGTACCTGCTCCCCTCGCTGGCCCGGGAGAACCTGGAGCTGACCCTCTCCGCCACGCTCTCCGCCTCCGCGCTGCACACCGCCCCGCGCCAGGCCCCCGAGTCGCTGGCCCGCTGGGACGCCGCGATGGACCAGGTGTCCGAGGCCGCCCACACCGCCTACCGCTCCCTGGTCGAGCAGGAGGACCTGCCGAAGTACTTCTTCGCCTCCACGCCGGTCGACCAGCTCGCCTCGCTGCACCTGGGCTCCCGTCCGTCCCGTCGTCCCGACTCCGGCGCCGGCCTGGACGGCCTGCGGGCCATCCCGTGGGTGTTCGGCTGGACCCAGTCCCGGCAGATCGTCCCCGGCTGGTACGGCGTCGGCTCCGGCCTCGCCGCCGCCCGCGCGGCGGGCCTGGGCGACGTGCTGGACGAGATGTACGGCGAGTGGCACTTCTTCCGCAACTTCCTGTCCAACGTCGCCATGACGCTGGCCAAGACCGACCTGCGGATCGCCGCCCACTACGTCGAGCAGCTGGTGCCCGGCGAGCTGCACCACGTCTTCGACCAGATCAAGGCCGAGCACGCGCTCACCCTGCGCGAGGTGCTCCGGCTCACCGGCGAGAGCGAACTGCTGGAGCACAACCCGGTGTTGAAGCAGACCTTCGCCGTCCGCGACGCCTACCTCGACCCGATCTCCTACCTCCAGGTCGCGCTGCTGCGCCGCCAGCGCGAGGAGCTCGCGGCCGGCCGCCAGGACGACCCGCTGCGCGCCCGCGCGCTGCTGCTGACCGTCAACGGCATCGCCGCCGGCCTGCGCAACACCGGCTGACGGCCGCCCCGGCCGGACCTCCGGCCGGGGCCCGAGAACGGCCGAGGGGCCGGTGTCCCGGGACACCGGCCCCTCGCCATGGCGGTTCCTACTCCGCGCCCTCGCCCGCGCGCCTGCGCTTCAGCCACAGCGCCGCACCGCCGGCCGCCACCACCAGGCCGCCGCCGACCGCCAGCAGCCCCGCGTCGGGGCCCATCGAATCGCCGAGCACCGGCCCGAACTGCGCCGCCGCCGGCTCCGGCGCGACCGCCGGGTCCGACTCGGCGACCGGCTCCGCGTGCGCCACCGCGCCGCTCGACAGCAGCACCCCGGCCGCCCCCAGCGCACCGGCCGTACCGACCCGCCGTCCGAGCCGCTTCAGCTCCACCACCCGGCTCCGCCGCACTCGGCGGACCGGACGCAATCCCCGCATCGAGAACTCCCCAGGACTCGTTCGCGTACCAGGCCGACGCTATCCGATCCGGCACGGGGCTCTCACGCCGATTCAGGTGTGGACGGGCAAGCGTTGTACGACCGTTGCGTACCCGCGCCCGCCCTGACGGGCGGTCAGCGGATCAGGAGTTGTACGTCCCCTGGGCCCGCTCCAGCCCCTCGGACAGCAGCGCCTCCACCGCGTCCGCCGAGCGGTCCACGAACCACTCCAGCTCCTTGCGCTCGGTGGAGGAGAAGTCCTTCAGCACGAAGTCCGCGACCTCCATCCGGCCCGGCGGACGGCCGATCCCGCAGCGCACCCGGTAGTAGTCCGGGCCCAGCGACTTGGTGATCGACTTCAGCCCGTTGTGGCCGTTGTCCCCGCCGCCCAGCTTCAGCCGCAGCGTCGCGTAGTCGATGTCCAGCTCGTCGTGGACCGCGACCAGCGCCGAGGTCGGCGCCTTGTAGAAGTCCCGCAGCGCCGTCACCGGCCCGCCGGAGAGGTTCATGAAGGACGTCGGCTTGGCCAGCACCACCCGCCTGCCCGCCAGCCGTCCCTCGGCCACCTGCGCCCGGCTCTTGTGCGCCTTGAACCTGGCGCCCATCCGCTGCGCCAGCAGGTCCACCACCATGAACCCGATGTTGTGCCGGTTCCGGGCGTACTGCTCGCCCGGGTTGCCCAGCCCCACCACCAGCCAGGGGCCCTCGTACTCGTCCGCCATGCCGCTTCCACTCCTCGTCTGTGCGCTCGTCGCCATCATCCCGGACACACCGCTGCCCCGGGCGCTCCAGTGGGAGCGACCGGGGCAGCGGTCTCAACTAGCGGTGCGAGGCTCAGGCCTCGGCGGCGGCCTCGGCGGCCTCGGCGTCGGCGTCGGCCTGCGAGGCCTGGGCGCCGATGACCTGCAGCACGACGGTGTCGGCCGTGACGGCCAGCGAGGTGCCCTTGGGCAGCTCGATGTCGCCGGCGGTGATCGAGGCACCGGCCTCCAGGCCCTCGACCGAGACGGTGACGGCCTCGGGCAGGTGGGTGGCCTCGGCCTCGACCGGCAGGGCCTGCAGGACGTGCTCCAGCAGGTTGCCGCCCGGGGCCAGCTCGCCCTCGGTGTGGACCGGGATCTCGACGGTGACGGTCTCGCCGCGCTTGACCAGCAGCAGGTCGACGTGCTCGATGGTGCGCTTGATGGCCTCGCGCTGGACGGCCTTCGGCAGGACGTACTCGTCCTTGCCCTCGATCGGGACGACCAGCAGGGCGTTCGGGGTCTTCAGGGCCATCATCAGGTCGTGGCCGGGCAGGTTCAGGTGAACCGGGGCGTGGCCGTGGCCGTAGACGACACCCGGGACGAAGCCGGCGCGGCGGGCGCGGCGGGCGGCACCCTTGCCGAACTCGGTACGGGTCTCAGCGGCGATACGGATCTCGGACACGACTGCACTCCTCGTGGAAATGGCGCGGGGGTGCAGGCAACGCGAAAAACCGCCGGGACCACACCCTCAGTACGTTCGGGGGTCACTCGGCGGCAACGGCCTGCCGGGCGGACGTTGATCCGGCACCGGCAGCGCGTCGATCACGGAGCGGGCACCCGGCGAGCGGGCACACGGCATCCCTCGCCGAGCAGTTTCACGAGTCTAACCGCACGGACGGCCTCCCGCGAAATCGGCGGCGGCCCCGGTCCGTCCGGACCGGGGCCGCCTGCACGGGCTTCGTCAGTGCACGCCCTCGAAGAGGCTGGTCACCGAGCCCTCCTCGAAGACCTCGCGGATCGCGGCGGCGATCGACGGGGCGATGGACAGCGTGGTGATCTTGTCCAGCTGGAGCGAGGCCGGGGTGGGCAGCGTGTTGGTGAACACGAACTCGCTCACCCGCGAGTTCTTCAGCCGGTCCGCGGCCGGGCCGGAGAGCACACCGTGGGTGGCCGCCACCAGGACGTCCGCGGCGCCGTTGTCGAACAGCGCGTCGGCTGCGGCGCAGATCGTGCCGGCGGTGTCGATCATGTCGTCGACCAGCACGCAGACCCGGTCCTTGACGTCACCGACCACGTCGGCCGACAGGATGGTGTTGGCCTGGGTGATGTCGCGGCGCTTGTGGATGATCGCCAGCGGGGCGTCCAGCCGGTCGCACCACTGGTCGGCGACCTTCACCCGGCCGGCGTCCGGCGAGACGACGGTCAGCTTGGAGCGGTCGACCTTCCCGCCGATGTAGTCGGCCAGCAGCGGCAGCGCGAACAGGTGGTCCACCGGGCCGTCGAAGAAGCCCTGGATCTGCGCGGTGTGCAGGTCCACGGCCATCAGGCGGTCGGCGCCGGCCTGGCGCAGCAGGTCGGCGATCAGGCGGGCCGAGATGGGCTCGCGGCCGAGGTGCTTCTTGTCCTGGCGGGCGTAGCCGTAGAACGGCAGGATCGCGGTGATGCTCTTGGCGGAGGCCCGCTTCAGAGCATCGATCATGATCAGCTGCTCCATGATCCACTGGTTGATGGGAGCCGTGTGGCTCTGCATCACGAAGCAGTCCGCACCGCGCGCGGACTCCAGGAAGCGGACGTAGATCTCGCCGTTGGCGAAGTCCAGGGCCTTGGTGGGGACCAGCTCGGTCCCGAGCGCCTCGGCCACCTCCTTCGCCAGCTCCGGGTGGGCACGGCCGGAGAAGAGCTTCAGCTTCTTCTCACCCGACGTCGTGATCCCGCTCACTGCACCGTCTCCTCGCGTTGCGGACGCTGAACCCTCGACCCGGTGCGGGCAGGCGAGGCCCACGCGCGGTACGGGGTCGGGGGAATGTCGGTACGCCTGGACACGGGCGGTAAGCCCAGTGGCGCACGTATGTCCCCCAGGTTACGCGCCCGCGCAGAAACCGTCCGCCTCGGGACCTGCCCTAGGGCTCCGGCCCGCCCGCTCAGGCCTGCTCGGCCCCGTCCACCGCCGCCTTCGCGGCCTGCGCGGACACCGTCCCGGGGCGCTTGCGCTCGACCCAGCCCTCGATGTTGCGCTGGGTGGCCCGGCTCACACCGAGGGCCCCGGCCGGGACGTCGCTGGTGACCACCGAGCCGGCGGCGGTGTAGGCGCCGTCACCGATGGTGACCGGGGCGATGAACATGTTGTCGGAGCCGGTACGGCAGTGCGCGCCGATGACCGTGCGGTGCTTGTTCACGCCGTCGTAGTTCACGGTGACCGAGGCCGCGCCGACGTTGGTGCCCTCGCCGATCGTGGCGTCGCCGATGTAGGACAGGTGCGGCACCTTGGCGCCCTCGCCCAGCTCGGAGTTCTTCACCTCGACGTAGGTGCCGACCTTCGCCTTGCGGGCCAGCTTGGCCCCCGGCCGCAGGTAGGCGTACGGCCCGGCGGTGGCCAGCTCGCCCACCTCGGCGCGGTCGGCGGTGGTGTTGCTCACCCGGGCGCCGGCGCCGACCAGGGTGTCCCTGAGGGTCGAGTTCGGGCCCACCTCGCAGCCCTCGCCCAGGTGCGTGGCGCCCTGGAGCTGGGTGTTCGGCAGCACCACGGCGTCCGGCTCGTAACTGACCTGCACGTCGAACCAGGTGGTCGCCGGGTCCACCACGGTGACGCCCTCGCGCATCGCCCGCTCCAGCAGGCGGTCGTTCAGCAGCCGGCGGGCCTGCGCCAGCTGGACCCGGTCGTTGATGCCCAGGATGTCCCGGTGGTCCTCGGCCACCACGGCGCCGACCCGGTGACCCGCCTTGCGCAGGATCTCCAGGGTGTCGGTCAGGTACTCCTCGCCCTGCGAGTTGTCCGTGGTGAGCTCGCCCAGCGCCGCGGTGAGCAGCTCGGCGTCGAAGGCGAAGACACCGGAGTTGATCTCGGTGATCGCGCGCTGGGCGGCGCTGGCGTCCCGCTCCTCGACGATCGCGGCGACGGTGCCGTCCTCGTCGCGCAGGATGCGGCCGTAGCCGAAGGGCTCGGGGACGACGGCGGTCAGCACGGTGACGCCGTTGCGCTGGGCGGTGTGCGCGTCGGCCAGCCGGCGCAGGGTCTCCCCGGTCAGCAGCGGCGAGTCGCCGGCGGTGACGATGACGGTGCCGTCCAGCACCACGCCGTCGGCGGTCAGCGACTCCAGCGCGGTGCGCACCGCGTGCCCGGTGCCGTTCTGCTGCTCCTGCACCGCGGTGCGGGTGGCCGGGTAGTGCTCCGCCAGGTGCCCCACGACCTGCTCGCGCTGGTGGCCGACCACCACGACCAGCTGGTCCGGGGTCAGTTCCCGGGCCGCCGAGACCGCGTGACCCACCAGCGAGCGCCCGCACACCTCGTGCAGCACCTTGGGCAGCTTGTTCGACTTCATCCGGGTCCCGCCACCGGCGGCGAGCACGACAACGGCGGCAAGCGAATTGGCACCCATGCGGGGAGGCTCCTCGGTAAGTTCACAGAGAGGGCAGAGCAGGCCCGGCCCGGACCCAGGCCGGTCGCCATTCGCACAGTCCGCCGAGCAGCACCGACAATACCGGCGCGGTGGAAAACGCCCGAACCCGAGGCGTGCAGAGGCTCCGCCGCTAGGATTCGAACCCAGACAAAGGCCTCCAAAGGGCCCTGTGCTGCCATTACACCACGGCGGACAGTCGTGTCAGACCCTACCCGAGTGGGCCCTGCCGTGGGTATCGACTTGCACCGATCCACGAACCCGATTCCGTTCCCGGCGACCGGACCCGGCGGCCCTCCGGTTCGTCCATCCAGCCGGGTGAATTCACTCGAGCGCCGCGTTGCGGAGTGTTCCCCTGGACACGGAGCGCAACCTACGATGCCGTAGGTTACGCCAACGTAGGTCCGCATCACTCCCGTTCCGGGACGCCGCATTAGGGACGCCCATGACCATCCAGGCAGGCGAGGCGCGCGCGGGGAACGCCGCGTCCCGCACTCCGTCTCCCCACTCCGACTCCGACTCCGCCGATTCCGACGTGACCGCCGGCCCCGCCGATCCCGACGTGACCCCTGAGACCGACGGGACCGTCGAGACCGACGCCGCGGCCGCGCAGCTGTCCGCCACCCGTGGCGGGGAGAAGCAGGGCCTGGCCGAACGGCTCGCGCTCTCGCTGTTCATCCTGGTGCCGTTCGCCGCCCTGGTGGCCGCCGTCCCGGTGGCCTGGGGGTGGGGGCTGGGCTGGACGGACCTCGCGATCACCGTCGCCATGTACTTCCTCACCTGCCACGGCATCACCGTCGGCTACCACCGCTACTTCACCCACGGCGCGTTCAAGGCGAACCGCCCGATGCGCCTGGCCCTGGCGATCGTCGGAAGCCTCGCGGTCGAGGGCCCGCTGGTGCGCTGGGTGGCCGACCACCGCAAGCACCACCGGTTCAGCGACAAGGACGGCGACCCCCACTCGCCGTGGCGCTACGGGGAGAGCGTCCCGGCGCTGATGAAGGGCCTGTGGTGGGCCCACATGGGCTGGATGTTCGACGAGGAGCAGACCTCGCAGGCCAAGTACGCCCCCGACCTGGTGCGTGACCCGGCCCTGAGGCGGATCTCCCGGCTGTTCTGGCTCTGGACCACCGTCTCGCTGCTGCTGCCCGCGCTGGTCGGCGGCCTGGTGAGCCTGTCCTGGGAGGGCGCGCTGTCCGCCTTCTTCTGGGGTTCGCTGGTCCGGGTGGCGCTGCTGCACCACGTCACCTGGTCGATCAACTCGATCTGCCACGCCGTCGGCCGGCGCCCGTTCCGCTCCCGGGACCGCTCCGGCAACGTCTGGTGGCTCGCCGTGCTCTCCTGCGGGGAGTCCTGGCACAACCTGCACCACGCCGACCCGACCGCGGCCCGGCACGGGGTGCTGCGCGGGCAGATCGACTCCTCGGCCCGGCTGATCCGCTGGTTCGAGCTGGCCGGCTGGGTGCGGGACGTCCGCTGGCCGGACGCGCAGCGGATCGCCGCCCGCCGCGCCGCATGAGGCGGCGCTTCCAGCATGATGTAGGGGTGAACGGGAGCAGCGCAGACAGCACAGGCGGTCACCACAGCACGCGGACGGACGCGGCGCCCGCCACGGCGCCCGCCCGTCCGCGGGCCGCTGCACCGGCGGCCGGCGCCGGCGACGGAGGTCCGGACCGGGGCACCGGCGGCGGCTCGCCCCCGACCCCGCGCCGCCGGGCCGCCCGGGTCCGGATGACCGGCAAGCAGCGGCGCGAGCAACTGCTGGAGATCGGCCGGACGGTCTTCGCGGAGCGCGGCTACGACGGCACCTCGGTGGAGGAGATCGCCGAGCGCGCCGGGGTGTCGAAGCCCGTGGTGTACGAGCACTTCGGCGGCAAGGAGGGGCTGTACGCGGTGGTCGTCGACCGCGAGATGCAGCTGCTGCTGGACATGGTGACCGGAGCACTGACCGGCGGGCACTCGCGCGAGCTGCTGGAGCAGGCCGCCTTCGCGCTGATGGACTACATCGACACCTCGACGGACGGCTTCCGGATCCTGGTCCGGGACTCGCCGGTGGCCCAGTCGACCGGCACCTTCGCGTCGCTGATCAGCGACATCGCCACGCAGGTCGAGGACATCCTGGGCCTGGAGTTCAAGTCCCGCGGTTTCGACGCCCGGCTGGCCCCGATGTACTCGCAGATGCTGGTCGGGATGGTCGCGCTGACCGGGCAGTGGTGGCTGGAGGTCCGCAAGCCGGACAAGGCGACGGTGGCGGCGCACCTGGTGAACCTCGCCTGGCACGGGCTGGAGGGCCTGGAGCGCCACCCGAAGCTGGTCGGCGACCGCCAGGGCTGACCGTCCCGACTCGGCCCGCTCCGCCCGCTCGGCCCGTCCGACTCAGCCCGACCGCCCGGCCCCGACCGACCGCCTGGTCCCCACCGCGAAGATCCGCCGGAACGGGAACACCGTCCCGTGCGGCCCGGCCGGGTAGGCCTCGCGCAGCAGCCGCCCGTACTCGGCGAGGAAGGCGGCCCGGTCGGCCGGGTCGGTGAGCCGGGTGAGGACCGGGCGCAGCGCGGTGCCCTTGACCCACTCCAGGACCGGGTCCGGCCCCGGCAGCAGGGTCAGGTAGGTGGTCTCCCAGACGTCCGGGACGCAGCCGGCGGCGGCCAGGGCGTCGAGGTAGCGCTCGGGCTGGTGGACGCCGGCCCGGACGCCCTCGCCGCCGAGCGCGTCCCGCCAGCGGGCGCTGCCGCGCAGGTCGGCGAGCAGGGTGTGGCTGGGGGCGTCGAAGTTGCCCGGCACCTGGAAGGCGATCACCCCGCCGGGTTCGAGGGCGTCCGCCCAGCGCGGCAGCAGCGCCAGGTGCCCGTCCACCCACTGGAGGGTGGCGTTGGAGACGATCAGGTCGGGCCGGGCCGGCGCCGGGTCGTAGTCGCGGGCGTCGGCGAGCAGGTACTCGGCGTCGGGCTCGCCCCGGGTACGGGCGGTGGCCAGCATCGGGGCGGAGTTGTCGACGCCGGTGAGGCGGGCCCGCGGCCAGCGCTCGCGCAGCACGGCGGTGGAGTTGCCGGGGCCGCAGCCGATGTCCAGGACCACCTCGGCACCGGGGTGCGGGAGGGCGGGGACGCGGGCGAGCAGGTCGCGCAGCGGGCGGGTGCGTTCGTCGGCGAAGCGCAGATACTGCGCCGGGTCCCAGACGGGGGTGGTCACGGTTCACCTCGCAGGTATCTCGACATCAAGATATCCCCCGGTAGCCTCGCTGGCACATTTCTCGATGTCAAGAGACTTCACATCGACACATCCACCGATACACTGATCGTCATGGAGGACGAGGTCGACAGGCTGGTCGCAGCGTGGCGCCGGGAGCGCCCCGACCTCGACGTGGAGCCGCTGGAGGTGCTCAGCCGGGTCAGCCGGCTCGCCCGGCACCTCGACCGCGCCCGCCGCACCGCCTTCGCCGAGCACGGCCTGGAGCCCTGGGAGTTCGACGTCCTGACCGCCCTTCGGCGGGCCGGCTCCCCGTACCAGCTCTCCCCCGGCCAGCTGCTCACCCAGACCCTGGTCACCTCCGGCACCATGACCAACCGGATCGACCGGCTCACCGGCAAGGGCCTGGTCAAGCGCCTGCCCGACCCGGACGACCGGCGCGGCGTGCTGGTCCGGCTCACCGACGACGGCCGCGACCGCGCCGACCAGGCGCTCGCCGGGCTGCTCGCGCACGAGCGCGAACTGCTCGCCCAGCTCACCTCCGGCCAGCAGACCGAACTCGCCGCGCTGCTGCGGCTGCTGGTCGCCCCGTTCGACAACATCCCGGGCTGACGACGGCCTCCAGACCCGGCGGCCCCGTCCTCAGGGCCGGTCGACGGTGCCGACCACCGAGGGCGGCGGGGGCACGGCCGGCTCGGCGGGGCTGACCCCGGCCCGGCGGGCGACCGCGACGGCCGCCAGCGTGGAGTGCACCCCGAGCTTGCCCAGCACGTTCTGCATGTGCGTCCGGACGGTGTGCGGCGACAGGTAGAGCCGCTCCGCGACGGCCTGCCGGCCGAGGCCCGCGACCATGCAGCGCAGGATCTGCTTCTCCCGCGGGGTCAGGGTGTCCACCAGCCGCTCGCTCTCGGTGCGGTCCCGCCGGGCGGTGGTGAGCTCCCGGATCACTCCGGTGAGCAGCGCGGGCGGCAGGTGCGTCTCGTCCCGCAGCACGCCCCGGACCACCGCGAGCAGCCGGGCCAGCGAACTCTCCTTGGCCACCCAGCCGGTGGCGCCCGCGTGCAGGGCGCGGGCGGCGCGGTGCGGATCGTCGGCGGTGGCCAGGACGACGGCCCGCAGCCCCGGGTGGGCGCGGCGGAGCCGGGCCAGCAGGGTGATGCCGTCGGGCGGCGGGGCGGCGGGTCTGAGCTGGTCGCCGCGCAGCGGGTCCACCGCGGACCGGCCGACGGGCGGCAGCCCGCCCGACGGCGGGACCGGCGCCCCCGCCGGTACGGCCGGCCGGCGCGGCTGCGGCACCGGCGGGGCGGAGCGGCCGCGCCGGGCCTCCTCGGGGTACTCCGCACCGGGCCGGCGGCGGGCGTGCGGCGCGGCCGCTCCGGACCCGCCGGGCGACCCGGCCATACCGGAGGTCCCGGTCGCTCCGATCGTTCCGGCCGTGCCGGGCACTCCGCCCGCGCCGGACGCCTCACCGCCGAGGTCGGCGTCGATCAGTGCCACGTCGTAGGACCGGCCCTCGCCGGCCGCCCGCTCCAGGGCCCGCTCGGCGGCGGCGGCACTCCCGGCCGCCCCCACGTCCACGTCCGGCTCGGCGGCCAGCGCCGCGGCCAGTGCCTCGGCGAAGATCCGGTGGTCGTCGACCACCAGGACGCGAATCCGCCCCATCGTCCCTCCCCCTGCTCACACCGCCCGAGCCCGGGGACGGGGACCGGCCCGGCATCCGCGTTCCGGACCCGCCGTTCCGCCCGCCCACCGGTGGCCGGTGAGGCCGAACGGGCGCCGGCCCCCACCGGTACCGCACTCAGCCTACGGGGCGGCAAACGCGCTCGTGGCGATTCGGTGAAGTTTCGCCAGGAGGCGTGCGGCTGACCGGACTTGAGCCGTCGAGCGGCCGCCGCGGGGCACCGCTTCCGGGCGTTCCCGGTGCGGTGCCCCCGCGGCGGCGGGAGCCGGCCCGCCCCCAACCGGCGTCCGCTCGGCGGCGGTTGCCCAGCGGGCCGTTACCCGCCGGCCGCTACTCAGCGGCCGTCGCTCAGCGGGCCGTCGCTCAGCGGTCGTTCTTCGCCAGCGTGAACTTCCAGGCGTCGGCGACGATCTCGTCCAGGTCGGGGCGGCGCGGGGTCCAGCCGAGCGCCTCGTGGGCGCGGGCGGCCGAGGCCACCAGCACCGCCGGGTCGCCGGCCCGGCGGCCCTCGACCCGCACCGGGATCTCCCGACCGGTGACGCGCTTGACCGCCTCGATCACCTCGCGCACCGAGAAGCCGCTGCCGTTGCCCAGGTTGCAGATCAGGTGCTCGCCCGGCTCGGCCGCGTCCAGCGCCAGCAGGTGCGCCTCGGCCAGGTCGGCGACGTGGATGTAGTCGCGGATGCAGGTGCCGTCCGGCGTCGGGTAGTCGTCGCCGTACACCGCGATGTGCGGGCGCTGCCCCAGCGCGGCCTGGAAGACCAGCGGGATCAGGTGCGACTCGGGGTCGTGCCGCTCGCCGTACGCACCGTACGCGCCCGCCACGTTGAAGTAGCGCAGCGAGACGGCGGCCAGGCCGTGCGCGACCGCCTCACCGGTGATCAGGTGGTCCACCGCGAGCTTGGTGGCGCCGTAGGTGTTGGTCGGCGCGGTGCGCGCGGTCTCGGCGATCGGCACGGCCTCCGGCTCGCCGTAGGTGGCGGCGGTGGAGGAGAACACCAGCCTGCGCACGCCCGCCGCGCGCATCGCGCTGATCAGCTCCAGCGAGCCGGCCACGTTGTTGCGCCAGTACTTCTCCGGGTCCGCGACCGACTCGCCGACCTGCGAGCAGGCGGCGAAGTGCAGCACCCCGTCGAAGGAGCCGTCCAGCACCTTGTCGGCCTCCTGGATCCGGCCCTCGACGAACTCGGCACCGGCCGGAACGCCCTCGCGGAAACCGGTGGAGAGATCGTCCAGGACGGTCACCTGGTGCCCCGCCTCCAGCAGGTGGGCGGCGACCACGCTGCCGACGTAGCCGGCGCCACCCGTGACCAGGTACTTACTCATGTTGCGACCTCCAGCGAACGACGGTCCGCCCGGGCGGGCGGAAGCCGTCGACGGAAATGCGTACGACCGGGGTCATTCTCCCAATCGCACCGGGGTGCTCCGCACCACCCGGACGACTGCTTCCGGGCTCCCCGGCGGCTCCTCAGCCGCCGGCCATCCGTTCCAGCAGACCGGTGCGGGCCGCCACCGCGGCCGCCTCAAGCCGGGTCCGCGCGCCGAGCTTCATCAGCACCCGCTGGACGTGCGTCCGGGCGGTGCTGGCGGCGATCCGCATCCCGGCCGCGATCGCCGCGGTGTCCTCGCCGTCCGCGATCCGGGCCAGCACCTGCACCTCACGGCGGGTCAGCAGCCGCAGCAGCCGGACGGCCTCGTCGTCCGGTTCGGCCGCCGGGCACAGCAGTTGGTCGAAGGCGCCGCGCAGGATGTCCACCGCGACCGCGGCCTCGCCCGCGCGCGCCCGTCCGATGGCCCGCTCGACCACCTCGATCCGCTCGTCGCTGGGCACGTACCCGGCCGCACCGGCCGCGAACGCCCCCGCCACCCCCCGCAGTTCCCCCACCGGGCCGAGCACGATCACCGCCACCTCGGGGCGTTCCCGACGGATCCGGCGCAGCCCCTCGAAGGCACCCGACTCCCCCGGCGCGGCCACCCCCAGCAGACACACCTCGGGCCGCCGTCCGACCACCAGGTCGGCGGCGACCCCGGCCGGGGAACCGACCGCGAGCACCCGGTGGCCGCGCAGTTGCAGTGCGGTGGCCAGCGCCTCCGCCAACAGCCGGTGGTCGTCCACCACCACGAGTCGAACACCCATGACGCCCTCCCGGTCGGGGTTCGGCTCGTGCCCACGCCCCTCGGGCGGGCGGCCGATGACGCACCATCACAGCGCATTCCGTACCCGACCCGCTAGGCCGTGGCGTGTCGGCGGTACGGAACCGGCCGGAGAACGCGAAAGACCCCCGCCGGGAGGCGAGGGTCTTTCAGTGGAGCCCCCATGCGGAATCGAACCGCAGACCTTCTCCTTACCATGGAGACGCTCTACCGACTGAGCTATAGGGGCTTGCTCGCTTGCCCGGTGTCTCTCCGGGCCGCTCGAACAAGGAAGACATTACACGGCCCCGGGCCAGGAAGGGAAATCGGCCTCCGCTCCGCCCGCCCCGGCGCTCCCGGCCCCGGCCGGCCCGCTCGGCCGCCTCCGTACATCGCGCCGCTACGCCGCCGGGTCCGCCCCCCACCTGGGCATCCGCCGGCACCCGCCGTCCCGCGAACCGTCCACCGCCGCGAGCTCCGCGCCGGTGTTCTCCGGCAGCAGCCGCAGGCACCCCAGGGCCAGCACCCCCAGCACCGCCAGGTACCAGCCCACCGGCTGCGCCGTCCCGTACGCCCCGGTCAGCCGGGTCGCCACCAGCGGCGTCGTCGCCCCGCCGACCACCCCGCCCAGGTTGTACGTCAGCGCCGCGCCCGTGTAGCGCACCCGGGTCGGGAACAGCTCCGGCAGGAACGCCGCGAGCGGCCCGAACATGCCGCCCAGCACCACCATCGCCCCCGCCAGCCCGACGAACATCAGCGGCCGGCTCACCGTCTCCAGCAGCGGGAACAGCACCAGCGACCAGGCCGCCGCCAGCCCCGTCGCCCACCCCAGGGTCCGCCGCCGCCCCCAGCGGTCACTGCGCGAGGCGCTCAGCCACACCGTCGCCGCCATCCCCACCGCGCCGACCAGCAGCATCGACAGCACCAGCGTGCTCGCCACCCCGAGCCCGGTCGTCGCGTACGCCAGCGCGTACGTCGTGGTCAGGTAGAACAGCGCGTACCCCACGGTGATCGCCCCGCCGCCCGCCAGCACCGGGCGCCAGTGCTCGCGCAGCACCTCCAGCACCGGCAGCCGCTGCCGCCGCTCCCGCCGCTCCTCCGCCCGGAACAGCGGCGACTCCTCGAGCCGCAGTCGCACGAACAGCCCCACCGCGACCATGACCGACGAGGCCAGGAACGGCACCCGCCAACCCCACGCACGGAACACCCCTTCGTCCAGGCCGAGTTGCAGCGCCAGGAACACCCCGTTCGCCAGCACGAACCCGATCGTCGGGCCCAGCTGCAGAAACCCCCCGTACCGCCCCCGCCGACCGGCCGGGGCGTTCTCCGCGATCAGCAGCGCCGCCCCGCCCCACTCCCCGCCCAACCCGACGCCCTGACACACCCGCAGCACCACCAGCACCCCCGGCGCCCACCACCCCCACACCGCGAACCCCGGCAGCAGCCCCACCGCCGCCGTCGCCAGCCCCATCAGCAGCAGCGACACCACCAGCGTCGTCCTGCGCCCCACCCGGTCCCCGAAGTGCCCGAACACCACCGCCCCCACCGGCCGGGCCAGGAACGCCACCGCGTACACCGAGAACGCCGCCAACAGCGCCCCCACGGTGCCCAACCCGGGAAAGAACACCGGCCCGAACACCAACGCGGCCGCCGTCCCGTAAATGAAGAAGTCGTAGAACTCGATCGCCGTCCCGATCAGCGCCGCGGCCGCCGCCCGCCGCACCTGCCCGACCCGCCAAGCATCCTCCGCATCCATACCGCCAACCCTCGCCACCCCCACCCACCCCCACCAGCCCCCACCCGAGTGACCTCGGCGCACACCCCCCGCCCCACGCCCCCGACACGCGCGAGGGCGCCAGGTCCCCCTGGCGCCCTCGCATGTGTCGGCCTGCGTCGCGGCCCACGTCGTGTCCGCGACTACCTCGCGTACGGGTTGTCCTCCGGCGGCACCGGCGGCTGGTACGACGGCGGAGGCGGGGGCACCGCCCCCGTCGGCTGCTGCGACGGCACCGGCGGCACCTGGGCCGCGTCAGGCTGCGGCTGTGCGACCGGCTTCCGCCGGCGCCGCATCACGACGACCACCACACCGGCCACCAGCACCAGCCCGGCCACCACACCCGCCACGATCGGCAACGTGCTGCTGCCCGACCCCGACGACTTCCCCGCCTGAGGCTGCGCCGTCGGCGCTCCCACCGCCACATCAGTCGGGCTTTCAGCCGGACTCGGCACCGACGACACCGGGGCTGACGCGCTCGCCGAAGGCGACGGAACCGCCGGCGGCGCGGCCATGTCAACCGAGAGTGGCGACACGTTCGCAGGGCCTGGATCCCCCGGGTCCGTCAAGGCAATACGCGGTCGCACCGCTCCGTAACCGATGAGGTCGTTGCGGCTGGACCCGTCATTCGGTTTCCCCGCGGTGTTGATGAGAACCCTCAGGACCTGGTTCGCCGTCCAGTCCGGATGCAGCGACCACACCAAGGCCGCCGAGGCGGAAACCAGGGCGGTCGCGTCCGAGGTGCCGTGGCCCTTGCAGTACCCGGTCGCGCTTGTGCAGGCGCCGATCATGTCCATACCGGGGGCGACAAAGACGACCTGCGGCCCCCGCTCGGACTCAGCGGTGACCGTGCCATTGCGGTCCGACGCGCCTACCCCGACCACGTTGGGCAGGGCTCCCGGATATTCGACGACGTTCCCCTTATCGCCGGAGTTTCCAACACTGGAGACCACCAGCGAACCCTTGGTTCGAGCCCACGCCAAGATCTTGTTCAACTTCTCCACATCAGCCGAAGAAGTCGTAACGGCGGCGGTCCCCTGCGAAATGTTGATGACCTTGGCGCCCTGCTCAACCGCATATGTCACCGCCTGCCCGATCTGGTCCAGGAAATCAGCCGAAACGACGGCGTGTTCGGATCCGTTGGCGATCTTCAAGGGAAGAATCTTCGCGCGGGGCGCAAGGCCGTATGCCCCCTTACCGCCATCCGATTTCCCGGTCCCCGCGATGAGGCTGGCCATCTGCGTGCCGTGGCCGTCCGCATAGGAACCGACGCCACCCGGGCTTCCACTGAAATCCTTACCCGGAAGGAACTGACCGGCCAAGTCCGGGTGGTCCAGTTTGAAGCCATCGTCGATCACAGCAACCGTGATGTTCTCCCCTTTGGAGATATTCCACATCTCGGGGGCATGCATGGCATCAAGATGCCACTGATCGGCACGAATCGAGCCATCGGCCATGGCCGGCGTCGCCGCTGCCCCCACCACGCACAGGCCCGCGCCGCCAAGCGCCACAAGCCGACGAACCCACCTCAACGGTCCCCCAAGACCTTGAACTACCTCGCGTACGGGTTGTCCTCCGGCGGCACCGGCGGCTGGTACGACGGCGGAAGCGGGGGCACCGCCCCCGTCGGCTGCTGCGACGGCACCGGCGGCACCTGGGCCGCGTCAGGCTGCGGCTGTGCGCCCGGCTTCCGCCGGCGCCGCATCACGACGACCACCACACCGGCCACCAGCACCAGCCCGGCCACCACACCCGCCACGATCGGCAACGTGCTGCTGCCCGACCCCGACGACTTCCCCGCCTGAGGCTGCGCCGTCGGCGCTCCCACCGCCACTTCAGTCGGGCTTTCAGCCGGACTCGGCACCGACGACACCGGGGCTGACGCGCTCGCCGAAGGCAACGGGGCCGCCGACGGCGCAGCCGAGCCGACCGGAAGCGGCGACACATTCGCAGGGCCTGGATCCCCCGGGTCCGTCAAGGCAATACGCGGTCGCACCGCACCGTAACCGATGAGGTCGTTGCGACCAGCCCCATCATTCGCCTTCCCGGCGGTATTGATGAGCACTCGCAGGACCTGGTTCCCCGTCCAGTCCGGATGTGCCGCCCACACCAGCGCCGCAGAGGCCGACGCCACGGCGGTCGAGTCCGACGTGCCGTGACTCTTGCAGTACCCCGTGGACGAAGTGCAAGCCGCAACCATATCCATGCCTGGCGCGATAAACGCCACCTGCGGGCCCCGCTCCGACTCCGCCGTAACGGTTCCGTTTCGATCCGAGGCTCCGACGCCAATCACTCCGGGGAGCGCTCCGGGATACTCGACCGGATTTCCCTTCTCGGCTTCATTGCCGACGCTGGCGAACACCAGAACGCCCTTGCCCCTGGCCGCCGCGATGATCCCGTTCAACTTCGCCACATCCGCCGGGAAAGCAGTTACCGCGTCAATCCCCTGTGAAATGTTGACGACCTTCGCGCCCTGGTCAACTGCATAGGCGATGGACTGCCCGATCTGATCAAGGAAGTCGGTCGAAACGAGCGTCCCGACCTTTCCGGAATTGATTTTCAATGGAAGGATCTTGACGCCAGGAGCCACTCCCAGTGCGCCGGTCCCCGCGTTCCCCTTCCCGGTCCCGGCGATGAGGCTGGAGATGCCCGTGCCGTGGCCGTCCGCGAAGGACCCCACACCGCCGGGACTTCCGCTGAAGTCCTTACCCGGCAGAAACTGCCCGTCCAGATCGGGATGGTCCAGCTTGAAGCCGCTGTCGACCACCGCAACCGTGATGCCCTGACCCTTGGTGACCTTCCACATCTCCGGGGCGTGCATCGCCTCCAGATGCCACTGCTGCTGCCGAATCGTGTCCTCGGCAACCGCGGGTGCTGCGATCGGGCCGACCACGATTCCTGCCGCCAGAAGCGCCGCAGCAGCAGCCCGCCAACGCGATCGCGCGCTCGTCCGCCCCATCACAACTCCTCGTCAATCTCTCCGTCGACCGGGAAGCGTGCCCCGAACAGGACTGCCCGGCCACTGGGGATGCCCAGTGGCCGGGCAGTCGTTGCCGTCCTACTCAATCACGTCCGGGTTGCTGTGCGGCGTACCGCTGGTCCAGGTCTCCTCGTCCTCGTGCAGGTAGTCGGCCCGCTTGCGGCGGTCGCGCTCGTTGCGGCCGCCGTGGCCCGCCGCTCCGGGAGCCATCATGCCGTTCTGCCTGGACTGGGCGCCGCCCTCACCGGCTCCCGCCGCGCGGTTGCGCAGACCGGTGCCGCCGGGCGTGAACTCCCCGCCCGCGGTCGGTCCCTTGCGACCGCCGACCGTCCCGCCGGTGGTCGAGGACAGGCCCCGGCCGCGCGAGCCGCCGCCGGCGCCGACCGCACCACCGTGGGCACCGCCCATGCCGGCGTGCATGCCGCCCATGCCGGGCCCACCGGTCCGGCCGCCGCCCGGCCCCGCCTCGCGGTTGCCGAAGACCGTCCCGCTGGGCAGCCCCGGGGTACCGCTCTTGCCCTGCCCCGGCGTTCCGACGAACGGGGACGTCCGCGGCTGGACCTGGCCGCCGCCCTTGCTCGGGAGGGTTCCGCCGCCCGGTCCGACCGGGAAGCTCGGAACCGGGCCGCCATTCGGGATACCAGGTCCGTTGCTCGGACCGCTTGGGCCGCTCGGGTAGCCAGGAAGGCCGGTCGGCCCGTCCGTCGGCAGCTGGCCGCCGCCGGGGCCGTACGGGCCGGTCTGGGTCGGCAGGGTGGGCAGGCTGTTGATGTCGGTGCCGGGACGATTCACCGGGTCCGACGGGTAGGACGGCGGGATCGAGCCCCCGGGGCCCTGCGGCGCGGGCGGGAGCTGGCCGCCACTGTGCGACGGGGGCGTGGTGCTGCCCGTACCGGACGGCCCGGGGCCGCCCGAGCCCGGGTCACGGGGCAGGACCTTTCCGCCGCCGTAGCTTCCGCCGCCGGACGGGCTGGAACCGTCGCTGCTTCCACCACTCAAACGGGGACTGCGAACTGATCCGCCGGAGCCCACCGACCCGCCGGTACCGCCCGAAATTGTCGACGAATCGTGCTTATCTGCGCCGGCACCAGGCGTCCCGGGCAGCACCACGTCCGCAGGAATCCCGTTCAGCGTGGTCGTCGCCGCGTTGTACGCCTGTGCCAGCTTCTCCATCTGGAGAACGGCTTCCTGGTGCTCCTTCTCGACCTTCGCCTTGGCCTGGTTGAACTCCGCCGCAGTCACCCAGTTGGGGTTGACCGACTTCATGTACTGGTCGGCGGTCTGGCCGACGGCGAGCTGGGGGATGCTGAGCAGGTTCGACTGGCTGTTGTGCTTGTTGACCGTCTGGATCTCGGTCTGCGGAGGCTCCGGCACGGCGACCTTGGCGGTGCTGAGCGCCTCGCCGGCCTGGTGCATCGCGTTGCCCGCGGTCGTGGCGTGTTCGCCGATGATCTGCGCCGACTGCTGCAGGTTGTTCACCCAGGTCTTGAAGCTCTCGGCAGCCGGACCTTCCCAGGTCACGTTGCCGACATGCGACTTGAGCGCCGTGCTCAGTTCCTTCAGCACCCGGCCGGCCGACTGCAGCTGGGTGCCGCGGCTCAGGACCGTCGCCGGATCCGTGCTGGACACCATCTTGCGCAGGTGGGCGTGTTCCAAGCTTTCGAAATTCGTGCTGGCTGACACTACTTGCTCCCCGTCTCCCCGTAGAACTCTCCCCAGGCGGCCATCAGTACCTGCCGTCGCCCGACCCCGACGCCGGCGTGGTGACACCCGCGTTCTTCGCGACGGAGTTCTGCGCGGCCGTCGTGTGGTCCTCGTTGGTCACGTAGTTGCTCGCGGTCTGCGAGACCGCCGTCTGCATCGCCTGGATCTGCGCCGCGAAGTCCTTGTGCAGCTGGACGAGCTGGCCGTGGACCTTCTCGTAGGCGGTGGTCAGGGCCGTCGCCTCGGCGAACTCCGCGCTCGCGAAGCTCTTGCTCGTCAGCTTCTGCTGCTGGAGCTTGTACGGCGCGGCCGCCGAGCCCTCCATCGCGGCGAGCAGCGCTTCGACCTTCCCGGCGAACGTCCGGAGCGTATCGAGCTCGATCTGGACGTTCTGCTTGCCGAAGGCCGACACCAGGTCACTGGCGCTGCCGTTCGTCTGGATGGTGCTGACGATGGGGGCGAGGTTGATCCCGCCCAGCGGCCACGGAAGCTTCTGATCCAGCATGAACGGAGCCGTGTCGCCGGCGCCCGGGTCGGTACCCGACGGGCTCGGCGCCGGGCTGGACGCCGGGGTGGACGTCGGGCTGGGCGCGGGACTCGCCGAAGGGCTGGGCGAGGGGTTCGCCGACGGACTCGGCGAAGGGCTCGGCGAAGGAGTCGCCGTCGGCGACGGACTGGGCGACGGACTCGCCGAAGGGGTCGGCGTCCCCGAACTAGTTGCATTGCCTGCCACAGCAGTTCACCTCTCCCCCGTACGGCCGGTCGCGCCCGGGGCGCCCGGGGCGGCTCCGGCCGCAACACACCGTCAACTTCTGGTTCGTACCGTCCTGGTCGGTGCACCGTCCGCCCTGTGGACGGTTTCCGCCTCCGTCATCGTAGCCACCACCTCTGTCGGACCGGCAGGGACCTTGGCCCGCCCGTACGCGATCGGTACGAACTTGACACGTACGAGCCGCCCGGCCGGCCCTGGGTAGACTGACCCGGTACGCCCCATCTGCCGCGCAATGTCGCACAGCAGCGACCCGAGGCCGCAGAACGGACGTGACCGCGTGAGCTCCCTCGACGCCTCCCATTCCCCCTGGTGGGCCCGTGCCGTACGGCCGGCGCGGCCGCCGGTGCCGGTGGCGCTGATGGTGCGGGCGGCGGTGGGCATGGCGGTGCCGCTGGCGGTGGGGCTGCTGGTGCACCGGCTGGATCTGGGGGTGTTCGCCGGGCTCGGGGCGATGCACGCGACGATGAACGACCGGGCGGAGCCGGGCGGGCTGCGGGCCGCCCGGATCGGGACGGCCGTGCTCGCCTCCGCGGTCGGCATGCTGATCGGTACCGCTCTCCAGCACGCCGACGCGGACGGCCTCGTCCTGGGTGCCGCGCTGACGTCGACCGCCTTCGCCTCGGGCGCGCTGAGTGCGACGGGTCCGCGCGGTTCGGCGGCCGGGATGCTGCTGCTGGTGTCGGCGGCGCTGGGCAGTGGGATGCCGCTGCCGCAGCCGTGGTGGGCGGCGGCGCCGATGCTGCTGGCCGGGGCCCTGTTCGTGGTGCTGCTGGGGCTGCCGGCGGGTGCGCCGAGCCGACTGGCCGCGGATCCGCGCAACCGGGCGCTGGCGGCCGCGTACGACGCGCTCGGCCGTACGCTCGCCGATCTGGGCGGTCCGCGGGCCGCCGCCTCGCGCCAGGTGCTGACGGCCCGGCTGAACCAGCTCCAGGACCTCCTCGGTACGACGCGTCCGACCCGCCGCAGCCGCCGAACCCACCAGGACCGCCAGAACCGCCACGACCGCCGCGCCCGGATGTACGAGGCCGCCCTCGCCGCCACCGAGGCGGCGACCGGCCTGCTGTGGGCCCGCCGCCCCGTCCCGCCGGAGGTGGCCGAGGTGCCGAACCGGCTGGCGGCCGCCGTACGGCAGGGCGGCGGCGAGGTCGCCGTCCCCGACTGGCGGCCCGACACCCCCTCCCGGCAGGCCCTGGACGTGGCCCTGCGCGCCGCCGCCGACACCGTGGCCGGCCGCGACACCCGGCTCGGCACCGCCCCCGCGCCGCCGCCGGACCCGTGGCGGCTGCGGGCGCGGCTGCTGTCCCGGGGGTCGGTCCGGTACGGGCTGCGGGTCGCGCTGTGCATCGCGGTCGGCTCGGCGGTCACCGCCAACTTCCCGCTCAGCAAGAGCTACTGGGTGCCGATGACGATCGCCTTCGTGCTCAAGCCGGACCTCGGCTCGGTGTTCCTGCGCGCGGTGAGCCGCTCGGTCGGCACGGTGCTCGGGGTGGCCGTGACGGCGGCGCTGCTCATGGCCACCACCGACGAGTGGGCACTGACCGCGATGGCCGCCGGCTGCGTGGCCCTGCTCCCGTACGCCACGGCGGCGCACTACGGGCTGAACACCGTGGTGATGACGCCGATGGCGCTGGTCCTGTTGCAGCTCGGCGGGCAGAGCAGCGCCGCCGAGTTCTGGCCGCGGGTCCTGGACACCGTGCTGGCCAGCGCGATCGTCCTGCTCTTCGGCTACCTGCTGTGGCCGGAGCGTCCGCGCCACCGGATCGAACCCGAGCTGGTCGAGGCGGCCTCGGCGCTACGGGCCTACCTCGACGCCGTCGTCGAGAACGCCACCACCGGGAACGCGGCATCCGACGACGACACCGACGCCGCCGCCCGGCACGGCAACGCCCAGGTGTGGCTGCGCCGTACGGCCTACCGGTCGCTGGCGGACGCCCGCCAGGAGGTGCGGCAGGGACTGTCCGAGCCGCCGCCCACCGGCCGGCTGGCCGAGCGGTGGCTGCCGGCGACGGCGGCGCTGGAACGGCTGGGCGGCGCGGTGGCGGCCTTCGCCGCGCAGATCCGCTACGGCGGCCGGGTGCCGGACCCGGCCGAGGTCGACCGAGTGCGGCGCGCACTGGACGAACTGACCGCCGCCGCCCGGGCGCACCGTCCGCCGTCCGCCCCGGCGAACGACGGGACGGACCGGGCGCCCCGTCCGACCACCCCGCACGACCCGACGCGCAGCGCACTGGGCCGGGCCGCGGAGGAGCTCGAAACGCTCCTCCGCACCCGGCCCGACGGGTGACCGGGCTCAGACCTGCTCGGCCAGCTCCAGCCAGCTCATCTCCAGCTCCTCCTTCTCGTCCCGGACCGCTCGCAGCTGCGTGTCCAGTTCGGCGACCTTGGAGAAGTCGGCGGCGTGCTCGGCGAGTTGCGCGTGCAGCTTGGACTCCTTCTCGTCCAGCTTGGCGATCTGCCGCTCCAGCTTCTGCATCTCCTTCTTCGCCGTCCGCAGGTCCCCGCCGGACAGCGCCGGAGCAGCACCGTCGGCGGCCGGGGCACCCGACCCGCCCGCGGCGCCCGCCCCACCCGGAGCAGCAGCGCGCGCCGCGGCGGCCGCGGCGGCCATCCGGGCCCGGCGCTCCAGGTACTCGTCGACGCCGTTCGGCAGCATCCGCATCCGCTTGTCGCCGAGCAGCGCCTGGACGGTGTCCGTGGTGCGCTCGATGAAGAAGCGGTCGTGGCTGATGACGATCATCGAGCCGGGCCAGCCGTCCAGCAGGTCCTCCAGCTGGTTGAGCGTCTCGATGTCCAGGTCGTTGGTGGGCTCGTCCAGGAACAGCACGTTGGGCTCGTCCATCAGCAGCCGCAGCAGCTGGAGCCGGCGCCGCTCGCCGCCGGACAGGTCGCCGACCGGCGTCCACTGCTTGTCCTTGCCGAAGCCGAACTGCTCGCACAGCTGGCCGGCGCTCATCTCCCGGCCCTTGCCGAGGTCGACCCGCGAGCGGACCTGCTCGACGGCCTGGAGCACCCGGGTCGTCGGGTCCAGTTCGGCGACCTCCTGCGACAGGTAGGCCAGCCGCACGGTCTTGCCGACCTTGATGACGCCGGACGCGGGCTGGACGTCGCCCTCGCTCGCGTACGCGTCGCGCAGCGCGCGCAGCAGCGAGGTCTTGCCGGCGCCGTTGACGCCGAGCAGGCCGATCCGGTCGCCGGGGCCGAGCTGCCAGGTGACGTTCTCCAGCAGCAGCTTCGGGCCGGCCTTGACGGTCACGTCCTCCAGCTCGAAGACCGTCTTCCCGAGCCGCGCGTTGGCGAACTTCATCAGCTCGGACTTGTCGCGCGGGTCCGGCACGTCCGCGATCAGGGCGTTGGCGGCCTCGATCCGGTAGCGCGGCTTGGAGGTGCGGGCGGGGGCGCCGCGGCGCAGCCAGGCGAGCTCCTTGCGGGCCAGGTTCTGGCGCTTCTGCTCCTCGACGGCCTCGATCCGGGAGCGTTCGGCGCGGGCGAAGACGTAGTCGGAGTAGCCGCCCTCGTACTCGTGCACCTCGCCGTTCTGGACGTCCCACATCCGGGTGCAGACCTGGTCGAGGAACCAGCGGTCGTGGGTGACGCAGACCAGCGCGGAGCGGCGCTTCTGGAGGTGTTCGGCGAGCCAGTTGATGCCCTCGACGTCGAGGTGGTTGGTGGGCTCGTCGAGGACGATCAGGTCGGGCGAGCCGAGCAGCAGCTTGGCGAGGGCGATCCGGCGGCGCTCACCGCCGGAGAGCGGGCCGATGACGGTGTCCAGGCCGTCGGCGAAGCCGGGGAGGTCGAGGCCGCCGAAGAGGCCCTCGATGATGTCGCGGATGCGGGCGTCGCCGAGCCACTCGTGGTCGGCCCGGTCGGCGATCACCTCGTGCCGGATGGTGGCCGTCGGGTCGAGCGAGTCGTGCTGGGTGAGGACGGCCATCTGGAGCCCGCCGGAGTGGGTGATCCGGCCGCCGTCGGGTTCCTCCAGCTTGGCGAGCATCCGGATGAGGGTGGTCTTGCCGTCGCCGTTGCGGCCGACGACGCCGATCCGGTCGCCCTCGCTGACGCCCAGGCTGACCCCGTCCAGCAGGGCACGGGTGCCGTAGACCTTCGTGACGGACTCGATGGTGGCGAGGTTGACGGCCACGTGTGCTGCGCTCCTGGGTTCGGCGGTCGCGGGGCGGCCCGCCGCTCGGCGGTCGGGCACCCCTGTCGGGACACCCCGATCTCTCCAGCCTAATGGGCCCGCCGGAGCGGCTTCACCGCGTCAGCCGACGACGGACGCCCCCGGCACCGGCCCGTGGGTGGCGTGCGCGGTCCGGCAGGTGCCGGAGGCCCGCAGCGCGTCGGCCACCGCGGCGGCGGCCTCGGCGTCCTTGGCCAGGAAGGCGCAGGTCGGCCCGGAGCCGGAGACCAGAGCCCCGAGCGCGCCCGCCTCGGTGCCGGCCCGCAGGGTGGCGGCGAGCGCGGGGCGCAGCGAGAGCGCGGCGGGCTGGAGGTCGTTGGCGAGCGCGGCGGCCAGGGCGACGGCGTCGCCCTCGGCGAGGGCGGCGAGCAGGGCCGGGTCGGCGTCGGGGGTGGGGACGTCGGCGGCGCCGGAGCCGGTGCCGGCCTCCTCGCGCAGCCGGTCGCACTCGCGGAACACGGCGGGGGTGGACAGGCCGCCCTCGGCGACCGCGAAGACCCAGTGGAAGGTGCCCTCGACGGCCAGCGGTTCCAGGATCTCCCCCCGGCCGCGGCCCAGTGCGACGCCGCCGAGCAGGGCGAACGGCACGTCGGAGCCGAGTTCGGCGGCCAGCTCCAGCAGCACCGGCAGCGGGGTGCCCAGCTGCCAGAGCGCGTCGCAGGCGACCAGGGCCGCCGCGCCGTCGGCGCTGCCGCCGGCCATCCCGCCGGCCACCGGGATGGCCTTGGCGATGTGCAGGTGCACGCCCGGGTCGGCGATGCCGTGGTGGGCGGCGAGCAGCCGGGCGGCGCGGGCGGCGAGGTTGCTGTCGTCCAGCGGGACGACGGCGGCGTCCGGGCCGGTGCAGCCGAGCGTCACGCCCTCCCCCGCGGTGGCGGTGACCTCGTCCCCGAGGGCGACGGCGAAGAAGACGTTGGCCAGGTCGTGGAAGCCGTCGGCGCGCAGCCCGCCGACCCCCAGCTGGACGTTGACCTTGGCCGGTACCCGTACGGTGATCACTCGCTGTCCTCCGCGGGTTCCTTCCCGCTGTCCTTCGCGGCGTCCTTCGCGGGCTTGTGCTCGGCGATCGCAGCGAACTGCTCCACCGTCAGCATCTCGCCGCGCAGCTTGTGGTCGATGCCGGCCGCGGCGAGCGCCTGCTCGGCCCCGGCGGCGGAGCCGGCCCAGCCGGCCAGCGCGGCGCGCAGGGTCTTGCGCCGCTGGGCGAACGCGGCGTCGACGACCGCGAACACCTCCGCGCGGCTGGCGCTGGTCCTCGGCGGCTCGCGGCGGATCAGCGAGACCAGCCCGGAGTCGACGTTGGGGGCGGGCCAGAACACGTTCCGCCCGATGGCGCCGGCCCGCTTCACGTCGGCGTACCAGTTGGCCTTGACCGACGGTACGCCGTACACCTTGTTGCCCGGCTTGGCGGCGAGCCGGTCGGCGACCTCGCTCTGCACCATCACCAGGGTCCGCTCGATGCTGGGGAAGGTCGCCAGCATGTGCAGCAGGACGGGCACCGCGACGTTGTACGGGAGGTTGGCGACCAGCGCGGTGGGCGCCGGCCCGGGCAGCTCGGTGACCTCCATGGCGTCGCTGAACACCAGGTCGAAGGCGTCCGCCTTGCCGGGCATCCGGGCCGCGACGGTGTCCGGCAGGTGCCGGGCCAGCACCGGGTCGATCTCGACCGCGGTCACGTGCCGCGCCACTTCCAGCAGCGCCAGCGTGAGCGAGCCGAGCCCGGGCCCGACCTCCACCACGGCGTCCTGCTCCGTCACGTCGGCGGCCCGGACGATCCGCCGCACGGTGTTGCCGTCGATGACGAAGTTCTGCCCGCGCTGCTTGGTCGGCTTCACGCCGAACGCGGCGGCCAGCTCACGGATGTCGGCGGCGCCCAGCAGGTGGCTGTCAGGGGTGGGGTCGGTGGTGCTCACGCGCCAAGGATACGGGCGCGGGGGGCGCCGTCCGGACGCGCCGATCCGGACGGGGCCCCGGCCTCGTGCTCAGTACCCGAAGGCGCGCGCGGTGTTCTCCGCGATGGCCGCCGACAGCTCGTCCTCGTGCAGCCCCAGCGACGCGGCCATCGAGCGCACCGTGACCGGGATCAGGTACGGGGCGTTCGGGCGGCCCCGGTAGGGGTGCGGGGTGAGGAACGGGGCGTCGGTCTCGACCAGGATCCGGTCCAGCGGGGTGGCGAGCAGGGCGTCGCGCAGCGGCTGGTTGGCCTTGAAGGTGACCGGGCCGGCGAAGGAGAGGTACCAGCCGTGCTCGGCGCAGGTCTTGGCCATGTCCGCGTCGCCGGAGTAGCAGTGGAAGACCGTCCGCTCCGGGGCGCCCTCCGCCAGCAGGACGGCGATGACGTCCTCGTGGGCGTCCCGGTCGTGGATGACCAGGGCCTTGCCGTGCCGCTTGGCCATCTCGATGTGGCGGCGGAACGACTCCTTCTGGATCTCCACGCCCTCCGGGCCGGTGCGGAAGTAGTCCAGGCCGGTCTCGCCGACCGCCAGCACCTGCGGCAGTGCGGCGAGCCGGTCGATCTCGGCGAGCGCCTCGTCCAGCGCGGCGGCGCCGCCGGCCTTCCGCTGCTGCCCGGACCAGCCGTCCGCGTCGCCGAGGAAGATCCGCGGCGCCTCGTTCGGGTGCAGGGCGACGGCCGCGTGCACCTGCTCGTACTGCGCCGCCAGTTCGGCGGCCCAGCGCGAGCCGGGCACGTCGCAGCCCACCTGGACCACCGTGGTGACCCCGACCGAGGCGGCCTTGGCCAGGCCCTCGGCCGGGGTGCCGGACTGCATGTCGAGGTGGGTGTGCGAGTCGGCCACCGCCACCGCCAGCGGTTCCGGCAGCGGCGGCGGGGTCGACCGGGCGTCGTCCTTGGCGGCCATGTCAGGCGGTCGGCTTCTCTTCGAGGCGCGGGAAGAGGATCTCGCCCTTGGTGACGGTGGCACCGGCGGGCAGCCGGCCCCAGTCGGCGACGGTGGCGACGGTCTGCGCGGAGAGCGTGCCCAGCCCGGCGGCCTCGGCGCCCAGCGAGGTCCACAGCTTCTCGGCGGTGGACGGCATCACCGGGTTGAGCAGGACCGCGGTGGCGCGCAGCGCCTCGGCGGCGGTGTAGAGGATGGTCGCGAGGCGGGCCCGGCCCTCCTCGGAGCCGTCCTTGGCGACCTTCCACGGCTCCTGCTCGGTGAGGTAGCCGTTGACCTGCTTGACGAACTCGAAGATCGCCGCGAGGCCGCCGGCGAAGTCCAGCTCCTCGCCGATCTTCCGGTCGGCCGTCTCGACGGCCCTGGCGAGCCCGTCGGCGATCGCCTGCTCGGCTTCGCCGTGCGCGGCCGAGGCCGGCAGCGCCCCGTCGAAGTACTTGCCGACCATCGCGGCGACCCGGGAGGCCAGGTTGCCGAAGTCGTTGGCCAGCTCGGAGGTGTACCGGGCGGTGAAGTCCTCCCAGGAGAACGAGCCGTCGGTGCCGAACGGGATCGCCCGCAGGAAGTAGTAGCGGTACGCGTCCACGCCGAAGTGCGAGGTGAGGTCGGTGGGCGCGATGCCGGTCAGGTTGGACTTGGACATCTTCTCGCCGCCGACCATCAGCCAGCCGTTGGCGACGACCCGCTTGGGCAGCGGCAGCCCGGCGGCCATCAGCATGGCGGGCCAGATGACGGCGTGGAACCGCAGGATGTCCTTGCCGACCAGGTGGACCGAGGCGGGCCACAGCTCGGCGAAGCGCTCCGGGTCGCTGCCGTAGCCGGCCGCGGTGATGTAGTTCTGCAGGGCGTCGACCCACACGTAGAGGACGTGCTTCTCGTCCCAGGGCAGCGGCACGCCCCAGTCGAAGGTGGAGCGGGAGATCGAGAGGTCCTTGAGGTCCTGCTCGACGAAGCGCAGCACCTCGTTGCGGGCCGAGGCCGGCTGGATGAAGTCCGGGTTCGCCGCGTAGAACTCCAGCAGCCGCGGGCCGTAGGCGGAGAGGCGGAAGAAGTAGTTCTCCTCCTCCAGCCACTCGACCGGCCGCTTGTGGACGGAGCAGAGCTTCTCGTCCTCGGTCGCGCCGTCGAGCAGCTCGGACGGGAGCTTGAACTCCTCGCAGCCGACGCAGTACGGGCCGGAGTAGCCGCCCTTGTAGATCTCGCCCTTGTCGAACAGGTCCTGGACGAACTCCTGCACCCGGGCGGTGTGCCGCTCCTCGGTGGTGCGGATGAAGTCGTCGTTGGCGATCTCCAGGTGCTCCCAGAGCGGCTTCCAGGCCTCTTCGACCAGCTTGTCGCACCACTCCTGCGGGCTGACGCCGTTCGCCTCGGCGGTCCGCATGATCTTCTGACCGTGCTCGTCGGTGCCGGTCAGGTACCACACCTTCTCGCCGCGCTGGCGGTGCCAGCGGGTGAGGACGTCGCCCGCCACGGTGGTGTACGCGTGGCCCAGGTGGGGGCGATCGTTGACGTAGTAGATCGGGGTGGAAACGTAGTACGCCGGGGCGCTCGCCCCGGTGGTGCTGTGGTCTGCAGTGGCCGCCATGGTCGGAAAGCTTAGTCGGGCGGGCGGACCGCCCTCGACCGAGTTCTCTCCCGGCCGGGGGCGGTCCCTTCTCCGTCGCCCGGTGTCAGCCCAGCAGCCGCGACCAGAACCGGGCCCAGCGTCCGCGCGGCCGGACGGGCTCGGCCACCGGGGGCGTCCCGGCCGGCTCGGCGTGCGCCGGGTAGCCGGGGGCGTGGTGCCGCGGCTGGTCCGCGGAGGCCACCCGGCCCTCGCGCATGATCCGTACGGTGTGGCCGCCGCATCCCGGGCAGGTCGGCTTGAGCAGCGGGGACGGCACCCGGACGCCGTTGGCGTGGTACTCGAACACGACGTGCCCGTCCTTGGCGACGTGGTGCTCGATGTCGTACGCCTGCTCCCAGCCGTACCCGCAGCGCAGGCACGCGAAGGAGTAGGCCTCCCGTACGGTCTCGACGGGAGTGTGCGGCCGGCCGGCCAGACCGGCGGTGCTCAGTGCGCTGCCACTGCGGGGGCTACCGACAACATCACTCATGGCCGTCTCCCAGCGCCCGCCGGACGCTCGTCCGGCTGGGTCTTTCCGTTCCAGGAAATGCCCGGACCGCCCCGGCCGACGCCCCACTTGTGAAGACTTGGACGCGGGTTGGGGAGCCCTATACGCAGGGCCTCCCAGGACCGGAAACCGCGACCGAAACTTCAGCTCGGCGGGTGTTTACCGAGGCCTTCTCTCCACGGTACGACTCCCCGGGGGCAACGCAACCCCCGGGAGTTCACCGCTTCCCCGGGCCGCCCTCGAGGCCCTCCCGCTTCGCCGCCACGACCGCGTCGAAGACCTCGCGCTTGGGCAGCGCGAGCTCCACCGCGACGGCCGCGATGGCCTCCTTGCGCCGCTCCCCGGCCTCCTCGCGGAGGGCCACCAGCCGGGCCAGCTCGGCCGGGGTCAGCTCCTGGGGCGCGGCCGGCGGGGCGCCGGCGACCACGACGGTGATCTCGCCCTTGACGCCCTCGGCCGCCCAGGCCGCCAGCTCGCCGAGCGGCCCGCGCCTGACCTCCTCGTAGGTCTTGGTGAGCTCGCGGCAGACGGCGGCCGGCCGCTCCGGCCCGAACGCCTCGGCCATCGCCGTCAGCGCCTCGGCGATCCGGTGCGGCGCCTCGAAGAAGACCATGGTGCGCGGCTCGGCGGCGATCGAGGCGAGCTGCCGGGCCCGGTCGCCGCTCTTGCGCGGCAGGAAGCCCTCGAAGGTGAAGCGGTCGACCGGCAGGCCGGACAGCGCGAGCGCGGTGAGCACGGCCGAGGGCCCGGGCACCGCGGTGACCTTGACGTCGGCGGCCACGGCGGCGGCGACCAGCCGGTAGCCGGGGTCGGAGACCGAGGGCATGCCGGCGTCGGTGACCAGCAGCACCCGGGCGCCGCCGAGCAGCGCCTCGACCAGTTCGGGCGTGCGGCCGACCTCGTTGCCCTCGAAGTAGGAGACCACCCGCCCGGCCGGGGTCACCCCGAGCGCCTGGGTGAGCCGGCGCAGCCGCCGGGTGTCCTCGGCGGCGATCACGTCCGCCGTCGCCAGTTCGTCGACCAGCCGGGGCGGGGCGTCCGAGACGTCGCCGATGGGGGTGCCTGCGAGAACGAGTACTCCTGTCACGGTCCCCATCCTCGCAGCTGTGGAGCGCCCGGGGTTTTTGGTGACGATTCGGTCAGCTTCCGAGGGAGCGGACACGCGTACGAAGAGCGCCCCTACGATGTGGCGGATGAACGGCGACACGGCGGCGCAGACGCCCACTGGTACGGACCACTCCGCGTACGGCGGCGTCGGCCTGCCGTCCCCCCGCTCACCGCAGGCCGGACCCGCCGGCTGGCGCGACCGCCTCGCCCGCTACGGCTACGCCGCCCGCCCCACGGCGACGCTCACCGAGCGCCTGGCGCCGCCGATGCCGGACGGCCCCCGGGTGACGCCCCGGGACGTGCCGCAGTCGCCGCTGCTGCTGCGGCTGGGCGTCTCGCTGCCGCAGGGCCTGTGGTTCTTCCTCTGCCGCTGGGCCGGCTGGCTCGGCCCGGTCGCGGTGGCGGTCTTCGCCGGGCTGCTGCGGTTCACCGGCCTCGGACAGCCGCACGCGATCATCTTCGACGAGACGTACTACGCCAAGGACGCCTACGCGCTCTGGCACGGCGGCTACGAGATCAGCTGGCCGGAGGACGCCAACGCCACGATCATGACGCCGGGCGCGGCCGTCCCGTACCGGCCGACGCCCTCGTACGTGGTGCACCCGCCGGTGGGCAAGTGGATCATCGGCGCGGGCGAGCAGCTGTTCGGCATGAACCCCTTCGGCTGGCGGTTCGCGGTGGCCCTGCTCGGCACCCTGTCGGTGCTGATGCTCGCCCGGATCGCCCGCCGGATGTTCCGCTCCACCCTGCTGGGCTGCGTGGCGGGCCTGCTGCTGTCGGTGGACGGCCTGCACCTGGTGCTCAGCCGGGCCGCCCTGCTCGACCTGGTGGTGATGTTCTGGACCCTCGCCGCCTTCGGCTTCCTGCTGCTGGACCGCGACCGCACCCGGGCCCTGCTGGCCCGGCGGCTGGGCGGGGTCGAGGACCCGCGGCTCGCCCAGCGGCTGAACCTGGGCTGGCGCCCGTACCGGATCGCGGCCGGCGTCTGCGTCGGCCTGACCTGCGCCACCAAGTGGAGCGGCCTGTACGTCGCGGCGGCCTTCGGCCTGATGACCGTGCTCTGGGACGTCGGCGCCCGCCGCCTGGCCGGCGCCCCGCACCCGTTCCGGGCGGTGCTCGCCCGGGACGTGGTGCCGGCCTTCGTCTCGGTCGTGGTGGTCCCGGTCGCGGTCTACGTCGCGTCCTGGTGGGGCTGGTTCGCCAGCAGCACCGCCCCCGGCCAGGGCGGCTGGGGCCGGGACTGGGCGGTCGGCCGGTCCACCGACTTCCCGTGGATACCCGAGGCCCTGCGCTCCCTGTGGCACTACCACTCGACGGTCTACGACTTCCACGTCGGCCTGAGCGACCCGCACACCTACCAGTCCAACCCGTGGTCCTGGCTGGTGCTGGGCCGGCCGGTGTCCTTCTACTACGAGTCCCCCAAGTACGGCCAGGCCGGCTGCACCGCCGCCGACTGCGCCCGCGAGGTGCTGGGCATCGGCACCCCGCTGCTGTGGTGGACGGCCGTCGCGGCGCTGGCCTACTGCCTGTGGCGCTGGGCGGCCCGGCGGGACTGGCGGGCCGGCGCCCTGCTCTGCGGCCTGGCCGCCGGCTACCTGCCCTGGTTCGCCTACCAGCAGCGGACGATCTTCCTCTTCTACGCGGTGGTCTTCGTCCCGTTCCTGGTGCTCGCGGTGACGATGCTGATCGGCGCCCTGATCGGGCCGGCCGGCGCCTCCCGGGACCGCCGGCTCATCGGCTCCGCGGCGGCCGGCCTGCTGGTCCTGCTGATCGTCTGGAACTTCCTCTTCTTCTACCCGCTCTTCACCGGGCAGACCATCCCGCTGGAGGACTGGCGCCGCCGGATGTGGTTCAACACCTGGGTCTGATCCGCCTCCGGGCCCGCACCGCGTTCCCGCGAATCGTCCGTACGCGGTGCACAACACGTACCAGATCCGTCACAAGTCCCGGGCGATTCGCCGACGCACCGATCCCGGCTGCCTAGGGTGGGGGGGTACTGCGTTTCCGGCCCCGGCCGGTTGCGCCCGGCCGCGAGACCCCTGGGGGAACTGCACCATGCGCAGTGGCGCGAAGATCGGCATCATCACCGGCGTGTCCATCGCCGTCCTCGCGGGCGGCGGCTACGGCGCGTACAGCCTGATGAACGACTCCGGCGGATCCGAGGGCAAGAAGCCCCGTACGGTCGTCGCCGAACCGCCGTCGGCCGAGCAGGCGGCAGCCGGCCTGAAGGACTTCCTGGCGGCCTGGGCGGCCGGCGACATCGCCAAGGCCGCCTCGCTGACCGACGATCCGGCCGCGGCCACCACCGCCCTGACCGCCTTCCGGGACCAGGTCAAGCCGAGCGCGCTGACCCTCACCCCGTTCGGTCCGACCACCCAGCAGGTCTTCTCCGCCGCCACCGGCACCCCCGCCCCGGCCGCCAAGCCGTCCGCCGCGGCCTCCGGGACGCCCGGCACGCCGGGCGCCGGCGACTCGCCGTCCCCCACCGCCGCCCCCGGGCCCACCGGCACGCTGATGTCCTACAAGGCGCGCGCCGAGTTCGCGGGCACCAACCGGGCCTGGGACTACCAGGGCTTCCTGGGCGTCGTGAAGATGAGCGACAACACCCCGGCCGTGCACTGGGCCCCGTCGGTGATCCACCCCCACCTGTCCGGCAACGAGACCATCGCCGTCCAGCCGGTCTTCTCCCCGCCGTCCACCGTGGTCGACCGCAACGGCAAGCCGGTGCAGGGCGCCTCGCTCACCCCGGCGCTGATGACCACCCTCCAGGAGAACGCCAACAAGCTGCTGCCGCCGGACCCGAACAAGGACCAGGACGCGGGCAGCGCGGTGGTGATCTCCGACCCGTCCGGCAAGGGCTCCCAGGACAAGCTGTTCACGATCGTCGAGCCGAAGCCCGGCAAGCCGTTCAAGGTGACCATCGACAACACCCTCCAGGCGGCCGCCGAGAAGGCGATGACCGACCTGGGCGGCAAGCCCGGCTCCATCGTCGCGATCGAGCCGAGCACCGGCCAGGTGCTGGCCTTCGCCAACTCGCCGGCCAACGGCCAGAACCGGGCCTTCACCGGGCTGCTCGCGCCGGGCTCGACGATGAAGATCGTCACCTCGGCGTCGCTGCTGGAGGCCGGGGTCAACCCGGACACCGTGGTGGCCTGCCCGGAGAAGAGCGGCAACGCGCACCCGATCCCGAACTCGTTCCCGGGCGCCTTCCCCAACAACACGCTCCAGCAGGACTTCATGATGTCCTGCAACACGGCCTTCATCAACCAGGGCCTGGCCAGCCTCAAGCCCGAGACGCTGTCCGGCACGGCCAAGGACGTCTTCGGCATCGGCCTGGAGTGGAAGACCGGCCTGCCGAACGCCGACGGCAAGGTGCCGGCGACGCCGGGCAGCAAGGACGAGCAGGCCATGAACTACATCGGCCAGGGCAAGGTCCAGATGAACCCGCTGGCCATCGCCTCGATCACCGCCACCGTGCAGAACGGCGAGTTCAAGCAGCCGGTCCTGGTCGCCGAACTGCCGCAGCAGAAGGCCGCCCGCCCGCTCTCCCCGGACGTGGACGCCAAGCTGAAGGCGATGATGGCGGCCACCGCCACCGGCGGCACCGCCAAGGACGTGATGGCCGGGATCAGCGACAACGCGGGCGCCAAGACCGGCTCCGCCGAGGTCGCCGGCGTCGACGTCACCAACAGCTGGTTCACCGCCTACCGCGGCAACATCGCGGTGGCCGCCGAGGTGCAGGGCGGCGGCCACGGCGTGGACGCGGCCGGCCCGGCCGTCGCCTCCATCCTGAAGGCCGCCGGCGGCCGCTGAGCCTCCGCGGCAGCACCCGGCCCGAGTCACATCCCGCCCCGAGCCGAAGGGCGCGCCGGCGTCGAAAGGGAGAAGCGACCAGCGACGAAGGAGCGCCGGAGCGCCGACCGTCGACGCCGGGTCAAGAGCGCCCGGAGGCGAGCGGGCGAGTCACATCCCGCCCCGAGCCGAAGGGCGCGCCGGCGTCGAAAGGGAGAAGCGACCAGCGACGAAGGAGCGCCGGAGCGCCGACCGTCGACGCCGGGTCAAGAGCGCCCGGAGGCGAGCGGGCGAGTCACAGCCCGCTCAGCCCCGCGGCAGGGCGGGCTGCGGCCTTCCCCGCACCCGGCGGGGCGGGACCGGGCGCCGGCTGCTCCAGCGCCGCGCCGCCAGCCGCGGCCAGATCAGCAGCACCGCGGGCAGCGCCAGGTACCCGAACCGCCCGGCCGGGGCCAGCATGAAGGCGATCGCGAGCCCGGCGGCCAGCAGGTCGGCCGCGGCGATCGCGGAGACCGGCGGCCGGGCCAGCAGCCAGATCGCCACCGCGACCAGGGCCATGGTCATCAGCGCCAGCGAGATCGCGTGCCCGGTCGGCCCGAAGCCGGCCAGCACCTTGCCGGGCAGCGGGCTGCCCGCCGGGGTGCGGATCGCCGTCATCCCGAGCGGGAACCGCACCACCTGCTCGCGCAGCGCGTCCGCCTGGGCCAGCACGGAGGGCAGGATCACCAGCGCGCTCACCCCGACCCCGATCAGCGCGGTCCGGGCCGCGGGCCGCCGGCCGTACAGCCGCCACAGCAGCAGGACGGCGACCGGCAGCGCGGGCCAGGCCGTCCACTTCAGGGTGCAGGCGAGGGCGAGCACCAGCCCGGCGCCGACCGTGCGGTCCCGCTCGGCGAGCGCCATGGCCAGGCAGCAGACCCCGATCAGCGGCAGGTCCACCCCGCCGACCACCAGGGCCAGCGCGATCAGCGGCGAGGCGGTGAGGACGGCCAGCGGCAGCAGCGGCGCCCGCGGGCCGCTCGGGCCGGGGCCGGAGGGCCGCAGCAGCCGCCAGGCGGCCAGCAGGCAGGCGAAGAAGGTCAGCGCGAACCAGATCCGGGCGTCCCCGGCGACCCGCGCGAAGGCGGTGGAGTCCCCGAGCAGCTGGCGCGGCATCCCGAACAGGGACATCGCCGGCAGGTACGGGTTGTAGTCGGTGACCACCACCGGGTGCGGCAGGTACGCGGTGCCGGTGGTGAGCAGCAGGTGGGCCGAGCGTTCGACCACCATGACCTCGGACTGGTGGCGGCCGTGCAGGGCGAGCAGTCCGAGCGGGACGAGGACGGCCCCGACGAGGGCGACGGTCGCCGCCGCGTGGGCCGCGAAGCGGCGCGGCAGGGTCAGGCAGAGCAGCCCGGCCAGGGCGTAGGCGGGGGCCGCGATCAGGCCCCAGAGCCGCTGGTTGGGCAGGTCGGAGACGAGCGGGAAGGCGGCGGCCCAGCCGGCCGCGACCAGGCAGCCGAGCAGTTGGACGGTCCGCGTCGAGGAGAGCCTCGCGAGCCTGGCGGGGTTCAGCCGATCGGGCGTGGGCGGAAACGTGCTCTCACCACGCTGACGGGGGAACGGCCGCGTGGAGAAGCCGCGCGGCGGCCGTCCGGATCTGGACGACGCCTCGGTCGTGGAGGTCTGGGCCGGCGTTCTGCTGCGGCCGGTGAAGCGGCCGCGCGGGCGGGAGAAGCCGGGCGTGCGGGTGCTCACCATGGTGGAAGGTTAGGGGTGCGGGCCGGGCCCTGTCGCCATGGCGTAGGACACCGGACGGGCGATGGCGTGAAAAGGGCCGCCGGGTGCCTCGGCGGTCGGCGGCCCTTCACGCGGGGTTTGCCTTCGGGTCAGCCGACGGCGCTGTCCGAGGACACGGACTGCCGCTCGGCCTGCTCCAGCCGGGAGTGCTTGATGCTGTAGCCGAAGTAGACGACCACGGCGACGACGAGGGCGATCGCGCCGGCCCGGAAGGTGTCGGCGTGCAGGCCGGTGATCAGGTAGGCGCAGAAGCCGACGCTGATCAGCGGGACGACCGGGTAGCCGGGCACCCTGAAGCCGCGCGGCAGGTCGGGCTGGGTGCGGCGCAGCACGATCACGCCGATCGAGACCACCGAGAAGGCGATGAGCGTCCCGAGGCTGGTGATGTCGGCCAGGATGTTCAGCGGGACGAACGCGGCCAGCGCGCCCACGCCGAGGCCCACCACGAGGGTGTTCCACACCGGGGTGCCGCTGCGCGGGGAGAGCTCGGCGAAGCGCTTGGGCAGCATGCCGTCGCGGCCCATCGAGTACAGGATGCGGGTCTGGCCGTAGATCACCACGAGGGTGATGCTGAAGATCGAGATGATCGCGCCGACCGCGAAGAGCATCGCGGGCCAGCTCTGGCCGGTGATGTCCTGGAGGATCTGGGCGAGGCCGGCCTCCTGGCCGTCGAACTTCTGCCAGGGCTGGGCGCCGATGCCGGCCAGGGCGACCAGGATGTAGAGCAGGGTCACCACGACCAGCGAGATGATGATCGCCAGCGGCAGGGTGCGGCGCGGGTTCTTGACCTCCTCACCGGCGGTGGACACGGCGTCCAGGCCGATGAAGGAGAAGAAGATGCTGGACGCGGCGACCTGCACGCCGCCGATGCCGAGCGGCATGAACGGGGTCAGGTTGCCGGAGTGGAAGCCGGTGAACGCCACGCCGACGAACAGGATCAGGATCAGGATCTTGATCGCGACCATCGCCGCGTTGACCTTCACCGACTCGCTGACGCCGCGGATCAGCAGGACGCAGACCATGGCGACCAGCAGCAGCGCCGGCAGGTTGAACCAGTGGCCCCCGCCCGGCGCGCCGGACAGCTGCTCGGGGATGGTGACCCCGAAGGCCAGGTCGAGGAACTTGTTCAGGTACTCGGCCCAGCTGACCGCGATCGCCGAGGCGGAGACGCCGTACTCCATCAGCAGGCAGATGCCGACGCCGAAGGCGACGCCCTCGCCGAGGGTGGCGTAGGCGTAGGAGTACGAGGAGCCGGAGACCGGGATCGCGGAGGCCATCTCGGCGTAGCAGAGCGCGGTGAGTCCGGCGGTGATCGCGGCGATCACGAAGGACAGGATGACGGCCGGGCCGGCCGAGGGCACGGCGGTGTTCAGCACGAAGAAGATGCCGGTGCCGATGGTGGCGCCGATGCCGATCGAGGACAGCTGCCACAGGCCGATCGAGCGGCGCAGGTGGATGCCGGAACGCCCGCCCTCCTCGGGCGCGCCGGCCGGGAGGGCGTCCTTGCCTTCGGACTCGGCGATCAGTGTCGAGACGGGCTTGCGTCGCAGCAGACGCGCACCAATGGTGTTGCTGGCCAAAACTGCGGTCCTTCTAGGCGGGGGAGGGTGTCCTGGCAGCTGGTCACCCGGAACCCTTCCGGGTGTCATCGGGGGATCAACCGAACAAACATGGGACAGTACCCGGCGAAAGCACCAGTGTCGCAAACGAACAGTCCCAACCGGCGCATTGTCCGAATTGGCGCATAGTGCTGTACAAACCGGACACTTCGTAGACGGCGCTTCTACCACTCGGTGGCTGAAGCGGCAGGTCAGCGCCCTGCGGCGGCTCCGCCCGCCGCTGCGCCCGTCACTCCGGTCGGCGCCCGGCCAGCGCCGCCGCCCCCGCGCCGACCGCCGCCAGCAGGACGGCGGCGGCCAGCAGGCTCGCCCACGGCACCGCGATCCGACCGGTCCGGGCCGCCGACACCAGCCGGCGCACCGCCGCGTTGGCCGGCGAGACCGGCACCACCAGCAGCAGGACGGCCAGCGCCAGTGCCGTCGGGATGCCGTACTGCGGGCGGCCCAGCACCGGACGGTTCGCCAGCGCCCCGGCCAGCACCCCCAGCAGCGCGCAGACCACCGAGGCCGCCAGCCCGGCCAGCACCGCCGCCCCGGCCGCCGGCTGCCGCTGCGCCCCCGGGCCGGCCACCGCGCCGCTGGTCCACCACACCACCGCCACCTGGCCGGCCGCCAGCACCAGCGACACCGTCAGCGCCGCCAGCAGCGCGCCCAGGTGGACCCGGACCGGGCCCGCCGCCGCCACCAGGCAGGCCCGCGAGGCCGGCGGCTCCGCGTTCAGCGCGCTGCGCACGTACCAGGCGCTCACCGGCAGGAGTGCCCCCGCGCCGAAGCCCAGGCCGCCCAGCAGCGGGTCGCCCACCGGCACCCCGACCACCAGCAGCAGCGCGTACGCCAGGAACGGCGGCAGCCAGGCGTGCGAGCGCAGCAGCAGCTCCAGGTGGTACCTGGTCAGCGCACCGGTCCGCGCCGTCACCGCTTCCCCTCCCCGCGCCGCCGCACCGCCAGCACCCGGACGGCCGGGCGGCCCAGCAGCAGCCTGCGCAGCAGCGCGTCCGAGTGCGCGGCCGGCACCGCCAGCCGCACCGCCGTCCCGGCCAGCGCGGTGACCTCCGGCGCCCCCGGCAGCAGCGGCGGCAGCGGGGCACCGTCCTCGACGTCCACCTCGACCTCCATCACCGGGCCGTCCGGCACCGGCTCCCGCGCCCCGTCCTCGACGGCCCGCAGCCCGCCGTCCGCGCCGACCCGGTACGCGGCGGTGGTCAGCCCGGCCAGCCGGGCCGGGTCGTGGTCGACGAACAGCACCGTGCCGCCCGCCGCCGCCCGCTCGGCGGCTGCCTCGTCCAGCACCGCCCGGGCCTGCGGGTCCAGCCCGGTCCACGCCTCGTCCAGCAGCAGCACCCGCGCCTCGGGGAGCAGCGCCTGGGCGACCGCGATCTTCTGGCAGGTGCCCTTCGACAGCCGGCTCAGCGGCGTGCCCGCCCGGTCCGCGACCCCGAACCGGTCCAGCCACTCCCCCGCCCGCCGCCGCGCCCGCTCCGCCGACAGCCCGTGCACCCGGCCCACCCGGAGCAGGTAGGAGGTGGCGTCGAAGGGCAGCGCCGGCGGGAAGCGTTCGGGCACGTACGCCGTCGGGCCGGGCCGCAGCACCCGCCCGGTGCTCGGCCGCTCGATCCCGGCGACCAGCCGCAGCAGGGTCGACTTGCCGCTGCCGTTCCGCCCGGCGATCCGCACCAACTCGCCCGGCCCGGCCGCCAGATCGACCCCGCGCAGGATCCACCGCTCCCGCCGCCCGTACCGTTTGCCGACCGCCGTCAGTTCCATCGCACCCCCGTCGCCGCCGCCTGCGTACGGAAGGCTATCCAGCCGGGGTAAGCGCGGCGTCAGCGAATTCCTCGTCCGCGCGCCGGAGTTCACGCCTCGGCTGGTCGAGGCACGATCCGGACTCGTTTCGCCATGGCGAACTGATGCTCCCTAGGATCGGCGGGTGACTACCGGACGACGACCACAGACCAGGCTCGGCAGCCTGATGGCGGCCCTGGCGATAGCCGGCGCCTCGCTGCTGCTCGGCCTGCCCGCCCATGCCGACGAACCATCAGCCGGCGCCGCTCCCGCCACCAGGGAGGCCCCCCGGGTCGACCTCGTCCTGGATGTCAGCGGCTCCATGCGAGAGGCGGACATCCAGGGCAAGAGCCGCATATCGGTGGCCCAGCAGTCGCTGAACGACGTGATCGACGCGCTGCCCGCGGAGACCGAGTTCGGCATCCGCACCCTGGGCGCGACCTACCCCGGCAACGACAAGGCCCAGGGCTGCCTGGACACCAAGCAGCTCTTCCCGGTCGGCAGAACGGACAAGGTCGAGGCCAAGACCGCCGTGGCCACCCTCCGGCCCACCGGCTTCACCCCGATCGGCCTGGCCCTGCGCGGCGCCGCCCAGGACCTCGGCAAGGGCGAGACCACCCGCCGGGTGGTGCTGATCACCGACGGCGAGGACACCTGCACCCCGCCCGACCCCTGTGACGTCGCCCGCGAACTCGCCTCCCAGGGCATCCACCTGGTGGTCGACACCCTGGGCCTGGCCCACGACGACAAGACCCGCCAGCAGCTGCTCTGCATCGCCAACGCGACCGGCGGCACCTACACCGACGTCCGCACCCAGGAGCAGCTCACCGACAAGGTGAAGCAGCTGGTCGACCGCTCCAACGACACCTACACGGTGGCCCCGGTCAAGACCGCCGGCACCGACAGGTGCGAGAGCGCCCCGGTGCTCGCCCCGGGCGTCTACACCGACCGCGAGAAGTTCTCCGAGCACCGCGTCTACAAGGTCCCGGTCAAGTCCGGCCAGGAGCTGCGCGCCTCGGTCAGCGTCGCCCTCGACCGCCCGGTGGCCCGGGACTACGGGGTGCTGCTCCAGGCGACCAGCGCGACCGGCCAGGAACTGGTCCGCGGCACCGACGCCGGCAGCGGCCGCACCGACGTGGTCTCCACCGGCCTGCGCTGGTCCACCGACGACTCCAAGGGCTACGTCACCGCCGGTCCCACCCCCTCGAAGGGCTCCAAGGAGAAGCCGGAGACCACCGTCTGCCTGGTCGTCAGCAACTCGCTGGCCCCGCAGGCCGGCGTCCTCGCCGACCCGGGCCTGCCGCTGGAGCTGACCGTCGACCTGACCTCCGCCTCGCCCGCCCCGGAGGGCGCCGCGATGGGCCTCGGCCGCGGCTGGATCCTGCTGCTCACCCTCACCCTGGCCGGCCTGGCCTTCGGTCTGGTCCTCGGCTGGATCGCGCGTTGGCGGATCGCCGTCTGGCGGGAGAACTGACCATGCGTACGACGCTTCGCGGCACCCTCGCCGCCCTCGCCCTGCTGCCCGCCCTGGCCCTGAGCGCCCTGGGCGCCCCGGCCGCCTCGGCCGCCTCGCCGTCCCCCACGGCCGGCGCGAAGGGCACCCCCGCCCCGGCCACCAAGGCCGGCACCTCCTTCCTGACCGCGGTCAACCTCTCCCCCGGCCAGGACGCCAAGGTCTCCGTCTCCACCGGTGACTACCTGTACTGGGCGTTCGGCGCCTCCGAGGGCCAGACCCCGACGGTCGACCTGACCGTCGACCTGGCCCCCGCGGCCGACCGGCACGGCCCGCAGACCTGGTCCGTCGAGGTCTTCGACGGGCTGCGCCGCCGCCAGTCGTGCACCGCCGGCACCCAGAACGCCACCGCCGAGCAGAGCGCCGCCACCCTGGCGCTGAACTGCACCCTGCGCGAGGTCCGCACCTGGGCCGAGCCGTGGTCCGGCGACCCGCTGCCCGGCACGTACTACGTGCGGCTGTCGGTCAGCGACGCCCCGCAGCCGGACCTCGGCCTGGCCTCCTCGGTCCGGCTGCACGTCGCCGCCAAGGGCGACGCCGACAACGCCCAGCCGGAGGGCGGCGAGCTCAAGGCCCCGCTGGTCCCGCCGGTCGGCGGCGGCGCGAGCACCGCCAAGGCGGCCGCCCCGGTGGCCGAGGAGGAGCACTGGTACACCGGCTGGTTCTCCGGCTGGAACAGCCGCTGGTACTGGACGATCGGCGGCGGCTTCCTGGCCGCGCTGGCCGGCGTCCTCGGCTACAAGCTGACCCGGCACCCGCGCGGCCGGCGGCCCGGCCACTACGGCGCCGTCCCGCCCCAGGGCTCCCCGCAGAGCGGCAGCTACGCCGGCTCGGACCGCCCCTGAGTCACCCCGGAGGGCCGGCCGGACGTCGTTCCGGCCGGCCCTCCGGCACGTCCGGGGCCGGGCTCAGCCGCGGAACAGGTTGTGCCCCACGTCGGACGGGACCTCGTCCTGGACCGGCTTGTCGCCCGGCCCCGGCACGTGCTCGCCGGGGACCGGCCGGTCGCCCTCCCGGTGCAGCAGCACGACCCCGTCCTCGGCCCACAGCTGCCGGTAGCCGTGCGCCAGCAGCAGCTGGATCCGCTCGGCCTGCTCCTTGTCCGTCTTGAACGGGAAGGACCGCTTGTCGCCCCGGGTGAGCACGTACTCGCGCCCGCGCGGCGTGCCGTCGACCAGCACCACGTCCGCCCGGGCGGTCAGCCGCGGCGCGATCTGGTTGTCCGCCTCGACGGACGCCCCGTCCGGGATCAGCGCGGCCGCCCGCACCAGCGCCGCCTCGCTGGTCTTCGGCGCCCAGGAGGACGGCAGGGCCAGCGGCGCCAGCCCGATCGGCACCGCGGCCGCCAGCGCGATCCCGGCCGCGCCGAGGCCCAGCCGGCGGGCCCGCCGCACGGTCCGCTCCGGCCGCCCGGTGGCGCTCAGCCGGCCCAGCACCTCGAGCGAGGCGGTGAGCAGGACCGGCCACAGCAGCGAGTCGTAGTGCCGGGCGATCGACCAGTGGTTGGGGTTGCTGGACAGGATCCGCTCGGCCAGCAGCGGCAGCGCGCACAGCACGGTGGCCGAGCGCAGCGGCAGCAGCAGCGCGGTGCCGAACAGCCACAGCAGCAGCAGCGGCTTGAGCGGCTGGTCGAACGCGGCCTGCACCAGCAGGAACGGGTCGTGCAGCAGGTTGCGCAGCGCGTCGCCGCCGTCCGTGCCGAGCGAGCCGTAGTTCCAGTAGTAGCCCGGCTCCCCGCCCATCGCCGGGATCAGCCAGGTGATGGCGGCCACCGAGGCGACCGGCCCGCCCAGCAGCAGTCCCAGGCCGGTGGAGCGGCCCGCCCGGTCGCCGGTGCGGCGGGTGCGCAGCAGCAGCACCAGGCCGTACGCCGCGACCATCAGGCCGAGGTCCTCCTTGGTGCAGCACAGCAGCCCGGCGGCGAGCAGCACCGTGCCGTACCGGCGGGCCAGCCCGCGCTCCAGCATCAGCAGGGTCAGCGGCACCGCGAAGGCGACCTCGTGGAAGCCGACCCGGGCGGCGACCAGCAGCGGCCAGCCGAGCGCGTGGACCAGGCCGGCCAGGTCGGCGGCCCGGCGGGCGGTGCGCGGCTCGGCGCCGGCGAAGGCGTACCCGGCGATCCGCCGGATCAGCGGCACCCCGGCGGCGAACAGCAGCGACTGGCCGATGATCAGCGAGCGCGGGTCGTCCCAGACCCAGTACAGCGGCGCGAGCAGCGCCAGCACCGGCGAGAAGTGGTCGCCCAGCAGCGAGAAGCCGGGCGGGAACTCGTGGTGGAAGCTCTTCAGCGTCGAGACGGGCAGCCCGAAGTGGGCGTAGCCGCGCACGCCCTGGTCGAAGATGCCGAGGTCGAAGCCGCCGAGCGACACGGACGTCCAGCCCTGGAGGCCGATCGCACAGGTCACCGCGAAGCAGAGCGCGGTGAGCAGCGCGGTGCGCCGGGCCGGGCCGAGCAGCACGGCCGCGGCCAGTCGGCGGGTGGCGGGCCCGGCGGCGGCCGGCGGCGGGGGTGCGGTCTGGGTGGTCACGTCAGGTCTGATCCGTCCGGGTCTGGGTCCGTGGGTCCGGGCCGTCAGGTCCGGTTCGTCAGCTCGGGGTCGCGGTCCGCCCTGTCGGCCGACAGGGCCCGGGCCCCGCCACCGGTGGCCTCCACGGCCTGCCGCCGGGCGCGGTGGAGCCGTACGCCCAGGACGACCAGGACGGCGATCGCGATCGGCGGGTAGATCGCGCCGGGCAGCTGCCAGTACCAGGCGACCCCGCGGCCCCAGCGGTGCGGCACCGTCCACATGACGTGGGAGAGGAACACCAGCAGGGCCAGGCCGAACAGCACCTTCCGGGCCCTGGTCCTGGCCTCCACCGCCAGCAGGGCGAGGAGCGGGACGCACCAGACCCAGTGATGGGTCCAGCTGATCGGCGAGACCAGCAGCGCGGTGAGGGCGGCGCAGACCGCGCCCCAGGCGTCGGCCCGCCGCAGCACCCGGGCCGAGCGCCCGACCAGCACCGCCACCCCGAGCCCGAACGCCCCGACCAGTGCCGAGGCGACGAGTCCGACCGGGCCCGGGTCGTTGACGTCGAGCAGCCGGCAGACGGCGCCGCGCAGCGACTGGTTGTCCACCAGGACGGTCACCCCGACCCGGCTCGGGTCCCAGAGGTAGTTGGTCCAGAACCCGTACGAGGCGTCCGGCAGTACGGCCCAGCCGATCAGGCCCGCCGCCAGGAAGGTGCCGGCCGAGACCAGGGCGGCCCGGACCCGGCCGGTCAGGAACAGGTAGACGGCGAACAGGCCGGGGGTGATCTTGATGGCGGTGGCCAGGCCGATGCCCACGCCCTTGAAGCGGTGGCGGTCCGGGCGGGTGAGGTCCCACAGGACCAGGCAGAGGATGCCGAGGTTGACCTGGCCGTACTGGAAGGTGGTGAAGACCGGCTCCAGCCAGATGCCGAGGCCGGTCGCCAGGATCACCACGGCCGCGCGGTGCTGCCGGGGCCAGCCGGCCAGCTTGAGCGACAGGTGCACGGCCGCGGCGAGCAGCGCGTAGTTGAGGAGCATCACCAGGACGCGCAGGGTGCTCACGTCGAACCAGGTGCTCGGCACGAAGAGCATCGCCGCGAACGGCGGGTAGGTGGCCGGCAGGTCCCAGCCGGGCAGCCGCATCGCGTACAGGTCCTCGCCGCGGACGACGGCCTGGCCCTCGGCCCGGTAGACCAGCATGTCGACCATGGTGGCGCCGTGGGTGTGCCGGAACCAGGCGAACACCGCCAGTGAAAGCGCCGCCACGCAGGCCGCCGGGAGGGTCCAGGAACTCGGTCTTCCGGTTTCCGCCGCGCCGCCGGATTCCTCCGGGCCCGTCCGCCGCCCCCACCGTTTCAGACCGAGCTCGCGCACCGCGATGGCACCCCGTTGAGATAGACCAGATCGTTCCCTCGTCAGCGTCTGGGCCCACCCACCATAACCGACCCCTCCGAGCCCCCGGCCGCGTCGGAAACGGGTCCGGGAGGGCGATGTGACCTCCCCCACAGCGGGCCCGGCGCGGCTCCGGATCGGGCCCGGATCCGGGCCCGATCCGGGCTGACCGGGGTCTGATCAGGGCTTGATCAGGGCCGGAAGCCCAGGACGCGGACTCCCGGCCTGCCCCGGCCACGGCACCTCACGGCGCCGTCAGCCCCCGTTGGCGCAGGGCCCGGCGGCGCAGGGGCGCGAACACCGCCGACTCGACGAGGACGCCGACGGCGAGGATCACGGCCGTCGCGGCCAGCACCTGGCTGAGGTGGCCGGCCTTGCGGCCCTCGTCCAGGAGGCGGCCGACGCCGGGCAGCGGGGTCGCGGTGATCAGTTCGGCCGTCATCAGCGCGCGCCAGCCGAAGGTCCAGCCCTGTTCGAGGGCGCTGAGCAGGCCCGGGAGGGCGGCCGGGAGCAGCACGTGCCGCACGTAGGCGGGACCGGCGGCGCCCATCGAACGGCCGGCCCGGCGCAGCAGCGGCGGGACCTGGTCGAGGGAGGCGAGCGTCCCAGCGGCGATGGCCGGGACGGCGCCCAGCAGGACGACGGTGTACACGGCGCGCTCGGAGTTGCCCAGGCCCACCACGGCCACCGGGACCAAAGCGGCGGCGGGCAGGGCCTGGATCGCGCTCAGGACGGGGGCGATCGGGGTGCGGACCACGGGCACGGCGGAGAGCAGCAGGCCCAGCGGCACCCCGATCGCCGCCGAGGCCAGGAAGCCGGCCAGGCACCGCCGGAGACTGCCGAGCAGGGCGGGGGCGAGCGCCCCGCTCGACCAGGCGGCGGCCAGGTCGTGGCCGACGGCGGCGGGCGGGGGCAGGGTGGCCGACAGGTTCAGGACGCAGACGAGCTGCCAGAGGCAGAGCACCAGCGCCACGGCCGACAGCGGCCCCGCGGCGGCGGCCGTGCGGCGGCGGCCGCGGTCGCGGGCCGTACCGCCGGGGGCGGTGCGACGCGGTGGCGCCACGGGGCGCGGGCGCAGGACGGTGAGCGTGTTCTCAGTCGCGGGCATGGCGGCGGACCTCCTCCCCCAGTCGCTCGGTGATCTCGTGGACGAGGGAGGCGACGCCCGGGCTCTCGGCCCGGCGCGGGTACGGGAGGTCCACGGTCCATTCGTGGGCGATCCGGCCGGGGTCGGCGGACAGCAGGACGATGCGGCTGCCCAGGCGGGCGGCCTCCTCGACGCTGTGCGTCACGAAGACGACGGTGAGCCGGTGTTCGGCCCGGACCCGGATCAGCTCCTGGTGGAGCAGGTCCCGGGTGACGGCGTCGAGGGCGGCGAACGGCTCGTCCATGAGGAGGCAGTCGGCACCCTGCGCGAGCGCCCGGGCCAGCGCGGCGCGCTGCCGCATGCCGCCGGACAGCTCGTGGACCCGCCGCTCGTACGCGTCTGCGAGCCGGACGGCCGCGAGCAGCCGGGCGGCCTCGGCCCGGCGCTCGGCCTTCGGCACCTTGGCCAGGCGCAGGGCCAGCTCGACGTTGCGGCCGACCGTCAGCCAGGGGAAGAGGGCGTGGTCCTGGAACATCACGGCGGGCCGCCGTCCGGGCACGGTGACCCGGCCCGCCGTCGGGCGGTCGAGTCCGGCCATGAGGTTCAGCAGGCTGGACTTGCCGCAGCCGGAGGCGCCGAGGAGGCAGACGAACTCCCCGGCCTCGATGCGCAGGTCGATCCCCTCGACGGCGGGCGGCGCGGCGGCGCCGAAGGACTTGGTCACGCCTTGGAGGTCGATGACGGCGCTGGTGGCGGCCACGGTCAGAAGTCCCATCCGTCGTCGTCCCGCTCCGGCGCGGCCGTGGCGGCGGTGAACGAGTCGCCCGCCATGCCGGCCGCCAGCGTGGTGCCGTCGGCCGGGTCGATCAGCAGGAAGGAGCCGGTGCCGCGGGAGCGGGCGTAGGCGTCCAGGGCGAGCGGCTCGGCGGTACGGATCACGACCCTGCCGATGTCGTTGGCGACCAGTCGGTCCGGCGCCGGGTGCTGGGCGAGGTCGTCCAGCACGAGCCGGGACGGGATCTCCTGGACGATCGCCTTGACCGTGCGGGTGGTGTGCTTGAGCAGGACGCGCTGTCCGGCCGTGAGCGGCCGGTCGGCGAGGTGGCAGACGGTGGCCGTCACCTCGCGGGTGGTCGTGGGCGCGGCGGCGCTCGGGGCGATCAGGTCGCCCCGGGAGACGTCGAGGTCGTCGGCGAGCAGGACGGTCGCGGACTGCCCGGCCCGGGCCTCCTGGACCGGCCGGCCCAGTAGGTCGATGCCCGCGACGGTGGTGGTGTGGCCGGAGGGCAGGACGGTCACGGTGTCGCCGACGTGTAGGACGCCGGAGGCGAGTTGGCCGGCGTAGCCGCGGTAGTCGGGGTGTTGTTCGGTCTGGGGGCGGATGACGTACTGGACGGGGAAGCGTGTGGGTTCGGTGGCGGGGTCGGTGCCGACGGGGACGGTTTCGAGGTGTTCGAGGAGGGTGGGGCCGGCGTACCAGTCCATGTGCGCGGAGGGTTCGACCACGTTGTCCCCGGCCAGGGCGGAGATGGGGACGGCGAGGACGTCGGTGATGCCGAGGGAGGCGGCGTAGGCGGTGAATTCGGCGGCGATGGCGGCGAAGACGGGTTCGGCGTAGTCGACGAGGTCCATCTTGTTGACGGCCAGGACGACGTGGGGCACGCGTAGGAGGGCGGCGACGGCGGCGTGGC
>NZ_JBVKDS010000001.1:616778-779123 GCF_055633695.1 Kitasatospora sp. NPDC114501 | reverse complement strand
CAACTCGCCTCCGGCGTCCTACACGTCGGCGACACCGTGACCGTCCTGCCCTCCGGCCACACCACCACCGTCGCGGGCATCGACCTACTGGGCCGCGAAGCCGACCTCGCCTGGGCTCCGCAGTCGGTCACGGTCCGTCTCACCGACGACCTCGACGTCTCCCGCGGCGACCTCATCACCGCCGGTCCCGCCCCCACGCCGACCAAGGACATCGAAGCCACCGTCAGCCACCTCAACGAACGCCCCCTGCGCGCCGGCGACAAGGTCCTCCTCAAACACACCACCCGCACCGTCCGGGCCCTGGTCAAGGAGATCACCTACCGCATCGACATCGACACACTCGAACAGCGCTCCGGCAGCGACGGGCTGAACGTCAACGACATCGGCCACATCGTCCTGCGCACCGCCGAACCGCTCGCGCTCGACGACTACCGCACCAACCGTCGTACCGGCTCGTTCCTGCTCATCGACCCGGCCGACGGCACCACCCTCACCGCCGGCATGGCGGGCGAAGCGTTCGACACCGTACGCACCACGGAAGCACCCGACGCACTCGACGAGGAGGACTGGGTCTGATGCCCAGCGAGGCGTTCTCGGACATGGACAAGGAAGGCGGCCGCATCGGCAGCGGCGTGCTCGGCAGCGGCCAGGGCGGCCTGACCCGATGTGCGGGCCGACAGGGCTGAGAACGCCCTGTCACCGGGCTGTCTTTCCCCCACAGCCGCCCGGCTTGCCCCGGCACACCGCTGCCGCGCGCACCACCTTCCCGTACCTTCCGTCCGAGACCGCCTCCTGACGGTCCGTCCGTGAACAGGACTCACCATGGCACCGAACCCGGCACTCTCGCATACCCCCGTCCGCCCCAACGCCGGACGGATCAGACGCTCCGCCGCCGCCGCCGCGGCGGGGCTGACCGCGGTGGCCCTGCTGTCCGCCTGCGGCTACGGCTCCAAGGCCGACGACAAGTCCTCCGACGCCAAGGCCAACACCGCGGCCACCGCCGGGGGTTCCGAGGCGAAGCTGTCCGCGGACACGGTGAAGATCGGCTACTTCGCGAACCTCACCCACGGCACGCCGCTGGTCGGCCTGCAAGAGGGCCTCTTCCAGAAGGAACTGGGCTCCACCCAGGTCAAGACCCAGGTCTTCAACGCCGGACCCGCCGAGATCGAGGCACTGAACGCCGGATCGATCGACATCGGCTGGATCGGCCCCTCCCCCGCGATCAACGGCTACACCAAGTCCGACGGCAAGTCCCTGAAGATCATCGGCGGTTCGGCCTCCGGCGGCGTCAAGCTCGTCGTCAACCCCGACAAGATCGCCTCCCTGGACGACCTCAAGGGCAAGAAGATCGCCACCCCCCAGCTCGGCAACACCCAGGACGTCGCCCTGCTCAACTACCTCGCCGACAAGGGCTACAAGGTCGACGCGGCCTCCGGCGCCGGTGACGTCTCCGTCGTGCGCACCGACAACAAGGTCACCCCCGACGCCTACAAGTCCGGTTCCATCGACGGCGCCTGGGTGCCCGAGCCCACCGCCTCCAAGCTGGTCACCCTCGGCGCGAAGGTCCTGCTCAACGAGAAGGACGTCTGGCCCGACAAGAAGTTCGTGATCACCAACATCATCGTGTCGCAGAAGTTCCTCAAGGAACACCCGGACGTCGTGGAGGCCGTCCTGCGCGGCTCGGTGAAGACCAACGCCTTCATCAAGGCCAACCCGGACAAGGCCAAGGCCGACGCCAACGAGGCGATCAAGAAGGAAGCCGGCAACTCGCTGGACGCCGCCATCCTCGACCCCGCCTGGGCCGACATCGACTTCCTGGACGACCCGCTGGCGAACACCCTCCAGGCCGAGGCCGACCACGCCGTCACCGCCGGGCTCCTCAAGAAGCCGAACCTGACCGGCATCTACGACCTCACCCTGCTGAACAAGGTCCTCGCCGCCCAGGGCCAACCGGCCGTCGCGGACGCCGGACTCGGCGCCAAGTAGCGCCCGCAGCACCGCCGTTCGTCACGACTCCGCGGTCCGGCCCCGCCCGCCCGGTCGATCCCCGATCGATGCCCACCGGAACGGGCGGGGCCCGGACCACGGCCCCGCAGACCTCGACAGACCACTCACGCAGGAGGTGCCCGGATGACCCCGGCACTGACCACCTCGGCGGACGCCCCCGGCGCCGACGCCCGCGGCGGCGCGCCCGCCGTCCGGATCTCGCACGTGCACAAGTCCTTCGGCCGCCCCGGCGCCCAGACCCACGTCCTGGACGACATCACGCTCGACGTCGCCCCCGGCGAGTTCGTCACCCTCCTCGGCGCCTCCGGCTGCGGCAAATCCACCCTCCTCAACCTCGTCGCCGGCCTCGACAAGCCCACCGCAGGCGACATCGAGGTGACCGGCGGACGCCCCGCCCTCATGTTCCAGGAACACGCGCTGTTCCCCTGGCTCACCGCCGGCAAGAACATCGAACTCGCCCTGAAGCTGGCCGGCGTCCCCCGCCCCGAACGCCGCCCCGAAGCCGAACGCCTCCTCGAACTCGTCCGCCTGGGCGGCGCGTACGACAAGCGGGTGCACGAGCTGTCCGGCGGCATGCGCCAGCGCGTGGCGATGGCGCGGGCGCTGGCCCAGGGCAGCAAGGTCCTGCTGATGGACGAACCGTTCGCCGCGCTCGACGCCATCACCCGCGACGTCCTCCACGACGAGATCACCCGCATCTGGGCCGAACGGCAGCTCTCCGTCCTCTTCGTCACCCACAACGTCCGCGAAGCCGTCCGCCTCGCCCAACGCGTCGTCCTGCTCTCCTCCCGCCCCGGCCGCGTCGCCCGCGAATGGCACATAGACCTGCCCCAGCCACGCCGCATCGAATCCACCGGCGTCGCCGACCTGTCCATCGAGATCACCGAAGAACTGCGTGGGGAGATCCGTCGCCATGGCCAGCACTGACACCACCCCCCTCCTCGACAAGACCGACCCGGCCGGGAAGGACCCCGGCGACACCGCCGACGTCGGCGCCGGCCTGGACGCCCTCGACACCGTCACCGCGCAGCGCGGCTCGCTCGGCGAAGCCCTGCGCGGCAAGGCCCTGCCGCCGCTGATCGGCGTGCTCGTCGTCCTCGCGCTGTGGCAGGGGGCGTACAGCCTGGAGCTCACCTCCTCCTACAAGCTGCCCAGCCCGGCGGATGTGTGGCGTTCCGCGCAGGACCTCTGGTACGAGGGCACGCTGCTCTCCATCATCTGGACCAGCGTCTGGCGCGGCCTGTCCGGCTTCCTCCTCGCCGTGGTGATCGGCACCCCGATCGGCCTGGTCGTCGCCCGCATCAAGCCGGTGCGTACCGCGATCGGCCCCGTCCTCCAGGGCCTCCAGTCGCTGCCGTCCGTCGCCTGGGTGCCGGCCGCCGTCATCTGGCTCGGCATCAACGACTCGATGATGTACGCCGTCATCCTCCTCGGCGCCGTCCCCTCCATCGCCAACGGACTCGTCGCCGGCATCGACCAGGTCCCGCCGCTGTTCCTGCGCGCCGGACGCACCATCGGCGCCACCGGGCTCACCGGCGCCCGCCACGTCCTCATCCCGGCCGCTCTCCCCGGCTACCTCGCCGGCCTCAAGCAGGGCTGGGCGTTCTCCTGGCGCTCCCTGATGGCCGCCGAACTCGTCGCCTCCTCCCCCGACCTCGGCCGGGGGCTGGGCCGGTTCCTGGAGGACCAGCGGGAGTTCTCCGACATGTCGGGGGTGCTGCTCGGCATCATCCTCATCCTCTTCGTCGGCATCGCCATCGAGCTGCTGGTGTTCACCCCGGTCGAGCGCCGGGTGCTGCGCAACCGCGGTCTGCTGGCCGCGAGCAAGTGAGGCACCGCTGATGCCCGCCCTCCTCCTGATCGCCCACGGCAGCCGCGACCCGCGCCACGCCGCGACGGTGGCCGCGCTCGTGGAGGAGGTGCGGGCACAGCGGCCCGGCACCGAGGTCGCCACCGCCTACCTGGACCACTGCGCGCCGCGGATCCCGCAGGTGGTCGGACGGACGGCGGACGCGGTGGCGGTGCCGCTGCTGCTCAACCGGGCGTTCCACGCCAAGCACGACATCCCCGCCGCGCTGCGCGCCGCCGGTTCCCGGCTGCCGGTCGCGGACGTGCTCGGCCCCTCGCCCCTGCTGCTCGCCGCCCTGGACCGCCGCCTCGCCGGGGCGGGCCTGGACGTCTCCTCCGCCGCCGTCCGCGCCCGTACCGGCGTGGTGCTCGCCGCCGCGGGCTCCTCCGACCCCGCGGCCGGTGCCGCGACCCGCGCGGTGGCCGCCGAGTGGCGGCGCACCCGCGGCTGGGCCGCCGTCGAGGTCGCCTACGCCTCCGCCGCGGGCCCCCGCGTCCCCGACGCCCTCGCCGCCCTGCGCGCCGCGGGCGCCACCCGTACGGCCGTCGCCCCCTACCTGCTCGCCCCGGGCCTGCTGCCCGACCGCATCGCGGCGGCGGCCGAGGAGTCGGGCGCGGACCTGCTGGCCGATGTCCTCGGCCCCGCCCCCGAACTGGCGGCCCTGCTCCTGGAGCGCTACGACGAGGCCCGCCGCCCGGCGGCGGCCGTCCCGGCGCTCACCGCCTGAGCGACCAGGAGGCCTTGCGGTGCTGGTACTCGGCCACCGCAGCGGTGATCACACCGAGCGGCACCGGTTCGTCCACGTCGGCGATGGCCGCCTCGATCCACTGCCGCACCATGGCGGTCGGCTTCACCCCCCGTTCCCGCGCCCGACGCCGCACCTCGTCCGTCACCGGCTTGGGCCGCCGCAGCGAAGTGGTGGTCGTCACCGGCTCCGCCGCCCCAGGTCGCGGAGCGCTCCGGCACCGAGAAGGTCCTGCGGCACGAGTGGGTGGGCGTGCTGCGGACCGGCCAGCACGTGCTGCCGGCCACCGAGGGCCTGCATCTGGTCGTGATGTCCCCGCGCGACGCCGACACCGAGCAGCGACTGCGCCGTTGGCCACGGCCCCGGCCACGGCCACGGCGGGGACGGAATCCGCGCCGACGCCGACGGCGGTGTGACCCGGCGGGCCGTTCCGGCCGGAACGAGCACGGCCCGGCTCCCCCGTGCGAGGGGGAGCCGGGCCGTCGCCGGTGCGCGCGGGCGTCAGTCCGCCTTGCGGCGCTGGCGGCCGGTGCCGTAGTTGGAGCCGGACTTGGAGCCGCTGCCGGGCTTGGCGCGCCCCGAGGAGCGGCCGATGAACCCGGCCGCCTGCGGGCGCTCGCCCTGGGCGGCGGCGCCGAGGCGCTGCTTGGGGCGGGGGCGGCGCGGGTTGCCGTTCATGTCGACGTCGGTGGGCAGCCCGGAGCGCTTGCCGGGCCGGCGGCGCGGGGCGCCGGACTTGGCCCCGGCGGGCTTGTCGGCGCCGGCCTGGGCATCGCCGGACGCGCCCTGGTCCGCGGGGACCGGCACGGCCAGCGTCACCGGGACGCCGCTGGGCGTGCGGGCGCCGGTGATCCGGGCCAGGTCGGCGTCGCCCGGGCGGATCTTGGTGACGGTCGGGCGGATGCCGGCCACCGTCATCAGCCGGTTGACCTCGCGGCGCTGCTCGGGCAGCACCAGGGTGACGACCGTCCCGGACTCGCCGGCCCGGGCGGTGCGGCCGCCACGGTGCAGGTAGTCCTTGTGGTCGATCGGCGGGTCGACGTTGACGACCAGGTCCAGGCCGTCGATGTGGATGCCGCGGGCGGCGACGTTGGTGGCGATCAGCGCGGTGACGTGGCTGTCCCGGAACTGGTCCAGGACCCGGTTGCGCTGCGGCTGGGACTTGCCGCCGTGCAGGGCGGCGGCCTTCACGCCGTTGGCGAGCAGCTGCTTGGCCAGCCGGTCGGCGCCGTGCTTGGTGTGCACGAACATGATCACGCGGCCGTCGCGGGAGGCGATGTGCGCGGTGGCGGAGACCTTGTCGGCCGCCTCCAGCTGGAGGACGTGGTGGTCCATGGTGGTGACCGCGCCGGCCGAGGGGTCGACCGAGTGGGTCACCGGGTCGGTCAGGAAGCGCTTGACCAGCCGGTCGACGTTGCGGTCCAGGGTGGCGGAGAACAGCATCCGCTGCCCGCCCTCGGCGACCTGCTCCAGCAGCTTGCTGACCTGCGGCAGGAAGCCCATGTCGGCCATCTGGTCGGCCTCGTCGAGGACCGTGATCGCGACGTCGGACAGGTTGACGTCGCCGCGCCCGATCAGGTCGTCCAGTCGGCCGGGGGTGGCCACCAGCACCTCGGTGCCGCGGCGCACGGCGTTGGCCTGCCGGTTGATCGACATGCCGCCGACGACGGTGGTGATCCGCAGGTTGACGGCGGTGGCGTACGGGGTGAGCGCCTCGGTGACCTGCTGGGCCAGCTCGCGGGTCGGCACCAGGACGAGCGCCAGCGGGTGGCGGGCGTCGGCGCGGCGACCGGCGGTACGGGCGAGCAGCGGCAGGCCGAAGGCCAGGGTCTTGCCGGAGCCGGTGCGGCCGCGGCCGAGCACGTCGCGCCCGGCGATCGAGTCGGGCAGCGTGGCGGCCTGGATCGGGAACGGCGCGGTGACGCCCTCGCGGGTGAGCGCGGAGAGGATCGCCTTGGGCAGTTCGAGCTCGCCGAAGGACTCCGCCGGGGGCCGGGCCGGGGTGCCCTGGACCACGGTGAAGTCGGCGGCCTCGGGAACGGCGGCGGGGCGGTTCTGCTTGGGGGCGCCGGCGCGGCTGCGGGCCTTGCGCGGGCGGTCGCCGCCGACGGGGCGGTCGCCGCCGGCGGAGCGGCCGGCCTGGCCGGTGCGGCGGGACTGGTCGGTGGTGCGGGGGCCGCGGTCGCGCGGCGGGCGGGCAGGGGTGGTCATGGGATCTCCGTCCGTCGGTCTACAGCCCGGGACGCGGGCTGGGTCGGCCGTCGGGAGAGGTTCGCCGCCCCGGCCGTACGGCGGCATGAGCGGGGGCCCGCACCTTGCGGTGCGGGCCCCCGCTTCGCGATGATCGCGAGTCAGCTGGAGCTGACGTCAGCCGATGATCTGGATGTTCTCGGCCTGCGGGCCCTTCTGGCCCTGGGTCACGTCGAACTCGACCTTCTGGCCCTCGAACAGCTCACGGAAGCCCTGAGCCACGATGTTCGAGTAGTGGGCGAACACGTCAGCGCCGCCACCGTCCTGCTCGATGAAGCCGAAGCCCTTTTCGCTGTTGAACCACTTCACGGTGCCGGTAGCCATAACCGTCTCCTCTAACTGGGGCATCAGGGATCCACACCTCGTGGACCCCCAAGTAGCCGCGATCCCCATCCGGAGACTGAAACACCGGACAAAACAAATGCGCCTGGCGGTTGGAACCAGCAGGCGCACACCACGTTCATGGGAACCAAAACTGCAACTGCTTCGACTGTAGCACGGCGCCACCCCGGTTGACCGGGGACTTTCCCGCCCCGTAGATCACGTTTGGCGGCTCCGCAAAACGGGCAAGCGGCGCCCCGCCGAAGCGGGGCGCCGCCTGTTCGTAACCGACCCGGCCGGGTCAGCGCCGGCCGGCCGGCTCCGGCACCCCGTGGGTGCCGGACAGCGGGGCCGGGCCCTCGCCGTGGCCGCCGCCGTGGCCGTGCCCGGGGCGGTCCGCGTGGCCGGGCCACCAGGCCTTGTTGCCGATCAGCGCGGTGAGCGCCGGGGTGAAGAACATCGCCATCACGAAGGCCGCCAGGATGATGCCGAAGGCCATCGCGAAACCGAACTCCAGCATGAAGACGTTGCCCGCGAGCATGAAGGTCGCGAAGGACGCCGCCAGGATGAAGCCGGCCGCCGCGACGGTCGGGCCGCCGTGGCGCAGCGCCTCGCGCGCCGCCTCGCGCGGGCTGCGGCCCTCCCGGGCCTCCTCGCGGAGGCGGGCGATGATCAGGATGTTGTAGTCGGTGCCGATCGCCACCACGAAGAGGTAGATGAGGATCGGCAGCATGAACATCAGGCCGGTCTCGCCGCCGAGGTTCTGGAAGAGCAGCGTGGCGGCACCGAGGGTGGCGGTGAAGCCGAGGCCGACCGAGGCCATCAGGTACCAGGGGGCGACGACGCTGCGCAACTGCAGGCCGAGGATGAGCAGGATCAGCAGACCCGCGATCGGGAAGACCAGCTTGTAGTCGTGGGTCATCGCGAGGTTGATGTCCTTGTAGACGGCGGTCAGGCCGCCGACCTTCGCCTCGGTCCCGGCCGGTGCCTGGCCGTGCGCGACCTCACGGAGCTGCGTGAGGGTGTCGATCGCCTCGTTGCTGTCCGGCTTGTGGGTGAGCGTGACGGTGAAGTCGGCCGTCGCGCCGTCCGCGCTGAGCTGGGGCTTCGGCGCGGCCTGGGCCACTCCGGACACCGCGCCGAGCTTGGCGGCGTAGGGCTCGAACGCGCCCGGGTCGAGCTTGGCACCGCCGGTGTTGGTCAGGAAGACGTGGGTCGGGTCGGCCGCACCGGCGGAGAAGCCGTTGATCATCTTGTCCTGGACGACCATCGACTCCTTCTCCTTGGGCATGGAGCTGCCCGCCAGGTCGAAGGTGCCGTTGTAGCCCAGGGCGCCGGCGGACAGCGCCAGCAGCACGCCGCCGGACGCGAGGGCGACCACTGCGGGGCGCTTCTGCACCATCCGGCCGAGCGCGGCGAAGCGCGCGTCGTTCGGCTCCCGCATCCACTTCTTGCCGGGCCAGAACACGGCACGGGCCGGGATGACCGCGAGCAGGGCGGGGGCCAGGGTGAGCGAGGCGAAGGCGGTGACCACCACGGCGATGGCCAGCGCGGGGCCGAGAGCCTTGAACATGCCCAGGCTGGAGAGGATCAGCACGGCGAACGCGACGGTGACCGCGCCGGCGGCGGAGGCGATCGCCTCGCCGACCCGGCCGACCGCACTGGCCACGGCCTCCTTGCGGTCGTCCCCGGCCCGCAGCCGCTCGCGGTAGCGGAACGCCAGGAAGAGGAAGTAGTCCGTGCCGACGCCGAGCACGACGACGATCAGGATCGCCGAGAGGATCGGGGTGGTTTCGAGGCCGAACGCCTTGGTGGCATGGTTGATCAGGCCGTTGGAGGTCGGCATGGCGACCACGAGCGAGACCAGGAGCGGCAGGATGCCGGCCAGGATGCTGCGGAAGATGAGCCCGACGATGATCGCGACCAGAACGATCGTCGCCATCCCGATGAGGGCGTCGGCCGAGCCGGAGGCCTCCTGCTGGTCCAGCGACTGGGCGGCGGCGCCGCCGAGCTGGAACTTGACGTCGGTGCCCGCGGCAAGCGCCTTGCCCTCCTCGCGGAGGTGCTTGGCGACGTCGCCGAACGCCTTGGGGTCCTGCTGCTTGGACTTGTCGACGGCTATCGGCGCGAGCGCGTACTTGCCGTCCTTGGACGTGGTCTGCTCACCGACCGGGATGATCTTCTCGACCGCCTCGATCTTCTTGTCCGTGAGGCCCTGGACGATCTTGGCCATCGCCGCCTTGTCGGCGTCGTTCAGCGCGTTGCCGTCGTTGCGCTCGAACAGTGCCAGCGCGGACGGCGTGAAGCTGGCCGGGAACGCCTGCTCCTGGAGCTGCGCCGCCTGGATGGATTCGTAGTGCTTGGGCAGGAATGCGGCTTCGTCGGTCTGCGAGGTGATCTTCGGCGCCGTGGCGACGATGGCGATCATCGCGACGACCCATGCGGCGATCACCCACCACGCACGGCGAACGACGAATTGTCCTAGTCGGTGGAACATGCTCGATGCCTCCTGGGCATGGTTCACCGCAGCCCTTGGGGGACGGGACGCTGGGCGACGGCAGGGCCGGCTCGGGGAATGCCCGCGGGCACCCCCTTGCCGGTCGGCAGGTAAGTGGATCTGGGGCATCATCCTACGAGCACTTGCTTGCCGCCCGGCAAGGAGCCCCCGTCTGCTTCAACCCCCGTCGGGCCACCACGAAGCGGCCCCGACCCAGTCTCCCCCGGGCGCGCCCCCGTCGACCTCGTGCTCCGGGTGGAGCCTTCTCCCCCTCAGGGTGGAGACGCACCCCCTACCCCCTGGGAGGAGATCTCGGGGTCACGGGGTAGGGAGAACCCCACCCCGGCCCCGGGGAGAGCACCAGGAGACGGCCACCCGCCAGCCGGATTACCCGTCAGACCCCGCTTCCCTACCGTCGGTCGGGACGCCGGACCGCACCCGGCGAACCGCAACCGGCGCCCGCCCCCACCCAGGGCCGCCGCCGCTCCCGTCCGGCGACCACCGCCGATCTCCCAGGGGGGAAGAACCACCGTGAAGCCCGTGAAGTCCAGACCCGGCCTGGCGGCCGCGATGGGCGCCTGGAGCGCCCGGCACCGCAGGACCGCCGTGTTCGGCTGGCTGCTCTTCGTCGTCCTGACCGCCGCGCTCGGCAGCCTGCACGGCAGCACCAGGATCACCGACGCCGAGCAGGTCCCCGGCCAGGTCTCCCGGGCCGCGCGGATCCTCGACGAGGCCGGGCTGAAGAGCCCGGCCGGCGAGACCGTCCTGGTCCAGAGCGCCACCCGCGGCGCCGACGACCCGGAGTTCCGCACCGCCGTCGGCCAGGTGATCGCCGCTGTGACCGGCACCGGCGAGGCCGCCGAGGTCCGCTCGCCGTACGACACCGGGGCGGTCTCCGCGGACGGCCACTCCGTCCTGGTGACGCTGACGCTCAAGGGCGACCCCGCGACCGCGCCGGACCGCGTCCAGCCGGTGCTGGACGCGGTGACCGGCGTGCAGCGGCAGCACCCCGGCCTGACCGTGGTCCAGCTCGGCGACGCCAGCTCCGGCAAGTGGATGCAGGACCAGCTCGGGAACGACTTCGCCCGCGCCGAGTGGACGGCCGTGCCGCTCGCCCTCGGCATCCTGCTGGTCGCCTTCGGCGCGCTGGTCGCCGCCGTCCTGCCGGTGGTGCTCGCGCTCACCGCCTTCGTCGCCGCCGCCGGACTGGTCGCCCTCGGCAGCGGGTTCGTGCACACCAGCGGCGACGCGAGTTCGGTGATGCTGCTGGTCGGCCTCGCCGTCGGCGTCGACTACTGCCTCTTCTACCTGCGCCGCGAACGCGAGGAGCGGGCCGCCGGGCGCGACGCCGCCACCGCGCTGGCCGTGGCCGCCGCCACCAGCGGCCGGGCCGTGCTGGTCTCCGGCGTCACCGTGGTGGTCGCCATGGCCGGCATGTTCCTCACCGGCATCGCCACCTTCGAGGCGATGGCCTTCGCCACCATCGTGGTCGTGATCACCGCCGTGCTCGGCTCGCTCACCGTGCTGCCCGCACTGCTGTCGATGCTCGGCGACCGGGTCGAGAAGGGCCGGATCCCGCTCCTCGCCAGGCTGCGCCGCCCGCAGGGCGCACCGGACGGCGGACGGTTCTGGAACGCGGTGCTGACCCCGGTGCTGCGCCACCCGCTGGCCGCCACCCTGCTCGCCGGTGCGTTCCTGCTGGCCGTGGCCGCGCCGCTGCTCACCATGCACACCGCCAAGCTGACCTTCCAACAGCAGCTGCCCGAGGGCAACGCGCTGGTCGCCGCCTCGCAGCGGATCGAGGCCGCCTTCCCCGGCAGCCCCGCCCCCGCCACCGTGGTGGTCAAGGCCGCCGACATCGACTCCCCCGCAATGACCGCGGCGATCGCCGACCTCAAGGCCAGGGCACTGGCTAGCGGGCGGATGCACGGCCCGGTCGCGGTCACCGTGCACCCCGAACGGAACGTGGCCACCGTCGACGTCCCGCTCAACGGCACCGGCAACGACGCCACCAGCAACGAGGCCCTGAGGAGCCTGCGCGAGGACCTGCTGCCCGCCACCGTGCTCAAGGTGCCCGGCACCGAGGCCCCGGTCGCCGGCCAGACCGCCGCCTCGTACGACTTCAACCGGAGGATGACCGACTCGATGCCGCTGGTCCTCGGCTTCGTGGTCGTCCTCGCCTTCCTGCTGATGCTCACCTCGTTCCGCTCCCCGGTCGTCGCGGCCACCGCCGTGGTTCTCAACCTGCTCTCGGTGGGCGCCGCGTACGGGGTGCTGACGCTGGTCTTCCAGCACGGCGTGGGCGCCTCGCTGCTGGGCACCGCCGGGGTCGGCGCGGTGGAGTCCTGGGTGCCGCTGTTCCTCTTCGTGATCCTCTTCGGGCTCTCGATGGACTACCACGTCTTCGTGGTCTCCCGGATCAAGGAGGGCCACGACCGCGGCCTGCCGACCAGGGACGCGGTCGCCCACGGCATCCGCTCCACGGCCGGGGTGGTCACCAGCGCCGCGGTGATCATGGTGGGGGTGTTCTCGGTCTTCGGCTCGCTGTCCATGCAGGTGATGAAGCAGATGGGGGTGGGCCTGGCGGTCGCGGTGCTGATCGACGCCACGGTGATCCGCGCGGTGCTGCTGCCCTCGGTGATGACCCTGCTGGGCGACCGCAACTGGTACCTGCCGCGCTGGCTGAACCGGCTGCCGGACCTCTCGCACGGCGGGTCCCTCCCGCCGGCCGGCGCCGACCAGGCCCCGCCCGCCGGGCCGACCGGTCCGGCGGAGGGGGCGCGCCACCGCCGGGCCGGGGTCTGAGCCTCCCGGACGCCGCCGCCCCAGACCCGTTCGACGCGTCCGACGCCGGGCCCCGCAGCGCGCGGGGCCCGGCGTCCGTGCGTCATGATGATCACCGTCCGGAGTCCCCCGGATGAACGTCGGCGGAACGGAACCCCTGTCATGATCCCCTTCGACGAGGGCCGCGCCCGGCTGCTGCTGGCCCGGGCCTGCGAGTCGGCCGGGCTGGCCGCCCCCGACGGGGCCGCACTGCTCGCGCTCGGCGAGAACGCCGTCTTCGACCTCGGAGACCCGGCCGTGGTCGCCAAGGTCGGCCGCGGCCCCGAGCTGTACGACCGGGCGCACCGCGAGCTGGCCCTCGCCCACTGGCTGGCCGGACAGGACGTGCCGGTGGTCCGCCCGTACACCGCGGTGGCGCCCGAGCCGCAGCTGGCCGACGGCCACCCGGTCACCTTCTGGCGCCGGCTCCCGCCCGCCGTCCGGCCCGCCCGCCCCGCCGACCTCGCCCCGCTGCTGCGCGCCCTGCACCGGCTGCCGCTGCCGCCCTTCACACTCGGCCGGCGCGACCTGCTGGCCCCGGTCGAACGCTGGCTGGCCTCCGCCGAGGGCCATGTCGACCCCGCGGACGTCGCCTTCCTGCGCCACCGCCGGGACGCCTTCGCCGCCGCGCTGCCCGACCTCGTCCCGCAGCTGCACCCCGGGATGATCCACGGCGACGCGCTGCCGCGCAACGTCCACATCGGCCCGGACGGCCCGGTGCTGCTCGACCTGGAGTTCATGGCGAACGACCTGCGCGAGCACGACCTGGTGGTCCTCGCGCTCAGCCAGGACCGGTACGGCGTTCCCGCCGAGGAGTACCGCGCGTTCACCGGGGCGTACGGCTGGGACGTGCGCGAGTGGCCCGGCTTCACGGTGCTGCGCGGCGCCCGGGAGACCGCCAGCGCCTCCTGGGTGGCGCAGCAGGCGGCCAGCAACCCGGCCGCGCTGAAGGAGTTCCGGCGCCGGGTCGACTCGCTGCGGGACGGGGCCGCCGAGGTGCGCTGGTACCCGTTCTGACGGCCCTCCCCGTTACCCCCGGCGGCGCCGGGCCGCCACCGGGGGGAGTGTGAGAAGGCTCTTACGGCGGGCCGGTCCGGCCCGCAACCGGCGAACGTACGATCGGCGTCCTGTCGGACAGTCGTCCTGACCCGAGAGACCGGCACCGCACTCGTACCTCAGGAGCCGCCGCCATGCACCGGACCGCCCGCCGCCCCTGCGCCCCGACCCGACCGTCCCGATCCCGGCTCCGGCTGCTCACGGGCACGGTCGCGGTGGCCGCCGCCCTGGGGCTGGCCGCGTGCGGGACGGCCGACGGGGCGCTCCGGCCGCCGAGCGCGGCCGCGCCGTCCGGGACGCCGTCACCGGCCACCGCCCGGCCGAGCGGGACGGCGGCGACCGCCGTCGCGCCGGCTCCCGGCTCGGACGCCGTGCCGCCGGGCGGCGCGAACTCCCCGTCCGCCGCCCCCGCCACCTCGGCGGTGCCGCCCAGGCCGACGCCGAGCCCGTCCGCGGCCACGGCCTCCGCCGTGCCCACCACGCCCACCGCTCCCGGCACGCCGACCACCCCGACCGCGCCCTCCGCCGAACCGTCCACGCCCGCGGCGCCGCCCCCGCACACCGGGGCGGGCACCGTGATCGGCTCCACCGCCTCCGGCGGGCGCACCGTCGCGCTCACCTTCGACGACGGCCCCGGGCCGGCCACCGGCCAGATCCTCGACCTGCTGGCCCAGTACCGCGTCAAGGCCACCTTCTGCCAGATCGGCCAGAACGCCGCCGCCAACCCGGCCGTGGTCAAGCGCGTCCTGGCCGCCGGGCACCGGCTCTGCGACCACAGCGTCCACCACCCGCAGCCGTTCGCGAAGCTCCCGCACGACCGGGCCGGATACGAGATCACCGCCGCCCGGAACATGATCGTCCAGGCGGGCGGCCCCGGGACCGAGGTCCGCTGGTTCCGCGCCCCGGGCGGCGGCTTCGACGCCGACAACGAGCAGATCACCGCGAACCTCGGGATGTCCTCGCTCGGCTGGTCCGTCGACCCGCGCGACTGGGCGCGCCCGGGGGTGCCGGCCATCGTCTCGGCCGTGCAGAAGCAGCTCAGGCCCGGCGGCGTGGTCCTGATGCACGACGGGGGCGGCGACCGCAGCCAGACCGTGGCCGCGCTCCGGCAGCTGCTGCCCTGGCTGGTCGCCCAGGGGTACACCTTCGACTTCCCGGCGGCATAGCCCTCCTGTCGGGACCCCGTCCCGACGTCCGGTGGGCCCGTCAGGCCAGGACGAGCCGGTAGACCTGCCGGGAGCCGCCCTCCGGGCCCGGGTCGGCGGCCTCGGCCGGGGCGAAGCCCAGCCGCTCGTAGAAGACCCGGGCGCCGCTCGCCACCGCGCCCGGGTGATCCGGGCCGAAGGTCACCACCTCGACGGTGGCCGGGCCCCGGACGTGGCGGCGCAGGGCGTCCTCGACCAGGGCACGGCCGATGCCGGTGCCCCGGGCGCGCCCGGCGACGACCAGCCAGTGCAGGCGGTGGGGCCCCGGGCCGCCGACGCCGAACGGCAGGCCGCCGAGCAGCCCCGCGACGCCCTGGCCGTCCTCGGCGACGGTGGCCAGGCCGCGGGCGACGCTGTTCTCCACCGCGCGGTGGAAGCCCGGTTCGGCGACCATCGGGCCGAACCAGTGCTCGACCTCGGCGGCGAGGGCGAGGAAGCCGGGCAGGTCCGCGGGGCGGGCCGGGCGTACCGTCACCGGGCAGGCCAGCGCGGGTCGACCACCGCCTGGGGGTCCTTGCCGCGGCGCAGCCAGGCCTGGAGGCCCTCGGCCCACTGCCGGTACCAGTCGACCTGGCGCCGGTGCAGTTCGGCGGGGGCCACCGCCCCGACCTCGGCCGGGTAGCGGTCGGCCAGCGCGACGGCGACCCGGACGGCGGCCAGCGCGTCGCTGCCCGCCTCGTGGGCGTCCGTCAGCTCCACCCCGTACAGCTCGCAGACCCGTTGCAGGGTGCGGGAGCCCTTGCGGTACCTGTCCACGGCCCGGTCGATGACCAGCGCGTCCAGCACCGGCCCGACCGGCCGGCCCAGGCGCTCGGCGAGCGTCTCCAGCCCGTGCCTCCTCAGCTCGGCGTCGAGCAGCGACAGGTCGAACGGCGCGTTGAACGCCACCACCGGCCGCCCGGCGGCGATCCGTTCGCACAGCGCGGCGGCTATCTCGTCCACCGCCCCCTTCGCCGGCCTGCCCTTGCTCCGCGCCACCGCGTCCCCGATCCCGTGGATCGCCTCCGCCTCGGCGGGTATCGGCACCCCCGGGTCGATCAGCCAGTGGGCGGCTCCCACCCGGGCGGCTCCGACGGTGTCCACGAGGGCGGCCGTGACGATGCGGTCCACGGCCGGGTCGGTGCCCGTGGTCTCCAGGTCGAAGCCGACCAGTGGCTGCTGCCACCAGCTCATCAGATGTGTCCTTCCGTCCTTCGCTCGAAAACAGCCCCCATCATCACCCGCCCCACCGACAGAGCCGCCCGCGGGGAGCCCGGCCCGCCTGTCCGACGGGCCTGGGCTTGTCCTCGGACCGAACGGAGGAGCCGCCCATGGGCACCGCCCCGAACCTGCCCGTGCCCCCTCACCGCCCGGACGAGTCCCGCCCTCTGCGGACGGTCGGAGAGATCCGCGCCTCCCTGCCCGAAGACCGGGCACAGCACTTCGACGCCGAGCTCGCCGGCACCGACATCGACGCGCTCCCGGCGAGCGTCGAGCCGCCCGATGCCCTGATCGCGGCCACGGCGACCGCGAACGGCTGGACGCTCGTCAGCCGCGACGTCGAGCACCTGGCACGGGCCGGTGCGACCGTACCGAATCCGTGGACCTGCTGAGCGGCCGTCAGCGCCCGCTGCGGGCCCGCACGGGGCGTCGGACTGTCGCACGATCCGGGGTGGTCGCGGGGGCGGGGGCCGGGCGGTACAGGTGGACGTCGACCGCGTCCTGGTGGACGGCGGTGAAGCCGTGCCGCTCGTACAGCCGCCGGGCGGCGCTGCCGCGCAGGACGACGAGGTGCACCGGCTCCCCGGCGGCGTCGGCCTCGGCGAGGAGGTGGCGCAGCACGGCGGTGCCGAGGCCGCGGCCCTGAAGGTGCGGGGCCAGGTAGAACATCTCCAGGTGGCGCCCGCCGCGCCCGTCGGGGCGGACGGTGACGGAGCCCGCGAAGGACCCTTCGACCAGCAGCACAGAGGTCCACCGGGTGGAGAAGGAGTCCGCCACCCGGCGGCGGGAGCGGTCCGGGTCCCAGCGGCCGAGGCGTTCCAGGTCGGCGCGCATGACCTGGTCCTTGAGGTCGGTGACGCGTTCGAGGTCGTCGGGCGCGGCGGGTTCCAGGGTCCAGACGGGGAGCGTGTTCACGGCCCGCAGTCTGGCAGCGCTCGCACCGCCCCGACCAGGGTTCTTCTCAGGATGCGGGCGGCGGCGGCCGGCTCTCAGGACACCGGCCGGGAGTCGGCCCAGACGCCCTCGAACTCCTCGCGGTAGACCTCCAGCAGGCCGGGCTCGGTGCCGCCGGGCTGCTGGCCGGCGCCGCCGCGCAGCACCAGGGCCGGGGACTCCATGCCGCGCGCGCGGCGCAGGTAGGGCTGGATGACGCCGAGGTCGCGGCCCTGCCGGCGGCCGCCCGCCTGGCCGGGGGTGCGGGGGCCCTCGACCAGGTAGGCGGTGAAGCGCGGGGTCTCGTCGAAGACCCGGATCTCGAAGCCGCCCTGGTCCCGCAGCCGGGCCCGGACCCGCCGCACGTGCATGATGTTCATCTCGATGGAGCGCGACAACTCGCTGCGGCCGAGACCGAGTTCGCGTTCGCGGCGGCGCACGGCGCTGCTCGCCGGGTTGAGGAAGAGCAGCCGTACCCGGCAGCCCTCGCCGGCCAGGCGCACCAGGCGCTTGCCGGTGTAGTTCTGGCAGAGCATGCCGAGGCCGATGCCGAGCGCGTCGAGGCGCCGGGCACCGTCCAGCAGGTCCTCGACCGGCAGGTCGCGCTGGAGCCGGACCCGGTCGGCGTGCACCGCGACGACGTCCGCGTACCGGCCGGCCACCAGGGACTCGACCACGTCGGCGGGCACCCCGCCCGCGCCGCCGTCCAGGACGGCCAGCAGCCGGGCGGCGGCCCGCTCGGTCTGGGCCAGCACGGTCTGGGTGAGCACCCGGTTGCGGGAGACCACGTGCCGGGCCACCTCCAGCTCGTCCAGCGCCAGCTCGATCTCGCGCCGGTCGGCCAGGTACGGCTCGAAGCAGGGCCAGTGCTGCACCATCAGCTCGCGCAGCTGGGGCAGGGTGAGGAAGACCAGCGGGTCGTCGTCGGCCGGGTCGAGCAGGTAGCCCTTGCGGCGGCTGACCTCGCGTACGGCTCCGGCCCGGTGCGCCCACTCCTCGCCGGCCGGCCCGGCGGCGGCGGTGACCCAGTCCTCGCCGTGGGCGGGGGCGTAGATCGGGTGCAGCACCTCGTCGACGAGGGCGCGCAGCCGCTGTTCGACCAGGTTGAGCCAGACGTAGGCGCGGCCGGACAGCCGGACCCGCTGGTAGGCGTCCTCCCACTCGCCGGCCGACCAGGCCAGTGCGGGTATCTCGACCGGGCCGCCCTGCGCGGGCACCAGGGCGCCGGGGCGGCCGGTCAGGGTGGGGCGCATGACCACCGTGGGCGCCTCGCTGCGGGCCGCGCCACGGTCGGGGCCGCCCGGCCCGGAGCCACGGCCGCCGGCGGGAAACACCATGCGCCACCTCATCGGCTGACCCCCGCGGGCGCGGGGACGTTGACTGTTGACTGCCTGTCGGCCCGGACCGGCGGCCGGACGATCAAGGGTACTGCCCGGCGCGAGCCGCTCGCAGCCGGATGGCACCGGGCCCGCACCGGCCGGCGGTCCGACTCTTCACAGGAATGAACGGCCGGACACCCGTTCGGGCGAACCGGGGCCGCGTGTCCCGGCCGCCGGGGGAAGGCTCGGGGAGTATGCCGACTGTGCCGTACGTCACGGCGCGCCCGCGCCGCACATGTCCGGCCGCCCGGCCGGGCAGGCACCGTCCAGATCCGGGCCGATTGTCGGATCAGTCGCCAGTTTTCTTTGCAGACAAGGAAGTTGAGAAGCCATGCAGGTCTGGCCCGGTACGCCCTACCCGCTCGGCGCCACCTACGACGGAGCCGGCACCAACTTCGCGGTGTTCTCCGAGAGCGCCGACCGGATCGAGCTGTGCCTGATCGCCGAGGACGGCTCCGAGACGGCCGTCGAGCTGCGCGAGACGGACGCCTTCGTCCGGCACGCCTACCTCCCGGGCGTCCAGCCCGGCCAGCGCTACGGCTTCCGCGTGCACGGCCCGTACAACCCGGGCCTGGGCCAGCGGCACAACAGCGCCAAGCTGCTGCTGGACCCGTACGCCAAGGCGATGAGCGGGCACATCGACTGGGACGAGTCGGTCTACGGCTACCACTTCGGCGCCCCCGAGCGCCGCAACGACCTGGACTCCGCCCCGCACACCATGCACTCGGTGGTGATCAACCCGTACTTCGACTGGGGCACCGACCGCCCGCCGCGCACCGACTACCACCGCACCGTCATCTACGAGGCCCACGTCAAGGGCCTGACCCGGCTGCACCCGGGCATCCCGGAGGAGATCCGCGGCACCTACGCGGGCCTGGCCCACCCGGCGGTGATCGAGCACCTGGCCAAGCTCGGCGTCACCGCGATCGAGCTGATGCCGGTGCACCAGTTCGTCCGCGACCACCGGCTGCGGGACCTGGGCCTGGCCAACTACTGGGGCTACAACACCATCGGCTTCTTCGCCCCGCACTCCTCCTATTCCTCCACCGGCGACCGCGGCCAGCAGGTGCAGGAGTTCAAGTCCATGGTCAAGGCGCTGCACGCGGCCGGGATCGAGGTGATCCTGGACGTCGTCTACAACCACACCGCCGAGGGCAACCACCTGGGGCCGACGCTGTCGCTGCGCGGCCTGGACAACGTCTCCTACTACCGCCTCGCCCGGGACCAGCGCTTCTACGAGGACACCACCGGCACCGGCAACAGCCTGCTGATGCGCAGCCCGCACGTGCTCCAGCTGATCATGGACTCGCTGCGCTACTGGGTCACCGAGATGCACGTGGACGGCTTCCGCTTCGACCTCGCCGCCACCCTCGCCCGGCAGTTCCACGAGGTGGACCGGCTCTCCTCGTTCTTCGACCTGGTCCAGCAGGACCCGGTGGTCTCCCAGGCCAAGCTGATCGCCGAGCCCTGGGACCTCGGCGAGGGGGGCTACCAGGTGGGCAACTTCCCGCCGCTGTGGACGGAGTGGAACGGCATGTACCGGGACACCGTGCGCGACCTGTGGCGCGGCGAGAACGCCACGCTCGCCGAGTTCGGCTCCCGGCTCACCGGCTCCTCCGACCTCTACCAGGACGACGGCCGCCGCCCGATCGCCTCGATCAACTTCGTGACCTGCCACGACGGTTTCACCCTGCGCGACCTGGTCTCGTACAACGAGAAGCACAACGAGGCCAACGGCGAGGACAACCGGGACGGCGAGTCCTTCAACCGCTCCTGGAACTGCGGCGTCGAGGGCCCCGCCGCCGACCCGGCCGTCGAGGAGCTGCGGGAGCGCCAGCAGCGCAACTTCATCGCCACCCTGATGCTCTCCCAGGGCGTGCCGATGCTCTCGCACGGCGACGAGCTCGGCCGCACCCAGCTGGGCAACAACAACGCCTACTGCCAGGACAACGAGCTGACCTGGGTGCACTGGCCGGAGGGCGACGGGCCGCAGGCGCGGCTGCTGGAGTTCACCCAGGGGATGATCTGGCTGCGCCGCGACCACCCGGTGTTCCGGCGGCGGCGCTTCTTCCACGGCCGGCCGGTGTCCGGGCGGCCGGGTTCGGCCGCGCCGGGCCAGGGCCAGGGCGGTACGGGTGCGCAGGGCCCGGGCGGGCCGGCCTCCGGCGGATTCGACGACCTCACCGACATCGCCTGGTTCACCCCGGCCGGGGAGGAGATGACCAAGCACAACTGGGGCGCCAGCTACGCCAAGTCGCTGACCGTCTTCCTCAACGGCTACGCGATCTCCGAACCGGACCGGCGCGGCGGGCGGATCGTCGACGACTCCTTCCTGCTGATGTTCAACGCCCACTTCGAGCCGCTGGAGTTCACCGTGCCCGCCGACCACGGGCAGGAGTGGCAGGTCGTGGTCGACACCGCCCGGCCCCGGCTGCCCGCTCCGGGCACCGGCGCCCGGGTCAAGGCCGGGGACGCCCTGTGGCTCACCGACCGCTCGCTGATGGTGCTGCAACGGCCCGCGTAGGCGCCGTCCCCGGGCGGCGGGCCCGTCGGGCGGCCGGTCCCCGGAGGCGGCGCGGACCCTACGGGCGGCCGGGGCGGTCACCTGTTCGGGTCAGCAGCGGGTCTTGGCGGCGGGCTCCCCCGGGTACCTATGGAGCTATGACCCCCGCCGCCGAGCCCGCGCAGCCCCGCCCGGCCGCCACCGTCCCCTCGTCGTCGTACCGGCTCCAGCTCCAGCCCGGCTTCACCCTCCACGACGCCGCCGCCGCCGTCCCCTACCTGGCCGCCCTCGGCGTCTCCCACCTGCACCTGTCCCCGCTGCTGGAGGCCGTCCCCGGCTCCACCCACGGCTACGACACCGTCGACCACACCCGGATCAGCGAGCAGCTCGGCGGCGAGCCGGCGCTGCGCGAGCTGGCCGCCGCCGCGCACCGCCACGGCCTGCGGCTGATCGCCGACGTGGTGCCCAACCACATGGCCGTGCCCGTCCCCGAACGCCTCAACCGGCCGCTGTGGCAGGTGCTGCGCGACGGGCCCGACTCCCCGTACGCGCGCTGGTTCGACATCGACTGGACCGCCCAGCCGGGCCCGGCCGACGCCCCCGGGCGCGGCCGGGTGCTGCTGCCGCTGCTCGGCGACCGGCTCGGCGGCGTGCTGGACCAGCTCACCGTGGACGGCGACACCCTGCGCTACCACGACCACGAGCTGCCGCTGCGCCCCGGCACCGAGGAGCTGCCGCTGCCCGAGCTGCTCGCCCGCCAGTGGTACCGCCTGGCCTGGTGGCGACTGGCCCGCACCGAGCTCAACTACCGGCGCTTCTTCACCGTCAACGAGCTGATCGCGCTGCGCGCCGAGGACCCGGAGGTGTTCGCCGCCACCCACGCCGTGCTGCTCGGGCTGCACGCCGACGGCGTCCTGGACGGCTTCCGGATCGACCACCCGGACGGGCTCGCCGACCCGCGCGGCTACCTGCGGCGCCTCGCCGACGCCACCGGCGGGGCGTACGTCGTGGTCGAGAAGATCCTCACCGGCGAGGAGCGGCTGCCCGAGGACTGGCCGGTGGCCGGCACCACCGGCTACGACGCGCTGCGCCGGATCGACGGCGTGCTCACCGACCACGCGGGCGCCTGCCGGCTGGCCGGGGCGTACGAGTCCTTCCGGCACGGCGGCCCGGTCCGGGACCTCTGCGCGGACCCGCACCCCGCGATCGCCGAGGCCCGGCGCGGGCGGGCCGACATGACCGGGCCGGACGGCGAACTCGCCGCCGAGGTCGAACGGCTGGTGCGGATCGCGCTGCGGATCGGCGCCGCCGAGCCCGCGCACGCCGACCACGCGCCCGGGCAGCTGCGCGCCGCGCTCGGCCGGCTGCTCACCGGCTACCCGGCGTACCGCCCGTACGTCCGGCCCGGCGAGCCCCCCTCGACGGCCTCCGCGGCGCAGCTGCGGGCCGCCCTGGACGGCTCCACCGACCCGACCGACCGCCTGGTGGCCGCGCTCGCGCTCGGCGGGCTGGGCCGCGGCGCGGACAAGGACGAGTTCTGCGCGCGCTTCGCCCAGACCGCCGCCGCGGTGGCCGCCAAGGGCGTCGAGGACACCGCCTTCTACCGCTGGAACGCCCTGCCCGGCCTCAACGAGGTCGGCGGCGAGCCCGCCCGGCCCGGGCTCCACCCGGCGGAGTTCCACGACTGGTGCCGCTACCTGGAGCACACCTGGCCGCACAGCATGACGGTGCTCTCCACCCACGACACCAAGCGCAGTGCCGACGCCCGGGCCCGGCTCGCCGTGCTCGCCGAGCGGCCGGACGCCTGGGCCGCCGAGGCCGCCGCCTGGTCCACCGCCGCGGGCCCCGGCTTCGACCCGGACGCCGACTGGCTGCTCTGGCACACCGTGGTCGCCGCCTGGCCGATCGCCCCGGACCGGCTGGTCACCGCCCTGCTCAAGGCCGCCCGCGAGGCCAAGCTGCGCACCTCCTGGACCACCCCCGACCCGGGCTACGAGCGGGCCCTGGAGCAGCGGGCCCGCGCGGTCCACGACAATCCCGGGCTGCTCCCCCGGATCGAGGGCGCCGTGCACGCCCTGGCCCCGTACGCCCGGGCCAACACCCTGGCCGCCGCGCTGCTGCACCTCACCGTGCCCGGCGTGCCGGACCTCTACCAGGGCAGCGAGGAGCCGCTGTACACCCTGGTGGACCCGGACAACCGGGGCGTGGTGGACCTCGGCGCGCTCGCCGTGCGGCTCACCGACGCGGCCGCGCCGCGCCCCGGCGACCTCGCCCGGGAGAAGCTGCACCTCACCACCACCGCGCTGCACCTGCGCCGCGACCGGCGGCTCGGCCGGTACCGGCCGCTGGACGCCGCGGGCCCCGCCGCCGACCACCTGCTGGCCTTCGCCCGGGGCGAGGACGTGGTCACCGCCGTCACCCGGCTGCCGTACGGGCTGGAGCGGGCGGGCGGCTGGCGCGACACGGCGCTGGAACTGCCGGCGGGCGGGCCGTGGACGGACGAGCTGACCGGGCGGAGCTTCCCGGCGGGCGCGGTGCCGGTGGCGGAGCTGCTCGCGGCCCTGCCGGTGGCACTGCTGACGAGGAGGGCCTGATGCCGCTCTACCAGGTGTGGGCGCCCAACGCCGGCTCCCGGGTGCGGGTCGAAGTGGACGGCACGGCCCACGAGCTGGCCCGCTGCCCGGACCGGGACGGCTGGTGGTCCGGCGAGGCACCGGCCGGCGACTACGCCTTCCGGCTGGACGACGGCCCGCCGCTGCCCGACCCGCGCTCGGCCTGGCAGCCGCACGGCCCGGACGGTCCGAGCCGTACGGTGGACCACGCCGCGTTCCGCTGGTCGCGGACCGGCTGGAGCGGCCGGGCGCTGCCCGGCGCGGTGCTCTACGAGCTGCACGTGGGCACCTTCACCGCCCGCGGCACCTTCGACGCCGCCGCCGAACACCTCGACCACCTGGTCGAGTTGGGTGTGGACTTCGTCGAGCTGATGCCGGTCTGCCCGTTCCCCGGCCGGCACGGCTGGGGTTACGACGGTGTCTCGCCCTGGGCCGTCCACGAGCCCTACGGCGGCCCCGAGGGGCTCAAGCGCTTCGTGGACGCCGCCCACCGCAAGGGCCTCGGGGTGGTGCTCGACGTCGTCCACAACCACCTCGGCCCGTCCGGCAACCACCTTCCCGCGTACGGCCCGTACTTCACCGACCGGCACCACACCCCGTGGGGCTCGGCGGTCAACCTGGACGCGCCCGGCTCGGACGAGGTGCGCGCCTACCTGGTCGGCAGCGCCCTGGCCTGGCTGCGCGATTACCGGATCGACGGGCTGCGACTGGACGCCGTGCACGCCCTCGCGGACGACCGGGCGATCCACTTCCTGGAGGAACTGTCCGGCGAGGTACGGAAGTTGGCTGTCGCCACCAACCGGCCGCTGTTCCTGGTCGCCGAGTCCGACCTCAACACCCCCGCCACCACCACCCCGTCCGAGGCGGGTGGCCTGGGCCTCACCGCGCAGTGGAGCGACGACTTCCACCACGCCCTGCACTGCGCGCTCACCGGCGAATCCCACGGCTACTACGGGGACTTCGCCCGCGCACCGCTCGCCGCCCTCGCCAAGACGCTCACCCGGGGGTTCTTCCACGACGGCACCTGGTCCTCCTTCCGCGGCCGCGGCCACGGCCGCCCGTTCACCCCGCTCGGCGACGGCCACCGGCTGCTCGGCTACCTCCAGACCCACGACCAGGTCGGCAACCGGGCGCTCGGGGACCGCGTCTCCGCCGTCCTCACCCCCGGCCGGCTCGCCTGCGGCGCCGCGCTGGTGCTCACCTCGCCGTTCACCCCGATGCTCTTCATGGGCGAGGAGTGGGGCGCCACCACCCCCTGGCAGTACTTCACCGACCACACCGACCCCGACCTCGCCGAGGCCGTCCGACAGGGCCGGCGGCGGGAGTTCGCCGAGCACGGCTGGACCGCCGAGGCCGTCCCCGACCCGCAGGAGCCCGCCACCGTGCTGCGCTCGGTCCTCGACTGGACCGAGCCCCGGCGCGCCCCGCACAGCGAACTGCTCGCCTGGTACCGGACGTTGATCCGCCTGCGGCGCGAGCGCCCGGAGCTGTCCGACCCGGACCTCGGCGCGGTGCGGGTGACGTTCGACGAGGCGGCGGGCCTGCTGGTGGTGCACCGCGGGCCGTACCGGATCGCCGTCAACCTCGGGCCGGGCGAGGCCGCGCTGCCGCTCGGCGCCGCCGGGCGCGAGGTGGTGGCGGCCTTCGGCGCGGCGGCACCGGAGGGGACGGCGGTGCTGGAAGGAACGGCGGTGCTGGAAGGAACGGCGGTACGGCTGGCGGCGGACGCGGTGGCGATCGTCGCGACGTAGCCGGGACAGCTCACCAGAGGAAGGCGCCGATCCGCTCCCGGAGCGACGGGGCGTCCAGGCCGTAGGCCGCCAGGTGCTCCCCGATCGAGCCGTAGTGCCGGTGCTCCGCGCGCGGCACGCCCAGGCCCAGCACCCGGTGCGCGCGGTCGGCCAGCGCCGCGTGCGCCTCGTTGGCGGAGGTGCCCGCCAGGTACGGCTCGACCAGCACCACGTCCGCCCGGTCACCGAGCGCCGCGCGCAGCCCGGCGGCGTCGAAGGGGCGCACCGTCGCCGCGTACAGCACGGTGACGTCCATGCCCTCGGTGGCCGCGAGCACCGCGTCCAGCATCGGCCCGACGGCGAGCACCGCGCCGCGCGAGCCCTTCCGGACGGTGGCGAACCGGCCCGGCTCGACCGGCACCGGGGCCGCGTTCTGGTGCGCCGAGAGCCGGACGTAGACGTTGCGGTCGCCGTCCGCGTAGGCGTGGCGCAGCAGCTGCTCGGCCTCGTCCGGGTGGCCGGGGACGTGGACCGTCCAGTCCGGCAGGGTGTCCAGCAGGGCGACGTCGCCCGGGGACATGTGGGTGCGGCCGCCGGCCGGCCAGTCGTACGAGCCCGCCGCGCTCACCAGCACGGCGCCGACGCCCTGGTGGACCAGGTCCAGCTTGACCTGCTCGAAGGGCCGCTCGATCAGGAAGCTGGCGAAGGTGTGGGCGATCGGGCGCATCCCGGTGAGCGCCAGGCCGCCGGCGGCGCCGATCAGCAGCTGTTCCCGGATGCCGACGTTGACCACCCGGTCGGGGTGGCGCTGCTGCGCCGGGGTGAAGGCGGCCGCGGTGATGTCGGCGAGCACCAGGGCCAGCCGGGGGTCCTCGTCCAGCAGGCGGGTGGTCAGGTCCACGAAGCGGTCGCGCATGGTGTCCATCGGTGGGGTTCCTCTCGGGGGCTCGGTCTCGGTCTCGGACTCGGCGCCGGTCTCGGTGTCGGTCTCGGTGTCGGTCTCGGTGTCGGTCTCGGCGTGCTCGGGCGTGCTGCGCCGGCTCAGTGCGGTCCCTTGGGCTCGACCCGGGCGACCACCACGTGCGGGCGGCCCGGGTGCTCCGCGGTGTACGCGCGGTACAGCGCCTCGTGGTCGCGGCCGTCCACCGTCGCGGTCGACCAGCCCTCGGCCGCGAACCGCTGGGCGATGCCGCCCTGCCACCCGTGCGTGGCCGAGGAGTTGTCGATCACCACCGCGTGCAGCCGGTCCAGTCCGTAGGCCCCGGCGAAGGCCACCGCCTCGGCGTTGGAGCCCTCGTCGAACTCCGCGTCGCCGACCAGCACCCACACCGCCGGGTCGGCCAGGCCCTGCGCCCGCAGTCCGAGCGCGGTGCCGACGGCCAGCGGCAGGCCGTGCCCGAGCGACCCGGAGGCGATCTCCACGCCGCGGACCAGGGTGCGGTCCGGGTGGTGGCCGAGCGGCGAGTCGTAGCCGCCGAAGCTCGGCAGCACCTCCGGGTCGACGAACCCCTTGGCCGCCAGCACGGCGTAGTACGCCATCGGGCCGTGGCCCTTGGAGAGCAGGAAGCGGTCGCGGTCCGGCGCGTCGGCGCTCTCCGGGGCCACCCGCAGCACCCGGTCGTACAGCACCCAGAGCGCGTCCAGGGTGGAGGTGGCGGCGGGGCCGTGCTTCTCGTCGCCGGTCATCAGGCTCATCAGGGCGGGCAGGTCCTCGAAGCGGGTGCCGGTCGCGGTCTTGGCGGTCGCGTTCGTCGTCATGGCCACGATCCTGCAACTTAAAGCCGACTTGAGGTCAAGCGGCTACAGTGGGCTTCCATGACCGACCGCCCCGACGGCCGCCGCATACCCGGCCCGCACCACAGCGACCTGCTCACCATCGGCCAACTCGCCCACCGCAGCGGCCTCGCCGCCTCCGCGCTGCGCTACTACGAGAGCCTCGGCCTGATCCACGCCACCCGCACCTCCGGCGGCCAGCGCCGCTACACCCGCGCCACGCTGCGCCGGATCGCCTTCGTCCGCGCCGCCCAGCGGGTCGGTCTCTCGCTGGACGAGGCGAAGGTCGCCCTCGACCGGCTCCCCGACCGCCCGGCCCCCAGCCGCGCCGAGTGGGACCAGGTGGCCGAGTCCTGGCAGAACCGGGTCGACGACCAGATCGCCGAACTGCAGCGGCTCAAGGAGAAGCTCACCGGCTGCATCGGCTGCGGCTGCCTCTCGCTCTCCCGCTGCGCCCTCTACAACGCCGCCGACCGCGCCGCCGAAGCCGGCCCCGGCGCCCGCTACCTGCTCACCCGCGACCCGTCCACCCCGGAGCCCCTCCCCCCGGCCGCCGACGACCGCGGGACCTGCCAGGACGGGTACTGAGAACCCCTTTGCGCCGGGTCCGCCCGCCTGTCTAGCGTGACGCCATGCTGCCCCTGGTGCTGACGGACGAGGAATGGGACGCGGTGGTCCCCGACGAGACGGTGATGCGCCCCGGCGCGCAGGCGCTCTGCGCCCGGCTGGGCGTCGGGGGCCTGCCGTTGGAGCGCTTCGCGGAGGGCTCCGTCCCGGTGTACGCGGTCGGCGCGGAACACGTCCTCAAGCTGTTCCCGGCGGCCAGCGCCCGGGACGCCCTGGTCGAGGAACGGGTGCTCACCCGGGTGCACGGCGCCCTGCCGATCCCCACCCCGGCCGTCCGGGCGGCCGGCGAGGACGCCAACGGCTGGCGGTACGTCCTGATGTCCCGCATGCCCGGCGAGGGCCTCGCCCCGGCCTGGCCGCGCATCCCGCCGAGCGACCGCGAACGGATCGCCCGCGACTGCGGCGAGGCGCTCGCCGCCCTGCACGCCCTCGACCCCGAGCCGCTCGCCGACACCCTCGGCCCCGGCGACTGGCCGGCCTTCCTGGCCCGCCAACGGGCCGGCGCCGTGGCCCGCCAGCGCGAACGGGGCCTGGCCGAGGACTGGTTGGAGCAGATCCCCGACTTCCTCGCCGCCGCCCTGCTGCCCGCCGCTCCCGTACGCGCCCTGCTGCACACCGAGTTCATGCGCGAGCACCTGCTCACCGACCCGGCCGACGGCTGGCGCCTGACCGGCCTGATCGACTTCGAGCCCGCGATGATCGGCGACCCGGCCTACGACCTGGTCGCCGTCGGCCTCTTCACCACCCGGGCCGACCCCCGGCTGCTGGGCCGGCTGCTGGACGCCTACGGGCGCCGCTTCGAGCCCCGGCTGCTGCTGGCGTACACGCTGCTCCACGTGTACAGCAACCTGCCGTGGTACCTACGGGAGTTGAAGCCCTCGGCGCGGACGCTGGACGCCCTCGCCGAGGAGTGGTTCGGGGCCGCTCAGGGGCGCGGGTCGGTGCGCAGCAGGCCGTAGCGGACGATGTCACGCCACTCGCCGTCCCGGAACGTCACCGCGCGCTGCACGCCCTCGCGGGTGAAGCCGAGCTTCTCCAGGACGCGCTGCTCGGCCAGGTTGTCCGCCTCGGTGTCCGCCTCCAGCCGCATCACCGGCGAGTGCGCGAACAGGTAGTCCACCAGCAGCCGTTGGGCCCGGGTGCCGATCCCGCGCCCGCGCACCTCCGGCAGCAGCTGCACGCCGATGCTCCAGTACGGGGTGGTCGGCCGCACCCCGCTGCGGTTGGCGGCGACGAAGCCGCCGAACCCGCCGTCGACGACCACCGCGAGCATCCACTTCTCGTCCTCCAGCAGCCCGCTCTCCTGCCACCGGCGACGGAACCGCTGCGGGTCCCGCCAGCCGTACCACTGGAACTCGCCCAGCGCCTGCGGGTCGTTCACCAGCTCCTCGATCGCGGACAGGTCGTCCTCCACGATCGGGCGCAGGGAGACTGATTCTTCGCTCATGCAGGCGCCAACGGCCGGGAGATCGTCGCGGTTCCTCGGTCGAGCGGCGGACGGGGGTCGGTGCGCAGCAGGCTGTAGAGAACGACGTCGCGCCATGCGCCGGCCCGGAAGAGCTGCGCCCGCTTCACGCCCTCGCGGACGAAGCCGAGCTTCTCCAGGACGCGCTGCTCGGCCAGGTTGGCGGATTCGGTCTCCGCCTCCAGCCGCATCACCGGCGAATGCGCGAACAGGTAGTCGACGAACAGCCGTTGCGCCCGGGTGCCGATCCCCCGGCCCCGCGCCCCGGGCAGCAGCTGCGCGCCCATGCTCCAGTGCCAACCCGTCGGCGCGGCGGCCTCCCGCATGGCGGCGGCGTAACCGCGGAACTCCCCGTCCACGGTGATCGCGAGCGTCCACTGCTCCTCCGTGAGCAGCCCGTTCTCGGCCCAGACCCGGCGGATCCGGTCGGGCTGCCGCCAGCCGAACCACAGGTGCTCGCCCATGGCGTCGGGGTCGTTCAGCAGGGACAGGAAGTGCGGGAGGTCGGCTTCGGCGATCGGGCGCAGGGTGACGTTTTCCTCGTTCATGCCGGCGTCAACGCGCATACGCGAGGTGGCGGTTCCTCATTTCGCGGAAAAACTCCCCGAGAATTCCGATCGGCCCGCGATTTACCGCGCCGCGCTCTCGTTTACCGCGCCGCGCTTTCGTTTACCGCGATCGAGCGGGCGAGCCGGAATCCCACGTCGTCGATCCGCAGGGTCGGGTGGCTGCGGCGGCGCACGGAGGCGCGGCAGCTCCAGTGCTCGTCGAACCAGCCGCCGCCGCGCAGCACCCGGTAGTCGCCGTACACCTCGGGGTCGTAGCGGTCCCAGCACCACTCCCACACGTTGCCGAGCAGGTCGTACAACCCGTAGCCGTTGGGGCGCAGTCCGCCCACCGCGTGCGGGCGCTCGTCCGAGTTCCCGCGGTGCCAGGCGATCTGGTCCAGCGGGCCGTAGCGCGGGCCGTCCGTGCCGGCGCGGCAGGCGTGCTCCCACTCGGCCTCGGTGGGCAGCCGGTAGCCGTCGGCGGCGCGGTCCCAGGCGGCGTCCTCGCCGTCCACCTCGTAGGCGGGCGCCAGGCCCTCGCGCCGGGAGAGTTCGTTGCAGTAGCGGACGGCGTCCAGCCAGGAGACGCTGTGCGCGGGGCGGTGGTCGCCGGTGGCGCCCTCGTACTGCTCGCGGGTCACCGGACAGGCCGCCAGCTCGTACGAGGCGACGTCGACGGCCCAACTGCGCTGGGTGCGACGGTCGGAGAGGGTGACCCGGCCGGACGGAACGGTGATCATCCACCGATCCTAGGGCGTGCCGATCGGCAGGGCGGTCGCGCGGGAAGCCGGCCGGGCCGGCGTCCCGCGCGACGGCCGGCCCGCTACGCCCGAACGGTGACCGTGCACAGGCGCTTGGTGGCGCGGGTGAGGGCGACGTACAGGTCGCGCTCGCCGGCCGGGCGGGCGGTGGCGATGCCGTCCGGGTCGACCACGACGGCCTCGTCGAACTCCAGGCCGCGCGCCTCCGACGCCGGGACCAGCCGGGCGTACCGCTCGACCCCCGCCGCCGCCAGTTCCGCCACCCGGCCGTCCGCGCAGACCACGCCGAGCAGGTCGCCCGGGTGCGCGGCGCTCTGCGTCCGCAGCTCCCGGACGACACCGGCCGCCAGCCGGTCCGGGGCCACCGCGACGGTCCGGGGCTCGTCCCCGTTCCGGATCGAGCGGATCGGCGGCTGGTCCGGGGCGATCCGGCGCAGCAACTCCCCGGTGGTGGCCAGGATCTCCTGCGTGGTCCGGTAGCTGACGGTCAGCGTCCGCAGGTCGAAGCGGTGGCCGAGGTGCGGGTCGAGCGCCTCGTTCCAGTCCCGTGCGGCCGTCGCCGGGCCGGCCTGGGCGAAGTCGCCGACCAGCGTCATCGACCTGCCCGGGCAGCGGCGCAGGACCATCCGCCACTGCATCGCGGTCAGTTCCTGCGCCTCGTCGACGACGACGTGCCCGAAGGCCTGCTCGGGCGGGCCGTCGACCAGGCTCGCCGCCTCGTCGAGGAGCGGCAGGTCGGCGTCGGTCCACGGCGTGCCGGGCGTGCGCAGCAGCAGGGCCCGCTCCTCCCCGGTGAGGTGCGGGAGGTGCGCTTCCAGCGCGTCGGCGTCGGCCAGCAGGGCGCCGACCACGTCGCCGGGCTCCAGCCGCGGCCAGAGCTCCTCGACGGCCCGGTCGATGTGCGGGTCGTCGAGGAGCGCTGCGCGGACGGCGTCGGCGTCGAACTCGTCGGCCCCGGTGGCGGGCGCCTCGTCGATGCCGAGGTTGCGCAGGTCCCGGGCCGCCATCCGGTCGAAGTCGACCCCGGTGAGCTGGGCCACCTCGGCGTCGATGCGCTCCAGCGTCTCGGCCATGCCCCGGGCCAGCGCGCTGGTCAGGGCGTCGACCAGCAGTTCCAGGAACAGCCGGCGCGCCCGGTTGTGCGCGAGCCCGCTCGCCCGCGCCGCCTGCCGCGCCACGGCGACCTCCGCCTCCGCCAGGCCGACCCACTCCTTCCCGACCCGGACCGTGAAGTCCCCGCCCGGGGCCTGCCGGGAGCGGACCGAACCGGCCAGCGCGTCCGCCAGTTCGGCCCCGCCCTTGAGGCGGGCCACGTCGAGCCGGTCCACGGCGCCGGGCACCACGCCGGCCAGGTCCGCGCAGGTGGCCAGGACGACGTCGTTCTCCCCGAGCGAGGGCAGCACCTGGGAGATGTAGTCGAGGAACCGCGTGTTCGGCCCCAGCACCAGCACGCCGCGCTCGGCCGCCTTGGGGAACGCGTACAGCACGTACGCGGCCCGGTGCAGCGCGACCACCGTCTTCCCGGTGCCCGGGCCGCCCTGCACCACCGTCACGCCGCGGTGCGAGGACCGGACGATCGCGTCCTGCTCCGTCTGGAGCGTCGCGACCGCCGTGCCCATCCGGCCGGTCCGCCGCTCCTGGAGCGCCGCGGCCAGCGGCCCGTCGCCGACGACGTCCCCGGCGGCCGGCTCCGAGCCGTCCAGCAGCTCGTCGCTCACCCCGACCACCGTGCGGCCCGTCAGGCTCAGATGACGGCGGCGGCGCAGCCCCAGCGGGTGGACGGGCGTCGCCTCGTAGAACGCCCGCGCCGCCTCCGCCCGCCAGTCCACCAGCAGCGGCAGCTCGTCCTCCTCCCGTTGCAGGCCCAGCCGCCCGATCCGCAGCACCGTCCCGTCCGCCAGGTCGATCCGGCCGAAGACCAGCCCGCCCTCGGCCCCCTCCAGCCGGCGCACCTCACCTGCCAGCCGGCCCGCCGCCACCTCCCGCTCGTACACCTCGCCCGCACTGTCCGCCGTCGACGCGAGCACCCGCGCCAGCTGCGCCCGCGCCCCGGCGAGCCGCTCGTCGAACAGCTCGGCGATGACGGACACCTGCGCCCGCTCCAGCTCGACCTGCTGGACGGCGTTGTCATTGGTCTGCGACACGGAAGAGCCCCTCTCGGTTCGACCCGCCACTATGCAGAGGGAATCCGGGGAAGTAAACGTTGACTTGTCCGAGTCGGATGTGTCCCCCGATTCCCCGAACGGCCTTTTCCGGGCGGAATTCCGGACGACCGCCGGGGCCCCGCTCCCCGCCCCTCCACTGCCCGGCCCAGGCGGCCCTTCCCGGCCCTGGACCGGGGCGGAGCCGTACGCCCGGCCGGGGTCCGGGCACCCGTCCGCGGGCCACCCTCGACAGCCCCAACCACCCACCGCACAAGGCTTCTTGCACCATCTGCGACCGCCCGCCGGGCCGCCTAGGCTCGTCGGCATGAACCGTACGATCCGCACCACCGAAGACGTCCTCGCGCTTCTCGACGGCCTCTTCCCGCCGGCCGAACCGTTCTGGGACCGGTTCTACGCGGACCGGTCCGCCGCGCGCCCGTTCTTCACGCCCGAGCCGGACGAGAACCTCGCCTGCTGGCTCGACCGGGGCCTGCTGCCCCCGGCGCCCGGACGGGCGCTCGACCTCGGCTGCGGCGCCGGCCGCAACGCCCTCCACCTGGCCTCGCTCGGCTTCGAGGTGGACGCCGTCGACCTCTCCGCCACCGCCGTCGCCTGGGCCGAGGAGCGCGCCCGCGAGGCCGGCGCGGGCCCCGGGCTGCGGTTCCACCGGGCGAGCATCTTCGAGGCCGAACTCCCTTACGCCCAATACGACCTGGTCTACGACTCCGGCTGCCTGCACCACCTCCCGCCGCACCGCAGGGTCAGCTACCTGGCCCTGCTCGACCGGGTCCTGGCGCCGGGCGGGCACTTCGCCCTCACCACCTTCGCGGCCGGCGTGATGGGGTCCGAGCGGCCCGACGAGGAGCTCTACCGGCTCGGCGCGCTGGAGGGCGGCCTGGCGTACTCGCCGGACGAACTCCGGTCCCTGTTCCGCGAGTTCACCCCGCTGGCGATCCGCCCGATGGCCGCCCAGGGGCCCGACTCGCCGCTGTTCGGCGTGCCCTTCCTCCTCGCGGCGCTCTTCCGGCGCACCACCGACGGCCCCACCGACGGCCGCGCGTAGGCGGCACCCGGCCCCGGCGCCGTCAGTCCCGCTCCCGCCCCACCACCGCCTCGTACGCCAGCAGCGTGTCCACCACCAGGCGCCGCTGCGCCGCGCTGAGCGGCCCGAGGGCCGTGCGCCAGGCGGCGGCCCCCGGGGCGAGCCAGGTCTCGATGGCGGACAGCCGGGCGGGGGCGATCGCGACGATGCGGCGCCGGCGGTCGGCCTCGTCCTCGCGCCGTTCGAGGATGCCCTGCCGACTGAGGTCGCCGACCATCAGGCTGACCGTGGTGGGGGCGACCTCCAGCCGGGCGGCGAGGTCGTTGACGCCCATCGGCCCGTCCAGCAGCAGGAAGGCCAGCAGGGACAGGTGACGGGGCGCCAGGGCGAAGCCGCGCAGCGGTTCGGGGACGGGGATCCGCTTGGCCCGCCCGACCAGCCGGGGCATCAGCAGCAGCATCGACCGCACCGCGTCGTCGAGCTGCTCCCCGGGCGCCGGCTTGCGCCCCGACGAGGCCGCATCCGGCGAACTCGCCTCCGACGGCTCCCCGTTGCGCGGTTCTCCCTCGGGCGTTGACATCGCACACCCCTCCCCAGTTACCTTTGATATCAAAGCTGCTTTACGTGCAAAGCGAACCGTCAGCCCATGGTACGAACCGAACCGAACGGAGCTCCACCATGCCGCACCTGAGCCTGCACATCCGCGAGGAGTCCCTCGACCCCGAGGTCGAGCGGTCGCTCATCGCCGGTCTCACCGAAGCAGTCGCCTCGGTCTTCGGCGAGCAGTTCCGCCCCCTGGTCGCGGTCGAGTTGATCGGGGTCCCGCAGCGCCGCCGGGGCATCGGCGGGCTACCGACCGACGAGGTCGCGCCGGTGGTCACGCTGACGCTGCGGGAGGCCGCCTACCACCTGCCGCAGGTCCCGGACGCGCCCGCCCGCCTGGTCGCGGCGGCCACCGGGGCCATCACCGGTGTGCTCGGCGCGGCCGTCGGGCAGCAGACCGTCGTCACCCTCGACGGCGTACCGGCGGGCCGCTCCGGCGTCGGCGGCCAGGTCGCCTGACCGACCCGGCCGCCCGCGCACCGAAGACCCACCGCCCGCGCACCGCAGGTGTGCCACCCCACCGACCGAACGCGCCCGAACCGACCGGCCGCCGGCGCCCGTTGTCCCAAGAGGGGCCGGGTGCCGGCGGCCGCCCGCGTTCGACCCGCCTCCGGCACACCCGCCCCCGCCAAGCCTGACCACATTCGCCCCATAGGCCCCACCAGCCCCAAAGGGAATCCGGGCGTCCGGCCGGAACCCGGCTTTGCGACCGGCGGTCCGGTGGCATAGGTTTCGACCGCCGTCGACGCACCACCGACGCTGACCACCCCTCAGTCCCGGGGCGGACGGCGGGGCGAGGGGCCGACGGCCGTACGCACAGGGGGGAGGAGCTGCCATGCCGCGTGCCCGCGACCACAGGTCGACCGGGCGGCGAGGACGGACGGACGGCGCCGCGCACCGGCGGCGGACGGCCGGCGCGCGCCCGACCCCGACCCACGCCACCGGACACCCGAGGAACCGTCAGTTGCGCACCACCAGACTCGCCACCGCCACCGCCGCCGCCCTCGTCTGCCTGGGCGCGCTCAGCGCCTGCGGCCCCGACAACGGCGGCCAGGACACGGGCAAGCCCGCCGCCCCCGCCGGAGCCGGCAGCACCACGCCCAGCGTCAACCCCACCAAGCCCACCGGCTCCGAGAAGGGCATCCCGGACAAGGCCTGGATGGACACCAAGAGCATTCCGATGGACGAGAGTTACCACTACACGCCGCTGGCGGCCAACGCCAAGCCGGTCTCCGGCCCGGTCCAGTTCAAGGGCATGGAGCTGTGCCGCGCCGCGGTCGCCAAGGACGACGAGCCGCTGTTCACCGGCACCGCCGCCGCGAAGGCCTCGGTCGGCTTCGGCGGGGACCGCTGGACGGCCCAGCAGACCCTGCTGTTCGTCGGTGACCCCACCCACAGCAGCGGCACCAAGCAGACCACCAACCTGGCCGAGAGCCACCTGACGGAGGCGCTCAAGTCCTGCGCCAAGACCGCGCCCGGCGCCACCGTGAAGGTGGACAGCGCCCCGGACGCGCCGTACTTCGCCGCCGTCCTGACCGTCCCGCAGGCCGACGGCGGCACCGTCACCCTGCACGAGTACGTGGTCAGCGACGGCGGTGCGGTCAGCGAGCTGGCCGTCTGGGCCACCACCAAGGCCGGGGCCCAGCCCAAGGACGCCTGGAAGGCCCCCGAGGACAAGTACGTCGGCACCGGCATGACGGCACCGATGTGCGAGGCCCTCCCGGGCTGCGACGGGCGCTGACCTCCGCGGACGCCGACCTCTCGACAGGCTCCCACCCCACAGACGGCCGCCCGGTCCGTCCGGCACAGTGGACCGGACGGACCGGGCGGCTCCCTGCGGCCCGGCCCGCGCCGAGCGGTCAGCCCCGCAGCACCGCGAGTTCGATCTCCCGGCCGCCCGCGCCGCCGGGCACCGACAGCACCACCCCGGAGGATTCGAAGCCGGCCTTCCGGTACAGCGCCTCGGCCCGAGGGTTGTCCTCGTGGACGAACAGCCGCACCCGCTCGATCCGGGGCTCGGTGAGCGACCACGCCCACTCCTGGACGGTCCGGATCAGGTCGAGCGCCAGCCCGGTGCCCCGCGCCTCCGGCCGGACGTAGACCGCGACCACGTGCGCCTGGTCGACCTCGATGACGTCGCCCTCCAGGGCGCCCGCCCCGCCGGGCCGCTCGACCAGCGCGGTCATGGAGCCGAGCCAGCGCCCGTCCTCGGCCTCGGCGACGAACTGCGCCACGTGCGGGTCCGTCGCGGCCCGGGTCGTGCGGTCCTGCCAGAACTCGTCGGGCCTGGTGACGGCCCGCTCGTGGGTCTCCAGGAAGGCCACGTCCGCGACCGGGTCCAGCAGTGCTTCCAGTCGGAGGTCCCTGGCCTGCTGCCAGTCCTCGATCCGTACCCGCCTGATGATGATTCCGCTGCTCATCGCGTGATCATTTCATCGGCACCGACGGCCTCCGCAACCGAATTCGGCGCCGCCGACCGGGCCCGCGCCGAAGGTCGGGCCGGAGCCGCCGACCGGGCCGGGTCGACCCGGGACTCCGCCAGCAGCCGCGCCAGCAGCGCCGCCGGCCCCTCCGGCAGGCTGCCGTGGACGAGTTCGGTGCGGTGCACCAGCCGGGGCGCGGCGATCGGCGCGCGCCCTACCCCGGGCGCCGCCGCGAGCACCGGCTCGGGCAGCAGTGTGAGCCCGTGCCCGGCCGCCACCAGTGCGAGCAGCGCGTGCAGGTCGGTGCCCTGGTAGCGGGTGGCGGGCCGGAAGCCGTCGACGCCCGCGGCCGCGCGCAGCCGGGCCGCCGTCGGGGTGAGGTCGGGGGCGTCCAGCCAGCGGGCGGCGGACAGGTCGGCGAGCGCGAGACCGCCGCGGCCGGCCAGCGGGTGGCCGACCGGCAGGGCGACGGCGACCGGCCGCTCGGCCACCGCGACGGTGCGCAGCGGTCCGACGTCGGCCAGCGGCAGCGGGTCGCTGGGCGCGGCGAGGCCGTCGATCAGGGCGAGGTCGACCTCGCCGGTGGCGACCTGGGCGGGCAGCACGTCCTGGGCGAGCACCCGGACGACCGGTTCCGCCCGCGGATAGGCCCGGCGCACCTCGCCGAGCGCGCGCCCCAGCGTCGCCCCGACCGCCAGCGGGGTCGCCCCGAGCACCAGCCGGGCGCTCGGAGTGCCGGCCAGGCGCGCGACGTCGGCACGCGCCGCCTCCAGTCGGACCAGCAGCGGCGCGGCGTGCTCCAGCAGCCGCTGCCCGGCGCCGGTCGGGCCGACCGGGCGGCGGACCAGCAGCGCCGTCCCGAGGTCCGCCTCCAGCGCGGCGATCTGCTGGGACACCGCGGACTGGGTGTAGCCGAGCTCCCGCGCCGCCTCCGAGAAGGAGGCGAGGCGGGCGACGGTGACGAAGGTGCGCAGCTGCTGCGGGTCCACGGCGGGCATCAACCGATCTGATCGAAGCTTAAGGAATCATCGTTGGCGCTGATCTCGGGGGCGGGGCCAGGATAGCCGCATGACCTATCTGACCCCGCGGGTCGCCCTGGTCGGCGACCGCTCCCCCGCCGTCCGCTCGCACGCCCGGATCCCGGGCCTGCTGGACGCCCTCGCCGAGCACGACCACCTCGTCCTGGACGCCTACTGGATCCCGACCGGGGACGCCGCCGAGCCCGGCGCCCTGGACGGCTTCGACGCGGTCTGGCTGCTGCCCGGCAGCCCGTACCGCAGCGAGGCGGGCGCGCTGGCCGCCGTCCGGACCGCCCGCGAGCGCGGCATCCCCTTCCTCGGCACCTGCGCCGGGTTCCAGCACGCGGTGCTGGAGTACGCCCGCAACGTCTGCGGTCTGGCCGACGCCGTCCACGGCGAGGAGCACCCGGACGGGGAGCGGCAGGTCATCGCCCCGCTGGCCTGCTCGCTGGTCGGCCACGAGGGGGCCGTCACGGTCACCCCCGGGAGCCTCGCCGAACGGGTCCTCGGCGCCACCCGCACCCTGGAGCGCTACCACTGCGCGTACGGCCTCAACGGCGCCTACCTGGAGCGGCTGTCCGCGGACGGCCTGCGGTTCAGCGGTGCGGACGAGTCCGGCGAGGTGCGCGTCCTGGAGCTGCCCGGCCACCCGTTCTTCCTGGCCTCGCTGTTCCAGCCCGAGCTGGCCGGCGACGGCACCCGGGCGCACCCCATGATCCGCGCCCTGGCCGGCGCCGCCGTGGCCCACGCGGACTCCACGGCTCCGGCGGCGCACGCCTGATCCGGCGTCACCATCCGAAACCCCGGTCCCGCGTCACGACCCGGCGTCACATCGGCAGCGACCGCAGCCGCACCGGCCCCTCCGGCCACCCGGCCCCCGCCACCAGCGGCGCCCGCATGGTGCGCAGCGGCATCTCCGCCAGTCGGCCCTCCGGCTGCTCCACCGTCACTCCCTCCGCGACCTCCCGGAACCCGAGCCCCCGGTAGAACGCGGACAGCGGCGGGCGGCAGAACAGCAGCGCGTGCCGGTGGCCGAGCGTGCGCGCGTGGTCGAGGGCGGCCCCGACCACGGCCCGCGCGAGGCCGCCGTGCCGCCGGTCGGGCGCCACGCAGACCCCGCCGACGCCCATCACGGCCAGGTCGGTGCCGCCCACGGTGAGCGGCAGCGGCAGCAGCCCGGTGTGGGCGACGAGCCGGCCGTCGGCGGCCCGGACACCGAAGTGGATCTCCTTGGGCAGGAAGGCCAGCCCGGTGTACGCGACGCCGTACGGGTCGTCGCCGGGGCCGAGGATCTCCTCCTGTTCGGCGCGGCCGTACTGCGCGAGCCGTTCGACCACCGGCGCCCCGACGAGGTGCGGCTCTGGCGAGAAACGATCATTCATCCCGCCATGCTCTCCCCCCACCAGGGCTTTTCACCAGTCCCTTCCCGGCCACTCGGCCCGAGGACCGGTCCCGGCGCAGCGCCGGCCCGGCCCGGCGCCCCTCCCGGCGCAGCGCCGGTGCGGCAGCAGCGCCGTCAGGCCGCCGCGCGCCGCGCCAGCTCCGCCCAGACCCCGTCCACCCGCGCCTCCAGCTCCGCCAGGCCGCCGCCGTTGTCGATCACCAGGTCCGCGATCGCCAACCGGTCCTCCCGGGAGGCCTGCGCGGCCATCCGGGCCCGGGCCTCCTCCTCGGCCATCCCGCGCAGCCGCACCAGCCGGTCCAGCCGCACCTCGTCGGCCGCGTCCACCACCACGACCAGGTCGAACAGCGGCGCCAGGCCGTTCTCGGCCAGCAGCGGCACGTCGTGCACCACGACCGCGTCCGGCGCGGCCGCCGCCTCCAGCTCGGCGGAGCGGGCCCGCACCAGCGGGTGGACGATCGCGTTCAGCGCCTTCAACCGCTCCGGGTCGGCGAACACCACCGCCCCGAGCGCCGGACGGTCCAGCGCGCCGTCCTCCCGCAGCACCTGCGGTCCGAACTCGGCGACCACGGCCGCCAGACCGTCCGTCCCGGGCGCGACCACCTCGCGGGCGATCACGTCGGAGTCCACGATCACCGCGCCCCGCGCGGCGAACAGCCGGGACACCTCGCTCTTGCCCGCGCCGATGCCACCCGTCAGTCCGATCTTCAGCATGGCGTCAGGCTACCGGCGCGCCACCGGCGGCGTCAGCGCGGGCCGCCCGCGGAGCCCGCCGCTCGACAGGCGGCCGTCGCAGCAGCCCGTCAGTCCAGCTCCAGGCTCTCGCCGTCCCCCAGCACCGCCACCTCCGCGCCCGCACCCGGCCCCTCCGGTCCGACCAGCCGGGTGTGCACGGCGAACCCGACCGGGCTGAGCACCGCCTCGTGCACCGGCACGGCCCGGCGCGGCCCGGCCTCGCGGAGGTAGTCGACCACCTCGGAGGCCTTGCTCCAGGGCGCCGCGATCGGCAGCAGCAGGGTGTCCACGGTGTGCGGCGGCACGGTGAACGCGTCGCCGGGGTGGAACAGCCGGCCGTCGAAGAGGAAGCCGATGTTCGCCACCCGCGGGATGTCCGGGTGGATCTCCGCGTGCCACTCGCCGTGCACCGAGACCCCGAGCCCGCCGATCTCGAAGGCGTCGCCCTCGCCGACCACGGCGACCCGCTGCGCCACTCCGTCCAGCTGGGCCGCGACGGCCCGGTTGGTCCACACCCGCAGCGCCGGGTCGGCCTCCAGCGCGGCGCGCAGCCGGGACTCCTCGAAGTGGTCCATGTGCTCGTGGGTGATCAGGACGGCGTCCGCCCCAGCCAGGGCGGCGGGGTCGGTGAAGGCCCCCGGATCGACGACGAGGGTGGCCCCGCCGTGCTCGACGCGTACGCAGGCGTGTCCGAACTTGGTGATTCGCATGCCCGAACCATACAGCAATGCTGTACAGCAGTGCTGGGTGAATTTTCGATAGACTCCTCCCATGACCAGCGAAGCCCCCCACCCGGACACCCTGGAACTCGCCGCCGACCTGCGCGCCGCGATCGGCAGCCTGGTCCGCTCCCTGCGCGGCGGCGACGAACTCCCGCAGAACCAGGCCGCCGTCCTGGGCCTGCTGGTCCGCGACGAGCGCACCTGCACGGTCGCCGAACTCGCCGCCCTCCAGCGGGTCCGCCACCAGTCGATGGCCCGCACCGTCGCACTGATGACCGAGGCCGGGCTGGTGACCCAGCAGCCCCACCCCACCGACGGCCGCAAGCTGCTCGTGACCGCCACCGAGGCCGGCCGCACCGCCCTGTTCGACCAGCGCGCCCGCCGCGAACACCGGATCGCCGGCGTCATCGAGTCCCGCCTCACCCCCGAGGAACAGCAGACCCTGCGGGCCGCCGTCCCCCTGCTGCGCCGCCTGCACTGACCACGCCGCCACCCCTGCCGCGCCATCCGCCCTACGGGGAAGCCCGCTACGCCGTCCCGACCAGCGGCTTGGCCGGCCGCTGCGCCGGGATCACCACCGGCTCGATCTCCGGCAGGTCGACGTGCTCGCTCAGCCCGAACCGCCGGTGCAGCCGTCGCAGCGGGGCGGGCGCCCACCAGTTGAACTCGCCGAACAGGCTCATCGCGGCGGGCACCAGCAGGCACCGCACCAGGGTGGCGTCCACCGCGACGGCGACGGCCAGCGCGATGCCCATCTGCTTGACCATCAGCATGTCCCCGAGCGCGAACCCGGCGAAGACGATCACCATCAGCAGCGCCGCCGAGGTGATGATCCGACCGCTGCGCTGGACACCCAGCTCCACCGCCCGGGTACAGCTGTGGCCCTTGTCCCGCAGCTCCTTGATCCGGGCGAGCAGGAACACCTCGTAGTCCATCGACAGCCCGAAGGCGAAGGCGAAGACCAGCACCGGGAGGAAGGTCTCCAGCCCGCCGGTCGGGCTGAACCCGAGCAGCCCGCTGAACCAGCCGTCCTGGAACACCAGGGTGAGCGCGCCGAGCGAGGCGCCCAGCGAGAGCAGGTTCATCAGCAGCGCCTTGACCGGCATCACCACCGAGCCGGTCATCAGGAAGAGCAGCACCAGGGTGCCGACCGCGACCAGGCCCAGCGCCCACGGCCCGCGTGAGAGCAGCTCGTCCTGGAAGTCCACCACCGAGGCCGCGCCGCCGGTGACGTAGGTGGTCAGCCCGCCGCGGTCGGCCCGCAGCTCCTCCACCACCTGCTGGGCCTGCCCGCCCTGCGGGTCCCCGTGCACCAGCACGTCGATCGTGGAGACCGCGTCGCCCACCGGCGACACGGCCCGCACCCCGCTCACCCCGGGCAGCTTGGCGACCACCTCGTCCGCGTACGCCTGCGCCACCGGCGCCCCGCCCTCGACCACCACCGTGACCGGCGCGGCCGAGGCCTGCGGGAAGCGCTGGTCGACCGTCTCGGCGACCTGCCGCCCGGCCGAGGAGGCGGGCAGCACCGCGGCGCCGGAGCTGCGCATGTCGGCGTGCAGGAACGGCGCGCCCGCCGCCATCAGCAGCGCCACCGACGCGAGCGTGACCGCCACCGCCCGCTTGCGCACCCGGCGCACGGTCCGGCTGAAGAACCCCTCGTCCGCCACGGGCGCCACCGGCGTCCGGATCCGCGCGCCGGCGAAGCCGAGCAGGGCGGGGACCAGGGTCAGCGCGGCGGCGACGGCGATCACCACCACGCTCACCCCGGCGGCGGCCACCGCGCCGAGCACCGGGCTGGTGAAGACGAACAGGCCGGAGAGCGCGACGGCGACGGTCAGTCCGGAGAAGGCCACGGTGCGTCCGGCGGTCGCCGCGGTCCGTTCGACGGCGGCGGCGATGCCCGCGCCGTGGCCGCGTTCCTCGCGGAAACGATTCACCATGAGCAGCGCGTAGTCGATCGAGAGCCCGAGCCCCAGCACCGTGGCGATCGGCAGCACGCTGGTGTCGATGTCCATGATCCGGCTGAAACCGAACATGGCCAGCAGCGCGCCGCCCACCGAGGCGACCGCTCCGATCACCGGCAGCGAGGCCGCTGCCAGCCCGCCGAAGACCAGCACCATGACGATCAGCGTGAGCGGCAGCGTCACCAGCTCGCCGAACCGGGTGTCCTTCTCGGTCTGCTCCTTGACCTCCTGCTGGAGCACCAGGTCCCCGCCGACCGTGACGTGGGCGCCGCCCGTCCCGTCCAGCGCGGTGAGCCGCTGGGTGACGGCGTCGGTCTGGGCGGTGCTCGCGGTGTCGGCCATCCGGACGGTGACCAGGCTCGCCGTCCCGTCGGCGGACCGCAGCGCGGCCGGTGCCGGGCCGGAGCCGTACGCGTCCAGCGCGGAGGAGACCCCGGGCAGGGCGGCGATCTCGGCGGTGGCCCGCTCGACGGCGGCCTTGACCGCCGGATCGTCCACCGGCCGGCCGTCCACCACCGCGGTGACGGTGCCCTTGGCCGGGTCGGCCGCGGTGACCACCGCGCCGCCCCGGTCGGCCTCGGCGCTGGCGGACGTGGCCCCGGCCACCGAGCCCTCGAAGACCCGCCCCCCGATCAGGACGCCGACCACCAGGACGACGGCCCACAGGCCGAGCACCCAGCGACGGTGGCGGAAGCAGAACCGGCCGAGGGCCGCGAGCCGGCCGCCGACCACAGCGGTGGGGGCGGCGGAAGAGGGGTTACGCATGAAGGAGCCTTTCGGGCAGCTTCCCTCAATCTAGGTGCAACCCGAACTCCGGCCTATAGACGGGCAATGAGCCTCATCTCACACTTTCCTTCACATAAACCGCACATAAGTCGGAGCGGTATAAATCAATGCGGAAAACGAAATGGGCCCCACCCGGAGATTCCGGGTGGGGCCCACCGTCTAGCTATCGGCCAGCGGGAAGCGGGAGCCTCAGCTCTGGCCGCCGGCCAGCTTCTCGCGCAGGGCGGCCAGGGCCTCGTCGGAGGCCAGGGCGCCCGAGCCCTCGTCGCTGCTGGACGAGTAGGAACCACCGGCGGCAGCGGCGACGGCGTCGCCACCCTCCTCGGCGGCCTGGGCGTCGGCCTCGCGGCTCTTGATGACCTGGGCCTGGTGCTGCTCGAAGCGGGTCTGCGCCTCGGCGTACTGGCGCTCCCACTCCTCGCGCTGCTTCTCGAAGCCGGGCAGCCAGTCGTTCGCCTCGGGGTCGAAGCCCTCCGGGTAGATGTAGTTGCCCTGGTCGTCGTACGAGGCGGCCATGCCGTACAGGGTCGGGTCGAACTCGACCTCGGCCGGGTTGGCACCCAGGGCCTCGTTGGCCTGCTTCAGCGACAGGCTGATGCGGCGACGCTCGAGGTCGATGTCGATGACCTTGACGAAGATCTCGTCGCCGACCTGGACGACCTGCTCCGGGATCTCGACGTGGCGCTCGGCCAGCTCGGAGATGTGGACCAGACCCTCGATGCCCTCGTCCACGCGGACGAACGCACCGAACGGAACCAGCTTGGTGACCTTACCCGGAACGACCTGGCCGATCTGGTGGGTACGGGCGAACTGCTGCCACGGGTCCTCCTGGGTCGCCTTCAGCGACAGGGAGACGCGCTCGCGGTCCATGTCCACGTCGAGAACCTCGACGGTGACCTCCTGGCCGACCTCGACAACCTCGGACGGGTGGTCGATGTGCTTCCAGGACAGCTCGGAGACGTGCACCAGGCCGTCGACGCCACCCAGGTCCACGAAGGCACCGAAGTTGACGATCGAGGAGACGACGCCGGAGCGCACCTGGCCCTTCTGCAGGGTGGTGAGGAAGGTCTGGCGGACCTCGCTCTGGGTCTGCTCCAGCCAGGCACGGCGGGACAGGACCACGTTGTTGCGGTTCTTGTCCAGCTCGATGATCTTGGCCTCGAGCTCCTTGCCCACGTAGGGCTGGAGGTCGCGGACGCGACGCATCTCGACCAGCGAGGCGGGGAGGAAGCCGCGGAGGCCGATGTCGAGGATGAGACCACCCTTGACGACCTCGATGACGGTACCGGTGACGATGCCGTCCTCTTCCTTGATCTTCTCGATCGTGCCCCAGGCCCGCTCGTACTGAGCGCGCTTCTTGGACAGGATGAGACGACCCTCCTTGTCCTCCTTCTGGAGAACCAGGGCCTCGATGTTGTCACCGACGGCGACGACCTCGTGCGGGTCAACGTCGTGCTTGATCGAGAGCTCGCGGGACGGGATGACGCCCTCGGTCTTGTAACCGATGTCGAGGAGGACCTCGTCACGGTCGACCTTCACGATGACGCCCTCGACGATGTCGCCATCGTTGAAGTACTTGATGGTCTCGTCGATCGCGGCGAGGAAGGCCTCCGCGTCGCCGATGTCGTTGACCGCGACCTGCGGGGTGGTGCTGAGGGAGGAGTCGGTGGGGCTCGTCATTAGGAAAAGGGCTCCGGTACGGACATGAAAGTCGTAGGTAATGCCACGCGGAGGGCCCGTATCGCTCCCACCGAAAGCCGGACAGCCAAGAACACGGCACACCGGGATTCCCGTACAACGAGAACCGGCGTCCGTCTTGCGACCGTGGGGTCTTCGACAGATGCGAGCGCGACCTGCTCCGTCCGAGGCGCGCAGGCCCGCAGCGCAACTTGTAGCATACGGGGACGGCCAGGCACGGTCAATGCCGAAGGACGGCAAGACGGTGGAGCCCGGTACGGATCAGGCCATATCCTCCGAATGCGCGCCTCGCGGCGGCGCCCGAAGGGGCCTCGTCCCCGGATGCCACCGCCAGGACCCGGACCCTTACGGGCCGGTTCTCGGCAGCGACGCTTCCGCACTCCATACCCTACGCGATGGGCATTGTCACCGTGGCCACCACCCCCCAGTCGTACCTGCACGATCTTGACACCTCCCCCGTTCGGGACGAGGAGGAGGACGGCGACGACGCGCTCCGCAGGGAGGCCGGCACCGGGGAGAGCAGCCGGGCCAGCCGGCACTGGTGGGACCGCAACGCCGACGAGTACCAGGACGAGCACGGCGAGTTCCTCGGCGACGACCGCTTCACCTGGTGCCCCGAGGGCCTGGACGAGGCCGACGCCCGACTGCTCGGCGAGGTGGCCGGCCGGGACGTGCTGGAGATCGGCGCCGGCGCCGCCCAGTGCTCCCGCTGGCTGGCCGCCCGGGGCGCCCGGCCGGTCGCCCTGGACATCTCCTACCGCCAGCTCCAGCACTCCCGCCGGATCGACCTCGGCCGCGGCACCACGCCCGTCCCCGTCGTCCAGGCCGACGCCGCCGTGCTGCCCTTCGCCGACGCCTCCTTCGACCTCGCCTGCTCCGCGTACGGCGCCGTCCCGTTCAGCGCCGACACCGCCGCCCTGATGCGCGAGGTGCACCGGGTGCTGCGGCCCGGCGGGCGCTGGGTGTTCTCGGTGACCCACCCGATCCGCTGGGCCTTCCCCGACGAGCCCGGCGTCGAGGGACTCACCGCGGTGTCCTCCTACTTCGACCGCACCCCGTACGTCGAGCAGGACGAGCAGGGGCGCGCCACCTACGTCGAGCACCACCGCACCCTCGGCGACCGGGTCCGCGAACTCGTCGCCGCCGGCTTCCGGCTGGTGGACCTGGTCGAGCCCGAGTGGCCGGCCGGCCTGGAGCAGGAGTGGGGCGGCTGGTCCCCGCTGCGCGGACGGCTGATCCCCGGCACGGCGATCTTCGTCACCGAGCGGGGCTGAGGTTGCCTCCGGTAGGGCACGACCTGCCCGTCCGCGCCGCCCTGCCCGCCCTCCACGACGCGCTGGCCGGGCACGGCACCGCCGTCCTCGCCGCGCCGCCCGGCACCGGCAAGACCACCCTGGTGCCGCTGGCCCTGGCCGGGCTGCTGGACCCCGGGAGCCCGGTGCGGCGGGTGCTGGTCGCCGAACCGCGCCGGCTCGCCGTCCGGGCGGCCGCCCGGCGGATGGCCTGGCTGCTCGGCTCCTCCGTGGGCCGCGAAGTCGGCTACACCGTGCGCGGCGAGCGGCGCACCGGCCCCGGGACGGTCGTCGAGGTGGTCACCACCGGCGTGCTGCTGCAACGGCTCCAGCGCGACCAGGAACTTCCCGGCGTGGACGTGGTCGTGCTGGACGAGTGCCACGAACGGCACCTGGACGCCGACACCGCGCTCGCCTTCCTGCTCGACGTCCGGGCGGCGCTGCGGCCCGACCTCGGGCTGGTCTGCGCCTCGGCCACCTCCGACACCGAGGCCTGGGCCGAGTTGCTCGGCGGCGCCCCGGTGGTGGAGGCGCACGGGGTGTCCCACCCGGTCGAGACGGTCTGGGCGCCGCCGCCGCGCGCCGTCCGGCCCGCCCACGGCACCCGGGTGGACCCGGCGCTGCTCGACCACGTCGCGTCGGTGGTGCGGCGGGCGCTGAACGAGCGGGAGGGGGACGTGCTCTGCTTCCTGCCCGGTGTCGGCGAGATCGCCCGCGTCGCCGGGGCGCTGGACGGTCTTCCCGTGGACGTCCTGCAACTGCACGGCCGCGCGCCGCAGGCCGTCCAGGACGCCGCGCTCTCGCCTGGCGAGGGCCGGCGGGTCGTGCTCGCCACCGCCGTCGCCGAGTCCTCGCTCACCGTCCCAGGCGTCCGGGTCGTGGTGGACGCCGGGCTCGCCCGGGAGCCGCGCACCGACCACGCCCGCGGGCTCGCCGGGCTGGTCACCGTCCGGGCCTCGCTCGCCGCCGCCCGCCAGCGGGCCGGCCGGGCCGGACGCGAGGCCCCCGGCACCGTCTACCGCTGCTGGAACGAGGCCGAGGACGCCCTCGCCGCCCGCTTCCCCACAGCGGAGATCGCGCTCGCCGACCTCACCTCCTTCGCCCTCCAGGCCGCCTGCTGGGGCGATCCGGACGCCACCGGCCTCGCCCTGCCCGACGCCCCGCCCGCCGGGGCGATGGCCGCCGCCCGGCAGACCCTGCTCGCCCTCGGCGCGGTCTCCCCGGACGGGCGGGCCACGGCGCGTGGCGTCCGGCTCGCCCGTACGGGGCTGCACCCCCGGCTGGGGCGCGCCCTGGTCGACGGCGCGGCGGCGGTCGGCGCGCGGCGGGCCGCCGAGGTGGTCGCGCTGCTCTCCGAGGAACCGCCCCGGGCGCTCGGCGACGACCTCGGCGCGGTCTGGCGCACGGTTCGGTCCTCCCGCGACCACTACGCCGGGCGCTGGCGCGACGAAGTCCGCCGGCTGCTGCGCGCCACCTCCGACGAGCCCGCCACCGACCTGCCCGACGCCGTCGCGGCCGGCCTCGTCGTCGCCCTCGCCTTCCCGGAGCGGATCGCCCGCGCCCGGGTCGAGCGGCCCGCCCCCGGCCAGCGCAGCCCGTACCTGATGGCCAGCGGGACGGCCGCCGAACTCGCGCCCGGCACGTCGCTGGGCGCCCTGCCCTGGCTCGCCGTCGCGGTCGCCGACCGCCCGGCGGGCTCGCACTCGGCCCGCGTCCTGCACGCCGCGGCGCTGGACGAGACGACGGCCCTGCTCGCCGGTGCGGCGCTGCTGACTTCTCGCGAGGAGGTCCACTGGGACACCCGGCGCGGGGAGGTCGTCTCCCGCCGGGTCGAGTCGCTGGGCGCCGTCGAACTCACCGAGAAGCCCCTCGACCGCCCTGACCCCCTGCTCGTCCGGGCGGCTCTGCTCGAAGGCCTCGCGCGCGAGGGCGTCAGCACGCTGCTGACGTTTTCCTCCAACCTGCGCGAACGTCTGGCCTTCCTCCGCTCCGCGATCGGGGATCCCTGGCCCGACGTCAGCGACGAGGCACTGCTCGAACGCGCCGACGAATGGCTGGAGCCCGAACTCTCCCGCGCCCGCCGCCGCGCCGACCTGGCCAGGATCGACACGACCGCCGCCCTCCAGAGGTTGCTCCCCTGGTCCACCGGTGAGGCGGGTCGGCTGGACGAGTTCGCCCCCGAGCGCATCACGGTGCCGTCGGGCTCGAGGGTCCGCGTCGACTACACCACCGAACGCCCGGTCCTGGCAGTCAAGTTGCAGGAGCTCTTCGGCTGGACAGCGACGCCCGCCCTGGCCGGAGGCCGCGTCCCGCTCACCATCCACCTGTTGTCCCCCGCCGGCCGCCCCGCCGCCGTCACCGGCGACCTGGAGAACTTCTGGCGCGACGGCTACCGCGCCGTCCGCGCAGAGCTGAGGGGACGCTACCCCCGCCACCCCTGGCCCGAGGATCCGACCACGGCCGAACCCACCCGCCGCACCAACGCCCGGAAGTAGCAGGAGAAGACCCCACTACCCATCTGCGGGTAGTGGGGTACCAGGCAGCTCGCAAGGTGCGTCAGACGTCGCCGAACTCGCCGGAGCGAACGGCGACGACGAAGCTCGACCACGCGTCGGCCGGGAAGGCCAGGGCGGGGCCTTCGGGGTCCTTGGAGTCTCGGACAGGGACCTGGCCGGAGGAACCGATTGCCACCTCAACGCACTGTCCCTGCTGGGCGCTGTACGAGCTCTTGCGCCAAGCGGCGCCGTGTAGGTCAGCCATGGTCAAAACCCTTCCGCACTTCTCGAATGAACTCGATGCTCGCTGCCCGGGACAACGCCTCAACCTGGAGGTGATCGTACTCACTGGCCCACGCGGCCAGTGTCTCCGGATCGCGTTCAAGGAAGCCCCGCTTCTGGGTCTCCCCGTAGCCAACCATGGCCCTGTTCGGCGTGGTCAGCAACGTAATTGGGTGGGCAAACGGCCTGAGCTCCCCCAGTGAGAACGGACTGACCTGAAGAAGCATGCGAGGTCGAGCCGCAACCGCCTCCAGATGCCGCAGTTGCTCGACCATGATCTCGCGGCTGCCGACGGACCGCCGCAACGCCCCTTCGTCTATGACCACATGGATGAGTGGTGCAGGATCACGTGCGAGAACTCGCTGTCTGTGGAGCAGCAGTTCGGTTCGCTCATCCGCCTGTTGCTGCGTTGAGGCACCACGATTGACCAACGCTCCCTGATAGGCACGGATGTACGCGGGAGTCTGCAGGAGACTCGGAATGATGTTGATCTCGAATAGCCGCATCGCCACGGCCTTCGACTCATCACGCAGATACTCCTCGAAGCCCTCGAACAGGATGCGCTGGCCGGACTTGCCCCACTCCGCCAGGAACTGCTGACCTGAGCCAAAGGCCCTGTCAAGTTCTGTTGCAATCCGCCGAGTTGCTTTTCTGCGGCCATTTTCCAGGGCAGAGATGTGTGACGACGTACACCCGATCAGCCCCGCCAGGTGCTCCTGCGTCCAGCCCCGCTGCTCACGCGACGTGCGGAGAAACGCCCCGAACTCGGCAGCAGGAGAGGCGTCCGGGTCAAGTTCACGCTTGTTCAAGGCGATTCGCCCTACCAATCAAACGGCACAGACAAGTTGAACAGCTCCGAAGTCTAGAGGACAGTGGACGCGCTGGGTAGTCGTATCACTACGGATCGGAGTGACGTCGTGACGCGCAAGCCCCTACCAGGCACCGCAGGTACCCCGCCTGACCGAGCCGGTCAAACCTCATCCCCCCTCCGCTCCCTTCGAGGTGCCCCCATGCTCACTGCCCGTCGCCCCCGCCCGTTCGTCGCGCGCCTCGACTCGCGGACCGAATCCACGCCCCTGGCCCGCTACATGCTCCGCGCCTACCTCTCCGGCCTCCCCGCCGGCGACCACTACCGCGACACGGCCGAACTCCTCCTCGGCGAACTGTTCGCCAACGCCGTCCAGCACTCCGACGCCCCCGACGACCGCCACATCGAGATCCGTTTCACCCTCACCCCCGACCACCTGCTGCGCCTCGAAGTCCACGACGCCGGCACCCGCCACCCCACACTCAACTCCCCCGCTCCCGACGACGAGCACGGGCGCGGCCTCCTCCTCGTCAACGAACTCGCCGAGCGCTGGGGCTGCGCCAACCGGCCCTGCGGCATCGGCAAACTCGTCTGGGCCCTCATCACCCCCACCCCCACCCTCGCCACCGCCTGAAAGCCGAACCGCCCCCATGCACCAGCCCTCCCTCACCACCCTCGCCCGCCACACCCTCTCCCGCGGCGCCACCCCCGCCACCACCTACGCCCTCATCGCCCGCCTCGGCCACCAGCCCCTCCCCTGCGCCCGAGCCGTCTGCCTCGCCCTCGACATCCCCCTCGCCGAGACCATCCGCCGCCTCGACGAGTGCTACGACGCCCTCCTCGCCGATCCCCGCCCCGGCTCCGAACACGACACCGGCGAACTCCTCGAAGCCCTCGGCGTCTTCGACATCCCCAAGCCCCTCACCGAAACCGAACTCGCCGTCGTCAGCCTCTTCCTGGTCGCCATCGACGCCATGGGCGGCATCCGCCCCGGCCACCAGCACGGCCTGAACCGCTGGTTCACCACCGGCAACCTCACCGCCGCCTACCTCTCCCTCACCGCCGCCCACCCCCTCCCCCGCACCGGCGACCCCACCACCTACTGGACCACCCTCACCACCGCCGGTGAACTCCTCACCGCCACCCCCAACCCCGACCCCCGCCTCAAGAACGCCCTCACCCACTGCCGCACCCAAGCCACCAAGCACCAGAAGTCGGCCCCACCGACTTCCTGCGCGCCCCCACCGCGTCACGGCGCCGAAGACCGCCTCCCGGCCCGGCCGGCGGGCGAGTCGAAGACCATGCGGGACACGAAACCGGTTGCGGGTGCGGCCCGGTCCTGAGACCGTGCGGGCTCACGCAACTGCGGCGAGGCTCGGATGACGATCTACTTCTACGGCGCGGACGAGGTCCCCTACGGCTGCTTCTCCAATTTCTCCGCGCACGGCCTGGAACTGGACGGGCACCTGTGGCCGACCTCGGAGCACTACTTCCAGGCCCAGAAGTTCATCGGCACCCGCCACGCCGATCTCGTTCGCCGGGCTCGCACGCCGCTGCGTGCCGCCGAGTTGGGTCGTGACCCGTCCAGGCCGCTGCGGCGGGACTGGGGCGCGTCAAGGACGACGTGATGCGCCGTGCCGTGGCGGCCAAGTTCCGGACCCACGCGGACATCCGCGACATCCTGTTGTCGACCGCCGACGAGGAGATCGTGGAGAACACCGGCACCGACCACTACTGGGGCCGCGGCAGGACCGGAACCGGCAGGAACATGCTCGGTCGGATCCTGATGCGCACCCGCAACCAGCTCCGCTCCGAAGCCCGAGGAGGGCACGGTCGCCTGGGGTAGCGCCCATGACGTCGGTTCCCCGCGGTCAGGCCCGGCGGGCGTGGGACGCGAGGCGGTCGGCGAGCGCCGTGACGAGGTCGCGCAGCTCATCGGGGCGCTCGATGACGAACGGCCGGTCGAGGGAGGCCAGCACCGGAGGCAGCCAGTCCAGACGCTCCGCCCACAGCTCGACGCGCAGCCAGCGCCCGGTCGCCCGGTCCTCGCCCGACTCGGGCGCGCACTCCTCCAGGCTCGCGACGCTCGCGGGGAGGTGGGCGCGGATCTGCGCGGCCGTTCCGTGGATCCGCAGGGTCACCTCGTGCCGGTACTCGGCCGTGGCGAACGCCGACAGCACCCGCTGCGCCGGACCGGGGCCGACCGGGGGCTCGAACGAGCCGGGCCGGGTCCGCGCGTCCGCGATGCGATCGAGCCGGAAGGTCCGGTCCTCACCGATCGCGGCGTCCTCGCCCGTGACGTACCACCGGCCCGCATGGGCGACGATCCCGTACGCGTGCAGCGTGCGTTCGCTGCGCCGTCCGTCGCGGTCGGTGTAGCGGATCGAGACCGGTCGGCGGTGGCGCACCGCGTCGGCGATGGTGAGCAGGACCTCGGCGTCCGGGGTGTCGAACTCGCCGGGCTGGTCCGTGAAGTCGAGAGCTTCCAGGAGGGTGTCCAGCCGACGGGCCAGGTGCCGGGGCAGCACCCGCCGGATCTTGGCCGCCGCCGTCTCACCCGCCGTGCGGTCGGTCGTCGTCAACCCCGCCCGGCGGCCGGCGACCAGACCGAGCAGTACGGCCAGCGCCTCGTCGTCGCTGAGCATGAGCGGAGGCAGGCGGTACCCGGGGGCGAGCCGGTACCCGCCGTAGCGGCCGCGCACCGACTCCACGGGGACGTCCAGGTCGATCAGCTGGTCCACGTACCGGCGCACGGTACGCCCTTCGACACCGAGCCGGTCGGCGAGTTCGGCCACGGTCCGGGTGCCGCCCGACTGCAACAGCTCCAGGAGGGTCAGCACGCGGGCGGCCGGTCGGGACATGTTCGCAGCCTAACGCGAATAGAGGACCGGTTCTGTCCACTATTTCTCCTAGCCTGCGACGCACACATCCGGCACGGCCAAGGAGATCCCCATGGACTTCGTCTCGATCCGCATCATCACCGGCGACGTGGCGCGCCTCGTCGAGTTCTACGAGCGAGCCACCGGGGCGCGGGCGGCGTGGGCCACCGAGGACTTCGCCGAACTCAGGGTCGGCGGCGCCACCCTCGCGATCGCCGGAACCCGTACCGTCCCGCTGTTCGCGCCGGGCTCCGCCCGCCCGGCGGCCAACCACAGCGTGATCACCGAGTTCCTCGTCGACGACGTGGACCGCGTCCACCGGAACCTGCGCGGCTTCGTCACCGACTTCGTCACCGAGCCCACCACGATGCCCTGGGGGAACCGGTCGCTGCTGTTCCGCGACCCCGACGGCAACCTGGTCAACTTCTTCACCCCCGTCACCCCGGCGGCCGTCGAGAAGTTCACACGCTGACGCCGCGCACACGGCGGCCCGCACGACGGCATCACCGTGCACAGGAAGTCGGCCCCGCCGACCTCCTGTGCGGTGCGAGTGCCGGGCCCGCGCATCACGACGGTGCGGGGCCGGCGGGCTTCAGTGCGACGCGGTCGGACGCGGGGCGGCCCACCAGGTCGAGGGCGCCGCGACCGTGTAACCCAGCGACTCGTACAGCGGCCTGCCCAGCTTCGAGGCGGTGAGGGTCGCCGGGAGGTCCGCCAGGTGGGCGAGGGCGCCGAGCATGACCGCCCGGCCCACGCCGCGCGAGCGGAACGCCGACGACGTACTGATCCAGTAGTGGCTGCCGACGCCGTCGGCCAGGACGCTGACGCCGGCACCCGCGGTCTCGCCGTCGATCGAGGCGATGAACACGTCCACGCCCGGCTCTTCGATCAGCGCCGCCGGGAAGAGTTCGCCGGGGCGGTAGGGCTCGAATCCGTCCAGCTCGAAGCCCTCGATCACGACCCGCTCGGCCGTCTGGAGGTCCTCGGGCCGCCGCACCCGGACCACGTCCAGCTCCGGTTCGCCGACGGGCCCGGGCAGGCGCAGCATGACCGGCATCTGCCAGCTGCGCATGCCCAGGTGGCTCAGGTCGGTGGAGCTGAACGGATCCTCGACGTTCACCGCCCCCGCGGCCCGGTGGACCAGCTCGGTCAACCCGGCCAGTTCGTCCGGGTCGAGGTCGGGCTCCTGGACGAGGATCCGCAGACCCGCCCGCTCGTCACCGTCGACCGCGACGAATCCGCGGCAGCGGATCACCTCGTGCCCGCGGCTTCGGCCGGTCGCGGCCCAGAAGGCGGCGGAGTTGCGGGCCTGGTTCTTCGGCGCCTCGGCCAGGGATACGGACTGGTCGGTCGCAGTGGCTCCTGTTGTCATTGGGCCTACGGTAGTACGGAATTGACCCGGCGTACGGGCCGATTTCCCTGCGAGCCGACCAGCCGCCCCGGGCCGGGACGGCAGCGGGCCCGAATGCTCCGCGCGTCCGGGCCCGTTCGACAGGAGTGCCGTCAGTGCGCGGCGGCCTCCCAGTTCGGGCCGACGCCGACCGAGACGTCCAGCGGGGCGCGCAGCGGGTAGGCGGCCGCCATCTGCTCGCGGACGAGGGCCTCGACCTGCTCGCGCTCGCCCGGGGCCAGCTCCAGCACGATTTCGTCGTGCACCTGGAGCAGCATCCGGGAGGTGAGGCCGGCCGCGCGCAGCGCCTCGTCCACCCGGAGCATGGCGATCTTGACGATGTCGGCGGCCGAGCCCTGGATCGGGGCGTTGAGGGCCATCCGCTCGGCCATCTCGCGGCGCTGGCGGTTGTCGCTGTTGAGGTCCGGCAGGTAGCGGCGGCGGCCGAGCAGCGTCTCGGTGTAGCCCGTCGCCCGGGCCTCGTCGACGACCCTGCGCAGGTAGTCCCGCACGCCGCCGAAGCGCTCGAAGTAGGTGTCCATCAGGCCCTGGGCCTCGGCCGGCTTGATGCCGAGCTGCTGCGAGAGCCCGTACGCGGACAGCCCGTACGCCAGGCCGTAGGACATCGCCTTGATCTTGCGGCGCATCTCGGCGTCCACCGCGGCGCGCGGCACCTCGAAGACCTGGGAGGCGACGGTGTTGTGCAGGTCCTCGCCGGTGGCGAAGGCCTCGATCAGCGCCTCGTCCCCGGAGAGGTGCGCCATGATCCGCAGTTCGATCTGCGAGTAGTCGGCGGTGAGCAGCGACTCGTAGCCCTCGCCGACGACGAAGGCGCGGCGGATGGCGCGGCCCTCCTCGGTGCGGACGGGGATGTTCTGCAGGTTCGGGTCCTGCGAGGAGAGCCGGCCGGTGGCGGCGACCATCTGGTTGAAGGTGGTGTGGATGCGGCCCTTGGGCGAGACGGTCTTGAGCAGGCCCTCGACGGTGGTGCGCAGCTTGGCCTGGTCACGGTGGCGCAGCAGGATGACCGGCAGCTCGTTGTCGGTCTGGGTGGCCAGCCAGGTGAGCGCGTCGGCGTCGGTGGTGTAGCCGGTCTTGATCTTCTTGGTCTTGGGGAGGGCGAGTTCGCCGAAGAGGATCTCCTGGAGCTGCTTGGGCGAGCCGAGGTTGAACTCGTGCCCGGCGGCGGCGTGCGCCTCCTCCACCACGCGCTGGATCTCGGCGGCGAACTGCGCCTCCAGGCCGGTGAGCCACTCGCGGTCGGCGGCGATGCCGTAGCGCTCCATCCGGGCCAGCAGGGCGGCGATGGGCAGTTCCATGTCGTGCAGCAGTTCGGCGGCGCCGACCTCGCCGAGGCGGGTGTCGAAGAGCGCGGCGAGGTCGAGCACGGCGCGGGCCTGGAGCATCAGCGACTGGGCGGCGGCCGTCTCGTCCTCCTCCGGCGCGTCGAAGGCGAGTTGGCCGCTCTCGGCGGCGGGGGCGGGGGTGAGCGAGCGGGCCAGGTACTCCTCGGCGAGCACCTCCAGGGTGAAGGTGCGGCGGCCGGGCTTCTCCAGGTAGGCGGCGAGCGCGGTGTCGGCGACGACGCCCTCGATCGTCCAGCCGCGCTCGGCGAAGGCGCGCATCACCTGCTTGGCGATGTGCAGGGCCTTGGGGGCGGTGGCGTCGGCGAGCCAGCGGGTGAAGGCCTGCTCGTCCTCCTCGGCGAGCAGCGCCGGGTCGAACCAGGCGGCGGACTCCCCGGCGGCGAGGGCGACTTCGGTGACCTCGCCGGCCCCGAGCGCCCACTGGTAGACGGCGGCGAGGGCGACGGTGGTCTTGCCGTCGGAGGCGTGCTCGGCCAGCCAGGCGGCCAGGGTGCCCGGGTCGGTGAGGAGTTCGCCGTCGACCTCGACGCCGGGGGCGAGCTCGGCCTCCGCCTCGGCCTCGCCGGCGGACGGGTCGATGCCGAAGACGCGGTCGCGGAAGTTGGCGTTGCGGAACTCCAGCGACTCCATCAGGGTGCCGACGGCGTCCTTGTCGAACGGCTTGCGGTCCAGGTCGGCGACGCCGAGTGGGAGTTGGACGTCGCGGACCAGCTCGGTGAGCACCCGGTTGCGCTTGACCGAGTCGAGGTGGTCGCGCAGCTTCTCGCCGATCTTGCCCTTCACCTCGTCGGCGCGGGAGACCAGTTCGTCGAAGGAGCCGAACTGGTTGACCCACTTGGCGGCGGTCTTCTCGCCGACGCCGGGGATGCCGGGCAGGTTGTCCGACGGGTCACCGCGCAGCGCGGCGAGGTCCGGGTACTGGCGCGGGGTGACGCCGTACTTCTCGGTGACCTTCTCCGGGGTGAAGCGGGTGAGCTCGGAGACGCCCTTGGTGGGGTAGAGCACGGTGACGTGGTCGGTGACCAGCTGGAGCGAGTCGCGGTCGCCGGTGACGATGTCGACGTCGTAGCCGGCCGCCTCGGCGGCGGTGGCCAGGGTGGCGATGATGTCGTCGGCCTCGAAGCCCTCGACCGTGAGCCGGGGGATGTTCATGGCGTCGAGCAGTTCGCCGATCAGGCCGACCTGGCTGCGGAACTCGTCCGGCGTCTTGGCGCGGTTGGCCTTGTAGTCGGGGAACTCGACGGAGCGGAAGGTCTGCCGGGAGAGGTCGAAGGCGACGGCGAGGTGGGTGGGCTGCTCGTCGCGCACGGTGTTGGCGAGCATCGAGGCGAAGCCGTAGACCGCGTTGGTGGGCTGGCCGGTGGAGGTGTTGAAGTTCTCCACGGGCAGGGCGTAGAAGGCCCGGTAGGCCATCGAGTGCCCGTCGAGCAGCATCAGCCGGGGCCGCGGGCCGGCCCCGCCGCCACCCGTCGCGCCCTTGTCCGTACTCTGCGTAGCCACGTCAACGTCCGTTCCTGCCGATTCCACTACCGGCCACCGATCCTATGGCCCGGCACCGACAAAAAGGACGCCGCGCCGGTCCCTCCGCAGCTGCTACCTGTGAGTAGGACGGTCGTACGATCACAGGCGACACCACGCCGGCGCCACCCGGCATTCCCCAGCTTTCCCCAGCGGCAGGAGTTCCCCCCATGACCGATGCGGCCCCCGACACCGCGCCCGACACCGCCCCCGTCCTGAACGTCCCGCAGGACGTGCTGGACCACTTCGCCAAGCTCGGCGTCAGCCCGGAGACCTTCTCCGGCGGCCACCTCGGCGAGAAGCTCGGCATCCGGATCGTCGAGGCCTCCGGCGACCGCGTGGTCGGCACCATGCCGGTGGAGGGCAACCAGCAGCCGTACGGGCTGCTGCACGGCGGCGCGTCGGCGGCGCTGGCCGAGACGCTGGGCTCGATCGGCGCGATGCTGCACGCCGGACCGGGCCGCTACGCGGTCGGCGTGGACCTCAACGCCACCCACCACCGCTCGGCCACCTCCGGCCTGGTGACCGGGGTGGCGACGGCCGTGTTCAAGGGCCGCACCGCCGCCACGTACGAGATCGCGGTCACCGACGACACCGGCCGGCGGATCACCAGCTGCCGGCTGACCTGCATGCTGCGCGACCTCTAGCCGCAGACACCTCCCCACTTCAACGTCCGTACTGCTTCTTCGAGTTCACCGCCGATATCACCAAGTCCCTTTTCTGCCCCCTTGTTTGACCCTCCGCCACCCTGGGCAGGCGTTGGTCTGGACAAGGGGGCTTTCGCATGTCCGGGCGCGGGCGATCCACATCCCACACATGTGACGCTACGTAACAAGTAGGAAATCCGATCAATTGCCGGTTCCGAGGCCTTCAGGTGCCACGGAACGACTTGGCAGCGCCCCTGACGTCCGCAATCCGGACGCTCAAGGCCGAAACCAGAGCATCGGACATGAGCGTCCGATAATCGACGCTGCCAGCTGCAACCCGCATTTCTGGGCCTTACATCCCCCTACCAGCAAGTAAACACCTGACATCGCGGGATGGATCGAGCCGGAACGACCACATGGTGAGACAAATGCTCCGTGTGCTCATAACAAGAGAATCACAGCCTGCCCTCAGCACTGCCAGAGCCGCCCAACGGCATCTAGAGTCACGGCCAGTCACCGCGCCATTCGATTGGGCCAGGCCCTCCGCGCACTCCGGCTCCCGCCATTCCGGCGCGGGCGCCTCCTGAACCGAAGGGGACCCTCGTGCGTCACCGTTCAGCAGTTGTCGTGAGCATTGCCGTGATCGGCGCCCTCAGCCTCACCGCCTGCGGCTCCCGCGGAGAGAAGAAGGGCGGCGACGGCGGCGGCAACTCCGCCTCCACCACCGTCGTCATCGGCGTCGACGCCCCGCTCACCGGCGACCTCTCCGCCCTCGGCCTCGGCATCCGCAACTCCGTCGACCTCGCCATCAAGAAGGCCAACGAGAGCAACGAGGTCCCCGGCGTCAAGTTCGAGATCAAGGCCCTGGACGACACCGGCAAGCCCGCCCCCGGCCAGCAGAACGCCACCCAGCTGGTCGGCGACTCCAAGGTCCTCGGCGTCGTGGGCCCGCTCAACTCCAGCGTGGCGCAGTCGATGCAGCAGATCTTCGACGACGCCAGCCTCGTCGAGATCTCCCCCGCCAACACCGGCGTCGCCCTCAGCCAGGGCGAGAAGTGGGCCAGCGGCGAGAAGAAGCGCCCCTTCACGTCCTACTTCCGCACCGCCACCACCGACGCCGTCCAGGGCCCGTTCGCCGCCCAGTTCCTCTACACCGACGCCAAGAAGACCAAGGTCTTCCTCATCGACGACCAGAAGACCTACGGCGCCGGCCTCGCCGGCACCTTCAAGGGCGAGTTCACCAGGCTCGGCGGCACCCTGGTCGGCGAGGAGCACGTCAACCCCGACGACCGCGACTTCGCCGCCATCGTCACCAAGGTCAAGAGCTCCGGCGCCGAGGCCGTCTACTACGGCGGCGAGTACCCCGCGGCCGGCCCGCTCTCCCTCCAGCTCAAGGAGGCCGGCGCCAACATCCCCCTGATGGGCGGCGACGGCATCCAGAGCGGCGACTTCATCAAGCTCAACCCCAAGAGCCAGGGCGACTACGCCACCGCCGTCGGCCTGCCGGTCGAAACCCTCGACACCGCCAAGAAGTTCATCGCCGACTACAAGACGGCCGGCTACAAGGACGCCTACGAGACCTACGGCGGCTACTCCTACGACAGCGCCTGGGCCATCATCCAGGGCGTCAAGCAGGCCGTGAAGGACAACAACGGCAAGGTCCCCGACCGCAAGGCCGTCCGCGACGCCGTCCAGAAGGTCACCTTCGACGGCGTGACCGGCAAGGTCTCCTTCGACGAGTTCGGCGACACCACCAACAAGCAGCTCACCGTCTACACCGTCAAGGACGGCAAGTGGGCCGTGGAGAAGTCCGGCACCTTCAAGGGCTGACGCTCAGTCACCACCACTGTCAGAAGCCCCACTTCACCACCACACCACGCGCGGGGGCGCCACGAGTGCCCCCGCGCGCACCCACATCCACCACCCACGCGGACACCCCCGAACGCACTACGGAGGCCCAGCGGTGCACGACCTACCGCAGCAGCTGGCCAACGGCCTGATCCTCGGCGCCCTCTACGGGCTCGTCGCGATCGGCTACACGATGGTCTACGGCATCGTCCAGCTCATCAACTTCGCCCACGGCGAGATCGTCATGGTCGGCGGCTTCGGCGCCCTGACCGCCTACCTCGCCCTCCCCGGCGGCACCACCCTGTGGCTGGCCCTGCCGCTCATGCTGATCGCCGGCATCCTGGTCTCCACCCTCACCGCCGTCGCCGCCGAACGCTTCGCCTACCGCCCCCTGCGCACCGCCCCCCGGCTGGCCCCGCTGATCACCGCCATCGGGCTCTCCATCCTCCTCCAGCAACTCGTCTTCTCCTTCTACCCGGACGCCAAGAAGGCCCGGGTCTTCCCCAAGCTCCCCGGCGACCCGTTCAGCCTCGGCTCCGTCACCATCCAGCGCAGCGACCTCTTCCTGATCATCGCCGCCCCGCTGTGCATGCTCGCCCTCGGCTGGTTCGTCACCCGCACCCGCTCCGGACGCGCCATGCAGGCCACCAGCCAGGACCCGGACACCGCCAAGCTGATGGGCATCGACACCGACCGCATCATCGTCATGGCCTTCGCCATCGGCGCCGCGTTCGCCGCCGTCGCCGCCGTCGCCTACGGGCTGCGCAGCGGCCAGGTCGACTTCCGGATGGGCTTCATCCTCGGCCTCAAGGCCTTCACCGCCGCCGTCCTCGGCGGCATCGGCAACATCTACGGAGCCATGCTCGGCGGCCTCGCCCTCGGCCTCGCCGAAGCCCTCGCCACCGGCTACGTCCAGCACCTGCCCGGCATGCACCTCTTCGGAGGCGGCGCCTGGAAGGACGTCTGGGCCTTCGTTCTCCTCATCCTCGTCCTCCTGATCCGGCCCCAGGGCCTGCTCGGCGAGCGCGTCGCGGACAGGGCGTGACCACCATGACCACCACCACCGAAACCACCCCGGTCATCCCGCTGCCGGCCCGCGCCGCCACGGCCGTCACCGCACTCGGCGCCCTCACCACCACGGCCTCCGCCGCCATGTCCTGGACCTGGACCTCCGAGTTCCCCGGCGACCTCACGTACTACGGCTCCCCGGCCGGCCTCCAGTGGCTCGCCCTCGCCGCCGGCCTGCTCACCCTGGTCCTGCTGCTCGCCGGCCAGGGCGTCCCCGGCCTGCGCTGGGCCGCCCCCGCCCGCAGCAACAACGCCGTCCTGTACGCCGCCACCGGCGCCCTCACCCTCGCCGTCTACTCGGTCACCTCGATCTCCGTCGAGCTCGACCCCGGCGGCCTCGCCAACCTCGAACCCGGCGGCTGGGTGCTCCTCGCAGGCGGCCTGATCAGCGTCCTCGGCGCCCTCGGCCTGCCGCTCGACCGCCGCACCGCCGTCCCGCTGCGGATCCTCGACAAGCGCCTCTTCGTGCTCGTCCCGGTCGCCCCCGCCGCCTGGTTCGCCGCCCACGCCATCCCCCAGGACAAGCCCGTCGCCCCGGTCATGACCGCCCTGGCCGGCGGCCTCGCCATCGCGGCCGGCGCCGTCCTGCTGCTCCAGCTCGGCCACCTCGCCAACAGCACGATCCGGCTGGGCCGGACCGACCGCCCGCTGGCCGCGCCGCGCCCCCTCCCCTCCTGGCTCGAGGTGCTGCTGATCGTCCTCGCCTTCGGGCTCGGACTGTTCGCGATCACCTTCGGCATCGACACCGAGTACGGCGAACTCTTCACCGGCTACCTGCTGTTCGCCGCCCTCGCCGTCCCCGCCCTGTCCAGGGCCGGCCTGCTCGCCCGGCTGCGCGCGCTGACCGTCAAGCACCGCCCGGTCACCACCGGCGCCGCCTTCGCCGCCGCCGCCAGCTTCCCGTTCACCCAGACCAGCGACCAGTACACCTCCGTCGCCACCAACATCCTGATCTTCGCCACCGTCGCCCTCGGCCTCAACATCGTCGTCGGCCTGGCCGGCCTGCTCGACCTCGGGTACGTCGCCTTCCTCGGCGTCGGCGCCTACGCCGCCGCCCTGGTCTCCGGCTCCCCCGCCTCCCCCATCCACGTCCAGTTCCCGTTCTGGGCCGCGATGCTCACCGGCGCCGTCGTCTCGATGGTCTTCGGCGTGCTGATCGGCGCTCCCACCCTGCGGCTGCGCGGCGACTACCTCGCCATCGTCACCCTCGGGTTCGGCGAGATCTTCCGCATCACCATGCTCAACCTCAACGGCACCACCGGACCCAAGGTCACCAACGGCTCCAACGGCATCCCGCGCATCCCGGACCTGCAGATCCTCGGCTTCGACCTCGGCAAGCCGCACACCGTGCTCGGCGTCGAACTCGGCCGCTTCTCCAACTACTACCTGCTGATGCTGCTGGTCACCGCCCTGGTCGTGCTGGTCTTCGCCCGGGTCGGCAACTCCCGCATCGGCCGCGCCTGGGTCGCCATCCGCGAGGACGAGACCGCCGCCGAGGCCATGGGCATCAACGGCTTCCGGCTCAAACTGCTCGCCTTCGCCCTCGGCGCCCTGCTGGCCGGCCTCGCCGGCACCGTCCAGGCCCACGTCAGCTACACCGTCACCCCCGACCAGTACACCTTCGCCGAGGCCCTCCCGCCGAACTCCGCCTTCCTGCTCGCCGCGGTCATCCTCGGCGGCATGGGCACCATCAGCGGCCCGCTGGCCGGCGCCACCCTGCTCTTCCTCATCCCGAAGAAGCTCGAGTTCCTCGCCGACTACCAGCTCCTCGCCTTCGGCGCCGCCCTCATCGTCCTGATGCGGGTGCGCCCCGAGGGCCTCATCCCCAACCGGCGCCAGCAGCTGGAGTTCCACGAGGCCGCCGTCCCGGCCCAGGCCTCCGGCGAGCCGACCGCACTCACCAAGGCAGGGGCGTGACCGACCCGATGACCACCACCGCCGTACCCCTGCTCGAAGTCACCGGCGTCACCATGCGCTTCGGCGGCCTCACCGCGGTCAACGACGTCTCCCTGACCGTCGGAGAGGGCGAGATCATCGGTCTCATCGGCCCCAACGGCGCCGGCAAGACCACCTTCTTCAACTGCCTCACCGGCCTGTACGTCCCCACCGAGGGCGCCGTCCGCTACCGCGACACCCTGCTGCCGCCCAAGCCCCACCTGGTCACCCAGGCCGGCATCGCCCGCACCTTCCAGAACATCCGGCTGTTCGCCAACATGACCGTCCTGGAGAACGTCCTGGTCGGCCGGCACACCCGCACCAGGGAAGGCATCTTCTCCGCCATCCTGCGCGGCCCCGGCTACCACCGCGCCGAGGCCGAGAGCCGCGAGAGGGCCATGGAACTCCTGGCGTTCACCGGCCTCGCCGACAAGGCCGACCACCTCGCCCGCAACCTCCCGTACGGCGAGCAGCGCAAGCTGGAGATCGCCCGCGCCCTCGCCTCCGAACCCGGCCTGCTGCTGCTCGACGAACCCACCGCCGGCATGAACCCCCAGGAGACCCGGGCCGCCGAGGAACTCGTCTTCGCGATCCGCGACAAGGGGATCTCCGTCCTCGTCATCGAGCACGACATGCGCTTCATCTTCAACCTCTGCGACCGCACCGCGGTGCTCGTCCAGGGCCAGAAGATCGTCGAGGGCGACCGCGAGACCGTCCAGAACGACGAACGCGTCATCACCGCCTACCTGGGCGCCCCGCTCGAAGGCACCAGCCCGGCCGTCCCGGAGAACGTTACGGAGACCGACCAGTGACAGCACTCCTCGAAGTCCAGGACCTCCGCGTCTCCTACGGCAAGATCGAAGCGGTCAAGGGCATCAGCTTCACCGTCGCCCAGGGCGAGGTCACCACCCTCATCGGCACCAACGGCGCCGGCAAGACCACCACCCTGCGCACCCTGTCCGGCCTGCTCAAGCCCACCGCCGGACGGATCACCTTCGACGGCCAGGACCTCTCGACCGTCCCCGCCCACAAGATCGTCGCCCTCGGCCTCGCCCACTCCCCCGAGGGACGGCACATCTTCCCCCGGATGACCATCGAGGAGAACCTCCTCCTCGGCGCCTTCCTGCGCACCGACGCGGCCGGCATCACCGCGGACGTCGAACGGGCCTACGGCCTGTTCCCCATCCTCGGCGAACGCCGCAAGCAGGCCGCCGGAACGCTCTCCGGCGGCGAGCAGCAGATGCTCGCGATGGGACGGGCCCTGATGTCCCAGCCCAAGCTGCTCATGCTGGACGAGCCCTCGATGGGCCTGTCCCCGCTGATGATGCAGAAGATCATGTCCACCATCGTGGAGCTGAAGGCCTCCGGTACGACCATCCTGCTGGTCGAGCAGAACGCCCAGGCGGCGCTCTCGCTCTCCGACCAGGGGTACGTCATGGAGACCGGCCGCATCGTCCTCTCCGGGACGGGAGCCGACCTCCTGCACGACGAGTCCGTCCGCAAGGCCTACCTCGGCGAGGACTGACGCCCGGACGCATGCGGAAGGGCCCGGCAGAAACGCTCTGCCGGGCCCTTCGCGCGTGCCCTACTCGGACTTGCCCTCTTCCGCCTTCTTGCGGTCCTGGGCCTCGCCCTCCTCGATGACCGCCTCGGCCACCGCCGCCATCGTCATCCGACGGTCCATCGACGTCTTCTGGATCCACCGGAAGGCCGCCGGCTCGTTCAGCCCGAACTTGGTCTGCAGAACGCCCTTCGCCCGGTCCACCAGCTTCCGGGTCTCCAGCCGCTGGCTGAGATCCCCGATCTCCTTCTCCAGCGCCCGCATCTCCGCGTACCGGGACACCGCCATCTCGATCGCCGGCACCAGGTCCGCCTTCGAGAACGGCTTCACGATGTACGCCATCGCCCCGGCGTCCCGCGCCCGGTCCACCAGCTCCCGCTGCGAGAAGGCCGTCAGCATCAGCACGGGGGCCAGGTGCTTCTCGTGGATCTGCTCGGCGGCCGACAGCCCGTCGAGGACCGGCATCTTCACGTCGAAGATCGCCAGGTCCGGCTTCAGCTCCTCCACGAGCCGCACCGCCGTCTCCCCGTCCCCGGCCTCACCGACGACGGTGTACCCCTCCTCCTCCAGCATCTCCTTCAGGTCGAGGCGGATCAGCGCCTCGTCCTCGGCGATCACAATCCGGGTGATCTGGGGCATGTCGGTCTCAAGCGGCTGCGCCTGCTCGTCGGCGGTGCTCACGGGGCTCCTAGTTCCGGCGGGGTACTGCATGCACGAGGGTACCTAGACACGGTATGTTTGAGACACGACGGCAAGGCAGTCGCCTTCAAATCGTAGGCCCCGATAGCCCAATTGGCATGAGGCAATGGTCTCAAACACCATACAGTGTGGGTTCGAATCCCACTCGGGGCACCTTTCCTTCAAATCGAAGGAGCTTGCCAGTCAGGCGATGGTTGGCGATCTTCATCGGTTCGAGTGAAGTTTCGAGCATCCGCCCAACGATGGCGAGCTTCTCGAGCACGCTCGGCCATATGCACAAACTCTCCGTGCGCGAACAAGCCGTCGAGGCGGCCATGAGGCAGGTCTTCCCCACTCTCACCCCTTGCCGCGTTCGACGCCCCGGCTCCCATAACCTCAAGGTGCACTCAGAACACCTACCGTGCTGCTTCCCCCAGCACGGCCCCGGCAAGAAGCACGAGCGCACCATAGCCCTGGAGCCCTGGCAGCAGGAGATCGTCGACGCCCACCCCTGGGAGTTCCTGCGCGGCCTGATCCACTCCGACGGCTGCCGCATCACCAACTGGGCCACCAAGATGGTCGGCGGCGTGGTCCGCCGCTACGAGTACCCGAGGTACTTCTTCGCCAACACCTCGACCGACAGCATCGGCCTCTTCACCGCCACCCTCGACGCCGTCGGCGTCCAGTGGAAGGCGTCGATCACCCGCTCCACCGGCCAGGTCAACGTCTCCGTCGCCCGCAAGGACTCCGTCGCCCTCATGGACGCCCACATCGGCCCCAAGAACTGACGACGCGGCATGTACGACCTCGCCACACGGCAACGCGCGCTCGGCCTCCACGCCTCCGGGCTCAGCTACAGCCAGGTCAGCCGCGCGACCGGCATCTCCCGGTTCGCGATCCGCGAGTGGGCATCGGGCGGTGCTCCCAGCCCGCGCATGACGGCGGAGTGCCCGGTCCGTGACGGCCGACTCGATCCCTCACGACCGCCTGCCGACTACACCTACCTGCTCGGCCTCTACCTCGGCGACGGCTGCATCAGCGAGGGCCGTCGCCAGGTCCACGCCCTTCGCATCGCCTGCTGCGACGCCTGGCCCGGCCTCATCGACGAGTGCGAGCGGGCCGTCTCCGCCGTCATGCCGCACAACAAGGTCAACCGGGTGCAGGCGCCCGGCTGCACGAGCGTCGTCAGCACCAGCAAGCACTGGCCCTGCCTCTTCCCCCAGCACGGCCCCGGCCCGAAGCACCTGCGGCCGATCTCCCTCACACCGTGGCAGCAGGAGATCGTGGACGCCCACCCCTGGGAGTTCCTGCGCGGCCTGATCCACTCCGACGGCTGCCGCGTCACCAACTGGACGACCCGCACGGTCGGCGGCGTCAAGAAGCGCTACGAATACCCGAGGTACTTCTTCACCAACACCTCGGCCGACATCATCGGCCTCTTCACCGCCACCCTCGACGCCGTCGGCGTCCAGTGGAAAAGCACCTCACGCTCCAACGGCGCCTTCAACATCTCCGTCGCCCGCAAGGACTCCGTCGCCCTCATGGACGCCCACATCGGCCCCAAGCACTGAGAGCGGCGCGCCCCCTGGACGGGGCCGCGCCGCCGAGGTGGCGCTCAGGCGTCCAACGTCCCCACGTGGTGGACGCGGACGAGGTTGGTGGAGCCGGCCAGGCCGGGCGGGGAGCCGGCGGTGATGACGACGATGTCGCCCTTCTGGCAGCGGCCGAGGGACAACAACGCCGCGTCGACCTGTTCGACCATCTGGTCGGTGGTCGGGGCGAACGGGCCGAGGAAGGTCTCCACGCCCCAGGTGAGGGCGAGTTGGGAGCGGACGGCCGGTTCGTAGGTGAAGGCGAGCACCGGGATGGGTGAGCGGTAGCGGGTGAGCCGGCGGGCGGTGTCGCCGGACTGGGTGAAGGCGATCAGGTACTTGGCGTGCAGGAAGTCGCCGATCTCGGCGGCCGCGCGGGCGACGGCGCCGCCCTGGGTCCGCGGCTTGCTGCCGGTGATCAGGGGCGGCAGTCCGGCGGCCAGGATGTCGTTCTCGGCGGCCTCGACGATCCGGGCCATGGTCTTGACCGTCTCGACCGGGTACTTGCCGACCGAGGTCTCCCCGGAGAGCATCACGGCGTCGGTGCCGTCCAGGACGGCGTTGGCGACGTCGGAGGCCTCGGCGCGGGTCGGGCGGGAGGTGTTGATCATCGAGTCGAGCATCTGGGTCGCCACGATGACCGGCTTGGCGTTGCGGCGGGCGAGCTTGATGGCGCGCTTCTGGACCAGCGGGACCTGTTCGAGGGGCATCTCCACGCCCAGGTCTCCGCGGGCCACCATGATCCCGTCGAAGGCGTCGACGACGGACTCCAGGTTCTCCACCGCCTGCGGCTTCTCGATCTTGGCGATGACCGGGACGTGCCGCCCCTCCTCCGCCATGATCCGGTGGACGTCCTCGACGTCGCGCCCGCTGCGGACGAACGAGAGCGCGACGAGGTCGGCGCCGGTCCGCAGCGCCCACCGCAGGTCGGCGACGTCCTTGTCGCTGAGCGCGGGGACGGAGACGGCGACGCCGGGGAGGTTGAGGCCCTTGTGGTCGGAGACGAGGCCGCCCTCGATGACCAGGCACCGCACGTGCGGCCCGTCGACGGCGACGACCTCCAGGGTGACCCGGCCGTCGTCGACCAGGATCCGCTCGCCGCGCCCGACGTCGCCGGCGAGCCCGGAGTAGGTGGTTCCGCAGCGGTCCTTGTCCCCCACGACGCCCTTGTCGGTGGAGATGGTGAACTCGTCGCCGCGTTCGAGAAGTACGGGCCCGTGGGCGAAGGTGTCGAGCCGGATCTTCGGGCCTTGAAGGTCGACGAGGACACCGACGCTGCGGCCGGTCTCGTCGGCGGCCTTGCGGACGCGGCGGTAGCGTTCCTCGTGCTCGGTGTGCGAGCCGTGACTGAGGTTCAGTCGGGCGATGTCCATCCCGGCGTCGACCAGGGACTTGATCTGGTCGTACGAGTCGGTGGCGGGCCCGAGGGTACAGACGATTTTTGCTCGGCGCATAGTGCTGAGACTAGGCATTACCGGCGCGTAACCACGACGCGGGTCCGGACTGCGGGATGACCGTTGCCCCAAGGCGAGTTGAACAATCTGACACATCCTCGGACCGCTGTGCGAGCGCCCCGCGCCACACCCGTCCCGCGCTCCTCCCGTACGCCTCCCGCGCCGCCCCCCGATGCGATTCCGTGAAGGGGTGTTCACCTCCGGTTCACCGCTGCTTCCGCCCCCGCTCCCCGCCCGGCGGGACGCTCGTCACCCACGGGTGACTGCCCGGGCTCGCCGGGCGACCACCCGGACGAAGTAGCGGACGAGGGGGAAGCGTTCGGCATGAAACGCGCACTGGGCGTGGTGGCGGCCCTGGCCCTGCTGGGCGGGGTGGCCTATGCACTGGTCCCCCCCGAGAAGGACTCCGACCTGGTCACGGTCACCGGCCTGATCGGGTCGGAGAAACGTGACTTCTTCGACCACCCGGACGTCAAGGCCGAGTTGAAGAGGCAGGGCCTGGTGGTCAAGGCGGAGCCGACCGGTTCCTGGACGATGGACGACCAGGCGAGGAACACCCCGAACCTGGACTTCGCCTTCCCGGCGAGCAGCGCGCCGGCGCTGGCCATCCAGCGGGACTGGGCGCAGAAGGACTCGCCGCGGGTGCAGTTCTACTCCCCGCTGGTGATCGTCACCCACCAGCCGGTGGCGGAGGTGCTGAAGGCCAACGACCTCGCCGGCATGAACGATTCGGGTGTCTGGACGTTCAACATGGACAAGTACGTGGAGGCCCTGAAGCAGGGCGGCCGGCAGTGGGAGACGCTGACGGACGCGTCCAGGCACCCGGAGCTGACCGGCACGATGTACGTGTCCACCACGGATCCGGAGAGCTCCTCCTCGGGCGCCCTGTACCTGGCGATCCTGTCCTACCTCGCGAACGGCAGGAAGGTGGTGTCCGACGACGCGGGTCTGAACGCCGTCAAGGGCGTCGTGTACGACGCGAACCGGTTCCAGGGGCTGCAGAAGGTCAGCAGTGACGGTCCGTTCCGCGAGTTCGGCGCGGGGGTCAACACGATGGTCTTCGCGTACGAGTCGCAGGCCGCCGCCCTGCCGATCCAGGGCAAGCAGATCGGCGACATGGTGGTGATGTACCCGAGCACCACGATCAAGACGGACCACACCCTGGTGGCCAGGACGCCCGGCGGCCAGAAGCTGGCCGACGCGCTGGTGAACAGCCCGGAGCTGCGCAGGCTGGAGGCCAGGTTCGGCCTGCACCCGGACGCCGAGCCGGACCTCTTCTGGAACGAGGTGAACGGGAAGCTGCCGAAGTTCGTCCCGGACGTGCGGGCCGCGGGGCTGGCCCTGGCCCCGGTGCCCTCGCTCGAGTACATGAAGAAGCTGACCACCGCGGCGAAGACCGGGAGCGTGAAGTGAACCTCCGCAACCTCCGCAGCCTTCCCGACCTCCCCGACCTCCGCAGCCTCCCCGACCTCCGCACCAAGCGCCGCGGCCGCCTCCTCGTGGCCCTGACGGCCGCGCTCGCGGCGGTGACCGCCTGCACCTCCGGCGGCGGCAAGGCCGGCCCCGGCCCCGACGACCCGCCCGCCGAGACGGCCCGTCCCGGGGTGCTGCGGGTCCTGGCCGGCAGTGAGCTCCAGGACCTGGCGCCGGTCCTGGAGGACGCCCGGAAGGCCACCGGGGTGACCGTGCAGTTCTCCTGGACGGGCTCCCTGGACGGCGCGGACACCGTCTCCTCGGGACGGGCCGACGGCAGGTACGACGCCGTGTGGTTCCCCTCCAACCAGTACCTGCGGCTCGATCCGGCCGGCCGGTCCAAGGTGGTCTCCGAGACCCCGGTGATGGTCTCGCCGGTGGCGATCGGGGTGCGTTCCTCGGCGCTGGGCGAACTCGGCTGGGGTGACGGCTCCAAGGTCAGCTGGGCGCAGGTCGGGGACGCGGCGGCGGCCGGAAAGCTGCCGTACGGGATGGCCGACCCGTCCCGTTCCAACTCGGGCTTCTCCACCCTCGTCGCGGTGGCCTCGGCCTTCTCCGGTGCGGGTGCGGCGCTGACCGACGCGGACGTGCAGAAGGCCAACCCCCAGCTGAAGCAGTTCTTCAAGGGCCAGAAGCTGACCTCCGGTTCGTCCGGCTGGCTGGCGCAGGCGTACACCCGGGCCGAGTCGGGCGTGGTGGGCGCGCTGGTGAACTACGAGTCGGTGCTGCTGTCGATGAACAGGACGCTGCCGGCGCAGCAGCAGCTGACGGTGGTGCGGCCGGTGGACGGCGTGGTGTCGGCGGACTACCCGCTGTCGCTGATGGCCTCCGCCGCGCCGGACCAGCGCGACGCCTTCCAGCGGCTGACCTCGTACCTGCTCAAGGAGGACGTGCAGAAGCGCATCTCCGACACCACGCTGCGCCGTCCCGCGACGGCGGGCGTCGCGCCGGCCGCCGGGCTGCCCGCCGACCGCCGCCGGGAGCTGCCGTTCCCGGGCACCAGGGCGGTCGCGGACGGCCTGCTGGCCGCGTACCAGAACGAGCTGCGCCGCCCGTCCCGGACGGTGTACGTGCTGGACACCTCCGGTTCGATGGAGGGGCCGCGGATCGCCGCGCTGAAGAGCGCGCTGGGCCGGCTGACGGGGACGGACGACACCCGCGGGGTGCGGCGTTTCCGGGACCGCGAGGAGATCACCCTGCTCTCCTTCGCCTCCTCGGTGAAGTGGACCAGGACGCACGTGGTGCCGGCCACCGGCAGCCAGCCGGGCCCGCAGGCGGAGCTGGCGTCGATCAACGCGGACGTGCAGTCGCTGGCCGCCTCGGGCGGGACGGCGGTGTACTCGTCGCTGGAGGAGGCGTACCGGGTGATCGAGCGCCAGCAGGCGGCGGCCGCCGACGACCGGTTCACCTCGATCGTGCTGATGACGGACGGGGAGAGCAACGCCGGTGCGACGGACGGCGACTTCAAGCGCTTCCACGAGGCGCTGCCGGCCGGGGAGAAGTCGATCCCGGTGTTCCCGATCAAGTTCGGGGAGGCGGCGGTGGGCCAGCTCCAGGGGATCGCGGACCTGAGCGGCGGCAAGCTGTTCGACGGGACGGGTTCGCTGGACGGGGTGTTCGAGGAGATCCGTGGCTACCAGTGACGGGTTCGGCTCCCGGGTGCTGCGTTACCTGGAGTCGGCCCGCAACCTGGTCGGCTGCGCGGGGGGCGCGGTCGGTCTGGGGCTGCACTTCGCCGGGCTGGGCGGGGCCTGGTGGCCGGCGGTGGTGGCGGGGCTGTACGGGGCGGGCGCGCTGCTGACGCCCGCCCCGGCGCCCGGCCGGGGGTCGGCGGGGGCGCCCGGGTCCGCGGTGTCCGGGCGGTCCTCGGAGGGGCTCTCGGAGCTCCTCCCGGAGGTCTCCGCAGAGCTGTCGACCCCGGCCCCCGCCCCCTCCCCCTCCCCCTCTCCGAGCCCGGCGCCCTCCCCGTCTCCGGCCCCGGCTCCCGGGCCGCCCCCGGCCCCCGCGCCCGACCCGGAGCTGGTGGCCCTGGCCGCCTACCTGGAGACCGTGCCGCTGCCGTCCTCGGCGGGGGTGGACGCCCTGCTGGCGGCGCTGCGCGCGGCCGGTCCGGGCCCGGTGGCGGAGCGGATCGTCCGGCACCGGCTGCCGGTCGCGGTGGCGGGCTACCTGCGGGCGCGGACCTGGCAGCCGTGGGCGGGGCCGGACGATCCGGATCCGGCGGTCCGGCTGGGCCGCGAGGTCGACCGGCTGGCGGCCGAGCTGTCCTGACCGGCCGTCCGCCCGAAGACCGGCTCTGGCACCCCGACCTCCCCCGTCCCCGTCACGACCGAGTCGCCAAGATCTCACCTCTCGGACAGGTCAGGGGGCTGTTCAGCACACCGGCGCGCACGGCACACTTCTACGCGCGTCCCTCTACGCGCGTCGACGCGTGGACGCACACTTTTGTCCACGAATATGCCAGTTGACGGTCGATCCGCCGTCGTTCCCACTCGGGAGAGTCGTCCATGCCCCTGAACCGCCGTGACTTCGTCACCCGGTCCGCCGCCACCGCCGCCGGCGCCGCCCTGGCCGGTGGCGCCGCCCTGGCCGCCGCCCCCTCCGCCGCGGCCGCCCAGCCGGACACGGCGGCCGCCAAGGGCCGGCAGCCGCACAAGCAGGCCTTCACCGTCATGGGCACCACCGACCTGCACGGCCGGGTGCTCAACTGGGACTACTTCACCGACGCCGAGTACACCGACAAGGGCCACAACGCGGTCGGCCTCGCCAAGATCTCCACGCTGGCCAACCAGGTGCGCGAGGAGAAGGGCTGGAACCGCTGCCTGCTGATCGACTCCGGTGACACCATCCAGGGCACCCAGCTGTCCTACTACTACGCCCGGATCGAGTCGATCGACACCGAGGCCGACACCGTGCCGGACCACCCGATGGCCGTCGCCATGAACCTCATGGAGTACGACGCCGCGGCGCTCGGCAACCACGAGTTCAACTACGGCATCCCGCTGCTGAAGGCCTACCAGGACCAGCTGGAGTTCCCGCTGCTGGGCGCCAACGCGCTGAACGCGAAGAACGAGAAGCCGGCCTTCAAGCCGTACGTGATCAAGGAGCTGCGCCTGGGCGGCGGCCGTCCGGTGAAGGTCGGCATCCTCGGCCTCACCAACCCGGGCATCGCGATCTGGGACAAGGCCAACGTCAGCGGCAGGATGGTCTTCCCGGGCATCGTCGAGACCGCCGCCACCTGGGTACCGCGGATGAAGGCGGCGGGCGCCGACGTCATCGTGGTCTCCTCGCACTCGGGCTGCGACGAGGCCACCACCTGGGGCGACCAGCTGCCCTGGGCGGAGAACGCCTCGGTCGCGCTGGCGGAGACCGTCCCGGACATCGACGCGGTGCTGGTGGGCCACGCCCACAAGGAGATCCCGCAGCGCCTGGTCGTCAACAAGAAGACCGGCCGGACGGTCGTGCTCTCCGAGCCGCTCTGCTACGGCCAGCGGCTGACCTGCTTCGACTTCGAGGTCGAGTTCGCGGGCGGCGCCTGGAAGGTCTCCTCGGTCTCGGCCCGGCTGCTGAACTCCAACACGGTGCCGGAGAACCCGGAGATCACCAACGCGATCGCCGAGCAGCACAAGAAGGTCGTCGCGTACGTCAACCAGCAGATCGGCACCAGCAGGATCGAGCTGTCGATCGCCGACGCCCGCTTCAAGGCCACCCCGATCATCGACCTGATCGGCCGGGTCCAGGCCGACGCCGTCAAGGCCGCGCTGGCGGGCGGACAGTACGCCAAGCTCCCGGTGCTGGCCCAGGCCGCCCCGTTCAACCGCACCGCGCTGATCCCGTCGGGCCAGGTCAAGCTGCGCGACGCCGCGGGCCTCTACATCTACGAGAACACCCTGGAGGCCCGCGTCCTGACGGGCGCCCAGCTCAAGGACTACCTCGAGTACTCGGTCAAGTACTACAACCAGCTCGCCCCGGGCGCCCCGGTCGACAAGGAGGCCCTGACCGGTGCCGAGGCCACCCCGGACTACAACTACGACTCGGTCTACGGCCTGAGCTACGACATCGACATCGCCCAGCCGAAGGGGCAGCGGATCGTCAACCTGTCCTTCCAGGGCAAGCCGATCGACCCGGCCGCCGAGTTCGTCCTCGCCGTCAACAACTACCGCGCCAACGGCGGCGGCAACTTCCCGCACGTCGCCAAGGCCAAGGTGGTCTGGTCGGACTCCGACGAGATCCGCAACACCATGATCGCCTGGGTGAAGGCCAAGGGCGTCATCGACCCCGCCGACTTCTTCACCGACTCCTGGCGCCTCGTCCGCGCCGGCCAGCCGGTCTTCTGACCCGCACGCCCCACCGGAAGGCCGTCGCCCCGCGGGCGACGGCCTTCCGGCCCGTCCGGTGGGAGAACGCCGGCATGGGCGAGTTCCAGATCTCCGATCGCCGTGCCCGGCTGCCGGCCTGCGCGCAGCGCCTGACGCCTCCGGCCGGGTGGAAGAACGGGCCTCCCGGCGGGCGCCGCCGGGAGGCCCGTGCGTTCGGCGGCCGGTCAGAAGGGGAAGACCGCGCGCTCGTGCTGGACGGAGATCCACTTCACGGTGGTGAAGGCGTCCACCGTGGACTCGCCGTTGAGGCGGCCGACGCCGGAGTTCTTCTCGCCGCCGAAGGGCACGCCCGGCTCGTCGGCGATGGTGCCGCCGTTGACGTGGATCATGCCGGTCTCGATCCGCTGGGCGAGCTTCACGCCGCGCTCGACGTTCGCGGTGTGCACCGCGCCGCTGAGCCCGAACGGCGTGTCGTTGGCGAGCCGCACGGCCTCGTCCTCGCCGTCGAAGGGCACCAGCAGCACGACCGGGCCGAACAGCTCGTTGCGCAGGATCGGCGCGTCCTCGGCCAGGCCGGTGAGCACCGTCGGCGCCATCAGGCTGCCGACCGTGGCGCCGCGCAGCAGCGCGGTGGCACCGGCCGCGACCGCCTGGTCGACCTGGGCGGAGAGGGCGTCGGCCTGGACGGAGTTGATCAGCGGGCCGATGTGGGTGGCCGGGTCCCTCGGGTCGCCGACGGTGAGCGAGGCGACCTTGGCGACGAACTTCTCGGTGAACTCGGCCTCGACGGCGCGGTCCACCAGCACCCGGTTGGCGGCCATGCAGACCTGCCCCTGGTGGATGAAGCGGCTGAACACCGCGGCGTCCACGGCGTGGTCCACGTCGGCGTCGTCCAGCACGATCAGCGCGCTGTTGCCGCCGAGTTCCAGGACCGTCCGCTTGAAGTGCGCGGCGGCGACGGTGGCGACGTGCCGGCCGACCTTGTCGGAGCCGGTGAAGGAGATCACCTTGGGCACCGGGTGCTCCAGGAAGCTGTCGCCGATCTCGGCGATGTCGGTGATCACCACGTTCAGCAGGCCGGGCGGCAGCCCCGCGTCCTCGAAGAGCTTCGCGATCAGCCCGCCGCCGACCACCGGGGTCTCCTGGTGCGGCTTGAGAACGACGCCGTTGCCGAGCGCGAGCGCCGGGGCGACGGCCTTGAGCGCCAGGAACAGCGGGAAGTTGAACGGGCTGATCACACCGACCACGCCGACCGGCAGCCGGTAGAGCCGGTTCTCCCGGCCCTGGGCGGGCGAGGCGAGCAGCCGGCCCTCGGAGGCCACCGACAGGTGCAGGCACTCCCGCAGCACGTCCCTGACCAGCGACAGCTCGAAGCCCGCCTTCAGCGCGGTGCCGCCGAGTTCGGCCATGATCGCGCCGACGATCTCCGGCTCGCGCTCGTCCAGCAGCCGCAGCGCGCGCTCGAAGACCAGCCGCCGCCGGTACGGGTTGGCGGCGGCCCACGCCTTCTGGGCGCGCGCGGCGGCGCGGTAGGCGAGGTCGACCTCGTCGACGGTGGCGACGGTGATGGTGGCGAGCTTGTCGCCGGTGTAGGGGTCGACGTCGACGATGTCCCAGGAGCCGCTGCCGCTGCGCCACTCGCCGTCGATGTACTGCAGCGCCAACTCGGAGAAGTACGACATCTGATCCCTCTCATGCACCGACCTGATGGGGAATCATCGTACTGACGTATTACAGCTCCTGGCGCACCGCGTACAGCAGATCGCGGGTCCGCTCCGGGCTCAGGCTGTCGGCGACCAGGTCGTCCATCGCCTGCCGGTACTCGGCCACCTCGGCGGGCTTGTCGAGGTAGAGCGCGGTGGTGAACTGCTCCAGGTACACCACGTCGGCCAACTCGGCCTCGGCGAAGCCCAGGACGGTGAAGGCACCGCTCTCCGCGCTCAGCCCGGCGTTGCCCAGCGGCAGCACCTGGAGCCGTACGTTGGGCAGTTCGCCGAGCTCCAGCAGCCGGTCCAGCTGGCCGCGCATCTGCTCGGGCCCGCCCCAGGGCCGGCGCAGCGCGGCCTCGTCCAGTACCGCGACCAGCTGCGGCGCCCGGCCGTCGGTCAGCAGGGCCTGCCGCCTGAGCCGGACCTCGACCCGGCGCTCGATCTCCTCCGGCCCGTTGGCGTGGCAGCCGGCGGTGACCACGGCCCGGGCGTAGTCGGCGGTCTGGAGCAGCCCGTGGACGAACTGGATCTCGTAGCTGCGGATCTCGGCGGCGGCCTCCTCCAGGCCCAGGTAGTGCTGGAACCAGCCGGGCAGCACGTCCCCGTACTCGTGCCACCAGGAGCCGGCGTTGGCGTCGCGCAGCAGCCCGAGGACGGCGGCGCGCTCCTGCTCGGCGTCGACGCCGTACAGGGTCAGCAGGTCGGCGACGTCGCGCTCCTTGAAGCCGACCCGGCCGAGCTCCATCCGGCTGATCTTGGATTCGGAGGCCCGGATCGAGTACCCGGCCTCCTCCCGGCTGACGCCTCTGGCCTCGCGGAGCTTGCGCAGTTGGGTGCCGAGCAGCAGCCGCCGTACGGTGGCGCCCCCGCCTGCCTGAGTCGTGCCCATCGACGTCATCCTCCGCACTCGCCCAGCCCCCCGGCCGTCGGCGGCAGTCTGCCACCTGGCACCGACGAACAACAGCCCACTGCTTGCCCGGGTGCTCCTGGCGCCGCCGGCCCCGCGGGGGAACGCGACGGCGCCCGCCCTCCAACTGGTCGGGGAAGAGGGCAGGCGCCAGGAGACCGCATGGGCCCGGCGACTCTGACGGGGCAGCGGGTTGAGCTCCCGGCGATGCGGCGCCGGGGGTTCGGGGTGGGCCGGTCGGAGCCGCCCGGGGCCGTCAGACCACCAGGGGGCGGTCCGTGGGCCGGATCGGCGCGGGAAGCGGGGTCTTGCCACCGAGGTACTTGTCCACCGCCGCGGCGGCCGAACGGCCCTCCGCGATGGCCCAGACGATCAGCGACTGGCCTCGGCCGGCGTCTCCGCAGACGTACACGCCATCGACATTGGTGGCGAACCGGCCGTCGCGGCCAATGTTACCGCGCGCGTCGAGGTCCACTCCCAGCTGCTCGACCAGCCCGTTCCGCACGTCGGTCCCGGTGAAGCCCATGGCCAGGGTGACCAGCTGGGCCGGGATGGCCCGCTCGGTGCCCGGCACCGGCTCGAACCGGCCGTCCCGGAACTCCACCTCGACGAGGTGCAGTTCCTGGACGTTGCCGTCCTCGTCGCCGCTGAAGTGGGTGGTGCTGACGGAGTAGATCCGCTCGCCGCCCTCCTCGTGCGCGGAGGTGACCTTGTACGTCATCGGCATGGTCGGCCAGGGCTGGTTCCCGGGCCGGTCCTCGCCGGGCCGCGGCATGATCTCCAGCTGGGTGACGGAGGCCGCTCCCTGGCGGTGGGCGGTGCCGACGCAGTCCGCGCCGGTGTCGCCGCCGCCGATCACGACCACGTGCTTGCCCTCGGCGCTGATCGGGGACGCCACGAAGTCGCCCTCCTGCACCTTGTTGGCCAGCGGCAGGTACTCCATGGCCTGGTGGACGCCCTTGAGCTCGCGCCCGGGCACCGGCAGGTCGCGGGCGGTGGTGGCGCCGGCCGCGAGCACCACGGCGTCGAAGCGCTCGCGCAGCTGCTGCCCGGTGATGTCCTCGCCGACGTGCACGCCGGTGCGGAACCGGGTGCCCTCCGCCCGCATCTGCTCGATGCGGCGGTTGATGTGGCGCTTCTCCATCTTGAACTCGGGGATGCCGTAGCGCAGCAGTCCGCCGATCCGGTCGGCCCGCTCGTACACGACGACGGTGTGCCCGGCCCGGGTGAGCTGCTGGGCGGCGGCGAGGCCGGCCGGGCCGGAGCCGACCACGGCGACCGTCTTGCCGGACAGCCGCTCGGGCACCTGCGGGGTGACCCCGCCGCGGTCCCAGGCCTTGTCGATGATGGTGACCTCGACGTTCTTGATGGTCACCGCGTCCTGGTTGATGCCGAGGACGCACGCGGACTCGCACGGAGCCGGGCACAGGCGGCCGGTGAACTCCGGGAAGTTGTTGGTGGCGTGCAGCCGCTCGATCGCGCCGACGAAGTCGTCCCGGTAGGCCAGGTCGTTCCACTCGGGGATGAGGTTCCCGAGCGGGCAGCCGTTGTGGCAGAACGGGATGCCGCAGTCCATGCAGCGGCCGGCCTGCTTGGTGATGATCGGCAGGAGGCTGCGCTCGACGTAGACCTCGTTCCAGTCCTTGATCCGGACGTCGACCGGGCGGCGCTCCGCCAGCTGCTTGGGCGTGGTCAGGAAGCCCTTGGGGTCAGCCATTAGCCGCCTCCATCATCTTCGCGGTGGTCTCGGCCTCGGAGAGGCCATCGCGCTCAGCGGCGTCCTTGGCGGCGAGCACTGCCTTGTAGTCGGTCGGCATGATCTTGGAGAAGCGGGAGACCCCGCTGCCCCAGTCCGCCAGGAGTTCGGCGGCGACGGTGGAGCCGGTCTCCTCGTAGTGCTGCTGCACGGTGTCGCGCAGCCAGTCGCGGTCGGCGGCGGTGGGGGCCTCGATGCCCACCATGCCGTCGTTGACGTTGGCGGGGCGCAGGTCCAGGACGTACGCGATGCCGCCGGACATGCCCGCCGCGAGGTTGCGTCCGGTCTCGCCGAGGACGACGACCCGGCCGCCGGTCATGTACTCCAGGCCGTGGTCGCCCACGCCCTCGACCACCAGGGTGGCCCCGGAGTTGCGGACGGCGAAGCGCTCGCCGGCCTTGCCGCGCAGGTGGATCCGGCCCGAGGTGGCGCCGTAGCCGATGGTGTTGCCGGCGATGACGTGGTTCTGCGCGTCGTTGCCGATGGCCGCCGCCTCCCGGGCGGGGCGGACGACGACCACGCCGCCCGAGAGGCCCTTGCCGACGTAGTCGTTGGCGTCGCCCTCCAGGCGCAGGGTCACGCCGCGCGGCAGGAAGGCGCCGAAGGACTGCCCGGCGGAGCCGGTGAAGGTGACGTCGATGGTCCCCTCCGGCAGGCCCTCGCCGCGGTACCGCTTGGTCACCTCGTGGCCGAGCATGGTGCCGACGGTGCGGTTGACGTTGCGGATCGGCAGCTGGATGCGGACGGCGTCGCCGCGCTCCAGCGCGTCCTCGGCCAGCTCGATCAGCTGGTTGTCCAGGGCCTTGTCCAGCGCGTGGTCCTGGGTAGTGGTGCGGTGCCGGGCGGCCCCCTCGGGGAGCGCCGGCACGTGGAACAGCGGGGCGAGGTCGAGCCCGGCCGCCTTCCAGTGGTCGATCGCGGCCCGGGCGTCGATGTGCTCGGCGCGGCCGACGGCCTCCTCGATCGAGCGGAAGCCCAGCGAGGCGAGGATCTCCCGGACCTCCTCGGCGATGAACTCGAAGAAGTTGACGACGAATTCGGGCTTGCCGGAGAAGCGCTCGCGCAGCACCGGGTTCTGGGTGGCGACGCCGACCGGGCAGGTGTCCAGGTGGCAGACGCGCATCATGATGCAGCCGGAGACGACCAGCGGGGCGGTGGCGAAGCCGAACTCCTCGGCGCCGAGCAGCGCGGCGATCACCACGTCGCGGCCGGTCTTCAGCTGGCCGTCGGTCTGGACGACGATGCGGTCGCGCAGCCCGTTGAGCAGCAGGGTCTGCTGGGTCTCGGCGAGGCCGAGCTCCCAGGGGCCGCCGGCGTGCTTCAGGGAGGTGAGCGGCGAGGCGCCGGTGCCGCCGTCGTGCCCGGAGACGAGGACGACGTCCGCGTGGGCCTTGGAGACGCCCGCGGCGACCGTTCCGACGCCGACCTCGGAGACCAGCTTCACGTGGATGCGGGCCGCCGGGTTGGCGTTCTTGAGGTCGTGGATGAGCTGGGCGAGGTCCTCGATCGAGTAGATGTCGTGGTGCGGCGGCGGGGAGATCAGGCCGACGCCCGGGGTGGAGTGCCGGGTCCTGGCGACCCACGGGTACACCTTGTGGCCGGGCAGCTGGCCGCCCTCGCCGGGCTTGGCGCCCTGGGCCATCTTGATCTGGATGTCGTCGGCGTTGACCAGGTACTCGGAGGTGACGCCGAACCGGCCGGAGGCGACCTGCTTGATCGCCGAGCGGCGCTCGGGGTCGTACAGGCGGTCCGGGTCCTCGCCGCCCTCGCCGGTGTTGGACTTGCCGCCGAGGCGGTTCATCGCGATGGCGAGGGTCTCGTGCGCCTCGCGGGAGATCGAGCCGTACGACATGGCGCCGGTGGAGAAGCGCCGGACGATCTCGGAGACCGGCTCGACCTCCTCGACCGGGATGGGCTCGCGTCCGAGGCCGTCCAGCTGGAACAGGCCGCGCAGCGTCATCAGCCGCTCGGACTGCTCGTTCACCCGGTCGGTGTACTGCTTGAAGATGTCGTAGCGGCGGTTGCGGGTGGAGTGCTGGAGCCGGAAGACGGTGTCCGGGTCGAACAGGTGCGGCTCGCCCTCGCGGCGCCACTGGTACTCGCCGCCTATGTCCAGCGCGCGGTGCGCGGCCGGGATGCCGGAGGCCGGGTACGCCTTGGCGTGCCGGGCGGCGGTCTCGCGGGCGATCTCCTCCAGGCCGATGCCGCCGAGCTTGGTGGTGGTGCCGGCGAAGTAGCCGTCGACCAGGTCCTGGGAGAGGCCGATGGCCTCGAAGACCTGGGCGCCGCGGTAGGAGGCGACGGTCGAGATGCCCATCTTGGACATGACCTTGAGCACGCCCTTGCCGAGCGCCTTGATCAGGTTCTTGATGGCCTTCTCGGCCTCGACGCCCTCGATGAAGACGCCCTGGGCGACCAGGTCCTCGACCGACTCCATCGCCAGGTACGGGTTGACCGCCCCGGCGCCGTAGCCGACCAGCAGCGCGACGTGGTGCACCTCGCGGACGTCGCCGGCCTCGACCAGCAGCGACACCTGGGTGCGCTGCTTGGTGCGGATCAGGTGGTGGTGGATGGCGGAGGTCAGCAGCAGCGAGGGGATCGGCGCGTGTTCGGCGTCCGAGTGGCGGTCGGAGAGCACGATGATCCGGGCGCCGTCGGCGATCGCCGCGTCGGCCTCGGCGGCGATCTCGGCCAGCCGGGAGGCCAGGCCCTCGCCGCCGGAGGCGACCTTGTAGAGGCCGGAGAGCGTGACGGCCTTCAGGCCGGGCTGGTCGCCGTCGGCGTTGATGTGGACGAGCTTGGCCAGCTCGTCGTTGTCGATCACCGGGAAGGTGATGCCGACGGAGCGGCAGGAGGCGGCCTCGGCGGCCAGCAGGTTGCCCTCCGGGCCGAGGTTGGACAGCAGCGAGGTGACGAGTTCCTCGCGGATGGCGTCCAGCGGCGGGTTGGTGACCTGGGCGAAGAGCTGCACGAAGTAGTCGAACAGCAGGCGCGGCTTCTCGCTCAGCGCGGCGATCGGCGAGTCGGTGCCCATCGAGCCGAGCGCCTCGGCGCCGGTGCGCGCCATCGGGGCGAGGATGACCCGCAGCTCCTCCTCGGTGTAGCCGAAGGTCTGCTGGCGGCGGGTGACGGAGGCGTGGGTGTGCGCGATGTGCTCGCGCTCGGGCAGCTTGGCGAGCTGGATCTGCCCGCCGTCCACCCACTCCTGGTACGGGTGCTCGGCGGCGAGGGCGGACTTGATCTCCTCGTCCTCGACGATCCGGCCCTCGACGGTGTCCACCAGGAACATCCGGCCGGGCTGGAGGCGGCCCTTCCTGGCGACCTTCTCCTGGTCGATGTCGAGCACGCCGACCTCGGAGGAGAGGACGACCAGGCCGTCCTCGGTGATCCAGTACCGGGCCGGGCGCAGGCCGTTGCGGTCGAGCACGGCGCCGATCTGGGTGCCGTCGGTGAAGGTGACGCAGGCCGGGCCGTCCCAGGGCTCCATCAGGTTGGAGTGGTACTGGTAGAAGGCGCGGCGGGCCGGGCTCATGGTGGCGTGGTTCTCCCACGCCTCCGGGATCATCATCAGCACCGAGTGCGGCAGCGAGCGGCCGCCGAGGTGGAGCAGCTCCAGGACCTCGTCGAAGGAGGCGGAGTCGGAGTGGTCCGGGGTGCAGATCGGGAAGATCCGGCTCAGGTCGCCGGGGATGAGGTCGGTGGCGAGCTGGGACTCGCGGGCGGTCATCCAGTTGCGGTTGCCCTTGACCGTGTTGATCTCGCCGTTGTGCGCGACGAAGCGGTACGGGTGGGCGAGCGGCCAGCTCGGGAAGGTGTTGGTGGAGAACCGGGAGTGCACCAGGCCGAGCGCGGACGCGTAGGTGCGGTCCGACAGGTCGGGGAAGAAGGGCTCCAGCTGGCCGGTGGTCAGCATGCCCTTGTAGACGATGGTGCGCGCGGACAGCGACGGGAAGTACACCCCGGCCTCGCGCTCGGACCGCTTGCGGACCACGAAGGCGATCCGGTCCAGCTCGATGCCGGCCCTGCCGTCCTGCGCGAGGAAGAGCTGCCGGAACCGCGGCATCACGCTGCGGGCGGTGGCGCCGAGCAGGTCCGGGGTGACCGGGACGTCGCGCCAGCCGAGGACGGTCAGGCCCTCCTCGGCCGCGATGCCCTCGATCCGCGCGACGGCGGCGGCGTCCTGCTCGTCCTCGTCGGGGAGGAAGGCGATGCCGACGGCGTAGGACCCGGCCGCCGGGAGTTCGAAGGCGACCTTCCCGCGCAGGAAGGCGTCCGGGATCTGGGTCAGGATGCCCGCGCCGTCGCCGGAGTCCGGCTCGGCGCCGGTGGCGCCGCGGTGCTCCAGGTTGCGCAGGACGGTCAGCGCCTGCTCGACGATGGTGTGGTCGGCGATGCCGGTCAGCGTGGCGACGAAACCGACGCCACAGGCGTCGTGCTCGTTCCGCGGGTCGTACAGGCCCTGAGCAGCAGGTCGCGCATCCGGCACGAGCGCGTACGGCTGGCGGGCGGCGCCGGCCTGGGGCTCGTTGGCGGAGTGCATGGATGCAGACAGCATCGGCTCTCCCGTCGTCGTCTTTCGGCAAGTTGGTGCAAGTAGGGACGACGTTGGCCCTGATGCGATGGTGCGTGTCGTGCAAGTTACATGATGCCCGTGATCCCGAGAAGCGGAATGTCCCGTCCACATGGCGGGACGGCGCGCAGGTCAGGGGGTGCGGGAAGAGGACGTGCCACAGTGCACGTCCCGACGATTGTGCCCAACGGTCCACGGCCTGAAACAGGGGCGAAACCGGATCGCCACAGAAGCCGATCATGGGCGCCTGGGAATCCATCCTGGGAGCCCGCCCACGGATGCGAATCCGCGGCACGGGGGCCCGGATGATGAGACAGTGCCAGGCGTCGCCGGACGCCCATGTGTGAAACGTCACTCACTGAACGGCATAACCATGCATGATCGCGGTCAGCCGATCTGCCCGCCGATCAGCCACCCCAGCAGGTAGGTCACCCCGGCCGCCGCACCGCCCAGCACCAGCTGCCGCAGCCCGCTGAACCACCAGCTGCGCGCCGTCACCCGGGCCACCACCGCGCCGCACAGGAACAGTCCGGCCCCCGCCAGCAGCAGGGCGGGCAGCAGCGTGGTCGCCCCCAGCAGGTACGGCAGCAGCGGCAGCAGCGCACCGAGCGCGAAGCACAGGAACGAGGAGCCGGCCGCCACCAGCGGCGAGGGCAGGTCGGTCGGGTCGACGCCCAGCTCCTCACGGGCGTGCACCTCCAGGGCCAGCTCCGGGTCGGCGGACAGCTGCCGGGCCACCTCGTGGGCCAGCTCCGGATCCACCCCGCGCGAGACGTACAGCTGGGCCAGTTCGGCCAGCTCGCCGTGCGGGTTGCGGCTCAGCTCCAGCCGCTCGACCTCGATCTCGGCCTGCACCAGTTCCCGCTGCGAGGCCACCGAGGTGTACTCCCCCGCCGCCATCGAGCAGGCGCCGGCCGCCAGGCCCGCCAGCCCGGTCAGGATCACCGTCCCGTTGGACACCGCGCCGCCGACCACCCCGGTCATCAGCGCGAAGTTGGACACCAGCCCGTCCACCGCGCCGAACACGGCCGGCCGCAGCCAGCCGCCGTTGACGTCCCGGTGGTGGTCGGCCGCGGGTATCCGGGGCTGGTGTCCGGCATCCGCTCCCACAGTGGTCGCGCTCATCGTCGTTCCCCTCCGTCGTCGTTCGTCAGCCCCGAACGTAGCCCGTCTGACCTGGGCACTTCCAGCAAAGTAAGGCTGTCCGAACACCACTGGGGCCACCCTTCGCAACGCTCGCGAAGGGTGGCCCCAGCCGGGAAAGTCCCTGGTCAGATCGGGTTCTCGGCCTTTTCCCCGGCCTTCCTGTCCGCCTTCTCCTCGGCCTTCTCCTCGACGTCCTTGTCCGCCTCGTCCCCGGCCTTCCGGTCGGCCGGCCCCTCGGCCTGGGCGTCCTCCGCCAGGTGCGCGGCCGGGTCGATGCTCGCCGGGTCCTCCCGCCCGGGCCGCGTCCTGCCCACGATCACGAAGTACGCGACGGCGGCGACGAACACCCCGATGGACACCCAGTCGTTCAGCCGCAGGCCGAAGTAGACGTGCGCCTCGTCGATCCGCAGCCACTCGGTCCAGAACCGGCCCACCGTGTACGCGGCCACGTACAGCGCGAACGCCCGGCCGTGGCCCAGCTTGAACCGGCGGTCCGCCCAGATCACCAGCAGCGCGACACCGACGCACCACAGCGACTCGTACAGGAAGGTCGGGTGGTAGACGCCCTTCACGACCTCGCCGCCGGGCAGCGTCTTGTCGATCTCCAGGCCCCACGGCAGGGTGGTCTCCCGGCCGTACAGCTCCTGGTTGAAGTAGTTGCCCCAGCGGCCCAGCGCCTGCGCCAGCGCGATGCCCGGCGCGATGGCGTCGGCGTACGCGGGCAGCGGCACGCCCCGGCGGCGGGCGCCGATCCAGGCGCCGACCGCGCCCAGCGCGACCGCGCCCCAGATGCCGAGGCCGCCCTCCCAGATCTTGAGGGCGTCCCAGGGGTTCTTCCCGTCGGCGAAGTACAGGCGGCCGCCGTCGGTGATCACGTGGTACAGGCGGCCGCCGACCAGGCCGAACGGCACGGCCCACACGGCGATGTCACCGACGGTGTGTTTGGCACCGCCCCGGGCGACCCAGCGCTTGCTGCCGAGCCAGACGGCAACGACGACACCGAGGATGATGCAGAAGGCGTAGGCGCGCAGCGGGATCGGTCCGAGGTACAGGACGCCCCGCGACGGGCTGGGAATGTAGGCGATATCCATGGCAGTTCCGACGCTACAGGGTCCGACGGCCCGCTCGGGCAGCCTCGTGGTCACAGAAACCGAACAACGGGCGGCGCCGCCCCCTCCGGACGGGGAGGGGGCGGCGCGGCGCAGCGGGCTCAGCCGGCCGTCGGCGACGGGTTGTTGGCCTCCGAAGCGGTGCTGGTCGGCGCCGGGGTCTGCCCGTGGGAACCCGCCGTGCCCAGCTGCTTGCCCTGGTTCGCGGCGTCCACCCACTTCACCAGGTTCGCCGGGGTGATCTCCTCGCTGCCGTTCTTCGGGTAGATCGGCTGGCCGTTGAGCAGCACGGTGGGGGTGGACTTGAAGCTGGACTTGTCGAAGTCCTGCTGCACCGCGGACACCCACCCGCCGAACCTGTTGTCCTTGACGCAGGACTGGAACCCGGGCGTGTCCAGGCCGTTGACCTGCTTGGCCAGGCTGAGCAGGACAGCCTTGTCACCGAAGGCGTCGTTGGTCTCGTCCGGCTGGTTGCGGTACAGCACGTCGTGGAAGTCCCGGAAGTGTCCGGCGTCCTGGGCGCAGGCCAGCGCGTTGGCGCCGGTCCTGGAGCCCTTGCCGGTGACCGCCCGGTCGATGAACGACACGATGTGGTAGTTCGTGTAGATCTTCCCGGCGTCCTCCAGCTGGTCGACGGTCGCCGAGAACTCGCGCTCGAAGGTGCCACAGGCGGGGCAGCGCGGGTCCTCGTAGATGGTGAGGACGGAGGGCGCGTCGCCGGCGCCGACGGGGATGACCAGGTTCTTGTCGCCGATCGTCCCGGCCGGGGCGGCGGTCGGCGTCTCCGGCTTGGAGCGCTGGTTCTGCACCACGACGCCGACGATCGCCGCCGCGGCGATCACCGCGAGCACCGAACCGCCCACGATCAGCTTCTTCCTGCGCCGGGAGGAGGCCTCGTCGGCCGCCCGCTGCTCCATCATCCGCTCGCGGGCGGTGCGCTTGCCTTCTCGGTTCTTATCGCTCATTGCCTTGACATCCACGGTCGGGGGCCTTCGTCGGGTGCAGGGATGTGGGGGTCAGCTCGCCAGCAGGCCGTCTGCCGACAGCCGGGTGCGCGGCCGCCACAGCAGCCACCCGGCCAGCAACAGGAACCCGGTGTCGCGCAGGATCTCCTGGAGGTACTTCGTCTGGGACTCGTCGACGTGTCCGCCGCCGCCGAAGCAGCCGCAGTCGATCGAGATGCCGCGCGCCCAGGCGGAGGCGATCCCGGCGATGAACACCAGCAGCAGCAGCGCGGAGACCCCGGCCACCAGCCGGACGCCGAGGCCCAGCACCAGCAGCAGGGCCAGTGCCAGCTCCAGGAACGGCAGGCCGTAGCCGATCGGTTTGACCAGCCCCTCGGGGAGGATCTCGTAGGCCCGTACGGCCTGCGCGGCCTCCGCCGGATCGGAGACCTTCGCCAGCCCGGCCCACCCCCAGACGACCGCGAGTGCGAGCCGGACCACCGTGCCGAGCCACTCACTCCAGACCGGCACCGGGCGCCGCGCCGGCGGCGGCGCGGGCGCGGAGCCACCGGGCTGCGCGGCCATCAGGGAACCCCCCTCGGGAAACTCGTTCACTCCCTGAGGAACCGTCCGGGGCGGGGGGCGGTTCTTCCGCATTCGGGAATTAAGCCGGATGAGTGACGCTCCGTCCGAATGAACCGCCCCGAACCGAACACCCGGGCGTCAGCGGCACCCCGCCGGCCATCCCGCCTCGAACAGATCGGGGTGCCGGGCCGCCTCCGCGCACGCCACCGCCTCCCGTTCCGCCCGCTCGGCCCCCCGCTTGGCCAGCGCCTGCCCCACCTCGACGTGCACTCCGACCGCACCGCCGAGCACCACCACGGCCGCCGCCGCCCGCAGCAGAACGGCCCGCTGGAGACTCCGCACCGGCTCACCCCTTCCGCTCGGTTCCGTAACCGTTCGTGCACTCCTCCCTCCACTCAACGTCCGCCAACCCCCTCTGATGCGTGTCCCCACCCCTTGTTCACCCGTTCGGGTCCGCATCCCCGTCGGCGCGCACACCGGAGCCGCGCGCCCGCGCCCGCGCCCCGCTGAAGAACGGCGGCCGCGGAAGAGCGAGTGGCACGGAGCGACGGCCACGGATACGCGCTGGCTCCGGAAACGCGACGGCCCCCCACTCCCCGAGGAGTGAGGGGCCGTCGGTCAGACGGTCCTACCGCGCGTCAGCGCCTGCGCACGCCAGCGGCCAGCTCCCCGGCCAGGGCCCGCACGGCGTCCAGCGCCGCGGCCTCGTCCTCGCCCGCGGCCAGGATCCGCTTCACGAACGCCGACCCCACGATCACGCCGTCCGCGAACCGGGCGACCTCCGCCGCCTGCACCGCGTCCGAGACGCCGAGCCCGACGCAGACCGGCAGGTCCGTGGTGGCCCGGGTCCGGGCGACCAGGTCCTCGGCCATCGACCCGACGGCCGACCGCGTCCCGGTCACGCCCATCACCGCGGCCGCGTACACGAACCCGCTGCCCGCCGCCGTGACCTCCGCGAGGCGCGCGTCCTTGCTGCTCGGGGCGACCACGAACACGGTGTCCAGACCGTGCTCGTCCGCCGCCTTGCGCCACTCCTCGGACTCCTCCACCGGCAGGTCCGGCAGGATGCACCCGGCCCCGCCCGCGGCCGCCAGGTCCGCCGCGAACCGCGCCACGCCGTAGCGGTCGACCGGGTTCCAGTACGTCATCACCAGCACCGCGGCCTCCGGGTGCGCCGAGGCGACCTCCTGGACGGTCCGCAGCACGTCCTTGATCCGCACACCGCCCCGCAGCGCGATGTCGTCGGCGGTCTGGATGACCGCGCCGTCCAGGACCGGGTCGGAGTGCGGCAGGCCGATCTCGACCACGTCGCAGCCGCCCTCGATCAGCGCCTCGACCGCCCGGATGCCGCCGTCCACGGTCGGGAACCCGGCCGGCAGGTAGCCGATCAGCGCGGCCCGGTCCTCGGCCTTCGCGGCCGCCAGTACACCGGTCAGCTTGGAAGTCATGATCACTTACCCCCCTCGGCGGCGCCGTCGCCGGAGCCCTCGCCCGAACCGCCGGTCCGCTCGTCGTACAGCCCGAAGTACTCGGCCGCGGTGTGCATGTCCTTGTCGCCGCGTCCCGACAGCGAGACCAGGATGGTCGCCTCCGGCCCGAGCTCGCGCCCCAGCTCCAGCGCCCCGGCGAGCGCGTGGGCGCTCTCGATGGCCGGGATGATCCCCTCGGTACGGGACAGCAGCCGCAGCGCCTGCATCGCGGCGTCGTCGGTGACCGGCCGGTACTCCGCCCGCCCGGTGTCCTTCAGCCAGGCGTGCTCCGGCCCGACCCCCGGGTAGTCCAGCCCCGCCGAGATCGAGTGCGACTCGATGGTCTGGCCGTCCTCGTCCTGGAGGACGTACGTCCGGGAGCCGTGCAGCACCCCCGGGTCGCCCTTGGTCAGGGTGGCCGCGTGCCGGGGCGTCTCGGCGCCCTCGCCGGCCGCCTCGCAGCCGACCAGCCGCACCCCGGCGTCCGGGATGAACTCGTGGAAGATCCCCATCGCGTTGGAGCCGCCGCCCACGCAGGCCACCACCGCGTCGGGCAGCCGCCCGGTCCGGTCGAGCACCTGCTGGCGCGCCTCGACGCCGATGACCCGGTGGAAGTCCCGGACCATCATCGGGAACGGGTGCGGCCCGGCGACGGTGCCGAACAGGTAGTGGGTGGAGTCGACGTTGGCGACCCAGTCCCGGAACGCCTCGTTGATGGCGTCCTTGAGCGTCCGGCTGCCGGACTTGACGGCCACCACCTCGGCGCCGAGCATCCGCATCCGGGCGACGTTGAGCGCCTGGCGCTCGGTGTCGACCTCGCCCATGTAGATGGTGCAGTCGAAGCCGAACAGCGCGCAGGCGGTCGCGGTGGCCACGCCGTGCTGGCCGGCGCCGGTCTCGGCGATGATCCGGGTCTTGCCCATCCGCCTGGTGAGCAGCGCCTGGCCCAGCACGTTGTTGATCTTGTGCGAGCCGGTGTGGTTGAGGTCCTCGCGCTTGAGCAGGACGCGCGCGCCGCCCGCCTCCGCGGAGAAGCGGTGCACGTCGGTCAGCGGGCTCGGGCGCCCGGTGTAGTCCTTGAGCAGGCCGTCGAGCTCGGCGGCGAAGGCCGGGTCGGCCTTGGCCTTCTCGTACTCCTCGGCGACCTGCTCGACCGCGGCGACCAGCGCCTCGGGGATGAAGCGGCCGCCGTACGCGCCGAAGTAGCCGCGTGCGTCCGGCACCTGGGCGCCGGGCAGGTAGTCCTTTTCGGACATGGTGGTATCCCTTGAACGGAGATGGACAACGGTGACGTCCGACCCGGCCGGGCTCGGCCGGGTGGCCGGCTTCAGCCGGACGTCACGCGCCATCGCCGCCCCGGCACCTGCCCGGGCTCGCACCCGATGACGTACCGCACCCGACGCCCCAGCACCCGGCGTGCGGGCGCGCGGCAGCCGCGCGGGCGGCAACCGGGGGCGAGTCGGGCGGCGATCTTCATCGGGTGGCGTCAGTCCTTGTGCCGGATGGCGGGGTGGGCCCCGGCGGCGACCAGGTCGGCGACCGCGGCGCGCGGGTCCCTGCCGGTCACCAGGGTCTCGCCGACCAGCACCGCGTCGGCACCCAGGTTGGCGTAGTTGATCACGTCCAGCGGGCCGCGCACGCCGGACTCGGCGATCTTGACGACGTCGTCCGGGATCGCGTGGGCGACGTTCTCGAAGGTGTTGCGGTCCACCTCGAGCGTCTTGAGGTTGCGGGCGTTGACGCCGATGATCCGGGCGCCGGCGTCCACCGCGCGCTTGATCTCCTCCTCGTCGTGCACCTCCACCAGCGGGGTGAGGCCGATCGACTCGGCGCGCTCGATCAGCGACACCAGGGCCGACTGGTCGAGGGCCGCGACGATCAGCAACGCGAGGTCGGCGCCGTGCGCACGGGCCTCCCACAGCTGGTAGGCGGTGACGATGAAGTCCTTGCGCAGCAGCGGGGTGTCCACCGCGGCGCGGACGGCGTCCAGGTCGGCCAGCGAACCGCCGAAGCGGCGCTGCTCGGTCAGCACGCTGATCGCGGCGGCACCGCCGGCCGCGTAGTCGACCGCCAGGGCGGCCGGATCGGCGATCGAGGCCAGGGCGCCCTTGGACGGGCTGGAGCGCTTCACCTCGCAGATCACCCGGACCCCGTCGCCCTTGAGGGCGGTGACGCCGTCCTTGGCCTCCGGGGCCTTGGCGGCGAGCTCCTTGAGCTCGTCCAGGGAGACCCGGGCCTGCCGCTCGGCGAGGTCCTCGCGGACCCCTTCGATGATCGAGTCGAGCACACTCACTCAGGAGCCCCCATCTTTTCTGCCAGTCGGTCGGCGCGAGTCGGCGGGCGACAGCCCACCGGCCCTTCGATGGTATCGGCACCCGGGGGCGGGGGGCGCACCGGTTCGAACCGCGTCCCATGGACCGGACGTCCGACCCGGCGGTCCCCAGCTGCGGCTTCGTCGGCGCCACGGCGGTTTTCGGACGGTCTTCGCGCCGGTTTTCGGCCGGTCTCCGGGCCGCCGGACGCGGCGGGCCGACCGGGCAGCGGGGATCGGCGGCCCGGGAAGCGGGTCCGGCGGCCGGATCAGACCAGCGGCGGTGCCAGCCCCGCGCCGATCGACGAGTTGCGCACCACGGTGAACACCAGCACCAGCAAGGCGATCAGCGCCCAGCGCCGCCCCCCGACGGTGATCCTGGGCGGCGCCCCGCCGGTCAGCGCGGCCCAGCCCCAGCGCAGCCAGAGCACCGCCAGCACGCCGAACAGCAGGACGGCGACGGCGTTGTCGTGCAGGGCCCCGGTGAGGTCCCCGTGGGTCAGCGCGTGGATGCAGCGCAGCCCCCCGCAGCCGGGACACCACCAGCCGGTGGCGGTCAGGAACGGGCACTCCGGGTAGTGCCCGGGGGTGTTCGGGTCCACCACGGCGACGTACGCGGCGGGGACGGCCACCGCCGCCAGCGCGGTCAGCGGCGGCCTCAGCCGACGCAGCACGGGCGACGGGGCGGAGGCGGTGGGGGCGGAGGTCACGCCCCGATTCTGCCCGGGCCGGGCCCGGACACGACGAAACGGCGGGCGTGGCGCGCCCGCCGTTCCATGTACGACAAACGGGTGGTGCGACGAGCCGTCGTCAGGCGGTGACGGCGGCGGCCTCACGGGCCGCGGTCTGCTCCTCGGCCGACTTGTAGACGTTGGTGCTGGCCTGCTTGCCCATGCCCGCCAGGGACATGGCCTTGCCGACCACACCGCCGGCCAGGACGACCGCCAGGCCGACCCAGACGAGCAGCACCGACGGCAGGATCATCGCGACGCCCGCGACACCGAAACCGACGAAGGAGATGACGACGCCGGTCCAGGCGGCGGGGGTGTGGCCGTGTGCTGCTGCTGCCATCTGAATGCTGCTCCTTGGCTCTCGGGGCCCGGCCGGGCCTGCGGGGCCGCCGGCGGGTTGACGGGTTCCATTGTGCCGGGCCACACACCGGGGGCCCAAAGCGGGTGGCGGGTCTATCGCGTCACATGCGCGCAGCTCACACCGCGGTGGGGTCCTCGCCGCGGTCCAGCGCCTTCCACAGGTCGCCCGGGGTGTCGGCCTTCGCCGGGATCCTGCGGGTCGGCGCCTCGTAGCGGCTGCCCATGGCCGGCCAGCCCCGGCCGTAGCGCAGGGTGAGCAGCCCGGCCACGGCGAGCAGCACCGCGCCGACCAGCGCGACCCAGGGCCAGCCGGTGTGCGAGACCTCGGTGGCCGCCGAGCCGGTCAGCGCCAGCTTGCGGGCGGCCTCGGCGTCCAGCGCGGCGGTGTCGCCCGCTCCGGCCACAGAGGCGGCGGCCGCGCCGAGCCCGGCCAGCAGGGTCAGCGCGCCGACGGCGAGCCGGCCGGCGCCGCGTACGGCGAACACCGCGACGGCCGCGGCGAGGCCCACCAGGGCCAGCCCGCCGGGCAGTTCGGAGATCTTCCCGCCGGTGACGGAGACGTCCAGGGTGCCGGCCCGGCCCTCGGCCCAGGTCCGCCCGACCGCGGTCAGCACCAGCACGGCGCTCAGCACGGTCAGCAGCAGCATCACGCCGAGGGTGCGGCGGCCGGGGGTGGCGGGGGCGGGGGTCTGCTCAGCGGTCACCCGTCCACTATCCCCCGGCCGACGCCGGGGTCCGTACCCGGGGTGGGGCGGGTCGCGTCGCGGGGTGGGTCAGGGGGCGGGTCGCGGGGTGGGTCGCGGGGTGGGGAACTCGTCCGTGCGCAGCACCACGGTGCGGCCGCCGAGCGGCAGGAACAGGTCGTTGCCGAACGGCACCCGTTCGGCCTCCCGGTAGACCCCCTCCGGGGACGGCGCGGTGTGCACGGTGCAGACCGCCGCCGCCGGATCGACCACCACGTACAGCGGAACACCGCCGCACGCGTACGCCCTCGCCGCCTCCGCCAGGCCCGGCCGGGCCAGTTCCAGCACCGCCTCGACCCCGGCCGCGCCGAACCGGCCCCGGACGCCCCGCACCGCGTCCCGGGCGAGCACGGCCAGGTCCGGGGCGAGCACCACGGGGAAGTCGGCCGAGGAGTCGGCCGGGAAGTCGGCCGGGAAGTCGATCGCCACCCCGGACAGCACCCGGCCGTGGCCCGCCGGCTGCTCGCCGAGCTGTCCGGCCGCGCCGAGCACGACCGCCCAGCGCAGCTCGTCGTACGGCACCTCGGCCGTCTCGCGGGCCTCGGGCACGTCGGGGACCTCGGGCATCCCGGCCGCCTCCTCGCGCCTCAGGACAGTTCCGGCCTCCGCAGCGTATTGGCGGTGGCGACGGCCCGCAGCACGGCGGCCGCCTTGTTGCGGCACTCGGTGTCCTCGCCGTGCGGGTCGGAGTCGGCCACCACGCCCGCGCCGGCCTGCACGTACGCGGTGCCGTCGCGCAGCACCGCGGTGCGGATGGCGATCGCGGTGTCCGAGTCCCCGGCGAAGTCCAGGTAGCCGACGCAGCCGCCGTACAGGCCGCGCCGGGTGGGCTCCAGCTCCTCGATGATCCGCATCGCCCGGGGCTTGGGCGCGCCGGAGAGGGTGCCGGCCGGGAAGCAGGCGGTCAGCACGTCGAAGGCGGTGCGCCCGGGCGCGACCCTGCCGGTCACCGTCGACACGATGTGCATCACGTGGCTGTAGCGCTCGATCTGCATGAAGTCGACCACCTCGACGCTGCCCGGCTCGCAGACCCGGCCGAGGTCGTTGCGGCCCAGGTCCACCAGCATCAGGTGCTCGGCCCGCTCCTTGGGGTCGGCGAGCAGCTCGGCGGCCAGCTCCGCGTCCTCGTGCGGGGTGGCGCCCCGGTGCCGGGTGCCGGCGATCGGGTGCAGCATCGCCTCGCCCCCGGTCACCTTGACCAGGGCCTCCGGGCTGGAGCCGACCACGTCGAAGCCGCCCTCGGCGCCGCCGTCCGGCCCGGGGAAGCGGAACAGGTACATGTACGGGCTGGGGTTGGTGGTGCGCAGCACCCGGTAGACGTCCAGCGCCGAGGCCGGGCAGGGCGCCTCGAAGCGCTGCGAGGGCACCACCTGGAAGGCCTCGCCGGCCCGGATCCGCTCCTTGATCTCCTCCACCGCGGCCCGGTACGGCTCGCCGCCGAACGGCGAGTGCACCTCGCCGGGGCCGGCCGGGGAGAAGGTGGCCAGGCCCGGGTCGACCGGCTTGAACAGCTCGGCCTCCATCGCGTCCAGCCGGGCCACCGCGTCCGCCCAGGCCTCGTCCACGCCGCTGGCCAGGTCGTTGTGGTTGACGGCGTTGGCGATCAGCAGCACCGTGCCGTCGACGTGGTCGAGCACGGCGAGGTCGGTGGCGAGCAGCATGGTCAGCTCGGGCAGGCCCAGGTCGTCCGGGTTGAGGTCGGGCAGCTTCTCCAGCCGGCGGACGATGTCGTAGCCGAGGTAGCCGACCAGGCCGCCGGTGAGCGGGGGCAGGCCGTCGTCCTCCTGCCGCGGGGTGTGCAGCGCCTGGAGGGCGGCGCGCAGCACCTCCAGCGGGTCGCCGGTGGTGGGGATGCCGACCGGCGGGGTGCCGAGCCAGCGGGCCCCGCCGTCCGGGCCGACGGTGAGCGCGGCGGCGCTGCGCACCCCGACGAAGGAGTAGCGCGACCAGCTGCGGCCCTGCTCGGCGGACTCCAGCAGGAAGGTGCCGGGCCGCTCCTCGGCGAGGCTGCGGTAGAGGCCGATCGGGGTGAGGCCGTCCGCGAGGAGCCTGCGGGTGACCGGGATGACCCGGGTGTCGACGGCGAGCTTGCGGAAGGCTTCGAGATCCATGACGGGCGGCACCTTCTGGAGTTGTGGACGGGGTGGGATCAGGACAGTGGGAGCACGTCGGCGTCGAAGCAGGTGCGGTCGCCGGTGTGGCAGGCCGCGCCGCTCTGGTCGACCTTGACCAGCAGGGTGTCGCCGTCGCAGTCCAGGGCCACCGACTTGACCGCCTGGACGTGGCCCGAGGTGTCGCCCTTCACCCAGTACTCACGGCGGCTGCGGCTCCAGTAGGTGCAGCGGCCCGTGGTGAGGGTGCGGTGCAGCGCCTCGTCGTCCATCCATCCCAGCATCAGCACCTCGCCGGTGTCGTACTGCTGGGCGATGGCCGGGAGCAGCCCGTCCTCGGTGCGCTTGAGCCGCGCGGCGATCTCGGGCGCGAGGGCGGTGCTGCCGGGAGTGGCGGGTGTCGTGGACATGGACCCCATTGTGTCAGCCCGCCCCACCACCCCGGTGGGGTGGCACCGCCCCGTACCGGGCGCCACCGGGGTCCTTACGGGTGCAGCTGCCCGGTGAGCTTGGGGGCGCCCTGCTTGTTGCCGGCGGTCAGGGTGCAGGTGTAGTCGCGCCAGCCCTGCTGGTAGTTGGCCATCGCCGGGCCGAACTGACGGCCGTAGTACGTCTTTCCGTCACCCTGGCGGGCCTTGGCGGCGGCTTCGGCCTCCTTGCAGCCGTCCCGCATGGCGAGGGCGAGCGGGATGTCGCCGGTGATGCCGTCGGCCAGCTTGAGGTCGGCGATCACCTCACCGTCGTGGTCGCCGGCGCAGGGGCGCTCCTCCGGCTTGGTGATCACCGGGCTCAGCTGCGGGTGGTCGAAGCAGGCGCCGACCGGGAAGAAGGCGTACGGCGGCTGCGGCGTGGGCGTCGGGGTGGGTGTCGGCGTCGGGGTGACCGTTGCCGTGGGGGTGGGCGGCGGCGCGGCGGCGGGCTTCTCGTCGTCCGGCCACAGCACCGCGGTGGCCACCACCGCGAGCAGGACGACCAGCACGGCGGCAACGGTGAGGACCAGGCCCCGGGACGGGCTGGACCCGCCTGCGGGCGGCGGCTGCTCGGAGGTCATGGCCACGAGGATGGCCCACCCGACCCCCACCTGACAGCCGCTTCGCCGAACTCGCCCCCAACGGGCGGCCGCCCGGACGTGGAGCGGCGCCACCGGGCACGTCCCGAGAAGAACAGAAGCTGTTCAGATGGACGGGATTTCAGTGCGGGTTCTCGGCATTCCGAGAACCCGCACCGCAGTCGGCCCTGCCATGGACCACGGGAGACGGCCGCCGTGGCGCCGTGGGTCAGGCCGCGCGGTCGGAGGCCGGGCGGCGCAGCCGGCGGCGGACCGCCCACACCGCCGCGGCGAGGACGAAGCCGTAGACGGACACCAGTCCGTGGCCGTTCTCCTGGGCGAGCCACATCGCGAGGCCCAGGGCGGGGACGCCGGCCGCCAGGGCGATCTCCTTGGGGAGGCGGGTGCGGGTGAGGAAGGCGAGGGCGAGGGAGGCGCCGAGGAAGTAGGTGGCGCCGGAGCTGCCGGCGAAGTTGCGCGGGTCGGTGCTGGGGCCGCCGCCGAAGCCGAGCAGGGTGTCGATGCGGCCGGGCAGCAGGATGCCGGCGAGGAAGAAGCCGAGGGTGAGCGGGCCGCCCCAGTACCACTGGGCCAGCGCGGCGACGGCGGCGAGGCTGACGAGGTTCCACAGGCCGCCGAAGAGGCCGCCGTTCTGCATGAACACCGAGGTGAACTCGCGCCACCAGCCGGACTTCGACGGGTCGCCGTCGAGGGCGTCCATCGCACCGGACCAGACGAGCTGGAGCAGCACGCCGCCGACGGCCAGCGCGGTCAGGGCGATCGCCGCCCACGGCAGCGGCCGTCCGCGCAGGGTGTCGCGACCCACCACGCCGAGCCCGCAGTTGACCATCATGACCATCAGCGCGGCCGTGGTCACGTTGAAGACGATCGCCTCCACGTCTGGCCCCTCCCCCCGGTTCCGGTGCTGCTTCCAACACCGTTCGAAAACTTGCTGGCGCAAAGCTAGCACAACTTTCGAACGGTGTTTGAAAACGCGGTACGGTGAATCCATGAAGCTCACCAAGGACCGCATCGTCGACGCGGGCATGGCCGTCTTCGCCGAGGTCGGTTACCAGAACCTGTCCATGCGCCAGGTCGCCGAGCGCCTCAACGCCCGCGCGGGCAGCCTCTACTACCACGTACGCGGCAAGGACGAGCTGCTCGCCCTGATGGCCGACCGGGTCTGCCGCCGGGCGTACGACGCCGGCACCGAGGCCCTGGACGCCCTCCCGGCCACCGCCACCTGGCAGGACCGCATCCGGACCCAGGCCACCGCCCTGCGGCTGAGCATCAAGCAGCACCCCGGCGGCGCCCAACTCCTCGCCGAGAGCCCCGGCATGCTCAGCACCGGCGCCCTCTCCCTGATGGAACGCCTGCTGCGCACCCTCCTCGACGCCGGTCTGCCCGCCGACCACTGCGGCGTCGCCGCCGACACCCTGCTCAGCCACGTCACCGGCTTCGTCCTCCAGGAGCAGAACCAGCCGGCGGCGCCGCCGGCCGTCACCGCCGAGCGCTACGCCGAACTGCGCGAACGGTTCCCCCTGGTCATGGGCCCGTTGATGCCCCGCCTGAGCCAGGACGAGAAGTTCGCACGAAGCGTCCACCTGCTCTGCGCCGGCTTCGCCGCCGCCTTCGGCGGGTGCGGGACCGAGCCCCTAGGCTGACGTCATGTCGAACCACGCCCTCGCCGAACGCCACCGGCTCGCCCGACTCCTGACCGCCGCCGGGCCGGACGCCCCCACGCTCTGCGCCGGTTGGACCACCCGGGACCTCGCCGCCCACCTGGTGGTCCGTGAGCGCCGCCCCGACGCGGCGGCCGGGATCCGGGTCGGGGCGCTGGCCGGGTGGACGCGGCGGGTGCAGGACGGGTACGCGGAGCGGCCGTACGAGGAGCTGGTGCGGCTGTTCCGGGCCGGGCCGCCGGTCTACTCCCCGTTCGCCCTGCCCGGCGCCGACGAGGCGGCGAACACCGTCGAGTACTTCGTCCACGCCGAGGACGTCCTGCGCGCGGCCGAGGACTGGACCGCGCAGCCCGTTCCGCCCGGCCGGGCCGAGGCCCTCTGGCGGCGCCTCCCGCTCATCGCCCGGCTGGAGGCCGGCCGGCGCTCCCCCGTCCGGCTGTCCCTCACCCACCCCGACGGCCGTTCCATCACCGTCGGCCCCGCGGGCGCCGCCACCGTCCGCCTCACCGGCGAGCCCGCCGAGCTCGTCCTGTTCGCCTACGGCCGCGGGGAACGGACCACCCTCACCGTCGACGGCGCCCCGGACGCCGTCGAGGCCCTGCGCCACGTCCTGCCGCTGCCCTCGGAGTAGCGCGCCCGACAGCTGCGGCGCCCCACTGCCGGGCGGCTCTCCGGCTGCGGATGTCGGTGCCCGGGTGCAGACTCGCAGGTGGCCGGGAGGGGGCGTGCGCGCGCCCGACGGAAACCGTCCCGGCCACTCTCCGTCGAAGGGCCACCGGCATGATCACCACCGACTTCCCCATCGGCTCGCCCTGCTGGATCGACCTGGGCAGCCCGGACATCCCCGCCAGCGCCGCGTTCTACGACCAGGTGTTCGGCTGGACCTTCCAGGAGGTCCCGGGGACCGGCGGCTACGGGTTCGTCCAGCTGAACGGCAGGACCGTCGGCGCGATCGGTTCGCTCAACGAGGGGGACCCGTCCACCTGGACGACGTACTTCCGCAGCGCGGACGCGGACGCCACCGCCAACGCCGTCCAGCAGGCCGGCGGCAAGGTCCTGGTCGAGCCCATGGACGTCATGCAGGAGGGCCGGCTGGCCCAGTTCTCGGACCCGCAGGGCGCCCGGTTCGCGATCTGGCAGTCCGGCAACACCAAGGGGCTGGACCTCGTCTCCGACGAGGGCGCGCTGGTCTGGGCCGAGCTGCACACCTCCGACCAGGACGGCGCCTTCACCTTCTACCGGCAGCTGTTCGGCTGGCGGGTGGAGAACTTCGAGCCGTCGCCGGGCATGAACTACCGGGTGGTCTCCACCGCCGAGGGCGACCAGCAGGCCACCAGCTTCGGCGGCATCGCCCCGACCATGTCCCCCGAGCAGCCGCCCGCCTGGACGCCCTACTTCGCCACCGAGGACGTCGACGGGGTGATCGCCAGGGCGACGGCGGCCGGCGGCACAGTGCTGATGCCGGCCTCGGACGTGGAGAACGTCGGGCGCCTCGCCTGGCTGGCGGACCCGAACGGCGCCCCCTTCGCCCTGATCAAGGGCGAGCCCCGGGAGTCGTGAGCCCCGGGAGTCCTGAGCACACGACGAGGGCCCGCTGCACACCGGTGCGACGGGCCCTCCCACGTACAGGACGTCCGGACGGAACGTCCGGACCGGAACTACGGACCGATCACCGCACCGGGTGCCCGGCCTCCCGCAGCGCGCCCTTGACCTCGCCGATCCGCAGGTCCCCGAAGTGGAACACGCTGGCCGCCAACACCGCGTCCGCGCCCGCCTCGACGGCCGGCGCGAAGTCCGCGAGCTTGCCCGCCCCGCCGGAGGCGATCACCGGCACCGAGACGGCCTCGCGCACGGCCCGGATCATGTCCAGGTCGTAGCCGTCCTTGGTGCCGTCCGCGTCCATCGAGTTGAGCAGGATCTCGCCGGCCCCCAACTCGGCGGCGCGGCCCGCCCATTCGACGGCGTCGAGCCCGGTGCCCCGGCGCCCGCCGTGGGTGGTGACCTCGAATCCGGACGCGGTCTCGACACCGGCGGGGCAGCGCCGGGCGTCCACCGACAGCACCAGCACCTGCCGCCCGAACCGCTGGGCGATCTCCCGGACCAGCTCCGGCCGGGCGATCGCCGCGGTGTTGACGCCGACCTTGTCGGCGCCGGCCCGCAGCAGCTTGTCGACGTCGTCGACGGCGCGGATGCCGCCGCCCACCGTCAGCGGGATGAAGACCTGCTCGGCGGTCCGGCGGACCACGTCGTAGGTGGTCTCCCGGTCGCCGGAGGAGGCGGTGATGTCGAGGAAGGTCAGCTCGTCGGCGCCCTCGGCGTCGTAGAGCTTGGCCATCTCGACCGGGTCGCCGGCGTCGCGCAGGTTCTGGAAGTTGACGCCCTTGACCACCCGCCCGGCGTCCACGTCGAGGCAGGGGATGACACGTACTGCGAGGGTCACGGCTGTTCGCCTTCCAGGGGTCCCTGGGCTTCCAGGGTCTTTGCCAGCCCGGATCGGTACGCGTCGAGCTCGATCTCGACCATCATCCGGGAGTCGATCAGTCCCTCGACCACCACCATGGTGGCCACCGGGCGTGCGGCGTCGAAGAGTTCGCGGTGGGCGCGGCCCACCTCCTCGGCGTCGCGGACGTGGGTGATGTACATCCGGGTGCGGACCACGTCGTCGGTGGTCAGACCGTACGCGGCCAGGGCCTTGAGCCCGACGCCGAACGCGGCGAGGGTCTGCCGGTACGGATCGCCCTCGTGCTCGATCCGGCCGTCCACCCAGGCGGTGGAGCCGGCCACGTGCACGTGGTCGCCCGCGGCGACCGCCCGGGAGTAGCCGAACTCGTCCTCCCAGGGGGAGAATCCGCCGACCCTGCCACGTACGATCCGACCGTCCGTCATCCTGAAACCGCCTCCAGGGCCTCTTCGAGGGTGAACTTCTGCTCGTAGAGTGCCTTGCCCACGATGGCGCCCTCGACACCCTCGCCGACCAGCGTGGCGATGGCGCGCAGGTCGTCGAGCGAGGAGACGCCGCCGGAGGCGACCACGGGCCGGTCCGTCGCGGCGCAGACGTCGCGCAGCAGCTGGAGGTTGGGGCCGGTCAGGGTGCCGTCCCGGTTGACGTCGGTGACGACGTAGCGGGCGCAGCCCTCCCGGTTGAGGCGCTCCAGCACGTCGAAGAGCTGGCCGCCGTCGCGGGTCCAGCCGCGGCCGCGCAGGGTGGTGCCGACGACGTCGAGGCCGACGGCGATCCGGTCGCCGTGCTCGGCGATCGCCTTGGCGACCCACTCGGGGGCCTCCAGGGCGGCGGTGCCGAGGTTGACCCGGGTGCAGCCGGTGGCGAGCGCGCGGGCGAGCGACTCGTCGTCGCGGATGCCGCCGGACAGCTCGACCTTGACGTCCAGCTGTCCGGTGACCTCGCGCAGCAGCTCGTAGTTGGAGCCGGTGCCGAAGGCGGCGTCCAGGTCGACCAGGTGCAGCCACTCGGCGCCGGCGTTCTGCCAGGCGAGGGCGGCGGCCAGCGGCTCGCCGAAGGAGGTCTCGGTGCCGGAGGCGCCCTTGACCAGGCGGACGGCCTGACCGTCCCGGACGTCGACGGCGGGCAGCAGTTCGAGGCTCATCAGATCAACTCTCAGACGGTCAGAGGGTGTCGACCCAGTTGGTCAACAGGGCGGCGCCGGCGTCGCCGGACTTCTCGGGGTGGAACTGGGTGGCCCACAGCGGGCCGTTCTCGACGGCCGCGACGAACGGCTGCCCGTGGGTGGCCCAGGTGACCAGCGGCGGGTTGATCCGCGCGCTGTGGACCTCCAGCTCCCAGTGCCGCACCCCGTAGGAGTGCACGAAGTAGAAGCGGGTCTCCGGGTCGAGGCCGGCGAACATCCGGCTGCCCTCGGGCGCGTCCACGGTGTTCCAGCCCATGTGCGGGACGACGGGGGCCTCCAGCGGCTCCACGGTGCCCGGCCACTCGTCGCAGCCGGCCGTCTCCACGCCGTGCTCGACCCCCTTCTCGAAGAGGATCTGCATGCCGACGCAGATGCCCATGACCGGTCGGCCCCCGGCGAGCCGGCGGCCGATGATCCAGTCGCCGCGGACAGACTTGAGCCCGCGCATGCAGGCCTCGAAGGCGCCCACGCCGGGGACGAGCAGGCCGTCCGCGGCCATCGCGGTGTCGTAGTCGGAGCTGACCGTGACGTCCGCGCCGGTCCGCTCCAGGGCGCGCTGCGCCGAGCGGAGGTTGCCGGAGCCGTAGTCGAGGACGACGACGTTCTTGCCCATGTTCAGGTGTCCAGTCTCTCTACGGGGCCAAGCGGGTCTACAGGCGCAGGAGGCCGGAGGCCAGGCACATCACGGAGCCGAAGGCGAGCACCAGGATGACGCTCTTCGAGTGCTTCTGCTTCCAGAAGGAGATGACTCCGCCGGCCAGGAAGAGGCCGACGAAGATGAGGATCATCGCGGTGTTGCTCACAGCGCACCCTTGGTCGACGGAAGGATTCCGGCCGCGCGCGGGTCGCGCTCGGCGGCGTAGCGCAGCGCCCGGGCCAGCGCCTTGAACTGGCATTCCACGATGTGGTGCGCGTTGCGCCCGTACGGCACGTGGACGTGCAGCGCGATCTGCGCCTGGGCCACGAAGGACTCCAGGATGTGCCGGGTCATCGTGGTGTCGTACGAGCCGATCATCGGCGCGATGCCCTCGGGCTCGGTGTGCACCAGGTACGGCCGGCCGGAGAGGTCCACGGTGACCTGGGCGAGCGACTCGTCCAGCGGCACCGTGCAGTTGCCGAAGCGGTAGATGCCCACCTTGTCGCCGAGCGCCTGCTTGAAGGCGGCGCCGAGCGCGAGGGCGGTGTCCTCGATGGTGTGGTGGGTGTCGATGTGCAGGTCGCCGTCGGTCTTGACGGTGAGGTCGAACAGGCCGTGCCGGCCGAGCTGGTCGAGCATGTGGTCGTAGAAGCCGACACCCGTGGAGATGTCGGTCCTCCCGGTGCCGTCGAGGTCTATCTCGACCAGGACCGAGGTCTCCTTGGTGGTGCGCTCGACGCGTCCGATGCGGGACATGGGGGTTACAGCTCCTTGATCACTGTGCGGACGGCGTCCAGGAAGGCGTCGTTCTCGGCGGGCGTGCCGGCGGTGACGCGCAGCCACCCGGGGACGCCGTTGTCGCGGACCAGGACGCCCTGGTCGAGGATCGCCCGCCACACCGCGTGGGTGTCGGCGAAGCGGCCGAACTGGACGAAGTTGGCGTCCGAGTCGGTGACCTCCAGGCCCATCCCGCGCAGCGCGCCGACCAGCCGGTCGCGCTCCTCCTTGAGCCGCCCGACGTACCCGAGCAGGGTGTCGGTGTGCTCCAGGCAGGCCAGCGCGGTGGCCTGGGTGACGGCCGACAGGTGGTACGGCAGGCGCACCAGCTGCACCGCGTCCACCACGGCCGGGTCGGCGGCCAGGTAGCCCAGGCGCAGCCCGGCCGCGCCGAAGGCCTTGGACATGGTGCGGCTGACCACCAGGTTGGGCCGGCCCTCGATCAGCGGCAGCAGCGAGGGGCGGTGCGAGAACTCGACGTACGCCTCGTCCACCACCACCAGACTGGGCCGGGCGGCCTGCGCGGCCCCGTACAGCCGCAGCACGGTGTCGGCGTCCGCGGCGGTGCCGGTCGGGTTGTTGGGCGAGCAGACGAAGACCACGTTCGGCCGGTGCTCCGCGATGGCGGCGACGGCGGCGTCCACGTCGATGGTGAAGTCGTCGTTGCGCGGGCCGGAGATCCAGGCGGTGCCGGTGCCCCGGGAGATCAGCGCGTGCATCGAGTACGAGGGCTCGAAGCCGAGCGCGCTGCGGCCGGGGCCGCCGAAGGTCTGCAGCAGCTGCTGGAGCACCTCGTTGGAGCCGTTGGCCGCCCACACCTGCGCGCGCCGGACCGGGAAGCCGGTGGTCCTGCCCAGGTACGCGGCGAGGCCCTCGCGCAGCTCGACCGCGTCCCGGTCGGGGTAGCGGTTCAGCCCGCGGGCGGCCTCGGCGACGCGCTCGGCGATCCGGGCCACCAGCTCCTCGGGCAGCGGGTACGGGTTCTCGTTGGTGTTCAGCTGGACGGGCACGTCCAGCTGCGGCGCGCCGTAGGGGGACTGGCCGCGCAGCTCGTCCCGGACGGGGAGGTCGTCGATACGGATCGCGGGGGTCCCGGTCGCGGGAGCCGGAGCCGGAGCCGGAGCCGGAGCCACAGGAGTCTCAGAGGTCTCAGGAGTCACGAGCCCGGCACCGTCCAGTCGAAGCGGGCCCTGATCGCGTCCCCGTGCCCCGGCAGGTCCTCCGCGTTCGCGAGGGTGACGACGTGCGCGGCGACGCCCGCCAGCGCGTCCCGGTCGTACTCGACGACCTGGACGCCGCGCAGGAAGGTCTGCACCGACAGCCCGGAGGAGTGGCAGGCGCAGCCGCCGGTCGGCAGCACGTGGTTGGAGCCGGCCGCGTAGTCGCCCAGCGAGACCGGGGTCCAGCGGCCGATGAAGATCGCGCCGGCGTTGACGACCTTCGCCGCGACCGCGTGCGGGTCGCGGGTCTGGATCTCCAGGTGCTCGGCGGCGTACGCGTTGACCACGGCGAGGCCCTGCTCCAGGTCGTCGACCAGGATGATGCCGGACTGCCGGCCGCCCAGGGCCTCGGCGACCCGCTCGGCGTGCTTGGTCCTGGCGACCTGCTCGGCCAGCTCGGCCTCGACCGCGTCGGCCAGCGCCGGGGAGTCGGTGACCAGCACGGAGCCGGAGGTCGGGCCGTGCTCGGCCTGGCTGATCAGGTCCGCGGCGACGTCGGACGGCAGGGCGCTGTCGTCGGCGAGGACGGCGATCTCGGTCGGGCCGGCCTCGGAGTCGATGCCGATCCGGCCGGCGAAGTAGCGCTTGGCGGCGGCCACGTAGATGTTGCCGGGGCCGGTCACCATGTCGACCGGCTCGCACTCCTCGGTGCCGAGGGCGAACATCGCGACCGCCTGGGCGCCGCCGACGGAGTAGACCTCGTCCACGCCGAGCAGGGCGCAGGCCGCCAGGATGGTCGGGTGGACCCGGCCCCCGAACTCCCTCTGCGGCGGCGAGGAGACCGCGATGCCCCGGACGCCCGCCTCCTGGGCCGGCACCACGTTCATCACCACGGAGGACGGGTAGACCGCCAGCCCGCCCGGCACGTACAGGCCGACCCGCTCGACCGGCACCCAGCGCTGGGTGACCGTGCCGCCCGGCACCACCTGGGTGGTGTGCCCGGTGCGGCGCTGGTCCGCGTGCACGGCGCGGGCCCGGCGGATCGACTCCTCCAGGGCGGCCCGGACCTTCGGGTCCAGCGTCTCCAACGCCGCGGTCAGCTGCTCGGCCGGGACCCGGGTCGACTCCAGCCGGACGCCGTCGAAGCGTTCGGTGATCTCGATCAGCGCCGCGACCCCGCGATGGCGTACGTCCTCGGCGATCGGCCGCACCTTCTCCAGGGCGGCCGCCACGTCGAACTCGGCACGGGGCAGCAGGTCACGCGGGTCGTCCAGCGAGCCGCGGAGGTCGATTCGAGAGATCACGCCACCCAGTGTAAGGAGTGGCCGGAACCGCTGGCCCCGCATTTCAGTCCGTGATACGAAAGGCGAGACGACCGGGGGGCGGGGGAAACCATGGCGGAGCATGCTCCGGAGGGCTGGAACGGGGCCGAGCAGAGGCTCTGGGAGGCCTACCGCCAGGGTGACGTCCTGGACCTGCGGACGGGCGAGGCGGGGGCCGACGACGCCTTCGGCGACGCCGTCTGGGGCCCCGAGCGCACCGTCCGCGCCGAGGTGCTCGCCCACCTGCTGCTGGCCGGCCCCGGACCCGCGCCCGGCAAGGTCGCCTCGCTGCGGCTCAGCGGCGTGCGGGTGACCGGCGCGCTCAAGCTGGCCGGAGCCACCATCGACCGCTACGTCGAGGTCCACGACTGCCGCTTCGACCAGAAGATCCTGATCTCCGAGGCCGCGGCCTCGACGCTGCGCTTCGTGGGCTGCCTGATCCCCCGGCTGGAGGCCTCCCGGCTCTCCACCACCGGCGACCTCCACCTGGCCCGCTGCCGCGTCCCCGACGGCATCCGGCTCACCGACGCCAGGATCGGCACCGACCTGCTGCTCAACCAGTCGGTGGTCGGCGGCGACCGCTACGCCCGCGCCGTGTCCGCCGACGGGATCACCGTCAACCAGGACTTCGAGGCCGAACGCCTGGAGACGGACGGCGAGTTGAGCATCCGCACGGCCCGGATAGGCGGCCGGCTCTCGCTGCGCGGCGCCCAGCTGCGCGCCGTCCCGGAGAAGAACCGCATCTGCTTCAACGCCGTCCGCGTCAGCGTCGGCCACACCCTCTACCTGACCGGCTCCGCCGACGGCGGCTGGACCGGCTCCCGCGGCTACTACGGCTCCGGCTACGGCCAGGTCCCGCCGCCCGACGGCCCCGTCACCCCGTTCCGCGCCTTCGGCCGGGTCCGGCTGTCCGACTCCCGCTTCGAAGCCGCCTGCCTGATCTCCGGCGAATTCCACCTGGAGGGTGACGACGAGCTCGCGCTGAGCCGCATCCAGACCCCCGAGCTGCGCTTCTCCTGCAAGTTCCGCCCCACCGGCACGGTCTCGCTCTCCCGCGCCCGGGTCGGCAACCTGGTCGACGACCCGGACGCCTGGCCGCTCGGCAGGCACCTGCGGCTCACCGGCTTCGTCTACGAGAACCTGCGCCCGATCAGGGCCTTCACCGTCCAGCAGCGGATCGCCTGGCTGGAGGGCTCCTCGGTGGACTTCCAGCCGGAGTCCTACGAGCAGCTCGCCGCCGCCCTGCGCCGCGACGGCGCCGACGACGACGCCCGCGAGGTGCTCTACGCCAAGCAGCGCCGGCGCCGCCGCACCCTGCCGCTGCCGGCCCGGGTCTGGGGCGCGGTCCAGGACGCCACCGTCGGCTACGGCTACCGGCCCGGCCGGGCGGGCCTGTGGCTGCTGCTCGCCTGGATCCTCGGCAGCCTCTGGTTCGCCACCCACCCGCTGCAACCGCTCAAGGCCGACGAGCGCCCGCACTGGAACCCGGTGCTGTACACCCTCAACCAGCTGCTGCCGATCGTGGACCTCAACCAGGGCGGCTGGAACCCCGGCGGCCTCACCCAGTGGATCTCCGCCGGGCTGGTCGTGATCGGCTGGCTGCTCGCCTCCACGGTCGTCGCCGGCGCCACGCGGATGCTGCAACGCGGATAGCGGCGCCACACGGGTGCCGCAGCGCGGACGGCGTCGATCGTTGCGGGCGGGCGACAACCGCCGGGCCCGGGGAACTACGCTGTCCGCCGTGACAGAACGGCTGCCGCTCTTCCCGCTGAACACCGTGCTCTACCCGGGCCTGGTGCTGCCCCTGAACGTCTTCGAGGAGCGCTACCGCCGTCTCGTCGCCGATCTGCTCGAACAGTCCGAGGACACCCCCCGGCGGTTCGGCGTGCTCGCGATCAAGGACGGCCGGGAGGTCGCCCCGGTCCGGCCCGAGGAGGGCCCGGCCGGTCCGCTGGACGGCCTCGGCACGGTCACCGGGGACCCCCTGGAGGCGCTCTTCCCGGTCGGCTGCGTCGCCGACGTCGCGTCCGTCCAGCACCAGCCGGACGGACGCTACGAGCTGCTGGTCACCGGCACCACCCGGTTCCGGCTGCGCTCGGTGGACGTCTCCGGCCCGTACCTGACCGGCGAGACCGAGCCGATCGACGAGCTCCCCGGCGAGGGCGCGGGCGCGCTGGCCTCCGAGGTCGAGCGGGCGTTCCGGGTCTACCAGAAGCGCCTGGCCGGCGCCCGCGAGGCCAGCACCGTCGGCCACCAGGAACTCCCGGACGACCCCCAGGTGCTCTCCTACCTGGTCGCCGCCGCCTCGGTGTTCGAGACCCCGGTCAAGCAGCGGCTGCTCGCCTGCCCGGACAACGCCCAGCGGCTGCGCGCCGAACTCGACCTGCTGCGCCGCGAGACCGCCGTCCTCAGCTGGCTGCCCTCGCTGCCCGCCGTCGACCTCACCCGCCAGTCCTTCAGCCCCAACTGACCGAGGACCCCCGCATGGCCAAGAAGACGAAGAAGGGCGGCCAGGGCACCCCCGCCACCGTCGCCCTGGAAGCCGCCGCCGTCCCGTTCACCGTGCACGCCTACGACCACGACCCGGCCGCCGCCTCCTACGGCGGCGAGGCCGCCGAAGCCCTCGGCATCACCCCCGACCGGGTCTTCAAGACCCTCGTCGCCGACGTGGACGGCACCCTCACCGTCGGCGTGGTCCCGGTCGCCGGCCAGCTCGACCTCAAGGCCCTGGCGGCCGCCGTCGGCGGCAAGCGCGCCGCCATGGCCGACCCGGCCGCCGCCGAGCGCAGCAGCGGCTACGTCCGCGGCGGCATCTCACCGCTGGGCCAGCGCCGCCCGCTGCGCACCGTCGTCGACGCCAGCGCGCTCGGCCACCCCACCGTCTACGTCTCGGCGGGCCGCCGCGGCCTGGAGGTCGAACTCGCCCCCGCCGACCTCGTCGCCCTCACCCGCGCCCACACCGCCGCCATCGCCCGCTGAGCCGGGCGGGCGGCGCCGCACACCGCGGTCAGTGCCCGCCGTCGCCCGCCGGGCCGCTCGCCGGCCCGGCCCACGGACCGACCGGGGCCTCCGCCGGCGGCGCCCCCGCCGGAGCCCCCCAGTACGGCGGCGGGTCCTCCTCCCGCTTCCCGAACGCCGCCGAGAGCAGCAGCAGCAGCACCATCGCCGTCATCGGCCAGACCAGCAGCGCCCCCAGCGCCCCCAGGTCGATGCCCGCGTCGAAGTGCCCGCCGTCGCCGACCCGCCGGGCCTCGCCGATCAGGTCGCCGTTCGGCCCCAGCCACCGCCCGATCCGCCAGGCCCCGATCGATCCGAGCAGCCCGCCGACGGCCAGGCCCAGCGCGACCGAGATGCCGCCGCCACGCCGCCGGGTCACCAGGAAGGCCCCGAGCGCGGTCACCAGCCCGGCGCCCAGGCAGACCAGCACGAACACCGCGTCGGCCCCGGCCCGCTGCTCCCCCTCGGGGTCGGCGTAGAGGATGCGGTCCCCGTCCACCACCAGCGGCACCTTGGGCGCCAGCCAGGCCCACAGCCCGGCCACCATCAGCCCGGCCACCAGACAGGCGACCACGACCCCGGCCCCCACCCGCACCTCCGGCAGCAGCCGCTGCCCCAGCGGGGTGGCCGTGCCCTGCCCGAGGGCGGTGGCCCCGTGCGGCGGCGGCGCGAACGGGTCGGACGCTGCGTCCGGTACCGCCCGCACATCGGCGGCGGCGGGATCCGGAGGTGTGTTCGGTACGGTCACAGGCCCCATCGTTTCACGACGGCCACCCGGACGACCCACCACCGTCCCCACCGGGCCGGGGCCCGACCGTGACGCAGCGGCTCGACCGTGACGGACCGGGCCCTACCGCGAGACCGCCCGCCGGTACGCCCAGGTGGCGAGGGCCAGCGAGGCCACGCCCACCCCCGCGCAGACCGCCAGGTCCCCGAGCACCACCGCCCAGTCCGGGTCCGGCGTGAACGTCCGGGCGAAGGCGTCCACCCCGTACGTGGACGGCAGCAGGTCCCGCAGCCACCGCACCGGCTGCGGCAGGTGGTCCACCGGCAGCACGCCCAGCAGCAGCGCGGCCGACATCCCGAGCTGTCCGAGCATCGTCGCGATCTCCTGGCGCGGCGCGAGCAGCCCGCAGGCCGCCCCCAACCCCGCCAGCGCGGCCCCGGCCAGCGGCACGACCGCCAGCAGCACCCACAGCTGGCCGAGCGGCAGCCCGAACATCACCGCCCCGAACGCCGCCGTGGCGAGCGACCCCGGCAGGGTGAAGGAGGCGTACGCGGCGGCCGCCCCCAGCACCACCGAGGCGGCCGGCACCGGCAGCGTCGCGTAGTGGTCGAGCCCGCCGGTGGCCCGTAGCTTCCCGAAGTACTGGGCGAGCAGGTTCAGCGCGACGAACGCCACCACCAGCACGCTCGACCCGGCGACCACCGACCGCGCCGCCGAGGACTGCCCGGCGTCCACCACGCCCCGCATCATCACCAGGATGCCCACGGACTGGAAGGTGGCCACGAACAGCAGCGGGATGCGCGCCACCCGCGCCCGGGCGAGCTGCGCCCGGTAGACGGCCGCGAGCGCCGGCAGCAGCCGGGCCGCGGGGGCGAGCGGGGCGGGGGCGGCCGTGGACCGGTCGGTCCGCGGGGGCACCGAGAGCAGCGTCACTTGGCCAGTCCTCCGTGGCGGCCGCCCAGCTTGAGGTACGCGTCCTCAAGGCTCGGGGTGGCGAGGGTGAAGTCGTCGAGTGCGGCGAAGGCCGGGCCGGTGGTGACGGCGGCGACCAGCTCGCGGGCCTGCTCGGGGGTGGTGCGGACGGTCCAGCGGCGGCCGGTGCACTCGGCCCGCTCGCGCAGCGCGGCGACGGCGGGCACACCGAGCGGCGGCTCGTCCCGCCAGACCAGGTCGAGCCGGACGTCACCGTCCACCAGCGCCTTGAGGCCGCCGGGCGTGTCGCAGGCGATCACCCGGCCGTCGTCCACCACGGCGACCCGGTCGAGCACCGTCTCCGCCTCGATGACGTTGTGGGTGACCAGCAGCACCGTCGTCCCGTGCTCGGCGCGGCGCCGGTCCACGGCGCGCCACACGGCCCGCCGGGCGACCGGGTCCATGCCGGTGGTGGGCTCGTCCAGGACGAGCAGCGGCCGCTCCCCCACCAGGGTGGCCGCGAAGCAGGCGAGCCGCCGCTGTCCGCCGGACAGCTTGGCGAGCGGCCGGGTGGCGATCGGCTCCAGCCCGAGCTCGGCGAGCACGTCCCCGGCCGCGCCGCGGGCCTGCGACCGGGTGAGGCCGCGCAGCCGTCCGGTGGTCTCGGCGGCGAGCGCCACGGTCAGCTCGTCCAGCGCGGTGGACTCCTGCCCGAGGTAGCCGAGCAGCCGGGCGGCCCGCTCGGGGTGCCGGACGATGTCGTGGCCGAGGAGTTCGACGGATCCCGAGTCGGGGCGCAGCAGTCCGGTGAGCTGGCGCACCAGCGTCGACTTCCCGGCTCCGTTGGGCCCGAGCAGCCCGAAGACCTCGCCCTGGCGGACGGTGAGGCTGATCCCGTCGTTGGCCCGGATCTCGGTGGCGGCGGCGCCGCGCCCGCTGCGGTAGGTCCTGACCAGGTCGCGCACGGCAACGCACGGCAGGGGTTCCTCGGGTGCTCGCCCGGCCGTCTCGTTCACGACCGAAGACTCTACGCGCTCATACGGGCGAACCGGACAACGGGGCCCTGTCCGCGCCCGGTCCGGCTCAGTCGTCGACGACCATCGACCCGCCCGGGACCCGCGCGGCCAGCTCCTTCCAGAACCCGGCCCGGATGGCGTAGCGGTCGTGCTCGTCGATCTGGTCGTCCTTGTGCGCCAGCAGTCCGAAGCGGGCGGCATAGCGCAGCAGTTCGCCGTCCACCCGGTGCGGGATGCGCGGGTAGTCGGGCCAGAGCACGGTGAGCTTCTCGGCGTCGCCGACGCGATCGCTCCAGCGGCGGGCGAAGACCTGCCCGACCTCGTGGGCGTCGCCGCCGATGGTGGTGATGTCCTCCTCGCGGTCGGCCCAGCGCTGCTCGGCGGTGGTGAGCTGGGCGAGCGTGGGCAGGCTGTCGCCGGCGGTGACGGCGGGCTCGGGGGCGGGCCGGTCCACCCAGCCGCGGTCGGAGGACCAGCGCAGCACCGGCCCGGCCTGCGCGACGGCCCCGTGCCCGTTGGCCGCGTGCCCGTTCGTGCCGTGGCCGTTGGCGCCGTTCGCCACCGGGGTGATCGGGGTGACGGAGGGGACCCGCCCGGCCAGGTCCTTGGGCGTCGGTACGACCTTGAGCGCGGCCGCGGCCGGCTGCGGCCGTCCGTTGACGGCGGGGGCGGCGCCCGCCGACGCCGTGGCCGCGGCAGCCGCCGTGGCCGCCGCCGGACGGACCACCGGCGGCACCACGGCGGGCAGCCCGGTGGGCGGCGCGGTCGGCGGGGCGGCGAGGATCTTGGCGATCTCCTGCCGGGCCCCCGGGGCAGGGAAGACGCTGGCGTGGTCCCGCAGCGAGAAGGACCCCTCGATCCACTCCCGGTCCAGCACCCGCCGCTCGTCCGCCTCGCCGACCAGGTCCTCGGACTGGTTGAAGTCGCCGTCGGCCGCCTGCAGGGCCCACAGGTGGACGGCCACCCCGTGTTCCTTGGCGGTCATCATGCCGGGCAGCAGGTCCCCGTCGCCGGTGATCAGCACGACGTCGGCGCAGGCCCGGTTGCGGGCGAGTTCGGAGAGTTCGGCGTGCATGGCGGCGTCCACGCCCTTCTGCACCCAGCGGCCCTCGGCCCGGGTGAGCGCGCCGAGCCGTACGGTGACCCGGGGCAGCACCCGCAGCCGCCGGTGCTCGGGCATCGGGCGCCGGTCGGGCGCGGCGTCGAACCAGTAGATCCGCAGCAGCGGCAGCCCGGTCTCGGCCTCGGCGCGCTCGCGCAGCGCGCTGATCAGGGCCGTGTGGTCCACGGTGACTCTGGACCGGGACGGATCCCCCGCGAGCAGGCTGGCGGCGGCGCCCAGCAGGTATCCGGCGTCCACCAGGACGACACAGCGGTCCATCGCGCACCTCTTTTCGCTCGCCCTCGGAATCGGTCGGGTGGGTCCATTCGGGCACGGGCGCTCGCCCGTCGTCCGGGCGTGCCGAGGTGAGGGGCCCCCGTCGTCGCCTGATCGTTGGGTCACCTTTTACCCGCGGTTCGCCTGCCGAACCTCGCCGGTTGTCCCGGTACCGCAACAGCAGCCCCGGCGCGGAGCGGACGAAAGCGGGGGCGGGCCCCGTACAACGACGGGGCCCGCCCGAGGTCACGCGGCGGTGTTCCGACCGGCGTACACCGGTGCCGGGCCGGGGTCCGTCGGCCCTGGCGACAGGGGTGGGCGCTCAGCCCCCGAGCTCGGCGGCGACCAGCTCGGCCAGCTGGACGGCGTTCAGCGCGGCGCCCTTGCGCAGGTTGTCGTTCGAGACGAACAGCGACAGGCCGTTGTCCACCGTCTCGTCCGCCCGGACGCGGCCGACGTAGCTCGGGTCGCGGCCGGCGGCCTGGAGCGGGGTGGGGATGTCGGACAGCTCGACGCCGGGGGCGCCGCTGAGCAGCTCGACGGCGCGCTCGGGGCTGATCGGGCGCTCGAAGCGGGCGTTGATCTGCAGCGAGTGGCCGGAGAAGACCGGCACGCGCACGCAGGTGCCGGAGACCTTCAGCTCGGGGATGCCGAGGATCTTGCGGCTCTCGTGGCGGAGCTTCTGCTCCTCGTCGGTCTCGTTGGAGCCGTCGTCCACGATGGCGCCGGCCAGCGGCACCACGTTGAAGGCGATCGGCCGCTGGTAGACCTTGGGCTCCGGGAACTCGACGGCGCCGCCGTCGTGGGCGAGCGCGGCGGCACCGTCCACGACCTTGGCGGCCTGGTCCCGGAGCTCGGCGACGCCGGCCACACCGCTGCCGGAGACGGCCTGGTAGGTGGAGACGACGAGCGCGGCCAGGCCGGCCTCCTCGTGCAGCGGGCGCAGCACGGGCATGGCGGCCATGGTGGTGCAGTTCGGGTTGGCGATGATGCCCTTGGGGCGGTCCGCGACGGCCTCCGGGTTGACCTCGGAGACGACCAGCGGGACCTCGGGGTCGCGGCGCCAGGCGGAGGAGTTGTCGATCACGACGGCACCGGCCGCGGCGACCTTGGGGGCCAGGGCCTTGGAGGTCGAGCCGCCGGCCGAGAAGATCACGATGTCCAGGCCGGTGTAGTCGGCCGTGGCCGCGTCCTCGACGGTGACCTCGGTGCCCTGCCAGGGCAGCGTGCGCCCGGCCGAACGGGCCGAGGCGAACAGCCGCAGCTGCTCCACCGGGAAGTTCCGCTCCGCCAGGATCTCGCGGACCACGCCGCCGACCTGGCCGGTGGCACCGACAATGCCGATCTTCATCTCCGACTACTCCTCTGAATGGTGCTGTTCACAGCCGCACTCTGCCCATCATGCCTTGTCACGCGGGTGGGGCGGCCGGGTGTTCCACGGTGTGAGAGGCCGCCCGGACGGCCCCTACTGGTCCAGACCACTGGCGAGGGCCAGCGCGGCGCGGACCTCCGCCTCCCCGGCCGGCAGCAGCGGCAGCCGCACGTCCGGGGTCGGGATGCGGCCCTGGGCGTGCAGCACGCCCTTGGTGACCGACGGGTTCGGCGCCGTGAAGGCGGACAGCGCCAGCCCGGTCAGCCGGTGCCCGAGTGCCCGCGCCCGGGCCGCGTCCCCGGCCTGCCAGGCCTCGGCCAGCTCGACGAACCGGGCGGTCGCCAGGTGGGCGGAGGCGAGGATGCCGCCGGCCGCGCCGAGCGCCAGCATCGGTGACAGGTAGGCGTCCTCCCCGGTGAGGAACGCGAACCCCTCGGGGGTGTCGGCGAGCAGCTCGGCGGCCGTCTGGTCCAGCCCGCCGGTCGCGTACTTGACGCCCACCACGCCGTCGATCGCGGCGAGTTCGCGCAGCGCGGCGGTGGAGAGCTGCTGCCCGGTGCGGTACGGGATGTGGTAGACGAGCAGCGGCAGCGGGCTGCTCGCGGCCAGCGCCCGGAAGTGCGCGACCGTCCCGGCCTCGCCGGCCCGGACGAAGGACGGCGTGGTGACCAGTGCCGCCGCCCGCGGCACCCGCGCGCCGAGCACGGCCAGCGCCTCGCCGACGGCCCGGGTGTCGCCGCCGGAGGCGCCGACGATCAGCCGCGCCCCGCGCGCGGCGCAGGCGGCCGCGGCGACGTCCACCACCGCGTCCTTCTCCTCGGCGCTCAGCGCGGCCGGCTCGCCGGTGGTGCCGAGCGCGCACAGCCCGGCCACCCCCGCGTCCAGGACCTCGTACGCGAGCTTCTCCAACGCGTCCAGCGCGACCGAGCCGTCGGCGGCGAAGGGGGTGATCAGGGGGACGTGGATGCCCTTGAGTTCCATGCCCACGATCCTGCGGCGCACTGATCGCCCAGGTCCAGTTCAGGTTTCCGACGCTTCTCGTAAGCTGAGCCGATGCTCGGCGGGGAAGGGCCCGGAACAGGCCGTAGTCTGAGCTGATGCTGGACGTCCGACGCCTGCGCCTGCTGCGCGAACTCGCCCACCTCGGCACCATCGCGGCCGTCGCCGAGGCGCTCTCCTTCAGCCCCTCGGCGGTGTCCCAGCAGCTGTCCGTCCTGGAGAAGGAGGCGGGCGTCCCGCTGCTGGAGCGCACCGGGCGGCGGGTCACCCTCACCCCGGCCGGGCGCAACCTGGTCCGGCACGCCGAGGCCGTGCTCGCCCTGCTGGAGCAGGCCGGCGCCGAACTCGCCCACGCCAAGCGGGGGTTGGCCGGTCCACTGCGGATCGGCACCTACCCCTCGGCGGCCCGGGCGATCATCCCGGCGGTGCTCGCCGAGCTGGCCGGCTGGCACCCGGGGCTGGAGCCGATGGTCACCGAGGTGGACCCGGCGGCCGTCGGCGCGGCGCTGCGGGCGGGCGAGCTGGACGTGGCGCTGGTGCACGAGTACGACCTCGTCCCGACCGACCCGGAGCCGGGCCTCGCGGTGACCCGCCCGGTCTTCACCGAGCCCATGTACCTGGCCGCCCGCACCCCGGGCACCGTCGCCGAGCAGCGCGGCGCGCCGTGGATCATGTCCCCGCCGGACACGCTCTGCCACACCATGGCCGTCCGCGCCTGCGAGGCGGCGGGCTTCGCGCCCCGCATCCGGCACCAGATCGACGACTTCACCACCGTGCTGGCCCTGGTGGCGGCCGGCCAGGGCGTCGCCCTGGTCCCCCATCTGGGCACGGCCGGCTCCCCGCCCGGCGTCGTCCTCACCCGTCTGCCGATGTACCGCCGCACCCGCGCCGCGTTCCGCGCCGGCGCCGGCTCCCACCCGGCCATCTCCGCCTTCGTCTCGGCCCTGCACACGGCCGTCCCCCCGGGGCTGGGCGGCGGCGCCTGAGACTCCCCGTACGCGAAAGGCCCGGGGTTTGGTCACCCCGGGCCTCCACCGTCGCTCTAGCCCGCCAGGCAGCTCGGCCCGAGCAGCTGCTTCAGGTCCCCGAACAGCGCCGGGTCCGACTTCACCCGGTGCCGGTCCAGCCGCAGCACCGTGGTCTTGTTGCGGCTCTCCAACCGCACCCGCACCTCGGTGGTGCCGCGGTGGCTGCCCAGCACCTCGCCGAGCCGGGCCACCAGCGGCGGGGTGACCTTCCCGCTCGGGATGTTGATGGTGATCGGCGCCTCGGCGTGCGCGTTCGACAGGTCGGGGACGGACAGCTCCATGCCCATCAGCCGCGGCACGTCCTCCCGCTTGTCCAGCTTGCCGCGCACGAAGACGACGGCGTCCTCGACCAGTTGGGACGACACCAGCTGGTAGCTGGCCGGGAAGAACATGCAGTCGATCGAGCCCGCCAGGTCCTCGACGGTCGCGATGGCCCAGGCGTTGCCCTGCTTGGTCATCTTCCGCTGGAGGCCCGAGATGATGCCGCCGATGGTGACGATCGTCCCGTCCGGCCGCTCCGCGAGGTCGGCCACCGCGCAGTCCGCCTTGTCGGCGAGCACGTGCTCGATGCCGTGCAGCGGGTGCGAGGAGACGTACAGGCCGAGCATCTCCCGCTCCTGGGTGAGCAGGAAGGACTTCTCCCACTCCTCCTCGGAGAAGACGACGTCCAGCCCGAAGCTCGGCTCGTCCGCGGTGGCGTCGCCGCCGAAGAGGTCGAACTGCCCCTCGGCCTCCTTGCGCTTCACGCCGACGACGTTGTCGATCATCGGCTCGAACTGCGCGCTGAGGCCCTTGCGGGTGTGCCCGAGCGAGTCGAAGGCGCCGGCCTTGATCAGCGATTCGACGGTCCGCTTGTTGCAGACCACCGACTCCACCTTGTCCAGGAAGTCGGGGAAGGACGTGAACTTCCCCTTCGCCTTCCGGGTGCGGATCATCGACTCGACCACCGGGCCGCCGACGTTGCGGATGGCGGTCAGGCCGAAGCGGACCAGGGTGTCACCGTGCGGGGTGAAGTCCGAGTCCGACTCGTTGACGTCCGGCGGCAGCACCTGGATGCCCATCTTGCGGCACTCGTTGAGGTAGACCGCGGACTTGTCCTTGTCGTCCTTGACGGAGGTGAGCAGGCCGGACATGTACTCGGCCGGGTAGTTGGCCTTGAGGTAGGCGGTCCAGTACGAGACCAGCCCGTAGCCGGCGGTGTGCGCTTTGTTGAACGCGTAGCCGGAGAAGGGGACGAGGACGTCCCACACGGCCTGGATGGCCGCGTCGGAGTAGCCGCGCTCGCGGCAGCCCTTCTGGAAGGGGACGAACTCCGCCTCCAGGATCTCCTTCTTCTTCTTGCCCATGGCCCGGCGCAGCAGGTCCGCCTGGCCGAGCGAGTAGCCGGCCAGGATCTGCGCGGCCTTCTGCACCTGCTCCTGGTAGACGATCAGGCCGTACGTCGGCCGGAGCACCTCCTCCAGGGGCTCCTCCAGCTCCGGGTGGATCGGGGTGATCTCCTGCTGGCCGTTCTTGCGCAGGGCGTAGTTGGTGTGGGAGTTGACGCCCATCGGGCCCGGGCGGTACAGCGCCAGAACGGCGGAGATGTCCTCGAAGTTGTCGGGCTTCATCAGCCGCAGCAGCGAGCGCATGGGGCCGCCGTCGAGCTGGAAGACGCCGAGCGTGTCGCCGCGGGCGAGGAGTTCGTAGGTCGGCTTGTCGTCCAGGGGCAGATCAAGCAGGTTGATCTTGATGCCCTTGTTCTTCTCGATCGCCTTGACGGCGTCGTCCATGATCGTCAGGTTGCGCAGGCCGAGGAAGTCCATCTTGAGAAGGCCGAGGCCCTCACAGGTGGGGTAGTCGAACTGCGTGATGGTGACGCCGTCGGTGTGCCGGGTCCAGACCGGGATGTGGTCGGTCAGCGGCTCGGCGGACATGATGACGCCGGCGGCGTGCACACCGGGCTGGCGGATCAGGCCCTCGATGCCACGCGCGGTGTCGATGACCTTCCGGACGTCCGGGTCGGTCTCGTACAGCCCGCGGATCTCGCCGGCCTCGCTGTAGCGCGGGTGCGAGGGGTCGGTGATGCCGGAGAGCGGGATGCCCTTGCCCATGACGTCCGGCGGCATCGCCTTGGTGATCCGGTCGCCCATCGCGTACGGGTAGCCGAGGACCCGGGAGGAGTCCTTGATGGCGGCCTTCGCCTTGATGGTGCCGTACGTGACGATCATGGCGACCTTGTCGGATCCCCACTTCTCGGTCACGTAGCGGATCACGTCACCGCGCCGGCGCTCGTCGAAGTCGATGTCGACGTCGGGCATGGAGATGCGCTCGGGGTTGAGGAAGCGCTCGAAGATCAGGCCGTGCGGGATGGGGTCGAGGTCGGTGATGCCCATCGCGTACGCGACCAGCGAGCCGGCCGCCGAACCACGGCCGGGGCCCACCGCGATGCCCTGGCTCTTGGCCCACATGATGAAGTCCGCGACCACGAGGAAGTACGCCGGGAACCCCATCTGGATGATGGTGTCCATCTCGTACTCGGCGAGCTTCTTGTGCTCCTCGTCGTACCCGCCCGGGAAGCGCCAGTCCATGCCCTCCCAGACCTTGGACCTGAAGAAGTCCGCCTCGGACTCGAAGCCCTCCGGGATGGGGAAGCGGGGCATCAGGTTCTTGAACTTGAACATGCCCTCGGTGTCGACCCGGGAGGCGACCAGCAGCTGGCTGTTGCGGCAGCCCTCCTGCCAGGCGTCCGAGGAGTCCAGGGCGTACATCTCGGCGGCGGACTTGATGTAGTAGCCGGTGCCGTCGAAGCGGAAGCGGTCCGGGTCGGAGAGGTTCTTGCCGGTCTGCACGCAGAGCAGCAGGTCGTGCGCGCCGGCGTCGGCCTCGGTGGTGTAGTGCGAGTCGTTGGTGACGACCGGCGGGATGTTCAGCTTCCTGCTGATCTCCAGCAGCCCGTCGCGGACCCGCTTCTCGATGTCCAGGCCGTGGTCCATCAGCTCCAGGAAGTAGTTCTCCTTGCCGAAGATCTCCTGGTAGTCGGCCGCGGACTTCAGGGCCTCGTCGAACTGGCCGAGGCGCAGCCGGGTCTGCACCTCGCCGGAGGGGCAGCCGGTGGTGGCCATCAGGCCGCCGGACAGCTCGGAGATCAGCTCCTTGTCCATCCGGGGCCACTTCACCAGCCAGCCCTCGGAGTACGAGCGCGAGGTCAGCTTGAAGAGGTTGTGCAGACCCTCCTTGTTGCGGGCCCAGATGGTCTTGTGGGTGTACGCGCCGGACGCCGAGACGTCGTCCCGCTTCTGGTGCGGCTGGCCCCACAGGATGCGCTTGGTGTTGGAGCGGGACTCCGGGGCGACGTACGCCTCGATGCCGATGACGGGCGTGATGCCGGCGGCGGTGGCCTGCTTGTGGAACTCGGCGGCGCCGTACATGTTGCCGTGGTCGGTCATGGCCACGTGGGTCTGCCCGAGGCGCTCGACCTCCTTGAACATCTGCTTCAGCCGGGCGGCACCGTCCAGCATCGAGTACTCGGTGTGGACGTGCAGATGCGCGAACGGCTGGTCGCTCAAGGCGGGGCCTCCGGAGGCTCTGGTGCTGGTCTGGTGGGCCGGCGAACGTGCGGGTCACAGGGATGCCCTGGAAATGGATGTGGCCCGGAGCGCCGCTCGGGGCCCGGACCATCACTCACACGTTCACCCGTCTACTCTAGCCCCCTTCGAACGGCTCACCCGTCCGCCGGGAGGGGTGCCAAGGCCGCCCCGGCGAGTCGCGCTCGGGCGGCCTCGCGGACCTCCGGCCACTCCATCGGATCGTCCCGGAGGTACGCCAGTCGGGCCCGCACGTCGGGCCGGTCGGGGGCGTGCGCCACCCCGAGGAGCCGGGCTCGCGCCTCGCAGTCCCACAGTGACTCGGTGCGCGCCTCGGCCGTCCCGGCGGAGCCGAGCGCGGCGAGTGCCGCCAGGTGGTCGGGGCGCTCGGACGAGTGCGGGGTCCACAGCCAGAACCGGCGCAGCAGGGAGACCGCCTCGGCCGTACCGGCCCCGGCCCCGAACAGCGCCGGCCCACGCGCGAGGGCGGCCGGGCCGCACCAGGCGCGGTCCACCCAGTGCCGCTCCAGCTCCGCGACCAGGGCCGGCAGGTCGCCGGGCTCCCCGTCCGGGGCCGGGCCCACCCGCCCCGTCGGGCAGTGCGGAGCCGGCACGGGCCCCTCCGGGGCGCCGGACGCCAGCAGCTCCAGGACGCCGGCGGCCCGGTCGCGGGTGTCCTCGTCCCCGGCCAGGAGTTCCTCCACGGGGCCGAGCGGCAGCTCCAGGTCCCGGATCAGTCGGGCCAGGTACAGGTGCCGGTCGTCGGTCCGCGCGTCCCACCGCCACTCCCACCGGACGCAGCCGTACACGAGGTCGGCGGCCGCGGACGGGTCCTCCGCCGCCATCCGCGCACCCAGGCCCCGGCCGCGCTGGAGCAGGCCGGGAAGGGTGTGCGCCGGGGCGTGCTCGAATCTCCGCTGTGTCACGGGAGCCATCGTGCCCCAGCCGCCGGCGCGCGGGCGGCGAGGGGGTGGGCGCCGGGGGGCGTAGCTCGTTCAGGTGACGGCCCGCCGAAGGCCCTCCCCCGGCTTCCTCCGAGCACGTACAACTGTCCTGCACCTCGCCCACACCGCGGAGGAATGACAGCCATGGCCCAGCTGGAGTCCGGCCTGTACACCATCCGGAACGGCGACGCCAGGCTCGGCCGAGCCCGTCACGAAGCCCTGGACCTCTCCCCCAAAGCCGTCTTCGCCGACACCGACGACCAGGACGCCGTCTGGGTCGTCGAGGCCTGTCCCGACAACCGCTACCGGCTCTACGCCAAGGGCGCCCCGACGGCCGTGGAGGACCTCGAGCCGGCCGGCCCGCTGATCTCCCTCCTCCTCGACCAGGGCGACGCCACCGACTGGGAACTGATCCCCGTCGACGGCGCCCCGTCCACCTACCGGATCAAGTCCCCCCAGGGCTCCTCGTGGACCGTCCTCGAACCCGGCCGGCAGAGCCAGATCGAGGTCATCCCCGTCCTCGAAGGCTCCACCGCCTTCACCTTCGAGAAGATCGACGTCTGACCCGAGCCGCGGCCCCTCACCCGGCCGCCCTGCGGCAGGACCGCTCGGGAACTCCCCCGTCAGCAGCAGGACTTCGCCGGCGAGGATCCGCTCGCTCAGCCGGAACGCACGGTGTCGACCCGGCCGTCACGCGAACGGCCCAACCCGTACGCCACCGGGCAGGCCCCGCCGCCCGGCCCGCCCCGGTGGACGGTGGTGCGTCGAGTGGCGAACCGCCGCGCACGAGGCGATGGTGACCGGCAGAGCCCCCTCACCGCGGGGACCCCTCACCAGAAAGGGCGAGCATGCCCGAGGTCACCTCCCCGTACGCGACCGGCACCCCGTGCTGGGTCGACCTGACGGCCAAGGACCAGCAGGCCGCACTGGACTTCTACCGCGACCTCCTCGGCTGGCAGGGCGAGCCGGGCCCGGCCGAGTTCGGCAGCTACGCCGTCTGCGAGCTCAACGGCAGGGCCGTGGCCGGCATCGGCCCGACGACGACCCCCGAAGGGACGCCGGAGCCGCCGACCGTCTGGACCGGCTACCTGGCCACCACCGACGCCCAGGCCACCCAGGACGCGATCGTCGCGGCCGGCGGCAGCCTGCTCGCGCCGGTCACGGACGTCGGCAACCTGGGCCGGATGCTGATCGCCGCCGACCCGCAGGGCGCGGTGTTCGGGGTCTGGCAGCCGGGCGAGTTCTCCGGCGCCAAGGTCGTCAACGAGGCCGGCGCGCTGACCTGGAACGAGCTGCACACCAGCGACATCCCGGCCGCCACCGCCTTCTACGGCGAGGCGTTCGGCATCGAGATCGAGCCGCTGGACGGCGCGGACTCCTACTGGGAGCTGCGCGTCGGCGGCCGCGCGGTCGGCGGCGCCACCCTGCTCGCCAACGACCCGCCCGGCACCCCGGCGCACTGGCTGACCTACTTCGCGGTCGACGACGTGGACTCCACCGTGGACGCCCTGGTCCGGAGCGGCGGCACCGTCCTCGTCCCGCCCTTCGACATGACGGCCGGCCGGATGACCGTGGTCGCCGACCCGCAGGGCGCCCCCTTCGCCATGATCAGGCCCATGCCGATGTAGCCCGCCCGCCTCCGCCCGCCGAAGCCTGTTCGACGACGCCGGCCCCGCGTGGGAAGTCGGCCGGGCCGACTTCCCACGCACGCTCACCGCCGTACGGCCCGCAGCCACCCCGCGAGCCCGAGGCAGAGCAGGCACGCCCCGGCCAGCACCAGCGGGATCACCGCCGGCCCGCCCGACCCGCTGAGCGCCCCCACCACCGCCGGTACGACGGCGTTGCCGAGCATGCAGCAGAGCGTCAGCACCGAGGTCGCCTGCTGCGGCACCTCCGCCACGCCCGAGACCCAGGCGATCAGCGTCGGCAGCACCGGCGCCAGCGCCAGCCCGACCAGCGGGTAGGCCGCCACCGCGAGGTGCGGCACGGCGGCGAGCGCCAGCGCGCCGAGCGCGGCCGCCAGGTAGGCCGGCAGCGCGGTGCGGCCCGGTACCCGCCGGGTCAGCTGCGGGATCACCAGGCGGCCGACGGCCAGCCCGGCCCAGAACCCCGAGGCCGCGGTGGTCGCCGCCTGGGTGCTCCAGCCGTCGCGCTCCAGCTGGGTCGACTGCCAGGTGCCGATGCTGGTCTCCAGGCCCGCGTACACCAGGCCCACCAGCAGGAACGGCAGGAAGGCCGCGACGGCCCCGAGCCGTCGGCCGTCGGCCCCGGCGCGGGGGGCGGCCTCCGTCCGGGGCGCCGCCGCGAGCACCGCCCCCGCCCGTCCGACCAGGAAGCACGGCAGCGCGCACACCGCCGCCGCCAGCGCCAGCAGCCGGATGTCCGTTCGGCCCAGGGCCCCGGCGGCGAGCGGGCCCAGCATCGCGCCGATCCCGAACACCGCGTTCAGCCGGTTGACCATCACCACGCTGTCCCCGGCGAAGCCGCGCGCGAACGCCGTGTTGAGGGTGAGCGCCAGCCCGCCGTACCCGACGCCGGTCACCGCCGCGCAGCCGAGGTAACCGGCCCAGCCGGGGCTGGCCGCCATCCCGGCCGCGCCCGCCGCGAAGACCGCGAGCAGGACGGGCGGCGCCGCCCGGACGTTCAGCCGCCGCCCGAGCAGCCCGATGCCGAGGGTCGCCGCGAGCGCGCCGAGGTTGTAGGCGGAGACCACCCGTCCCACCTCGTGCTCGGCGCCGAACCGTTCCCGCAGGAAGGGCAGCGAGGCGCCGAGCGAGGCGGTGAGCACGCCCAGGACGAGGAAGACGCCGAACGCCGAGAGCGCCGCCGATCTCGCCATCACCGGCGCGTCCGGCACCCCCGGCCCCGCGTCCGACGGCGCACCCGGACCCCCGCCCGACCGCACCGCGTCCGACGGCGCGCCCGGCGGCAGGTCCGCCGCCGCCCGCCCCGCCTCAGCCACCGTGCGGCCCCGCCGTGAGCACCACCGAGACCAGACCGTCCGGGTCGGTCAGCACGAGCGGCCCCGCGGCACCGGCCCGGCCCACCGCCAGCGCGGTGAAGTCCGGCACCGCCACCACCGCGCCCGCCTCCACCAGGGCCGGCCCGCCGATGCCGACGCACACCGCCCCGGCCCCGACCGCCGAGCGGACCCCGCTGACCGAGTCCTCGAAGACCAGCGTGCGCTGCGGCCGGATCCCGAGCCCCCGGCAGGCCGCCAGGTACGGGTCCGGGTGCGGCTTGCCCCGCTCGACGTCGTCCCGGGTGACGCGCACCCCGAAGACGTCGAGCAGCCCGAGCCCGCCGAGCGCGTTCTCGATCTTCCGCGGCCAGCTGCTGGTGGCCAGCCCGATCGGCACGCCCGCCCGCCGCAGCCGGGTGGCCAGCCCGTCGGCGCCGGGGATCACCGGGTACGGGGCCTCCTCCTCGACGGTGTCCACCTCGGCCCAGATCGCCCTGCGGTCGGCCTCCGAGCGGTCCGGGAAGATCAGCCGGACGGTCTGGTCGCCGGTCCGCCCGTGGACGTAGTCCTCCAGCTCCGGGTCCGTCAGGACCCGGCCGTGGCGCCGGGCCACCGACCGCCACGCCTCCTCGATCACCGGCCTGGAGTCGATCAGGACCCCGTCCATGTCGAAGACGACGGCCTCGACCTCGTACCGCGTTCCGGCTTGCGGCTGCATCGGTCTCCTCACTCGGCGCTCGCACCATACGATCTGACGATGGTTCACACTTTCCCGGCCAACGGGCCGGGCGGTCAATTGGACTAGACCTCAATCGACGGTCCGGCTCCCTCGCCCGCCCGGCCCGAACCCCCGGTCAGACCGCCTGCCGCGCCATGAAACCGTCGGCGGAGTCCTTCCAGACCAGGTACACGTCGTCCACCAGCAGCAGGTCGACCACCCCGTCGAACACCGGGTCGAGCGCGTCGCGGTGCGACCCGACGATCGGCTCCTCGTGCTTGTTGAACGAGGTGTTCACCAGCGCCGCCTGCCCGCTGCGCTCGTACCAGGCCATCAGCAGGCCGTGCAGGAACGGGTCGTCCTGGGCCCGGACGATCTGCGGCCGGGCGGTGTTGTCGACGTGCACCACCGCCGGGCAGGCCTTGGCGAAGGTCTCGTGGCAGTCGTAGGTGATCGTCATGAACAGCGCCGACGGCTGCTCGGGGGCCCAGCCCCGGTAGCAGTCGGCCGCCAGGTCCTCGGCGGTGATCGGCGCGAACGGCATGAACTCGGTACGGTTCAGGCGCTTGTTGAGCCAGTCGTTCATGGTCACGTCGGCGGTGCCGTAGATGACGCTGCGCCGTCCGAGCGCGCGCGGGCCGAACTCCATCCGGCCGCGGTAGGTGCCGATGACCTGGTCCGCCTCCAGCGCGGCGAGCAGCACCTCGCGCATGGACTCGCCGATCCGCCGGTAGCGCAGCCCGGGGTAGTCGCGCAGGATCTCCTCCAGCAGGCCCTCGGAGATCGCCGCGTCCGGCCCGAGCGCCATCGAGGGCACCCGCGGGCGCTCGCCGGTCTCCCGGTGGGCCACCACCACGGCGGCCTGGAGCGGCAGCCCGCCGTCGCCCATCGGCGGCAGCACGTAGATGTTCCGCACGCCCTCGGTCTCGAAGATCCGCTGGTTCAGCTTGACGTTGGCGAAGACCCCGCCGGACAGGCAGACGTTGCCGCCGGGCACCCGGCCGATGTGCCGCGCCACCACGGCGGTCAGCAGGTTCTCCACGTGCCGCTGGGCGGCCGCCGCGACGTCGGCCGGCTCGTGGGTCGCGATCTCGCGCAGCAGCTCCTCGGAGTAGCCCTCGTAGGACGGCTGGTACCAGTCGCCGCAGCGGGCGCGGATCGCCCCGTCCTCCTCGACGTCGATCATCCGCCGCATCAGCGGGAGCAGCTTGTCCGGGTCGCCGTTGGCCGCCAGGCCGGTGATCTTGCCCTCGTGCCGGTTGGGGCGGAAGCCGAGCAGCTTGGTGATCCGGCCGTAGAAGTAGCCGAGGCTGTCGATCGAGGTCTCGCGCTGGAGCACCTCCTCGCCGCCGGGGTGGTAGTGGGTGACGGTCAGGGACTGGAAGTCCCCGCGGCCGTCGCACGTGACGACGAGCGCCTCGTCGAACGGGGAGCACAGGAAGGCGCCCAGGCCGTGCGACTCGTGGTGGTCGACGTGAACCACCTTGGCGCGCAGTCCGTTGTCCTCCACGAAGGCGTCGAACTCGGCACGCTTCGCCCGGTCGTTGCGAATTTCGTCGGATATCCGCTTGCGCAGGTGGGGAAGCGCTTCGGGGCGGCGCAGGGCCTCCTCCGAAATCCGGTCCACATAGAGCAGCAGGTGCTTTTCGGCGTCGAATCCGGCCTGCCAGCCGTAGGCCACCCGGTCGACTTCGGAAAGGGTGACCCCGGCCTCCTTCAGAACGTAGTCGATGGACCGCTCCGGCCAGGTCCGATGGTCCTTGACCCGGGTTAAACGCTCCTCGCTGACGGCCGCGAGGACCGTCCCGTCCTGGACCAGGCAGGCGCCGGCCAGGTCGTTGTTGGTGATTCCGAGAACAAGCATGTGCCGCTCCAAGCTGGTGTCGCGGGAAATGGCATGACGGCATTTCCACGGATTCGGCGAGCAAGTGAGGGTTGGAGTGCACAGCGATGCTATGAAGGCAATTCACGGTAGATCAACAAGGCCCTGGGAATTCCGGCCGCCCGAGCAGGCCTGCGGACCGTTACGCCGGGAAGGCCGCACGGTTAACGGAGACTCTCCTTCCGGGCATCGGCGCTGGCCGAGCGGCGAAGGGCGCCGGAGAGGTCTGGACCACTAGGGTCATGATCACGCTGAGTAGCTGTCTGGAAACAGTCCTTCCCGCCGGGAGCGCCGGAAACCCGGGGCCGTGGTGCGGGCGGCGAGCGCCGGGCGGGGCCGGGAGCCCGGCCCCGCCCGGCGCCGCGGCGTCAGCCGTCCAGTTCCGCGAGGAAGTCCAGCGACGCCGCCCAGGCCCGCTCCGCCGCCTCCTCGTCGTAGTCCGGCAGCTCCGGGTCGGTGAACAGGTGCCCGGCACCCCGGTAGCGGTGCACCTCCACCTCCGCGCCGGCCCGCCGCATCCGCAGGTACCAGGCGTTCAGCCAGTCCTCGGGCTCGAACGGGTCCGGCTCAGCGATGTGCAGCTGCACCGGGATCTCGGTGGCCGCGTCCTCCCGCAGGTCCGAGGTGCCGTGCAGGAGCAGCAGTCCGCGCGCCTTCTCGTCGGCCAGCGCCAGGTTCTGCGCCACCGCGCCGCCGAGCGAGAAGCCGGCGTACACCAGCCCGCCCTCGGACACCGGCGCGACCGCCCCCACCGCCCGCCGCAGCAGCTCGTCGCGGCCGCCGAGTTCCTCCTGGAACTCCTGCGCCTCCTCGACGGACTCGAAGGTCCGCCCGTCGAACAGGTCGGGCGTGTGCACGGTGTGCCCGGCGGCGCGCAGCCGGTCGGCGGCGGCGCGCACGGCGGGGCGCAGCCCGTAGGCGGAGTGGAAGAGGACGATCTGGGCCACGGTTCGGGTCCTTCACCAGGGGGGTCAGCTACCCGTCCATGATCCCGCATCCCCCACCGGGCCCCCTGCTCCGCGTCCGGCTACGACACCACGTCCTTGCGCGCGAAGCCGCGAAACGCCAGCGCCAGCAGCACCACCGCGTACGAGAGCGACAGCGACACCCCCTGGACCATGCCGCCCCACTCCAACTGCGGTTGCAGGGCGTCCGCCCAGGAGTACTGCCAGTGCGCCGGCAGCCACTCCCGCAGGTCGCCCAGCGCGGTGACGGCGTCCAGCACCCCGGTGATGATCGAGGCGAACACCGCGCCGCCGACCGCGCCCAGCGGCGCGTCCGTGGCCGTGGAGAGCCAGAACGCCAGCGCCGCGATCACGATCTCGGCGAGGAACACGAAGGCCACCGCGATGGCGATCCGGGGCAGCGCCTGCCCGGCCGGGAGGCTGACCCCGGCGGGCAGCTTGAGGTCCCCCCAGCCGTACGCCGCCGTCCCGACGACCAGCCCGATCGCGGGCAGCATCACCACCGCCACCGCCGAGAACAGCAGCCCGACCGCGAACTTGCGGGCCAGCAGCCGGGCCCGGGGCACCGGCGCGGCCAGCAGGTAGCGCAGCGAGGACCAGCTGGCCTCGGAGGCGACGGTGTCCCCGCAGAACAGCGCGACCGGGATGACCAGCATGAAGCCGGTGCCGACGAACAGCATGGTGACCGCGAAGTTGGCCCCCGAGGCGGTGGCCAGCTCGATGAAGGTGGTCCGGTCCGGACGGCCCGGGGCGCCGCCGATCTGGAACGCGGCCAGGATGACGAACGGCATGGCGGCCAGCACCCCGCCGATCACCAGCGTGCGGCGCCGGCGCAGCTGCCGCATCGCCTCCACCCGCAGCGGCAGTGTCCGGCTCGCCCGGTACCCCTCGGCGTGGTCCCTCGACTCGCCCGGGTCCTGCGACCCGGCGCGGTCCGTCGCGACGACGCTCACGCTCCACCTCCGATCAACGACAGGAACGCGTCCTCCAGCCGCCGCTGCGGCCCGGCGCTCTCCACCGGCACCTCCAGCCGCACCAGTTCGGCCAGCAGCTCACTGGCCGCGAGTCCGTCCAGGCGCACCAGCAGTCCGCCCTCGACGGCCTCCACCGAACCGACCCCGGCCAGCGCGCCGACCTTCTCGACCACCGGCACCGGGTCGTACGGGCCGGCGACGCCGATCATCAGCAGCTCGCCGGCGCCCACGATGTCCCCGACCGGGCCGGCCGTGACCAGCCGCCCGCGGTCCATCACCACCAGGTCCGTACAACTCTGCTCGACCTCGGACAGCAGGTGGCTCGACACGATCACGGTCCGCCCGCCGGCCGCGTACCGGATCATCACCTCGCGCATCTCTCGGATCTGCGGCGGGTCCAGCCCGTTGGTCGGCTCGTCCAGGATCAACAGGTCCGGCATCCCGAGCATCGCCTGCGCGATGGCCAGCCGCTGCCGCATGCCCTGCGAGTACGTGCGCACCGCGCGGTCCAGTGCCTCGCCGAGCCCGGCGATCGCCAGCGCCTCGTCGAAGCGCGCGTCCGCCTCCGGCCGTCCGGTCGCCTGCCAGTACAGCCGCAGGTTGGCCCGCCCGGTGAGGTGCGGCAGGAAGCCCGCTCCCTCCACGAACGCCCCGACCCGCGACAGCACCGGCGCGCCGGGCCGCACCAGGTGCCCGAAGATCCGGATCTCCCCGGCGTCCGGCCGGATCAGCCCCATCAGCATCCGCAGCGTGGTGGTCTTGCCCGCGCCGTTCGGCCCGAGCAGTCCGAGCACCTGCCCCTGCTCCACCCGGAAGCCCAGCTCCCGTACGGCGTAGCGGTCCTGGGCGCCCTTGTAGCGCTTGCTCAGCCCGCTGATCCGCAGCGGTACCGCGGCCAGTTCCGGGTCGAAGTCGGGCCCGTCGGCGGCCCGCCGGCGCCGCAGCCGCGGCGCCAGCACCAGGGCGGCGGCGGCCGACACGGCGACCACCGGCAGCAGCCAGGTGCGCGCGGGCAGCGGCGCCGACTCGGTGACCAGTTCCTCGACGGTCGGCACGGTGATCGCCCCGGCCGGCGCCACCCGGTAGGTGGCCGGCTCGACCGGCGAGGCGTACGCGAGGTCGGTGCTCGCCAGCACCAGCCGCACCCGGTGTCCGGCCGGGAAGGTGTGGTCCACGGTCGGCAGCGCCACCGTGACGGTCCGCCCGGCGTCCGCGCCGGTGACCCGCAGCGGGGCGGCGAGCTGCTGCGGCAACACCGCCTTGCCGTCCGGTCCGACGTCGTACAGCTTGGCGAACAGCACCGCGTCCGGCCGGTCCGCCGTCACCCGCACCGGCACGGTCGGCTGCCCGGTCAGGTGCAGCGGCGAGTCCAGCGGCGCCGAGTCGAAGGCGGCGTTCTGCCCGGGGAAGTCCAGCGACAGCCCGGCGCCCAGCGACGCCGCCTGGCTGAGCACGCCGACGCCCGGCAGGGTCGAGATCCCGGGCGGGGCGCCGCCGGGCGGGTTGGCGAGGGTCTGCTCACCGCCCGTCAGCTCGACGGTCCGCGCGCCGGTCCCGCCCAGTCCCGGGTACCGGTCGGCACTGGCCCCGCGCAGCACGGCCTGGAAGCCGGTCGAGTCCACCCCGCCGGTGCGGGTGACCCGGAACGCGGCGCCGGTGTCGTTGCCGCGCCCCTTCAGATGGTGGTCGAACCACGCCGTCACCCGGTCGTCGACCCGCGCGGAGGTGTCCGTCCCGCCGTCGTGGCCGCCGGCGAACCAGTCCACCGCCACCGGCGCGCCGTTGGCGGCCACCGCCTGGGCGATTCGGTCCCCCTGGTCCAGCGGGAACAGCGAGTCCTGCTGCCCCTGCACCACCAGCGTGGGCGCCTTGAGCCGCTCCGCCACCGAGGACGGGCTGGAGCGCTCCAGCAGCGCGACGGCCTCCGGATCGGCGTGCCCGGCGGTGGCCACCCGGTCGTACATCTGGCAGAGCGACTCCAGGAACCGCCCGCAGCCGACCGGCCCGTCGGCCTTCGGCCCCGGCCCGCCGTTCTCCCGCGGCGCCCCGCCGGACGGCCCGAGCTCCCCGGCCGAGCCGGTGGTGAAGAAGATCCCGGCCCACAGCTTCTTGAACACGCCGTCCGCGGCGCCCGAGCCCCGCACGCCCTGCGGGAACAGCGCGTCGGCCAGGTTCCACCAGGTGATCTGGGTGGCCACCGCGTCGATCCGGGGGTCGTAGGCGGAGGCCAGCAGCGAGACCGCCCCGCCGTACGAGGCGCCGGTGATGCCGACCTTCGGGTCGCCGGCCGCGTCCAGCCGCACCTCGGGCCGCTGGGCCAGCCAGTCCACCAGGTGCTTGACGTCCTCGACCTCGCGGTCCGGCGCGTTCAGCCCGATCCGGCCGCCCGAGTGCCCGAAGCCGCGTGCCGACCAGGTCAGCACCGCGTACCCCTGCCGGGCCAGCTGCTCGGCGCGCTCGCGCTCGCCCTCCTTGGAGCCGCCGAAGCCGTGCGCCAGCAGCACCGCCGGGCGCGGACCGCCGCTGCCGCTGGTGAAGAAGGAGGTGTCCAGCTGGACCTGCTGCGCGCTGCCGGGAGTCTCCGGCATGCTGAGGAAACGGTCCTCCTGCCGGACCGCCTGCTCACCGCCGGACGCCACCGTCGCGGTACCGGCCGCGGCGACCGCCACCAGGGCCACCGCCCCGGCCAGCAGCCTGCGTCCGACCGATGTTCCCCGGGCGCGCCAGCGACGCCATGCCCCACCGAACTCCATGGCCGCTGATCGTATCGGCCGTCCGGGTAGGCGTCCGATAAAGCCGCCACACCATTTGTCCGTTTCACCCCGGTATGTCCGAGTATCGTACGGCGCATGCCCTGGCCGCTGATCTCGCTGCTCGCCACCGTCGCCGCCACCCTGGCGATCGGCTGGGTCGTCGACCAGGCCCTTCAGCGGATCGCCGCCCGCCGGCCCTCGGCACCGCTCTGGCCGCTGCTCCGCCGCTGCCGGATCCCGCTCCAACTCACCGTCGTGTCAGCCCTGTTGCTCGCCGCCAAGCCGCTCCAGCGGACCTTCCGCCTCAAGCACGACGACGGCGCGCACCACCTGCTCCTGCTGTTCCTGCTCGCCGCGCTGGGCTGGCTCACCGTCCGGGTGGTGGCCGCCGTCCTGGAGGCCCTGCTCAGCCGCTACGGGACCCGGGTCGACGACCCGGCCCGGGTCCAGCGGGTGCACACCCAGATCAGCATGCTGCGCCGGGTGGTCAACGCGCTGATCGTCGTGGTCACCGCGGCCGTGATGCTGCTGACCTTCTCCGCCATGCGCACCATCGGCGCCAGCCTGCTCGCCTCGGCGGGCATCATCGGCATCGTGGCCGGCATCGCCGCCCAGAGCACCCTGGGAAACTTCTTCGCCGGCCTCCAGATCGCCTTCGGCGACACCGTCCGGATCGGCGACACCGTGGTGGTGGACGGCCAGCAGGGCACCGTCGAGGAGATCACCCTCACCTACCTGGTGGTCCGGCTCTGGGACTACCGCCGGCTGATCGTCCCCGTCTCGTACTTCGTCAGCAGGCCCTTCGAGAACTGGACCCGCCGCGACCCCGGCCTGCTCGCCGCCGTCCTGCTCCACCTCGACCACACCACCCCGGTGGACGAGCTGCGCGCCGCCCTCCGCGTCCGGCTCGACCGGCACCCGCTCTGGGACGGCGCCGAGTGGGCCCTCCAGGTCACCGACACCACGCCCAGCACCATCGTCGTCCGCGCCACCATGACCGCCCGCACCCCCGACGACGCCGCCCAGCTCCGCTTCGACATCCGCGAACAGCTCATCGCCCACCTGCGCGACGAGCACCCCCACGCCCTGCCCCGCCTCCGCACCACCGACACCTGACCGGCGCCCGCCCGGGACGCAGACGTTCCCCGCACCCCGACCGGGGCACGGGGAACCGCGCCGAACGCCTACAGCACCCGGGTCATCGTCCGGTGCGGAATCCCCGCATCGTCGTACACCGGGCCCTCCGCCACGTACCCCAGCCGCTCGTAGAACCCGAGCGCCTGCACCTGCGCGTGCAGCTCGACCTCCACGGCCCCGCGCGCGGCCCCCGCGGCCTCGACCGCCCGGACCAGCTCGGCGCCCAGCCCCGTCCCCCGGGCCGCCGCGACCACCGCGAGCCGTCCGAGCAGCACCCGCCCCTCGACGCCCCCGGTGAGCCGGCGCGCCTGCTCCCCGAAGATCAGCCGCGCGGTCCCGACGGCCCTGCCGTCAGGACCGATCGCCAGCAGGTGCTCGGAGGTCCGGTCGAGGTCGTCCCACTCCTCGTCCTCGGGGATCCCCTGCTCCACGATGAACACCTCGCGCCGCACGCCGTGCACCAGCGCCAGGTCCGCCTCGCCCTCGGCGACGCGGACCGTCACCCCCGCCACGGTCATGTCAGCTCTCCGCCGCGATGACGTCCAGCGCCTTGCGCAGGTCGTCCGAGTACTCGCTGGAGAACTCGACCCACTGCCCGTCCGCCGGGTGCTCGAAGCCGAGCGACACCGCGTGCAGCCACTGCCGGGTCAGCCCCAGCCGCTTGGCCAGCGTCGGGTCGGCGCCGTACGTCAGGTCGCCCACGCAGGGGTGGCGCAGCGCGGACATGTGGACGCGGATCTGGTGGGTGCGCCCGGTCTCCAGCTTGATCGCCAGCAGCGACGCGGCCCGGTACGCCTCGATCAGGTCGTAGTGGGTGATGGACGCCTTGCCGTCCTGGGTGACGGCCCACTTCCAGTCCGAGCTGGGGTGCCGGCCGATCGGCGCGTCCACCGTCCCGCTCATCGGGTCCGGGTGGCCCTGCACCAGCGTGTGGTACCGCTTCTCGGTGATCCGGTCGTGGAACTGCCGCTTGAGGTCGGTGTAGGCGCGCTCGGACTTGGCGACCACCATCAGCCCGGAGGTGCCGACGTCCAGCCGGTGCACGATGCCCTGGCGCTCGGCGGCGCCCGAGGTGGAGATCCGGTACCCGGCCGCGGCCAGTCCGCCGATCACGGTGGGGCCGGTCCAGCCCGGGCTGGGGTGCGCGGCGACGCCGACCGGCTTGTCGACCAGCACGATGTCCTCGTCGTCGTGCACGATCCGCATGCCCTCGACCGCCTCGGCGACGATCCGCACGGGGGCGGCCGGGGCGGGGATCTCGACCTCCAGCCAGGAACCGGCGGTGACCCGGTCCGACTTGCCGGCCACGGCGCCGTCGAGCGTCACCTTGCCGTCGGCGGCCAGCTCGGCGGCCTTGGTCCGGGAGAAGCCGAACATCCGGGCCAGGGCGGCGTCGAGGCGCTCGCCCTCCAGGCCGTCGGGTACGGGGAGGCTGCGGATCTGCGCTGCGGTACTCACCCGTACGAGTATGCCGGAAACGCGGCCCTCCCCCGCCCGCCGGTGGCCCGGCCGCCTCCGGGCCCGGTCCCGGCCTACTTCCCGGCCCGCTCCGCCTTGTCGGCCTTCTCGGCCTGCTGGTGGACGGTGCCGTCCGGGTTGCTGCCCCGGAAGGAGAGCAGGACCACCAGGATCCCGCCGCAGACGATCGCCGAGTCCGCGAGGTTGAAGACCGCGAAGTGCTGGACGGAGATGAAGTCCACCACGTGCCCGCGGAAGACGCCGGGCGAGCGGAACAGCCGGTCGGTGAGGTTGCCGAGCGCCCCGCCGAGCAGCAGCCCGAGCGCGATCGCCCAGGGCAGGCTGTACAGCCGGCGGGCGATCCGCCAGATCACCACGATGACGGCGGAGGCGATCATCGTGAAGACGACGGTCAGCGCCTGCCCCATCCCGAAGGCCGCGCCCGAGTTGCGGATCACCTGGAAGGTGACCACGTCCCCGACCACCTTGATCGCCGCGTGGTTCTCCAGCCGGGCGACCACCAGCAGCTTGCTGCCGAGGTCGATCAGGAAGGCGAGCACCGCGACGACCAGCAGCACGCCGACCCGGCGCGGACCCCTGGGCCGCTCGGCCTCCGCCTCGTCCACGGACGCGGGCGAGGGCGCGGACGCCCGGGTCGGCTCGGTCGGCTCGGCCACGGGCACCTCCACGGCATCGGCGGGGGACGGGACGGCGTCGTCCCGGGTGTGGGGGGAACCTTGCGTACTGATGATCCGCTCCGCTGCCGATGGAGCTCCCCCGGTCCGCAGGAGGGGGAGGGTGGTGGGCCGGTGACTACCTGCCCGCGTTCGCGAACGCGTCAGGCGACGTTACTCGGGCGACGATACGGGGTCGAGCGTACGGCAAGCCCGACCCCCCGCGTCGCTCCGGCCGCCCGGGTCAGCGGCGTTCCTGCTTGGCCTTGCACTGCACGCAGAGCGTCGCCCGGGGGAAGGCCTGCATCCGGGCCTTGCCGATGGCCTGCCCGCAGGACTCGCAGGTGCCGAACCCGACGCCCTCCAGCCGCTCCAGCGCGCGCTCGGTCTGGGCCAGGCTGTCCCGCGCGTTGTTGGCCAGCGCCAGCTCGCTCTCCCGCGAGATGTTCTTCGTACCGGCGTCCACCTGGTCGTCGCCGGCTCCGTCGTTGGAGTCGCGCATCAGGCCGGAGATGGCCGCCTCGGCGGCGTCGATCTCGTTGCGGAGCCGTTCCAGGTCGCTGATCAGCTCGTCGTGCAGCTCGTGGACCTCCTCGGTGGTCCACGGATCCTCGCCGGGCCGTACCGGCAGCGTGGCCGGGTCCACCGACTCGGCGCCGCGCGGTGCGGTGACGGTGTCGGTGCTGCTCTTGGATGCGGTAGTGGTCACGGTCCCCTCCCCTGGGTCGACCGCCACGGCCTTGCGTGCCCGCTTGGTGGCGGTGCCCGCGCCGGTTCCCTTCTCAGCCATGGCTTTCGACCCCATCTACGAACGAATCGAGCCGCCGGTTCCCGGCGGCTTCCAGTGCCGGAACGATAATCCCGATCAAAACCGGTCACAACCTGACATACCGACGCCTCATGACGATCCCACCCAGGCAGCCGCCCCAACCGTCCGCCCCGTGTGCTCATGGATTTGTGCCCAGATCGACTCCGGCTAACCTCCGCCGCCGAACGCCCCCGGGCCACCCGCAACGAGCAGCCGCCCCGAGCACCCGCGGACCGCCCGCCGGAAACGGTTTGGACAAACCGACTCACCCGGCCGATACACTGGCCCTGCAAGGCGCAGATGGGACGAGTACCGACGTACGCAGCCACCAGCGACCCGGGGACGGTGCGAGCCCGGGGGTGTGCACGGCGGGAAGATCACCCCGGAGCCGCCGGAAGAACGGCCGCCGCGATGCCGCGGTGGCCCACTAGACCCGGCAGCAAGCCCAAACAAGAGGGCCGCGAACGCAGCACCGCGGCCAAGGAGGGTGGTACCGCGGGGCGGTTCAGGCCGTCTCGTCCCTCCGGAGGATCCAGTCCCAGCATCCGCCGGAGGTAGACGCCGCGATGGCCAGCTCCCAACCCGCCACCCACCACCACCCTTCCGACGACGCACTGCGTGCGACCCCCCTTTACCACCCCGTCCCCGCGCAGGTGGATCTGCCTGCCCTGGAGCACCGGATCCTGTCGTTCTGGCAGGACAACAAGATCTTCCAGCGCAGCCTGGAGCAGTCCGAGGGCCGCCCCGAGTGGGTGTTCTACGAGGGCCCGCCCACCGCCAACGGCATGCCGGGCGCCCACCACATCGAGGCCCGCGTCTTCAAGGACGTCTTCCCGCGCTTCCGGACCATGAAGGGCTACCACGTCGCCCGCAAGGCCGGCTGGGACTGCCACGGCCTGCCGGTCGAGCTCGCCGTCGAGAAGGAGCTGGGCTTCTCCGGCAAGCAGGACATCGAGGCGTACGGCATCGCCGAGTTCAACGCCAGGTGCCGCGACTCGGTGACCCGCCACACCGACGCCTTCGCCGAGCTGACCACCCGGATGGGCTACTGGGTCGACCTCGACGAGGCCTACCGCACGATGGACCCGTCGTACGTCCAGTCCGTCTGGTGGTCGCTCAAGCAGATCTTCGACAAGGGCCTGCTGGTCCAGGACCACCGGGTCGCCCCCTGGTGCCCGCGCTGCGGCACCGGCCTCTCGGACCACGAGCTGGCCCAGGGCTACGAGACCGTGGTCGACCCCTCGGTCTTCGTCCGCTTCCCGCTGACCAGCGGCCCGCTGGCCGGCCAGGCCTCCCTGCTGGTCTGGACCACCACCCCGTGGACCCTGGTCTCCAACACCGCCGCCGCCGTCCACCCGGAGGTCACCTACGTGGTGGCCACCGACGGCGACGAGAAGCTCGTCGTCGCCGAGCCGCTGGTCGCCAAGGCGCTCGGCGAGGGCTGGGAGACCACCGGCGAGTCCTTCACCGGTGCCGAGATGGAGCGCTGGGCCTATCGCCGCCCCTTCGACCTGGTCGAGATCGAGAACGCCCACTACGTCCTCACCGCCGACTACGTCACCACCGAGGACGGCACCGGCATCGTCCACCAGTCCCCCGCCTTCGGCGCGGACGACCTCGCGACCTGCCGCAGGTACGGCCTGCCGGTGGTCAACCCGGTGCTCGGCGACGGCACCTTCGCCCCCGAGGTCCCGCTGGTCGGCGGCCAGTTCTTCAAGAAGGCCGACGAGGCCCTGGTCGCGGACCTCAAGGAGCGCGGCCTGCTCTTCCGCCACCTGCCGTACGAGCACAGCTACCCGCACTGCTGGCGCTGCCACACCGCGCTGCTCTACTACGCGCAGCCGTCCTGGTACATCCGGACCACCGCCGTCAAGGACGCGATGATCCGCGAGAACGAGGCCACCAACTGGTTCCCGGACACGGTCAAGCACGGCCGCTTCGGCGACTGGCTGAACAACAACATCGACTGGGCGCTCAGCCGCAACCGCTACTGGGGCACCCCGCTGCCGATCTGGCGCTGCGAGGAGGGCCACCTCACCTGCGTCGGCTCGCTGGCCGAGCTGTCCGAGCTCACCGGCACCGACCAGAGCGGCCTCGACCCGCACCGCCCGTACATCGACGCGGTGACCTTCGACTGCCGCGACTGCGGCGGCACCGCCACCCGCGTGCCCGAGGTCATCGACGCCTGGTACGACTCGGGCTCGATGCCCTTCGCCCAGTACGGCTACCCGTACCAGAACAAGGAGCTGTTCGAGAAGCGCTACCCGGCGCAGTTCATCTCCGAGGCGATCGACCAGACCCGCGGCTGGTTCTACACGCTGATGGCGGTCGGCACCCTGGTGTTCGACCGGAACAGCTACGAGAACGTCGTCTGCCTGGGCCACATCCTGGCCGAGGACGGCCGCAAGATGTCCAAGCACCTGGGCAACATCCTCCAGCCGATCCCGCTGATGGACCAGCACGGCGCCGACGCCGTCCGCTGGTTCATGGCGGCCGGCGGTTCGCCCTGGTCGGCCCGCCGGGTCGGCCACGGCACCATCCAGGAGGTGGTCCGCAAGACCCTCCTCACCTACTGGAACACCGTCGCCTTCCAGGCCCTGTACGCCCGCACCTCGAACTGGGCGCCCTCGGCGAACGACCCGGCCCCGGCCGACCGTCCGCAGCTGGACCGCTGGGTGCTCTCCGAGCTGAACACCCTGGTCCGCGAGGTCGACGCGGCCTACGAGGCGTACGACACCCAGCGCGCCGGCAAGCTGCTGTCCGGCTTCGTCGACGACCTGTCCAACTGGTACGTCCGCCGCGGCCGCCGCCGCTTCTGGCAGGGCGACGCCGCCGCGCTCGCCACCCTGCACGAGGCGCTGGAGACGGTCACCCGTCTGATGGCCCCGCTCACCCCGTTCATCACCGAGCGGGTCTGGCAGGACCTGGTCGTCCCGGTCGCCCCGGAGGCCCCGGCCTCGGTGCACCTGGCCACCTGGCCGGAGGCCGACGAGTCGCTGATCGACACCGAGCTCTCCCGGCACATGGCGCTGGTCCGCCGCCTGGTCGAGCTGGGCCGGGCCACCCGCGCCGAGTCCGGCGTGAAGACCCGTCAGCCGCTGTCGCGCGCGCTGGTCGCCGCCCAGGGCTGGGAGGAGCTGCCCGCCGATCTGCGCGCGCAGATCGCCGAGGAGCTCAACGTCTCCACCCTGGAGTCGCTGGCGGAGGTCGGCGGCTCGCTGGTCGACACCAGCGCCAAGGCCAACTTCCGCGCGCTGGGCAAGCGTTTCGGCAAGGGCGTGCAGGACGTCGCCAAGGCGGTCGCCGCCACCGACGCCGCCCGCCTGGCCGCCGAACTGCGCGCCACCGGCGAGACCTCGGTCGAGCTGGACGGTGGAACGGTCACCCTCTCCCCGGACGAGGTGATCATCACCGAGACCCCGCGCGAGGGCTGGGCCGTCGCCAACGAGTCCGGCGCCACCGTCGCCCTCGACCTGGCCATCACCCCGGAGCTCAAGCGCCTCGGCATCGCCCGCGACGCCATCCGCCAGATCCAGGAGGCCCGCAAGAACTCCGGCCTGGACGTCTCCGACCGCATCGTCCTGCGCTGGCGCGCCACCTCGGAGGAGACCGCCGAGGCCATCGCCGAGCACGGCCCGCTCGTCGCCGAGGAGGTCCTCGCGACCGACTTCGCCGCCGGTGCGGCCGACTGGGACTCCGAGACCTTCGCCGACGACTCCCTCGGCCTCGCGTTCCAGCTCCGCAAGGCCTGACGCTCCGCGACGAAGCCGCCGTCACCCCGGGGTGACGGCGGCTTCGTCGTACCCACCCACGCCCCGCATCCGCCCCGACTCCCGTGCGCTCCCTCCCGGTTCCCCGCGCCCCGCGCTCCCGCCCCGAGCGCGCCCCTCGCCCTCCTGCACGCCCCCTGTCCCCGGGACGCAGAAGGGCGCCCCCTCCCCGACCCGTGGGTCGGAAAGGGGGCGCCCTCAAAAGGCCGTGCTACGACCTCAGTTGTCGCCGTCCTCGTCGATCAGGAAGCCCCGCATCGGCGCCGGAGCCTGCTGCATCGGCTGCGGCGGCTGCGGACGGACCGCCGCCATCGGCTGGGTCATCCCGGCCGGCTGCATCTGCGGAGCACCGCTGTTGCCGCCGGTCGACTGCCCGCCGAAGCTCGGCGCCGAGGAGTTGCCGCCGAAGGAGCCGTTCCCGCCGAACGACGGCGAGTTGCCACCGAAGGACGGCTGGTTGCCACCGAAGCTCGGCGCGCCACCGCTCATCGCACCGGCACCGGCCGGAGCCATCGACGAGGCCGCCGGAGGCAGCGACGCGGTGGCGGGGATCCGCGGCGGGGCGAGCGAGTCGTCGGCCTGCGACTCCAGCTGACGCAGCTGGGTCTCCAGGTACGACTTCAGACGCGTGCGGTACTCACGCTCGAACGCCCGCAGGTCCTCGACCTTGCGCTCCAGCGTGGCCCGCGCCGACTCCAGGGAGCCCATCGCGACCCGGTGCTTCTCCTGCGCGTCCCGCTCCAGCGCGTCGGCCTTCGCACGGGCGTCGCGCTCCAGGCCCTCGGCCCGGCTGCGCGCCTCGCCGACGATCTTGTTGGCCTCGGAGCGGGCCTCGGAGATCGCCTGGTCGGCGGTCTGCTGGGCGAGCGCGAGCACCCGGGCGGCGCTGTCGCCACCGGGGCCCTGCTGCTGCATCGGGGCGCCCATCGGGCCGCCCATCTGCTGCGGGCCGCCCATCGGGCCACCCATCGGCTGCATCTGCTGCTGGCCCATGCCCTGGCCCATCGGGTTGCCCATCTGCTGCGGGCCACCGGGGCCGCCCATGGGCTGGAGCATCTGACCGCCCATCGGCTGGACCAGCTGCTGCTGGCCGCCCATGGTCTGGTTCATCTGCTGCTGCTGGTGCTGCTGCTGGCCGCCGGCGGGAAGCTGCGGGGCGGAGCCGGCGGGCAGGCCGAGGGGCTGATTGCCCATCTGCTGCTGCGGGCCGCCGGGGCCCATCTGCTGCTGCGGACCACCCGGACCCATCTGCTGCGGACCGCCGGGACCCATCTGCTGCGGGCCGCCCGGACCCTGCTGGCCGGGGACCGGAGGACCGGATATGGCGGCCGGCACGGGGGCGCCGCCCTGGCGGGGGGCGTCCTGCTGCGGCTCCTTGCGCAGGTTGGCCTGGTTCTGCGCGGCGGCACGAGTCGCGGCGGCCAGCTTGGCGCGCAGGTCCTCGTTCTCCCGGAGGAGGCGGGTCAGCTCCGCCTCGACCTCGTCGAGGAAGGCATCGACCTCGTCCTCGTCATAGCCTTCACGCAGGCGGACGGTCGTGAACTGCTTGTTCCGAACGTCCTCGGGGGTCAATGGCATCTCTTCACCTCAACGTGATCGTCGGCACACCGGCATCCTGTCGCATCGCTCACCTACGACTAGGGGTGCACAAGCGAGATCAGGACATACACAATGATCATCAGTACGAAGAAGGACAGGTCGAGCGCCACGCCCCCGAAACGCAACGGCGGAATGAGTCGCCGAAGAAGCTTGAGCGGCGGATCCGTGACAGTGTACGTGGCCTCCAGGACCAGGACCATGGCCTTGCCGGGCCGCCACGAACGCGCGAACTGGAAGACCCAGTCCATGACCAGTCGTACGAGCAGGAACACCAGGAAGACGGTCAGGGCGTAGTAGAGCACCGCCCACACGATGTCCATCGCGTTTCCCTCTCCCCGGTCCCGATCCCTCGGGCCTGCCGCTCGTCACCTGTCGCTAAACCACTGTTGATCAGATCCACACGTAAAGTCGTGGCCGGGTCAGCTCTGGTTGAAGAACCCACCCTCGGCGATCCGAGCCTTGTCCTCCGCCGTGACATCGACGTTAGCAGGCGACAGCAGGAACACCTTCTGTGTCACGCGCTCGATACTGCCGTGCAGACCGAAGACGAGTCCAGCGGCGAAGTCTACGAGGCGCTTCGCGTCGGTGTCGTCCATCTCGGTCAGATTCATGATCACAGGGGTCCCGCCGCGGAACTGTTCCCCGATGGTACGGGCCTCGTTGTAGGTCCGGGGGTGCAGCGTGGTGATGCGGTAGGGCTCTCGTTCGTTCACGACCTTGGGCATGATCACCGGTGCGCTCTTCTCCAGGTTGTGGCGACGTTCGGGTGTGATGGACGACACGGGGGCCATCCGCGGAGTCTCCTGCCGGATCGGCACCGCCGCGGGCACCGGCTGCGGGGTGATGGAGGAGACCGGGGCGGGCGCGGCGGCCGCGGGAGCCGGTGCCGGCCGGGGGATGTCCTCGGTCCGCTGGCCCGTCCGGATCGGTTCGGGATCCGCGTCGTAGTCGTCGTCGGGGTCGTACCCCTGGCCGTCGTACGTCTCGTCCTCCACGAGGCCGAGGTAGACCGCCATCTTGCGCATTGCGCCGGCCATGCTCCTGTCTCCTCCGCTCATAGCCACCTCGCTGACGCTCGGTGGCGGCTTCGCGATGCGCGCGCCTTCTGGTGGTCGCTCGCTTCGCTCGCTCCGTACGGACCGGCTCCGGCCCGGGCCGTACGGCCCCGCCTGCGGATTCCGTGGCCCTTCCACGACGGCGTGTCAGCCCGACGGCCGGTCAGAGTGCGTGGAGCGGGGGCCGCGGAGCTGCGATCCACGGTTCGCTAGCGCTCCGAAGAGCTGCTAGATTCTGTCCTATTTTGTCCTGCTGTCTGATCTACTTACCCGGTGACGTTACCTGAGGGGTGACCTCACTCCGAGTACCGCCGTTCCGACGCGCACATGTGTCGCTCCGGCGGCAATCGCCTGCTCAAGGTCGCCGCTCATCCCTGCGGAGACCATGGTGGCAGCCGGATGGTCCGCCCGTACGGCGGATGCGATTTCCGCCAGCCGATCGAAGGCGCGGGCCGGGTCCCCGGCCAGCGGACCGGCCAGCGGAGCGACGGTCATCACACCGTCCAGTCGCAGCCCGGGCGTGTCGGCGATCGCGTCGGCCAGTTGCGCGACGTCCTCCGGCGCGACCCCCGCCCGGTGCTCACCCTCCCCGTACGCCTTGTCCAGCGCCACCTGCACCAGGCAGCCCAGCTCCGGACGCTCCGCCTTGAGCACCGCCGCGGAGAGCGAGCCGACCAGCCGGAGCCGGTCCACCGAGTGCACGTGGTTCGCGTAACGGACGACCGAGCGGACCTTGTTGGTCTGCAGCTGGCCGACGAAGTGCCAGTCAAGAGGAAGGTTTCTGCACTGCTCCGCCTTGGGCGCGGCGTCCTGGTCGCGGTTCTCCGCGACGTCCGTCACGCCGAGCCCGGCCAGCAGCGCGGTGTCCTCGGCGGGGTAGGTCTTGGTGACGACGACCAGGGTGACCTCGCTCCGGGCGCGCCCGGCGGCCGCGCAGGCGTCCGCGATCCGGCGCTCGACCACGTCGAGGTTGGTGCCGAGTTCCTCGTACCGGGCCCGCTGGCCCTCCGTCAGCGCCGCGGTGAACCCGGCGCTACCGGGGAACGGTCCGTAGATGTCGTTCGTCATCAGTGATCAGAGCCCAACCAGACGTAGCTCGCGAGCCGGCCGGTGCGCTGCTCGCGGCGATAGGAGTAGTGATCGGCGGATTCGAGGGTGCAGACCGGTGACCGCGTCACCTCGCTGACCCCGGCCGCGGCCAGCTGGGCCGCGACTCCCTCCGGCACGTCCAGGGCCGGAGTCCCCCAGGAGGTCTCGGCGAAGGCCTCCGGCACCACCGCGGCGACCTCGGCGCGCAGTTCGGCCGGCACCTCGTAGCAGCGGCCGCAGACCGCGGGCCCCGTGGCGGCGGTGATCCGCCCGGGCTCCGCGCCCAGTGCGACCATCGCCCGGACGACCGCGGGCACCACCCCGGCCGCCAGCCCGGGCCGGCCCGCGTGGGCGGCGCCCACCACCCCCGCCACCGGATCGGCCAGCAGCACCGGGGTGCAGTCGGCGGTCAGCACCGCCAGCGCGAGCGGCCGGTCGGAGACCACCGCGTCCACCGCGGGTGCCTCCCCGAGCGGCTGGCGCTCGGTCACCACGGCGACCTCGGCGCCGTGCACCTGGTTCATCCACACCACGTCGGCCGGGTCGAGCCCCAGCCGCCGGGCGGCCAGCGCCCGGTTCTCCCGCACGGCCCCGGGGTCGTCCCCCACCGCGCCGCCGAGGTTGAGCTCCCCGTACGGCGAAGTGCTCACCCCGCCCCACCGGGAGGTGAAGGCGAAGTGAGCACCCGCGCGGATCGAGTGATCGATCACTTAAGGAAGTCCGGGACGTCGAGCTCCTCGGCCGGGCTCTCCACGAACGGCTGCCGGGCCGGCTGCACCTGCGGCGGCACCGGGGCGGCGGCGGTCGTGGGGGCCGGGGTCTCGGCGGTCCGGCTCGGCGCGGCGGACGAGGACTCGCCCTCCGAACGCGACGTCACCGAGCCGATGGTCCCGTACGGGCGGCCGGCCGGGCGCTCCGGGGCGGTCGGCGGGGTGGCCGGGCGGTCCGAGGTGGTGGACTTGACCACCGGGTCGCGGACGATCGCCGGCGGCTGCCCGCCGTCGAAGCCGGCCGCGATGACGGTGACCCGGACCTCGTCGCCGAGCGCGTCGTCGATGACCGCACCGAAGATGATGTTCGCCTCGGGGTGGGCCGCCTCGCTGACCAGCTGGGCCGACTCGTTGATCTCGAACAGGCCGAGGTCGGAACCGCCCGAGATGGACAGCAGCACGCCGCGGGCGCCGTCGATCGAGGCCTCCAGCAGCGGCGAGGAGATCGCCATCACGGCGGCGGCCTTGGCGCGGTCCTCACCGCGGGCCGAGCCGATGCCCATGAGCGCCGAACCGGCGTCCGACATGACGGACTTGACGTCGGCGAAGTCGAGGTTGATCAGACCCGGGGTGGTGATCAGGTCGGTGATGCCCTGGACACCGGAGAGCAGGACCTGGTCGGCCGAGCGGAACGCGTCGAGGACGCTGACCTGGCGGTCCGAGATGGACAGCAGCCGGTCGTTGGGGATCACGATGAGGGTGTCGACCTCTTCGCGCAGGGAGGCGATGCCGTCCTCGGCCTGGTTGGCCCGGCGCCGTCCCTCGAAGGTGAACGGACGGGTGACCACGCCGATGGTCAGGGCGCCCAGCGAGCGCGCGATGTTGGCGACGACGGGCGCGCCGCCCGTGCCCGTGCCACCGCCCTCGCCGGCGGTCACGAAGACCATGTCGGCCCCCTTGAGGACCTCCTCGATCTCCTCGCGGTGGTCCTCGGCGGCCTTGCGGCCGACCTCGGGGTTGGCGCCGGCGCCCAGGCCCCGGGTGAGTTCACGGCCCACATCGAGCTTGACGTCGGCGTCGCTCATCAGGAGGGCCTGCGCATCGGTGTTGATCGCGATGAACTCGACGCCCTTGAGACCGACCTCGATCATCCGGTTGATGGCGTTGACACCACCGCCGCCGATTCCGACGACCTTGATGACTGCGAGGTAGTTCTGCGGTGCTGCCACGTCGAAGGCCTCTCGCCTCGAATTTCCGGGTCGGTGCGACCCGGAGCGGGGCCGTACCGACGGATGTCGATGGGTAGGGAGCCTGGTTTCTGACTGAATGTCCGAAATGCCGACCGCCGACCCCAACCCTAAACTTGACCTTTAGGGTTAGTTCTGTGTCTCCGTCACATCACCAGGAAACACAGTCTGGTGACACAGGACACTAGGTGGCTCCAGGCACGTGTTTCAACGAACACGCCGAGCTTCCCTTTTTCTTTTGAGCCTATGTGATCATCGGCCGGCTTAGGAAACCGGGGGTGACCACCAAGAGTCGGGCCGACACTCCAAGGCGTCAACCCCTCCCTCAGCCAGAGAACCTACCGGATCATCCGGACACCGCCGGCGCCTCCGGCGCCGTCACATCGAAGTTGGTGCCCTTCTGGTTCATCAGCGCGACCAGCACCCGGGCCTTCCGGTCGATCTGCTCCGGACTCCCCCAACGCACCGTCACACCCCCGCTGAGCTGCAACTCGATGTCGTCGTACGAGTGCACCAGCACCGAGCCGGCCCGCTTGGCGACCTCCGGCGGCAGCCCGGCGGCCACCGCCACCGCGCCCTGCACCAGCTGCGGACGGGAGATCACCCCGTCCACGTCGTTCGCCTGCTGACTGAGTCGCAGCTCGACCACCGGGACGCCCTCCGGCGGGGCCGGTTCGGTGGCGAAGCTCACGCCCCCGGCATCCACCTGGGTGAACTGGCCGTCCTCCCCCTTGACGGCGGCCACCGCCTTGCGCTGGACGACCTTCACCCGCAGGGTGTGCGGCCAGCCCCGCCAGACCTCGGCCGCGGCCACCCGGGGGATGCCCTCCACCCGGTGCCGGACCTCGTCCAGGTCCACGCGCGCCAGCGGCCCGTGGCCGAGCCCGCCGACCGCCTCGCGGACCTGGTCCGCCGTCAGCTTGTCGTCGCTCGTCCCCTGGACGGCGACACTGCGCACGTCCAGGACCGAGGAGAGGAACACCAGCCAGGCCAGCCCGCCGAGCACCATGGCGCCGAACACGCCCAGCACCACGATGCCCCGCCGGGAGAGCCGGAGGCGGGGAGCGGACTCCTCCTCCTCCAGCTCCTCCTCCAGCGGGTCGGCGAGCCGGCCGTCAGCCACGGCGGCGGCCGCCGCGGTGGGCCTGGATCGCCTCGTAGACCATGCCGACCAGCAGGTCGTCGGCGTCGCGCCGGCCGAACTCGGCGGCCGCCCGGCTCATGTCCCAGAGCCGCTGCGGGTCGGTGAGCACTGGCAGCACGTTCTGGAGCACCCAGTCCGGGGTCAGCTCGGCGTCGTCCACCAGCAGACCGCCGCCGGCCTTGACCATCGGCTGGGCGTTCAGCCGCTGCTCGCCGTTGCCGATCGGCAGCGGGACGAAGGCGGCGGGCAGGCCGACGGCCGCCAGCTCGGCCACCGTCATGGCGCCGGCCCGGCAGAGCATCATGTCGGCCGCCGCGTAGGCGAGGTCCATCCGGTCCAGGTACGGCACCGGGCGGTACGGCGGCATCCCGGGGACGTCCGCCACCTGCGGCAGCTCGTTCTTCGGGCCGACCGCGTGCAGGATCTGCACGCCGTACTGCTGGAGCCGCGGGGCGATCGCGGTGACCGTCTCGTTGAGCCGGCGCGCGCCCTGGGAGCCGCCGGACACCAACAGGGTGGGCAGCCGCTGGTCGAGGCCGAAGTACTGACGGGCCTCGGGGCGGGCGGCCCCCCGGTCCAGGGTGGCGATGGTCCGGCGCAGCGGGATGCCGATGTACCGGGAGTCGCGCAGCTTGCTGTCCGGCGTCGAGACCGCCACGAAGTCGCTGTAGCGGGCGCCGATCTTGTTGGCCAGGCCCGGGCGGGCGTTCGCCTCGTGCACCACGATCGGCACCCCGGCCCGCTTGGCGGCCAGGTAGGCGGGCATCGCGACGTAGCCGCCGAAGCCGACCACGGCGTCCGCGTTGACCCGCTCGATGATCTCCTGGGCGGCCCGGACGGTACCGCGCAGCCGGCCGGGGACGGTGATCAGCTCCGGAGTGGGCTTGCGGGGCAGCGGGACGGCCGGGATGAGCTCCAGCTGGTAGCCGCGCTCGGGCACCAGTCGGGTCTCCAGTCCGCGCTCGGTGCCCAGGGCGGTGATCCCGACGGACGGGTCGTGCCTGCGGAGGGCATCCGCGAGGGCCATGGCCGGCTCGATGTGACCGGCGGTCCCCCCGCCGGCGAGTACGACATGCACCGAAATTCACCGCTCCCTGCGTGCCGGCCCCGGGGCCGGGCGCGCTGTGGTTCGTCGTCGTGGCAGCACCCGGGCCAGTTGTCTCCTGATCCGGGAGTTCTTGCTCCGGGCGGCCAGGGCCGCCTTCGCGCCCGAGGTGCTGCGTGCCAGGCACAGCAGCACTCCGACCGCGGACATGGCCGACAGCATGGCGGAACCGCCGTAGGAGAACAGCGGGAGCGGGACGCCCGCGATGGGCAGCAGTCCCAGCGCCGACCCCAGGTTGATCATGGCCTGCGCCATGATCCAGGTGGTGGCGGCTCCCGCGGCGTACCTGACGAAGGGGTCCTTCGTACCGATGGCCACACGGATACCCGCGTAGCCTAGTGCCGCGAAGAGACCGAGGACCGACAGCGTCCCCACCAGACCGAGTTCCTCACCGGTCGCGGCGAAGATGAAGTCGGTGTGCGCCTCGGGCAGCTGGCCCCATTTCTCCACGCCGGCGCCGAGGCCGGTGCCGAAGCCGCCGCCGTTGGCGAACGCGAAGACGCCGTGCAGGGCCTGGAAGCAGGCGCCCTCCGGGTCGATCTTGGAGACGCCGATGCAGCTCAGCCGCTCCGCCCGGTGCGGGACGGTGACCACCAGGGCGGTGCAGACCACCACCGCCACCCCGAGGGTGGCCACGAACAGCCGCAGCGGCGCGCCGACCATCCAGAGCAGCGCGAACACCATGGCCACCAGGATCATCGAGGTGCCCATGTCGCCGCCGAACATGATCAGCGCGAGCAGCAGCAGGGCCCCCGGCACCAGCGGCACCAGCAGGTGCTTCCAGGAGTTGAGGGTGCCGGCCTTCTGCTTGCGGGCGAGCAGGTCGGCGCCCCAGAGCACCAGCGCGAGCTTGGCGAACTCCGAGGGCTGGAACTGGAAGAAGCCGAAGTCCAGCCAGTTCTGGTTGCCGTTGATCCGCACCCCGATGCCGGGGATGGCGACCAGGGTGAGGGCGCCGATCACCCCGATCATCACCGGGTAGGTGATCACCCGCAGCACCGCCACCGGGACGGAGGCGAAGCCGATCAGCAGGACCAGGCCGAGGATGGCCGCGATCAGCTGCTTGAGGAAGTAGTACTGCGCCGTGTGGTGCTGGTTCAGGGCGAGGATCTGCGAGGCCGAGAAGACCATCATCAGGCCGAGCACGACCAGCAGCAGGGTGCTGCCGACGACCAGCAGGTACGGGGTGAGCGGCCGGTCCAGCCAGTACCGGACCCGGGCCCGGAAGGCCTGGACCCGGGCCAGCGGACCGGCCGACTTGTACTTGGTCGTGGTGGCGGAGATCACCCTCATCGGCTCCGCGGCGTCCCGCTTCACAACGCCGGAATCCGCTCTGCCCTGCCCCGCCACCGCTCCCCGCTCTCCCTGTCCACGGCTCGTTCGCCTCCGGGCCGCTGTGACCCGACGGCTTACTCCCCGGGGCCCGCCAGCTCCCGGACGGCCGCCGCGAAGAGGTCGCCGCGCTCGCCGTAGTTGGTGAACATGTCCATCGAGGCGCAGGCCGGTGCCAGCAGCACCGTGTCACCCGATCGGGCGAGCGACTCGGCCGTTCGAACGACCTCGGCCATCGCCACCGCGCCAGTCTGGCCCTCGGCCGCCTCGATCACCGGCACATCCGGAGCGTGTCGCTCCAGCGCCTCCCGGATCACCGCGCGGTCCTGGCCGATCAGCACCACCGCGCGCAGCCGCTCGGCCGCGCCCTGCACCAGGTCGTCGAAGGTCGCGCCCTTGGCCAGGCCCCCGGCGATCCAGACGATCGGCCGGTAGGCGGCCAGCGAGGCGGCCGCCGCGTGGGTGTTGGTGGCCTTGGAGTCGTCGATGTACGTGACCTCGCGGACCACGCCGACCTCGGCGATCCGGTGGGCGTCCGGGCGGAAGGCCCGCAGGCCCTCCCGGACGGCCTTCGGCTCGACGCCGTACGCCCGGGCCAGCGCCGCCGCGGCGAGCGCGTTGGCGATGTTGTGCGGGGCCGGCGGGTTCACGTCCGAGACGGCGCCCAGCTCGGCCGCGTTCTTGGCCCGGTCCTCGACGAAGGCGCGGTCCACCAGCAGTCCGTCCACCACGCCGAAGTTCGACGGGCCGGGTGCGCCGAGGCCGAAGCCGATCGCCCGGCAGCCCTCCTCGACGTCGGCCTCGCGGACCAGCACCTCGGTGGCCGGGTCGGCCAGGTTGTACACGCAGGCGACCACGTTGCCCTCGTAGATCCGGCCCTTGTCGGCGGCGTACGCCTCCATCGAGCCGTGCCAGTCGAGGTGGTCCGGCGCCAGGTTGAGCACCGCCGCCGAGTACGGGCGCAGCGAGGGCGCCCAGTGCAGCTGGTAGCTGGAGAGCTCGACGGCGAGCACGTCGTACGGCTCCTCGGCGAGCACCGCGTCCAGCACCGAGACCCCGACGTTGCCGACCGCGGCGGTGCGCCGGCCTGCGGCGGTGAGGATCGAGGCGAGCATCTGGACGGTGGTGGTCTTGCCGTTGGTGCCGGTGACGGCCAGCCAGGGGGCGGGCTCGCCGGTGCCGGGCAGCGGCCTGCGCAGCCGCCAGGCCAGCTCGACGTCGCCCCAGACCGGCACCCCGGCCGCCTCGGCGGCGGCGAACAGCGCGCTGTCCGGCGCCCAGCCGGGCGAGGTGACGACCAGTTCGGTGCCTTCGGGCAGGCTCGCGCCGTCGCCGAGCCGCACGGTGACGCCCAGCGCCTCCAGCTCGGCGGCCCGGGCGGCCAGGCCGGCCCCGCTGCCGCCGTCCACGACGGTGACCCGGGCGCCGAGGCCGTGCAGGACGCGCGCGGCGCTGATGCCCGAGACGCCCAGGCCGGCGACGGCGACCGGCAGGCCGTCGAAGTCCGGGTTGGCCGGGCCGGTCAGGTCGGGGTCGGTCATCCGGTCACCCATCCCGCGTAGAACAGGCCGAGGCCGACGGCGACGCAGAGGCCCTGGATGATCCAGAACCTGACCACGATCAGGACCTCGGTCCAGCCCTTGAGTTCGAAGTGGTGCTGCAACGGCGCCATCTTGAAGACGCGCTTGCCGGTCATCCGGAAGGAGCCGACCTGGATGATCACCGAGAGGGTGATGATCACGTAGAGGCCGCCCAGCAGGGCGAGCAGCAGCTCGGTGCGGGAGCAGATCGCCAGACCGGCCAGGGCGCCGCCGAGGGCGAGCGAGCCGGTGTCACCCATGAAGATCTTGGCGGGCGAGGTGTTCCACCACAGGAAGCCGAAGCAGGAGCCCATCAGGGCGGAGGCCACGACGGCGAGGTCCAGCGGGTCGCGGATGTCGTAGCAGTTGGCGGTCGCGGTGACGGCGTAGGCGCAGCTCTGGGTGTGCTCCCAGAGGCCGATGAAGGTGTAGGCGCCGAAGACCATCACCGAGGCACCGGTGGCGAGGCCGTCCAGACCGTCCGTCAGGTTCACGCCGTTCGACATCGCGGCGATCATGAAGTACGCGAAGATGACGAACAGGACCGGGCCGATCGCCCACTTGAAGTCCCGGACGAAGGACAGGCTCTGGGACGCCGGGTTGAGCCCGCGGTCGTCCGGGAACTGCATCGCCAGGACGGCGAACCCGAGGCCGACGATCGACTGGCCGGCCAGCTTCGCCTTGGCCCGCAGGCCTAGCGAGCGGCGCTTGACCACCTTGATGTAGTCGTCCAGGAAGCCGACCAGGCCGAGGCCCGCGGTCAGGAAGAGCACCAGCAGCCCGGAGGCGGTCGGGCTCTCGCCCGTTATCGCCTTCGTGGCGAAGTACGCGATCAGGGTCGCCAGGATGAAGGCGATGCCGCCCATGGTGGGCGTGCCCTTCTTGCTGTGGTGCGCCTTGGGGCCGTCGTCCCGGATGTACTGGCCGTAGCCGTGCTTCGCGAGCAGCTTGATCAGCGCCGGGGTGCCGAGCAGCGACAGGATGAGACCGATCATCCCGGAGAACAGGATCTGCTTCATTATTCGGCCACACCGTCCGCCAGGAGGGCCTCGGCCACCTTCTCCAGCCCCACCGAACGGGAAGCCTTCACCAGGACCACATCCCCCGGCCGAAGCTGACTGCGCAGCAGCTCGACCGCCGCGTCCGCGTCGGACACCAGCACCGACTCCTCACCCCACGAACCTTCGTTCCTCGCGCCGAGTTCCATGCAGGCCGCCTCGCGTCCGCCGACCGCCACCAGCTTGGTGACGTCCAGCCGGACGGCGAGCCGCCCGATGGCGTCGTGCTCGGCCAGGCTCTCCTCGCCGAGCTCCCGCATCTCGCCGAGCACCGCCCAGGTGCGGCGGCGCTCCGGGCCCCGGCCCCCCATCGACACCAGCGCCCGCAGCGCGGCCCGCATCGAGTCGGGGTTCGCGTTGTAGGCGTCGTTCACGACGGTGACACCATCGGCCCGGTCGACGACCTCCATGCGCCAGCGGGACAGCGCACCCGCTTCGCCCAGGGCTGCCGCGGTGTCGTCGACGGACATCCCGAGCTCCACCGCCACCGCGGCGGCGGCGAGGGCGTTCGAGACGTGGTGCTCACCGTACAGGCGCAGCTGCACGGGCGCGGAACCGGCCGGGGTGGTGAGCGTGAACGACGGCCGCCCGGTGGCGTCCAGGCGAACGTCGGTGGCCCGTACGTGGGCGTCCGGGGATTCCCCGAACAGGACCACCTTCGCCTTGGTCCGGGAGGCCATCGCGCGCACCAGCCGGTCGTCCGCGTTGAGGACGGCGGCGCCGTCGGCGGGCAGGGCCTCGACCAGTTCGCCCTTGGCCTCGGCGATCGCCTCCTGGGAGCCGAACTCGCCGAGGTGGGCGGTGCCGACGTTGAGGACCAGGCCGATCCGGGGCGGGGTGATCGAGGTGAGGTACTCGATGTCGCCCTTGTGCCGGGCGCCCATCTCGATGACCAGGTGCCGGGTGCCGTCCTCGACCCGCAGCGCGGTCATCGGGTGGCCGATCTCGTTGTTGAGCGAGCCGGGCGGGTAGACGGTCTCGCCGAGCCGCTGGAGCAGCTGGGCGATCAGGTCCTTGGTGCTGGTCTTGCCGGCCGAGCCGGTCAGCGCGACCACGGTGGTGCCCTCGGCACGGGAGACCACGGCGCGGGCCAGCCTGCCGAGCGCCTCCACCACACTGTCGACCAGGACGGCGGGCACGCCGACCGGGCGGGAGGCCAGCACCGCGACGGCGCCGTCCTCGACCGCCCTGGCCGCGTAGTCGTGGCCGTCCACGTGCTCGCCGACGAAGGCCGCGAACAGGCCGCCCGGGCTCACCTTCCGCGAGTCGATCTCGACCGGGCCGGTGACCAGGGCGTCCGGGTCGGCGCCGTCCAGGGTGCCTCCGACGGCGGCGGCCACCTCGGCGAGGGTCAGTGCGATCACTGCTGCTCTACTCCTCGGTCGCCCCGCGCGGCCGTGGTCTGCGCGATGGATTCGCGCAGCACCTCCCGGTCGTCGAAGGGGCGGATCTCGTCTCGTACGTACTGGCCGAGCTCGTGGCCCTTGCCGGCCACCAGCACGGTGTCCCCCGCCTGGGCGCGGGCGACGGCGAGGCCGATCGCCTCGGCCCGGTCGGGGACGACCAGGACGGCCCCGCGCTCGGCCTCGGGCACCGCGGCGGCGCTGGTCAGCATGGTGGCGAGGATCGCCAACGGGTCCTCGCTGCGCGGGTTGTCGCTGGTCAGCAGGGCGGTGTCGGCGAGGCGGGCGGCGATGTCGCCCATCGGGCCGCGCTTGTGGGGGTCGCGGTCGCCGCCGCAGCCGACCACGACGTGCAGCCGGCCCTCGGTGACCTCGCGCAGCGAGGCGAGGACGGCCCTGAGGGCGTCCGGCTTGTGCGCGTAGTCGACGACGGCGACGAACGGCTGTCCGGCGTCCACCCGCTCCAGCCGGCCCGGCACGCCGGGGACGGCGGCGACACCGGCCACGACGCGCTCCAGCGGCAGCCCGGCGGCGACCAGCACGGTGATCGCGGCGAGCGCGTTGGCGACGTTGAACGGACCGGGCAGCGGCACGGAGGCGTCGGCCTCGGCGCCGTCCGGGCCCAGCACCCTGAAGGTGGAGCCGACCGGCCCGAGCCGGACGTCCACGGCCCGCCAGTCGGCCTCGGCGGCGCCGGTGGCGGAGAAGGTGGTCACCGGGATCTTGGCCTCGGCGGCGAGCCGGCGGCCGTACTCGTCGTCCAGGTTGACCACGCCGTGGCGGGACTTGCCGGGCTGGAAGAGCCGGGCCTTCGCCTGGAAGTAGTCCTCCATGTCCGGGTGGAAGTCGAGGTGCTCGGGGGTCAGGTTGTTGAACAGCGCGACGTCGTAGGCGACCCCGTCGGTGCGGCCGAAGACCAGGGCGTGGCTGGAGACCTCCATGGTCACCGCGTCGGCGCCGCGCTCGGCCATCACGCCGAGGATCGCGTGCAGGTCGGTGGCCTCGGGGGTGGTGCGCTCGCTCTTGATCCGCTCCTCGCCGACCCGCATCTCGACGGTGCCGATCACGCCCGGGCCGCGCCCGGCGCCGCGCAGGCCGCCCTCGACCAGGTACGAGGTGGTGGTCTTGCCGTTGGTGCCGGTGAGCCCGATCATCAGCAGCCGCCGGGAGGGACGGCCGTAGACGACCGCGGCCAGCTCGCCCATGACGGCCCGCGGCCGGTCGACGACCAGCAGCGGCAGGCCGGTACCGGCCGCCAGCTCGGCGCCGGCCGGGTCGGTGAGCACCGCCACCGCGCCGGACTCCGCGGCCTTGGCGGCGAAGGCCGCGCCGTGGTGGTTGGCGCCCGGGAAGGCCACGTACACGTCGCCCGGACGGACCGCGCGGGAGTCGTGGGTGACGCCGCTGACGGCGCCGCCCTCGACGGGCGGCAGGCCCAGTTCGGCGGCCAGCTCGGCGAGCGGCAGGGCGGTGGTCCCGGTCGGGCGGGGCGGACTCACGGTGGTTTGATCGGGTTTCGGCACGGCGCGAAGGCTATCCGCCGAAGGGTGTCCAGGGCCAAACCGGCCCCGCGCCGCGCCGTGCTCCGGCCCCGCCGGTTCATTGCTCATCGCTCGCTCACGGCTTCCAGTCGACGGTCAGGTTGGGAGCCGGGCTGCCGCTCGGCGGGACCTGCATGGTCTTCAGGGTGAACTCCATCACCTGCTTGAACACCGGGCCGCACAGCTGGCCGCCGAAGTGGCCGTTGACCGGGCCCTGGAGGGTGCAGGAGACGGTGTAGCGGGGGGCGTCGGCGGGGGCGAAGCCGATGAAGGAGGCGGTGTAGCCGTCGTAGCCGACGCCGTTGGCGGCGCCGCGGTTCGCGGTGCCGGTCTTGCCGGCGACCCGGTAGCCGGGGATGGCGGCCTTGCCGCCGGTGCCCTGCTCGTCGTCGACGACCGACTCCAGCATCGAGGTGAGCGTCCTGGCCGTCTCCGGGCTGACCACCTGGGTCTGCTCCCCCGGCCTGCTCGGCTTGTACCTGCCGTCGGGGTCGGTGACGCCCTGGACGATGCTGGGCGCGACCCGCACCCCGCCGTTGGCGATGGTCGAGTAGACCGACGTGGCCTGTAGCGCGTTCATCTGCATCGGGCCCTGGCCGAAGGAGATGTTGTACTTCTCCGAGGCGACCAGGTCCTCCGGCTTCTTGAGCTTCCCGGCGGTCTCCCCGGGGAAGCCCAGGCCGGTCGGCTCGGCCACGCCGAACTTGCGCAGGTAGCCGTCCAGGACCTTGTTGGCCTCCACCTGGTCGCCGCCGCCGAGGGTCTCCACCGCCTCGATGGTGCCGATGTTGGAGGACTTGGCCAGCACCCCGGCCAGCGTCAGGTACCAGGTGTCGTGGTCGACGTCGTCCTTGAACTGCTGCCCGGCCCGGACCAGCCGGTTGGGCACGGTGACCTTGGTGTCCCAGGTGGCCTTGCCGGAGTCCAGGACGGCGGCCATGCTCATCAGCTTGGCGGTGCTGCCCGGCTCGTACGCGTCGGCCAGGGCGGGGTTGCCCAGGTTGGCCTGCTTGGACAGGCTCAGGTCGTTCGGGTTGAAGCCGGGCGCGGTGGCCATCGCGAGGACCTGACCGGTCTTCACGTCCTGGACCACCACGTAGCCCTTCTCCGCTCCGGAGTTGGCGACCTGGTCGGTGATCGCCCGCTGGGCGGCCCACTGGATGTCCCGGTTGATGGTCAGCTTGACGTCGCTGCCCGGCACGGCCGGCTCCATCGAGCCGCCGGCGGTGGGCACCAGCCGCCCGCCCGACTGGGCGTAGCTGCTGTGGCCGTCCTTGCCGGCCAGCAGCTTCTGGTACTGGAGCTCCAGGCCGCCGGCGCCCTCGCCCTCGGCGTTGACGAAGCCGACCAGGTTGGCGGCCAGCCCGTCCGCCGGGTAGATCCGCTTCTGGGTCTCCCGGTTGAACACCCCGGCCAGCGGGTTGGCGCACTCGTTGTCCACCCGGGTGCGCCCGCCCTGGTCGGCGGGCTTGCCGAGCAGCTTCTTCTGGGCCTGGCAGGCCCGCGAGCCGGCCTGCTTCTCCAGGCCCGACTTGAGGTCGCTGATCTGCTTCTTGGCGGCCGGGGTCTGCTGGGCCGCGAGCCGCTTGTAACGGCTCTTGGGGGTGTGGAGGTCGGCGGCGATCCTCTCCCTGGGCACGCCGAGGATCGGCGACAGCAGCGCGGCCGCCTGCTCCGGCGCGTCCGGGATGCCGGTCGCCTCCGGGGTGAACATCGCCGGGTCGGCGGTGATGTCGTACGCGTCCACGGTGGCCGCCAGCGCGACGCCGTCGGAGGACGTTATCGAGCCGCGTTCGGCGGTGATCGGGATGTTCAGGTAGCGGTTGGTGTTGGCGTCGGCGGCCAGCGCGTCGGCGTCCACCAGCTGGAGCTGCACCAGGCGGCCCGCGAAGACGGAGAGCACCAGCGACAGCACCACGCCGATCACCCGCAGCCGGCGCCTGGGGTCGGCCAGCTTGAGCGCCCTGGGGCGCAGCGGCGGACGGCTCTTCGGGCGCACCGGCGCCTGGCCGCGGGCCGGCGGGCGTCCCTCGGGGCGGCGCTGCTGCGGCGCCCGCGGGGTGCGGCCGGCGGAGGCCGACCTGGCGGGCTGGGCCTTGGCCGACTGGCTGCGGGCGGGCTGGCCCTTCGCGGGCTGGGCCTTGGCAGGCTGGCTCTTGGCCGGTTGCCCCTTGGCGGGCTGGCCCTTCGCGGGCTGGCTGCGGCCGGAGGCGGACTGCGCGCGCGGCGCGGCGCCCCGGGGCACCGGACGGCGGCCGTTGCCGCCGCCGGACCCGCTGGAACCTCCGGAGGGCTGACGTGGAGTGCTCATGCGACCACCTCGCCGCGCTCGGCGGGCGCTTCGCACACCGCGCACCCTCTGCTGGTCGGCTCGTTCCACCCGCTCATCGGGCCGCACCCCCGCTCGGCTTGGCGGCCGCGGCGGGCGAGACCGGGTTGAGCTGGATCACCGAGTCACCGGCGGAGGCCGCCGGGGTCGGCGCCGGCGGCGGTGCGGCCGGCGACGGGGCGCCGCCCGGCTGGGGCGCGGTCGGCGACGGCCCGGCGGCGGGCTGGGCCGCGCCGGACTGGGCCCTGGTCGGCCACGGCTCGGCCGTGGAGCGCTTGACCGGCGGGCTGTCCTGCGCCGGGCCCGGGGTGCCGACCACCTTGCCGCCGTTCGGGACGTCCAGGAAGGCCATCCCGCCGGCCGGGACCATGCCCAGCTCGGCGGCGCGCCTGGCCAGCGCGTCCGGCGCCGAGCTCTGGTCGATCTCGTGCTGGAGGCCCTGCTGCTCGTCGGTCGCCACGGTGGTCTGCTTCTGCAGTCGGGACAGCTCGAAGGAGCCCTCGTTGAGCGCGGTGTTCAGCGCGAGCAGGCCGAGCAGCCCGGCCGCCAGCAGCACCACGATGAGCACCGCGAACGGGGTACGCCCCCGTACCGGACGCTTGCCCGGCCGGACCGTGATCCGCGCCCTGCCCTGCCCGGGGAGTCCTCCCCGCCCCGCCCGGACCTCACCGGCCACCGGCCCCACCGCTCTCCTCCGCCCTTCGGACCCCGCCGGGCCGGTTCGTCAGCTCCGCTTGCTTCGGTCCCTGATCCTCTCCGCCACCCGCAGCCGTACGGGCGCGGCGCGCCGGTTCTCCTCGATCTCCTCCTCGGTGGCCAGCTCGGCACCGCGGGTGATCAGTTTGAGCCAGGGCTGGTGCTCCTCCGGGATGAACGGCAGCCCCGGCGGAGCGGTGTTGGTCGCACCGGCGGCGAGGTACTGCTTGACCAGCCGGTCCTCCAGGGACTGGTAGGACATCACCACGATCCGGCCGCCGACCGCGAGGACGTCCAGCGCCCCCGGGATCGCCCGGTCCAGGACCTCCAGCTCGCCGTTGACCTCGATCCGCAGCGCCTGGAACGTCCGCTTGGCCGGGTTCCCGCCGGTCCGACGGGTCGCCGCCGGAATGGCGTTGCGCACCAACTCGACCAGACGCGCGCTGTTGGTGAACGGTTCCTTCTCCCGTTCCCGCAGGATCACCGAGGCGATCTTCCCGGCGAACCGCTCCTCGCCGTACACCTTGAGGATCCGGGCCAGGGCGCCGTGGCTGTAGGTGTTCAGCACCTCCGCCGCGCTGATCCCCCGGGTCTGGTCCATCCGCATGTCCAGCGGCGCGTCCTGGGCGTACGCGAAGCCGCGGTCCGCCTCGTCCAGCTGCATCGAGGAGACGCCGAGGTCGAACAGGACGCCGTCCACCCGGTCGATGCCCAGGCGCTCCAGCACCTCGGGGATCTCGTCGTAGACGGCGTGCACCAGGGTGGCCCGGTCGCCGAACGGGGCCAGCCGCTCGCCGGACAGCTTCAGCGCCGCCGGGTCGCGGTCCACCGCGACCAGCCGGACCTCCGGGAACCGGGTCAGCAGCGCCTCGCTGTGCCCGCCGAGGCCGAGGGTGGCGTCCACCACGACGGCGCCGGGGCGCGAGATCGCCGGGGCCAGCGCGTCCACGCACCGCTGGAGCATCACCGGAACGTGCTTGGGGCCCGGTTCGTTGGTGGTCATGCGCGGTGGCGCCCTTCCTCGGTGCGGAGCAGCCCGACGTCCGGGAGCTGCGACCATTCTCGCCCACCGTGCCCCGGCACGACGAAGCGGCCCGTGGTCCCCGCCCGCTCGAGGGGAAGGTCGTGACCGCCCGGCGCCGGGGAAGGTGCGCCAGGTGGGCACGGAGCGGGTGGAGGCCACGGACCGCGTCGACCGGCCGCACCGGCCGGGAAGGCCCGGTTGACGGGCCCCGGCGGGTGTGCTCCACTGCGCCGCAAACTCTATCGCGCGGACCCTGCCAGTCAATGGTCCGCTCCGGCGCACCACCCGGGCGGCGGTACGGATCACCGCAGGTCGCGGCCGTCGGCGCGGTACGGCGGCGGTACGGATCGGGGGCCTTCGGCGACGGGCGCGCGCCCCCTGGCCCGCCACCGCGTGCGGCCGCTCCGGGACCAGCCCGGACAAACCCTCCCGTTGTGGCTATGCACTCGATCACAGCGCCCTGTTCTGTAGCTCTCCGCCCCACCGCGCGGGCCGGATCCGCACTAACGTCGCCACCATGACAGTGACACCCGACCGGCCCTCGCCGAACGCCGCTGCCGAACCTGCCAGACCCACCGTCATCGACCGCTTCGTCACGGCCAACCGCGCCTACGCGGTGACCTTCCGGGACGGCGGCATGGACGCCCGCCCGGTGCAGAAGATCGCCGTGGTGGCCTGCATGGACGCCCGCCTGGACCTGTTCGCGGCGCTCGGCCTCGAACTCGGCGACGCCCACGTCATCCGCAACGCCGGCGGCGTCGTCACCGACGACACCATCCGGTCCCTGACCATCAGCCAGCGCGCCCTCGGCACCCGGTCGATCGCGCTGATCCACCACACCGGCTGCGGCCTGCTCGGGCTCACCGAGGACTTCCGCCGCGAGCTGGAACTGGAGGTCGGCCAGCGCCCGCAGTGGGCGGTGGAGGCCTTCGTCGACCTGGACGGCGACGTCCGCCAGTCCATGCAGCGCGTCCGCACCTCCCCCTTCCTGCTGCACACCGACGACGTCCGCGGCTTCGTCTTCGACGTCCACACCGGTCTGCTGCGCGAGATCGACTGAGCCCTCCCACCCGACCCCCGCCCGGCCGACGGCGTCCGGGCGTCCGGGCATTCGGGTGCCGCCGCATGGTGACTTCCGGTCGTCGCACGAGGGAGAATGCGCCTGCCGGTCGGACCCCGAACCACCTGGGGCGGCCAGGCCGCAGGCCGCCTTCCCGGCGCCGGATCCCCTCGGAACCGCCCCCGGGACGGCCGCGTCAAGCATGGGGTGGGGTCCGGCCTCGGGACGGGGCGGGCACAGGGTGCCAGGGAGCGTAAACGGGTGACGAGCTACAAGGACCAGGCCGGACTCGGGAGTCCCGCGGGGGGCGGGCAGCAGGGGGCGAACGGGTACCGGCCGGTCGGGCTCCCCGAGCTCGCCGCGGTCGTCGACCGCGTCCGCGGCAACATCGAGAGCGTGATCGAGGGCAAGCCGGAGGCCGTCCGGATCGCCCTGACCGTCCTGCTCGCCGAGGGCCACCTGCTGCTGGAGGACGTGCCCGGCGTCGGCAAGACCATGCTGGCCAAGGCGCTCGCCCGCTCGCTCGACTGCACCGTGCGCCGCATCCAGTTCACGCCCGACCTGCTGCCCTCGGACGTCACCGGCACCAACATCTACGACCAGCAGCGGCACGACTTCGAGTTCCGTCCGGGCGCGATCTTCGCCCAGGTCGTGGTCGGCGACGAGATCAACCGCGCCTCGCCCAAGACCCAGTCGGCACTGCTGGAGTCGATGGAGGAGCGCCAGGTCACCATCGACGGCACCAGCTACGAGCTGCCCTCGCCGTTCATGGTCGTGGCCACCCAGAACCCGGTCGAGATGGAGGGCACCTACCCGCTCCCGGAGGCCCAGCGCGACCGCTTCATGGCCCGGATCTCGATCGGCTACCCCAGCCCCGAGGCCGAGCTCGCGATGCTGGACGTGCACGGCGGCGCCAGCCCGCTGGAGGACCTCCAGCCGGTCGCGCACGCCTCCGACATCCTCAAGCTGATCGACCTGGTCCGCACCGTGCACATCGCCGACCCGGTCCGCCGCTACGCCGTCGACCTGGTCGGCGCCACCCGCACCAGCCCCGAGCTGCGCCTGGGCGCCTCGCCGCGCGCGACCCTGCACCTGGTCCGGGCCGCCCGCGCCGCCGCCGCGCTGGACGGCCGCGACTACGTCACCCCGGACGACATCCAGCGCCTCGCCGTCCCGGTCCTGGCGCACCGTCTGATGCCGACCGCCGAGACGCAGCTCAGCCGCCGCACCTCCGAGCAGATCGTGGCCGACCTGGTCGCCCGGCTGCCGCTGCCGCGCCCGCAGGGCGGCCCGGCCGTCCGGAGGGGCTGAGGTGGCCGAGTCCGACTCCGCATCGGGGCTGCGGGCCGGGTTCCGCGGTCTCACCACCCGGGGGCGGTCCTTCCTCGCCGCCGGGTTCACCGCGGTGGTCTGTTCCTACCTGCTCGACCAGGACGCCCTGCTGCGCGTCGGCGTCCTGCTCGCCGCGCTGCCGCTGGTCGCCGTGGTGGTGGTCGCCAACACCCGCTACCGGGTGGCCAGCGGACGCCGGCTCAGCCCCCGCCGGGCGGTCGCCGGCCAGGAGGCCCGGGTCCACCTGCGGGTCGACAACGTCTCCCGGGTGCCCACCGGGGTGCTGCTGCTGGAGGACAAGGTCCCGTACGTGCTCGGGCCGCGCCCGCGCTTCGTGCTGGACCGGGTCGAGCCGCGCGGCCACCGCGAGGTCTCCTACCGGGTCCGCTCCGACCTGCGCGGCCGCTACCCGCTCGGGCCGCTCCAGCTGCGGCTGTCCGACCCCTTCGGGATGTGCGAGGTCACCCGCGCCTTCACCGCCTCCGACGTCCTCACCGTCGTCCCCCAGGTCCAGGCGCTCCAGTCGGTCCGGCTCAGCGGCGAGTGGATCGGCCAGGGCGAGAGCCACAGCCGCACCCTGGCGCTGGCCGGCGACGACGACGTGATCCTGCGCGAGTACCGGCCCGGCGACGACCTGCGCCGGGTGCACTGGCGCTCCACCGCCCGGTACGGCGAACTGATGGTGCGCCGCGAGGAGCAGCCGCAGCAGGCCCGGGCCAGCGTCGTGCTGGACACCCGGGAGATCGCCCACCGGGGCAGCGGCCCCGCCTCCTCCTTCGAGTGGGCGGTCAGCTGCGCCGCCTCCGTCGCCGTGCACCTGCTGGAGCGCGGCTACCAGACCCGGCTGCTCACCGACACCGGGCAGTCGGTGCCCGGGCCGGGCGCGGGCGGCGGCCACGGCACCGCCGACGCCTCCGGACTGATCCTGGACGCCCTCGCCGTCGCCGACCTCTCCGACGGCGGCACCCTCTCCCGCGCCGAGGACCCGCTGCGCACCGGCGGCGAGGGCCTGCTGATCGCGGTCCTCGGCGAGCTGGACGACGCCCAGGCCACCCGGCTGGGCCGGCTGCGCAGCCGCGCCGGCGGGGCGATCGCCTTCCTGCTGGACACCGGCACCTGGGCCGGCCTGCGGATGCTCGCCCCGGACACCGGCGGCGACGACTTCCAGGCCCGGGTCCGGCAGCTGCGCGAGTCCGGCTGGACGGTGATCCCGGTCCGCGCCGGGGACTCCGTACCGGACCTGTGGCGGGCCGCCGACGGCAGCAGGACCACCGCCCCCTACCGAGAAGAGGCCGGCGCGTGACCACCCGGGCCAAACTGACCGTCTACTCGGCGCTGGCCACCGCCCTCGCCTCGCTGTGCATGATGCCGCTGCTCACCAACCGGAGCTGGCTGACCCACGCCGCCCTGGTGATCACCGTGATCGCCGCGCTCGGCGCCGGCCTGCGCCGCTCCCCGCTGTACCGCTGGACGGTGCCGGTCGGGCAGCTGCTGGCGCTGCTCCTGCTGATGCTGCTCGGCTTCGCCGGCTCCGGCGGGGTGCTGCCCGGGCCGGCCACGATGCGGGTCCTGGACCACGTCTTCGCCTCCGGCCTGGACGACATACAGCAGTACGCCATCCCGGCTCCGCCCACCCCCGGACTGCGGCTGATCCTGGTCTCGGCGATCGGTCTGATCGCCGTCGCGGTCGACACCGTCGCGGTGACCTACCGGCGCTCGGCGCTGGCCGGCCTGCCGCTGCTGGCGCTGTACTCGGTCGGCAACGCCCTGGCCGGGGAACACGGCAGCTGGGTCTGGTTCGCCACCGCCGCGGCCGGCTACCTGCTGCTGCTGTTCGCCGAGGGCCAGGACCGGGTCTCCCGCTGGGGCCGGGTGTTCCACGGCGGCGCCCGCGGCTCCGCGGAGTCCGCCCGGGTCAGCCCGGGCGGGCGGCAGGTCGGCGTGCTGGCCCTGGCGGTGGCGCTGCTGCTGCCGGTGGTCCTGCCGCACTGGAGCTTCGGGCTGCTGCACTCCGGGCCCGCCGGAGCGAACGGCAAGGGCTCCGGCGGGAGCCTGGCGACCAGCCTCGACCCGCTGGTCAGCCTGGAGGCCGCGATCACCAAGCCCACCGACGCGGAACTGCTCACCTACACCCTGGACAGCCCGCTGGCCGACCAGATCTACCTGCGGACCGGCTCGCTCGACCAGTTCGACGGCACCAACTGGAAGCTCGGCAGCACCACGGTCAGCGACCTCCCGGCGACCCTGCCCACCCCCGAGGGCCTGCGCAACGCCCAGGTCCCCCGGATCGAGGGCGACTTCCAGGTCAGCGACCGGCTGGAGGGCAGCTGGCTGCCGATGCCGTACCCGGCCGCCGCCGTCCAGCTCCCCAACCGGGGCGACTGGAAGCTCGATCCGCTGACCCGTACCGTCCTGCCGGCCAACGACAAGGCGATCCGGGGACTGCGCTACCACGTCAGCGCCCTGGACCTGCGGCCCACCGCCGCCGAGCTGCGCCTCGCGGCCACCGCGCCGCAGGACATCAGGGACCGCTACACCGCCGTCCCGTCCGACCTGCCCGCCGTGGTCGCCGAGAAGGCCAGGGCCGTCACCGCCGGCGCGCAGAACGACTACGACCGGGCGACGGCGCTGGTCGACTGGTTCACCGGGCCGGGCTTCACGTACGACACCACGGTCAGCGGCGGCACCGGCAGCAACGCCATCTCCGTCTTCCTGCGCGACCGCCGGGGCTTCTGCGTGCACTACGCCTCCACCATGGCGGCGATGGCCCGGGCGCTGAAGATCCCGGCCCGGGTGGCCGTGGGCTTCACCCCCGGCGACAACAAGGGCGGCGACGTCTACTCGGTGACCGGCCGGATGTACCACGCCTGGCCCGAGCTGTACTTCGCGAACTACGGCTGGCTGCGTTTCGAGCCGACCCCGAGCCGCGGCGTCCCGGCCCGCTACACCGAGCCGGCCAGCGCCCCGACCAGCGCGCCGACCCAGCAGGCGACCGCCGCCCCGCAGCCCACCGCGGCCGCCCCGGCGCCGAGCGCCGCCCCGGACTGCACCGCCAAGCAGCGCCAGCTCGGTGAGTGCGGCACCAAGGACAAGGCCGTCGCCGAGGCCGCCGAGGAGTCCTGGCTGCTCTCCGGCCAGGTGCTCGGCACCCTGGCCGCGGTGCTCGCGCTGTTCGCACTGCTGCTCGTCCCGATGCTCTGGCGCACCGCCGTGCGCCGTCGCCGGCTGGGCGGCGGCGGGCGGCGCGGGCCCGGCGGGGGCCGTCCGGCGGAGCTGACCGACGCCCAGGTGCTGGCCGCCTGGGACGAGCTGATCGACTCCGCCTGGGACCTCGGAATTCCCCCGGACGAGTCACGCACCCCCCGTTCGGCGGCCCGCCGGATCACCGAGGAGGCGCGGCTGGACGAGGACTCGGCGGCGGCCACCGGCCGGCTCGCGCTGGCCACCGAGCGGGTGCTCTACGCCCCGCCCGGGCAGCCGTCCCCGGAGCCGCTGGCCGCCGACGTCCGCACCGTGCGGCGCGGGCTGCGGGCGACCGCCGGCCGGGCCGGGCGGACCAGGGCGCTGCTGCTGCCGCCGTCCTCGGCGCAGCTGTGGTGGCGGATCTCCGACGCGGTGCGGGCGGCCCGTACGGCGGTGGGCACCGCGGCCGGCCGGGCGGTCGGGACGGTCTCCGCGCCGGTGCGGCGGGTCCTCAGCCGGCGCAAGCGGTCCACCCCGGAGTCCTGATCCGGACACGGAGCCGGGGCGGGGAGGCGAGCGACCGCCCGCCCCGGGCCCATCCGTGGGTGGGCAGGCTGGCCCAAAGACCCCGGTTTGCTCGTCCCTGTGGGGCTGTCAGCGCTTTTC